>NZ_LAJC01000022.1 GCF_000981225.1 Allosalinactinospora lopnorensis
GCGCTCGGGGCGCTCGCGCCGGGGACCGTCGCCGTGTCGGTCGCGGCGGCGCTGGCCGCGCTCGGAGCGCAGATGCTGGCCTGGCGCGCGCTCCTGTCGGACCTGGGCTCTCCACTGCCCGTCAGGATCGCGGCGCGCGTCATGTTCGTCGGGCAGCTCGGAAAGTACCTGCCGGGGTCGGTATGGGCGTTCGTCGCGCAGGTGGAGCTCGCCAAGGACCGCGATGTCGCCCGGCGGCGCGGGATCACCGCGACCGTGCTCGCCGTCGCGGTCATGCTCACGGTGAACCTGGTGGTGGCCGCGGCGACCCTGCCGCTGGCCTCGGAGGAGGCGGCGCGCCGCTGGTGGTGGGTCCTCGCGCTGGCCCCGCTCCTGCTCGCCGCCCTGCACCCGCGCGCGGTGACGTGGCTGGTCCACACGGCGCTGCGGATCGCCCGGCGCTCCAGGGAGGTCCCCGACGAGGAGCTGGAACGGGTCAGCGCGCGCGGCATGGGGGCGGCCACGGGCTGGTCGCTCGTGGCGTGGGGGCCGCTCGCCGTGCACATCTGGGTGCTCGTGGTGGCCGCGGGTGGGGACGCCGCTCACGCCCTCCCCACCGCAGCGGGGGCCTACGCGTTGGCGTGGACGCTCGGGATCCTGTTCGTCGTCGCCCCCGCCGGCATCGGCGTGCGCGAACTGGTGCTGGTGGTGGCCCTCGCCCCCGTGCTCACCCCCGGTTCGGCCCTGGTGGTCGCGGCGCTCTCGCGGCTCGTGATGACCCTCGCCGATGTGCTGTGGGCCGGCGCGGCCCTGCTGACCACCCGGTCGGCGCTGAGCGGCACCGGGAGACGGGGACCCGGCTGAGCGGGCCGCGGCGGAGGGCACCGGCCGGAACCGCTCACCCCGTGAGGGTCTCCAGGTAGCTGGCCCAGTACGGCTCCGGGGCCACGGGACGGACGCCCGCCCGCAGCCGGAGCGCCTCCCCCGGGGAGTAGAAGTCCTTGATCACACGGGCGAGGTCGGCGGCGTCACCCGGGTCGCAGAGCAGGCCGTCGACGCCCTCGGTGACGTGGCCGGGCAGGGTGCCGGCGCGCGTGGCGATCACCGGGCGCCCGTGCTCGTGCGCCAGCCAGACGTTCTGGGTGGCGGTCGCCGACCGGTACGGCAGGACCAGCGCGTCGGCGCGCGCGAACAGGCCGGACATCTCCTTCGCCGGAATGTAGCCCTCGCGGAACTCCACCCGGTCGGCGATGCCGAGGTCGGCGGCGAGTGCCCTGAGCTCCGCGGAGCCGCCCCAGAACTCCCCCGCGACCGTCAGCGTCACCTCAGGCGGCGCGCCCTCGGCGAGCGCGCGCAGCAGTACGTCGACGCCCTTGTACGGGCGTACGAACCCGAGGAACAGCAGGTGCCCGTGAACGGCGCCCGGATCCGGCAGGCGCGGCGCGGTGGTCTCGGGCAGGTGCGGCGGCAGCTCGGCCATCCGGGACTCCGCCGCCGCACCGTCGATCAATCCGTTCGCAAGGCGCTGCTGCTCCGGCGAGTGGGTGAGCACCACGTCCACCCGGCGCAGCAGCGCACGCATCAGTGCGACGTCGACGGGGCCGCGTTCGTGCGGCAGCACGTTGTGGCACAGCGCAACGGTGCGGGCCCGGTAACCGATACCACCGAGTATTCCCAGGTAGGGCGGCACCTGTACGGGCGTGAAGACGGTAAGGACCACGAGGTCGCTCCCGCGTCCGATCCGGCGTCCGGTCCGCCACCAGCCCGCGGGCTGGTACCAGGCCAGCCGGCACCGCGTGCGCGGGTAGGTGGGACCTTCGGCCTCGTCGGCATCGACGGTCTGCCGACCGGGATACAGCAGCGACGGGTACTGCGACCGCCACGACTCGATGCCTACATCGTCCCCCCGGGCGGTGAGCCGGTGCGCCAGTTCCGTCGTGTGCCGGGCACCTCCCCCCTTGTAGGGGTGGGCCGGGCCGACCAGCGAGATCCGCATGATTCCCCGTCTTTCCTAACTCGCCGGTGCTCGCGCTCCTCCGTATCCCGGGCGTCCCCTTCAGGACCCGTTACGCGACCGCACGATGAGGTCGGCCAGCAGCGCCAACGACGCGATGATCAGCCCGGTCATGAACAGCATGACCGTGTTGTTCGGGATGTAAAGGGGTTCCCGGACCATGTCGTAGCCGAACTTGAGCACCCCGATACCGAGCAGCCACAGTGCGAGCGGCATCAGCACCTTGAGCGGGTTGAAGTACATGACCATCCGCAGTACTTGCAGAATGTACCGGTAGGCGTCGCGGATGAAGTGGAACTTCGAATTCCCGGAGCGTTTGTAATAATCGATAGGAACGTAGCGCACCTGGTGCTGATTGGACAGAAAGGCCAGGGTGAGTGTGGTGACGCAGGAGAAGCCGGGCGGCAGTAGCCGCAGATAGGGAAGGGAGACCTCGCGGCGGAAGACGCGCAGCCCGGAATTCAGGTCGGGGATCCGTGTATTGGTCAACCGCTCGGCGATTTTCCGGATCAGCCATTTGGTGGGAACCCGCAGCAGCCGGTGTCGGCCCTTCTCCTGCCTGCGGGCACCGACGACCTGGTCCGCGGCGGGATCGTCGGCCAGGCTCGAAACGAGCTCGGGGATGCACTCGTTGGGATAGGTCATGTCGGCGTCGGTCCACACGACGAACTCGCCGCGCGCCCGCTGGGTGCCGATCCGGCGCACCGTCCCGGCGCCGCCGTTGTGCCCGAATGCGATGACCTGAACGTGCTCGAAGAGCGGTTCGACCTCCCGCAGCCGCGCCAGGGTGTCGTCAGTGGAGGCGTCGTCGATCGCGATCAACTCGTAGTCGTACTCCGAGGCGTCCATGGCCGCGCAGATGCGCTCGACCTCTTTGACGACGTGATCCTGCTCGTTGTAGCAGGGAAGGACGATCGTGACGGAGGGCGGCGGCTCCGCACCCCCGTCTGCTCCTCGGGACATTTCGCTCACGGTGCGCTTAGCATAGCCGCGTTCGGAGACGAGCGGCTCATGGGATGATCGCGATCCACACGTCGCCGCTGAAGGACCACGGGCCGCGCGGAGGCTCCATGAGGGTGCCGGGATCCTGGTCGGCGCGGACGCGGAAGGGGTGTTCGACTCTGGCCTTGGGGGGCGCCAGCAGCGTGAGGTCCCGCGGCACGGACGCCGCGAGCACCGCTGTGCGTCCCCGTTCCCGGATCCCATCGACGACCCGGCCCACGGCCTCCCTGTCCGCGGGGTCGGCCTCGGCGGCCGGTACTCCGCAGACGCCCCGGATGAGCTGCATGTAGTTGCTGGCCACGCCCGGATCGACGATGATCACGCTGGCATCGTCGGGAATCGCCGCGCACAGGTCGCGCGTGTTCTGCACCGTTCCGATGTCCGAGCGGTAGTTCATGACACCGCTCGCCGTCATCACGGCGGGGAGGAGCATCGCCGCGGCTCCGGCCGCGGCGACGACACCGGCCAGTCCCCTGGCCGGCGGCCCCTCGTAGTGCCGGAAGCGGCGCGTCCACCAGGCCAGGAACCACACCGCGAACAGGACGAAGGCGGGAATCACCAGGACGACGAGCCGCCGGCTGGCCCAGGGGTGGTCGGGGGTGATGGCCGGCCGGGCCAGGGTCGCCGCGACACTCCAGACCAGCAGCATCACCGGGAGCACCCACTGCGGTTCCCGGCGGTGGAGTACCCGGTACAGCAGGAGGGCGACGCCGAGCGCCGCAAACAGAACGGTGGCCGCCCCCAGGTACCAGCCCATCCAGAGCAGGCTCATCTCCTCGTAGGTGCGATCGGGATCGATGGGCAGCCCCTCGATCTCCTGCACCTGACCGATGTAGAGCCCGGTGGCCTCGTCCCCGTGCCCGCGCTGGGTGAAGAGCCACGGGCGGATCGCGAGCGCGGCGACCCCCAACACCGCCAGCACCGCCGCGGCCGCGGGCAGCCACCCCGGCCGGTCCGTGCGGGGCGGGCCGTGCCGCCACAGAACAGCGGTCCCCGCCACGGTGAGGAGCAGAACGGCCGCGCTCAACCACAGCAGCGGATCCAGCGAATCCGAGAGGTAGTCCAGATAGGGCCGGGACAGGCCGAACCCGGCGACGGCCCCGTATCCGGCTCCGATCACGAGCCCGGCGAGCAGGGGCGGCGCCTGGCCGCGCCGCGCGAGCAGCAGCAGCCCGAGGAAGGCGACGACCGGAAGGAGGTCGCGCAGCGCGTCGATCCGTACGACCAGCGCGAGGCCGAACACCACCCCCGCAGCACCCGCGAGGGCGTGCTCCCGCCCCCACCGGTCCCGCAACGAGGTGCTGCGGGACAGCGCGTCGAATGCGAGCGCCAGCGCGCCGAGCAGCAGCACCTGAGCCGCGGGCTCGCTGTAGGTGGAGCGGCTCACCCACTGCTGGGGCAGGCAGACGGCGAGCAGCAGCGCGGCCAGGGGCGCCCAGCGCGCCCCGATGAGCCGGGCCGCCAGCCCGGCGAAGGTCAGCACCCCAAGCGCCCCGATGACCGGGGCGGTGACGAGCATGCCGGTGAGGTCGCCCACCCAGTATCCGACGGAGAGAACCAATGGCGCGCCGGCCAGGAACTGCGGCCAGACGACGTCGCCGACCTGGTAGTAGGCGAGGCTGTTGTAGCTGAGAGCGGGATCGTCCCCGGCGATCAGATCGCGGTGCTGCGGGATCGGCAGCGAACCGTTCTGCGCGATCCACACGGTGAACTGCGCGTAGGAGGCCGGATCGCGCCGGATCACCAGCGCTTCGGCGTGATAGGCGATCTGGAGGGCGGCGAAGGCGACCGTGACGAGACCGACCGCGGCCAGCGGCCACCAGGGAACGTCGTCCTCGGGGAGGTCGGGGATCCAGCGCGGAACGACCGCCACCGCGGCGACGACGGCCGGCGCCCCGAGGAGCAGGCCCATGAGCGGGGTGAAGTGCCCGATCACCAGCAGCGGGAACGCCACCAGCAGCCACGCGGCCACCGCGACGGCGGGGACCACGGTGGTGCGGGCGAGGAGCCGTCCGGGACTCAGCAGCATGAGGACAACCGTTCCAGCGTCTGGCGATGGTCGGCGGGTACGGCGCGGGCGGACCGGGCGTTGACCGGGCGTTGACCGGGAGTACGCTACTCCTCCGACCGGAGCTGGAGCTCCAAGTTACCTCCGCCGCCGTCCAGCTTGATGAGCAGGAATCCCTCGCTGAGACCGATCATGGCCTCCCCGTTCGACATCGTTCCCGTCCCCATGCAGAGACCGACCGGGGCCTCGCCCGCCGCTGTGTAGCCGTTCTCCGCGCTCTCGGTCGACTGCGGGTCGTAGCCGCGGTCCGAGTCGTCTTCGTCGCCGTTCTGCGGCGGCTGGGCAGAGGCCACAGGTCCGTCCTCCGGAAAGAGCGGGGGCATCCGGGCGTACACGCCTTGGAGAACCTATCGACGCCCCCGGTTCCGCACCAACGGGACCTGCGTCGGCCATCGCCTGACTCGTTCCGGATGATCACCTTTCGGGTGAGGAGTAGCATGTGCGGGACCTTGTCCCTCAGCGCGCGGAGGCCGCCACCGTGTCAGCGGAAATCCCGGATACGCCTCTCGGCCTTTGGCGGTCGGCCGTCACCGTGGATCCGGCGCGTCCCTTCGTCACCGCCTATGACGACGAGACCGGCGGCCGGGTGGAGCTGTCCTACGCCACGTTCGACAACTGGGTCGCCAAAACCGCCAACATGCTCGTGGACGGGCTCGCCGCGGAGCCGCAGGAGCGTGTCGTCCTGGCGCTTCCGCTGCACTGGCAGAGCCTCGCCTGGTTGTTCGCCTGCTGGTCGACCGGACTGACCGTGGTGCCGGCCACCCGGCAGGAGATCCCGGAGGGCGAGATCGTCGTGGCCGACGCGGCTCGGCTGAAGCCCGCGTTGGACACCGGGGCGCGCGAGATCATCGGAACGTCCCTGCACCCGCTCGGCGCCCCCCTGGCCGAGTGCCCGCCCGCCGCGATGGACTACGCGGTCGAGGTCCGCGGCTACGGCGACCACTTCTCCCCCCTGGCACCGGTCGATCCGGACTGGGTGGCGCTCGAAAGCGACCGCCGCTACTCCGGTTCCGATCTGGTGGCCGCCGCCCGGGCCCGCGCCCGGTCCTGGGACCTGACAGCAGACGACCGGGTGGCTATGATCACCCGCACGCCGAATACCCTCACAGCAATGGACCCGGAGCTTTCGTACGTTCTCGCCCCCTTGGTAAACGCCGTACCGGTGCTGCTGATGTCGGACACCGATCCGGCCGGCGCGCGGTCCCGGCTCGACATGGAGCGTGTCACGGCGGTCGTCGGCGCGCGGCCCGAATCCCCCGCGCTCACGGACGGCATACGCCCCCTCACCTGACACCGAACCGTTTGGTGCCCAATGTCCAGAAGACGTTCCTCCTCCCGTAGTTCCGCGATGGCCAGCGCCGCAGGGAAAAAGCTCTCGGCCGGCGGCTGGGTCGCCGTGATAACCACGCTCCTGGTCATCAGCGGCAGCCTGACCGCCTACGCCGCCTACTACGACATCTACGGCAACATCGCGCAGGAGAACATCGACACCGATGCCTTCGGCGACCGGCCGAGCAAGGTCGAGGGGGCGCAGAACATCCTGATCATCGGGTCCGACATCCGCGACGGCGAGAACGCCGACTACGGCTCGGAGGAGGGGGAGCGCCCCGACACCCTGGCGATCGCACACGTCTCCCCGGAGCAGAAGTCCGCCACGATCGTCAACATCCCGCGCGACTCGGTCGTGCAGCTGGCCGACTGCCCCCGACCGACGACAAGCCGGGGCAGGACGCGCACACGGCCATGATCGGCGAGGCGATGAACAGCGGTGGCGTGCAGTGCCTGTGGAAGAGCGTCGAGGAGCTCACCGATGTGCACATCGACCACTTCGTGATGCTCGATTTCATCGGTTTCAAGGACATGGTCGACGCGATCGGCGGCATCCCCATGTGCATCCCCGAACCGATCCAGGACTCTAAGGCCGGCGACCTGAGCCTGCCCGCCGGCGAGCAGACCCTCGACGGCGAGGAGGCGCTGGGCTACGTGCGCTCCCGGAAGGGGCAGGGCGACGGCAGCGACCTCTCCCGGATCAAGCGCCAGCAGGAGTTCATGGGGGCGATGGTGACCAAGGTCATGAGCAGCGAGGTCCTCGCCAGCCCCGGGAACCTCTACTCCTTCCTGGGCTCGGTCACCGAGCACATCACGACCGATGACGAACTCAACGTCGACGCCATGGCCGACATCGCGATCGCCATGCGCGAGGTCGACCTGAGCGACGTCAACTTCATCACCGTGCCCAACGGGCCGCACCCCGCCGACCAGAACCGGGTCGCCTGGACCGAACCCGATGCCACCGAGCTGTTCAACGCCATCGCCACCGATGAGAACCTCACCGGGGACGACGAGGACGACGCCGGTTCCTCGGACGGCGAGGGCGGATCGGACGCGCCGTCGGTCGAGCCGGAGGAGGTGTCCGTGGAAATCCTGAACGCCACCGACATCCAGGGCCTGGCCAACGAGGTCTCCGAAGGCCTGAGCGCCGAGGGGTACCAGGTCACCGGGACCGGAAACCCGGAGGGCGACGTCCCGGAGCAGACCACGGTCTACTACGGCGCCGGGAACAAGGAGCACGCCGAGGCCGTGGCCGCGGAGGCGACCAACGCCACCACCGAGGAGCACCCGGCCCTCGCCGACACCGTGCAACTGGTGCTCTCCAACGACTGGGACGGGTTCAGCGGTGGCGGCGGTGGCGCCCCGGACTCGGTGGACAGCACCTCCGCCGCGGACGCCGAGGTCGAATGCGGCTGACCCCCTGAGCGAAGGCGCGGCCCCGCACCTCCGAGGAGGTGCGGGGCCGTTGTCCGCCGGGGTCCTCTCAGGCGGTCACCGTCTGGTCGGGGAGGTTCACCGGCTCCGGAACCGTCCCGTCCACGACGAGACCGGTCCACATGTCGCAGACCCGTTCAAGGGCGTAATTCTCGGTGATCTCGGCCTGGGCGGCCGAGCGCGCGGCGTCGAAGCGCCCCTCGGTCACGGTCGCGTGGATGGCGTCCGCCATCGCGGCGGTGTCCTCGTGCAGCCACCTGCGCGAGTAGATCGTGTCGGCTCCCGGCCAGCTGAGCACCGCGGGTACTCCCCCGGAGGCCGCGCATTCGGCCGGTGCCAGATGGAAACTCTCGTCGTCACTGGTGGAGAGCATGAAGCCGATGCGGCGCAGCCATGTGGCCACATCGGGGCCGAACGGGTCGAAGACCACACCCTCGGCGAACAGGTCGCTGCGCTGGATCATCCGGTAGGTGCGCTCGTAGTACTCGCGTTCCTCCGGACGGTTCCAGATCCACCAGTAGTCCCACGGCTGCTTGGACTTGACCGCGAGCGTGTAGCGCGGGTCCCGGCGGCGCAACTCCGCGAGGACGTCCAGCCCCCGGTCGAGCCGCTTGCGCGAGGGGGCGATCCCGATCATACCCAGGGTGAACTCGGCCCCGGGCAGTTTGGGCCGCTTCAACTGCTCGACGTCCACCCAGTTGGGCAGCACGATCACCTTGTCGGACGGCCACCCCGCGAGCTCCCGGGTGAGGCCGGCGTAGTACGGGCTGACGCAGATGACCGCGTCGACCTTGTCGATGTCCAGCTTGCGCGGCCACTCGGCGTACAGCTCGAACCGGTGCAGCCGCACCACCAGCCGCTGGTCCGGGCGCTTGTTCTTGGCGTAAAACAGCGCGTTGGGACCGCACCACTCGCAGATGACGACATCGGCCCAGGCCGAGAGTTCCTTGCTGCGGTACTGGTCGTGAGCTCGGAGCGACTCCCACTCGTCGAGCCGTACCTCCAGACCCGGCAGCGACATCAGGTAGTCGGCCAGCCGGGTGAAGAACTTCAGGTCGTGCCCGGCGATGACCACCTTGAGCGGGCGCCGCGTATCGGTCCCCTTGGGGGCGGGCGGGCACGCCGCCTTCAGATGACCGCGCAGCCGCTCGACGGCCTCGTCCAGGGAGAACCGGGTCGCCGCGTCCCTGCAGCGCTCGGCGGCCTCGGCGTAGACGTCCGGGTCCGAGGCGAGCGCGATCGTTTCGGTGACGGCATCGAGGTCCCCGCCGGCATAGAGCGGATAGTCCGCGCCGAGCAGTCGCTCGTGCATCGGTGTCCGGTTGAGCACAACGGGCAGGCCGATCGCGCCCATCTCCAGGACCTTGGTGGACAGCTCCAGGCTGGCGTCCATCTCCGGGTCGCGCCACGACAGCCCGATGTCGCAGTCGGCGGAGAGCCGCAGCGCGTCGGCCCGCGGCTGCCCGCCGTGCCACACTAGGCCGTCCGTGCTCTCCAGGGCCCTGCTCATCCGCTTGGCCCAGTCGGGGGAGTCCCGGTGCACCTTGTCGCCGATCATGTGCAGTTCGGCGGGCACCCCTCGCCGTTCCAGGGCCGCGGGCAGCTCCGTCATCTCCAGGGTGTTCCAGCGCGGCGCGAACTTGCCCGTGTAGACGAGTTTCAGCGTCTCGTGCGGTGCGCCTTCGCTCTTCGCGTCGTCGGGGACGACCACCACCGGTGGGAAGAGGACGCTCTTCCCGCAGGCGGCGGGTACCGAGGACTCCAGGAAGCCCCGCAGTTCCTCGGTCTGGCAGAGCAGGAACCGGGAGGCCACGGCGATGTCGGTGAGCTCGGACACGGCGGTGGAGGTAAGGGCGGCGACATTCTGCGGAACGTCGGTGAGGTAGGTCCACAGCCGCCCGGCCAGCACCTCGTTGTGCGCCGCGAGCGACGCCAGGCGCAGGCCGCGCACCACTACGAGGTCGAACCGCTGCTCACCGTCGAGCCGCGCCATCAACTCGACCGCCTGATCCGGGGTGAGCCCGCGCGGACCGAGGTCGGAGAGGAGTTGCTCCTCGTAGGGCTTGCGCAGGGTCACTCCGGGAACAGAAGAGAGCGGTGCCACCAACCGATCGGTCTTGACGGACGCCTTGAGCAGCAGGGTGACCTCGCACCCGGCAGCCGCCAGGCCCTGGGTCATCGACTGCGCCCAGATCGCCGAGCCGTCGATGATGTTGAGGTCGACGTCTCCGTAGACGAGTGCGCGTAGCGGTGGGTTGGTCACGTGTGTCCTTTCGGATGAACTGCCCGGTTCTCAGCCCACGTTCGGGGTGATGCGGGCGTGGTCGGGCGCTGCTTCCTGCCCGGCGTCCTGGGTCGGGCCGAGCGCGAGGAGCCGCGCGCCGTGCCGGTTCCATACGCCCGGTTGCAGTCCGCGGCGGACCAGCTCGCATCGGGCCAGGTCCGGCCGGATCGCACTGACGAAGACATAGTCCTGGTCGGCGGCGGCCCAGTCCACCGCATCAGCGGCGGGGGGCGTGGCGCCGCCCCAAGAAGCGACCGCCGGCCCGATCGCATCGGCGCCCGAGCACTCGGCGGCGCACAGCGCATCCGCGAGGAACGCTTCCCGCGGGGCCGGGTCCACATCGCGGCCCACGGCGAGTCCGCCGCCTCGGCCAGGCGGGCCCACTCGGCGGGCCCCGGCCCGGGCCCGGGCATGACGCCGGTCACGGTGCGCACCCGCAGCCCGCGCGAACGCAGTCGTTCCACACCGGTGAACTCGGCCGAGCCCTCCGGCACGACGACCTCGGCCGGCGCGTGCAACTGCCTGAGGACGTCGTCGGCGAAGGCCAGGGACGTCACGTCGTCGGCCGGCAGGGCCAGTAGGGAGACCTGCCGGCCGCGCAGCGGCAGCGACGCGCTGCCGGAGCCGGGAGCGAGCTCGACACGGCCGAAGATCTCGGCCAGCCGGGCGGGTGTCGCCTCGGACAGGAACACCGAGCGAAGGACGAGCCGGAGCTCCTCCGGCGTGAGAGGTCCGGCACCGCGGACTCGTTCCAGTTCCCGCCCGGCCGCGTCCGAGCGCAACGCATCAGCGTCGACGGGAACGGCCGAAAGCGCCGTCTCCTCGCCGCCGTCCCGCTCTGTCCTCCCTAAAAGCAGCGCCCGAGCGCCGCAGGCCAGGGCCCGGTCGGCCAGTCCCGGGTCGTCGACGACGGCGGCGGCGGTCGTACGGAGCAGGCCCGGCAGGTCCTCCCAGCGAGGTTCGGCGCTGCGCAGCCCGTCAAGCGTTCCGGCCAGCCGTTCGACCGCGGCCCGCCCGGATCTCGCCGCCGGCAGGCGGACGGGCTCCGGGTCGCGTTCCGGCTCGGCGGCGATCGGGTTGAACCGGTGCAGCGGGACCCCGAGATCACCGTCATGGACGAGGTCGAAGCCGACCGTCCGCAGAGCGGGCGGGGCCGGTGCGTCGCTGATCAGCACCGAGGGCACCCCGCGCGCCCGCGCGGCCTCGACGACCCAGCGCAGGGCGCGGGTGCGGTCGGACACGGCGGGGTCGCCCACGTGTGCCCAAAGCGTACCCGGCGCGGCGGCGGAGGCCGTGACGCAGACGACGTCGACATCGACGGATTCGAACACGAGCTGGGCGTCGTGCGGACGCAGGGGGATCACCCGTACGTAGGGCTCGATCGCGGCACGCGCTTCCGGTGAGAGGATCCCGGCGACCACCAGGCGGTCATCGCGCAGACCAACCGTTCCTGAGAGCAGCCGGGCCTCCTGCCGCTCGGTTTCGTAGGAGCGCACCGGCTGGCCGGTGCGGCGCCGGCCGTTTCCCTGCTCGGTCCTCCCGCTCTTGCGCCACAACCGGAACAGGTCGCGCGGCAGCCGTACCAGGCCGCGGCCGGGTCGCTTGGCCGCGTCGGTAAGCGCCCGCCCCACCTGCAGCGACGTCGACCCTTCCAGGGCCGCGAGGCGCGCCTGCGCCTCCTGGAGCTGGGCCTCCCGTTCGGAGAGCGCCTGGCGCAGCTGTTCGGTCTGGCTCTGTTCACGCCGTTTCACGGAGTCATTCCCGCCTTGAGAGATTGAACGGACGTTCGGAACGCATGTCGGTCGGTTTCAATCGTTGGCCAGGATCGTGGCTATGCGCTCGCCCGCCTGCCCGTCCCAGAGTGGCGGGACGTCGGCGATCGCCGGGGTACCGAAAGTGTCCCCGACGAGGATCTTGGAGACCAGCCCGGGCAGCTCGGAGTCGGCGGCGAGCCGGTTGGTACCGTGCGTGATGGTCACCGGGCGCTCGGTGTTCGGGCGCAGGGTCAGGCAGGGCACCAGGAGGATCGTGGTCTCCTCCTGGACGCCGCCGGAGTCGGTTATCACCGCGGTGGAGCCGCGGACGAGAGTGACGAAGTCCAGGTATCCCAGCGGCTCCAGGAGCCACACTCGGGGGTGGTCACCGAGGCCGGCCGCCGCGAACGCCGCGCGGCCCCGGGGGTGCACCGGCATCACCACATCGACCTGGTCGGCCACCTCGTGCAGCCGTTCGACGAGGCGGCCGACGGTCTCGGGGTCGTCGACGTTGGCGGGGCGGTGCAGGGTGGCGGTCACGTACTTCTCGGGCAACTCCAGGCGGCCGCGCAACTCGGCGACGTCGAACCTTTCCAGGTGGCGGAGCAGCGTGTCGATCATCGGGTTGCCGACCAGGTGCACGCGGCCCACCGGAACCCCCTCGTCGGCCAGGTGGCCCACCGCTTCCGGGCTCGTGGCGAAGCACAGGCCGGAGAGCTGGTCGGTGACGCGGCGGTTCACTTCCTCGGGCATCGACCAGTCGAACGACCGCAGCCCGGCCTCGACGTGCGCGACCGGGATGTGCAGCTTGGAGGCGACCAGCGCCGCGGCGAGGGTGGAGTTCACGTCGCCGTAGACGACCACACGCCCGGGTGAACGGACGATGAACTCCTTCTCCAGCCCGGTCATCAGGGCGGCGGTCTGCTCCGCGTGCGATCCGGAGCCCACTCCGAGATCGACGTCGGGCTTGGGCAGGCCCAACTCACGGAAGAAGACCGCGGACATGCGGTCGTCGTAGTGCTGACCGGTGTGCACCACCGATTGCCGCATACCGCGCCGTTCCAGGGCGTCCACAACGGGGGCGGCCTTCACGAAGTTGGGCCTGGCCCCGACGATGTGCACGGTCTCCTCGGAGCCGGTCACGTTCTCGGCGGTTTCCTCCGGTGCTGGCGACATCACGTTCCCTTACAAACGTCGATCACGACCCGTGCGCGACGCCGCGGCGTCACTTGCAGGTCACGTATACGTGGTTTCATTTCTGGACGTGCGCAACATCGTGAAAGCGGCATCATTCACCGCGACCCTGACCTGGCGACACCTGCGAACCGAACCCGCCCGGCTGCCGCTGCTGGCCCTGCGTGCGGCGCCGGGCCCGCTGCGCCGCGGCGTACATCGCGCCGCGCCCCGGCTCGGGCCCCTGCCCACGGCCTACGCGCTGTGGGACGCGGGGCGCCGCACGCAGGCCGTGGATACGGTTCGCAGCGCCGCTCATGGTGCCTCCCCCCGCTCCCTGGCCCGCCTCTTCGCGTTCGCCCTGGCCGCCGAAGAGCCCCGGCTCGCGGAGGAACTTCTGGAAAGGCTTCCCGAAGGTCCGCGCCGCGCCGCACCGGAACACCGGCTGGCGCTTATGACGGGACGCGCTGTGCCGGCGGAAACGACCGACCAGGGGCGCCCCCTCAAGGTAACTCCGAACCGGAGAACGCGACGCGACGCCGCGATGAACGATGGGGAATCCGCCGCTGAGAATCCTCGTGTTCTCCACCTGGTGACGAACGCACTGCCGCACACCAACGCCGGTTACACGCAACGGACGCACCGGATCGCGCTCGGCCAGCGGGAGGCGGGCCTCGACCCGCACGTGGCGACGCGTCCGGGGTACCCGCTGACCAAGGGGATCCCCGACCCCCGCCCCAAGGTAGAGGTCGACGGCGTCCCCTACCACCGCCTGCTCCCCTGGACAGCGCCCGCGGACTCCGGGCAGGAGGTACGGGCCGGGCTCCGGTACGCGGCCCCGCTGGTCGAACGGCTCCGCCCCGACATCCTGCACGCGGCCAGCAATCACCAGAACGCGCGGCTGGCGCTGGAGCTGGGCGCCCGTTACGGCCTTCCGGTGGTCTACGAGGTCCGGGGGTTCCTGGAGGAGTCCTGGCTGTCCCGCGACCCCTCCCGCAGTACCCGCGACGCCTACTATCGCAGCGAACGCGCCCGCGAGACCGCCTGTATGGAGGCGGCCGACCTCGTGGTGACACTCGGCGAGACGATGCGCGCCGACATCGTGGCGCGCGGGGTGGACGCCGAGAAGGTCCTGGTCGTGCCGAACGCGGTCGACGAGAGCTTCCTCGAACCGCTGCCGTCCGGGGAGAGCCTCCGCGCCGAACTCGGCATCGGTCCGGACGACTTCGTCGTGGGGACCACAACGAGTTGCTACAGCTACGAGGGCCTGGACGTCCTGGTCGACGCGGTCGCCGGACTGCGCCGCCGGGGGGTGCCGGCGCACGCCGTGATCGTGGGCGACGGACCGGAGCTGGGGGCGCTCCGCGAGCGGGCGGCCGTCGCCGGCCTGGACTCCGCGGCGCACTTCCCCGGGCGTGTCCCCGCGGGCGAGGTCCGGCGCTACCACGCGATCCTCGACGTCTTCGCGGTGCCGCGGCGCGACGAACGCGTCAGCCGGCTGGTCACCCCGCTGAAGCCGGTGGAGGCGATGGCCGGCGGACTCCCCGTGGTGGCGAGCGATCTGGACGCTCTGCGGGAGATCGTGGAACCCGGCATGACCGGTGCGTTAATTCCTCCGGACGACTCGGAGATTCTCGGTGACCATCTCGAAAAGCTGTCTTACAGTCAGAAAACGCGCGAGGCGTATGGTCGCGCCGGCCGCGAGCGGGTAGGGCTCAACCGCACCTGGCGTGCGGCCGCATATCGCTATATCGGGGCATACGCAGCGCTGACGCGAAAACTGTCCGAACCAGGCCATATGTCGTAACCCAGGCCAACTGGGGGGCACCTTCGGGCGTCCTAGTCACTGCGAGGAAGGCCTCGATTCCGGATCAAGTCGAACGCGAGGGGGTCCCCTGTGGACGTCGCTACCTCTACCTCCGATCTGGTCGTCATCGGCCTCGGCTACGTCGGCCTTCCGCTGGCGCACGAAGCCAACCGGGTCGGGTTGCACGTGACAGGGTTGGACGTCAACCCGCAAGTGGCCGATGGGCTGAACGCGGGGACGTCGCACATTGACGATCTAGGCAACGCCGACATCAAGGAAATGCAGGACTCCGGATTCCGGGCCACGACCGATCCGGCCGTCCTGGGCGAAACACAGACGATCGTCATCTGCGTCCCCACCCCACTGTCAGCGGAGGGCGGACCCGATCTCAGGGCCGTCGCCGCGGCGGCCGAATCGATCGCCGAGCACATGCGGCCCGGAACACTCGTCATCCTGGAGTCGACCACGTACCCGGGGACGACCGAGGAGGTGGTTCGCCCCCTCCTGGAACGGTCCGGGCTGCTGGCGGGCACCGACTTCCACCTCGCGTTCTCCCCCGAGCGCATCGACCCCGGCAACCCGTCCTTCGGCGTGGCCAACACCCCGAAGGTCGTCGGCGGTCTGACGGAGCGCTGCGGGGAGCTCGCCGCCATGTTCTACGGGAAGTTCGTGCAGAACGTGGTGCAGGCACACGGAACCCGCGAGGCCGAGATGGCCAAGCTTCTGGAGAACACCTACCGGCACGTCAATATCGCGCTGGTCAACGAGATGGCGATCTTCTGTCAAGAGCTCGGGGTGGACCTCTGGGACGCGATCGCCTGCGCCGCCACCAAGCCTTTCGGGTTCCAGGCGTTCTACCCGGGTCCGGGGGTCGGCGGGCACTGCATCCCGATCGACCCGAACTACCTGTCGTACAAGGTCAAGACGCTGGGATACCCATTCCGCTTCGTGGAACTGGCCCAGGAGATCAACGCGCGCATGCCCGCCTATGTGACACAGCGCGCCCAGGAGCTGCTCAACGACTCCGGGCTCGCGCTGTCGCGGGCCAACGTCCTGCTGCTCGGTGTCACCTACAAGGCCGGTATCGCCGACCAGCGGGAGTCGCCCGCTCGTCCGGTGGCACGCAAGCTGGCGGCCAAGGGGGCCAAGCTCAGCTACCACGACCCCTACATCGAGGAGTGGGAGGTGAACGGGGAGAAAGTCCCGCGGGCCGAGAACCTGGAACGGGCCCTCGCCGAAGCCGACCTGACGGTGCTGCTCACCGACCACCCCGTCTATACACCGGAGTTGCTCACCAAGCAGACCAAGACGCTCCTGGACACACGGGGGGTGCTGCGCCGGCTCAACCCGTCGCTGGCCGACGGCCGCCGCACGACCACCCCGATCCGCCGCGACGGTCTCCAGGTGCTCTAACAGAACCGGCGTTCCGCGGGTGGCAGCCACACGCCGGCCACCCGCGGATTCATCAGGGCCACAGCTTCCTGTAACCGCGGTTTTCACCTGCTGTTTCCCTTACTCCCTAGCGTGACGGCCAGATCAGTCGCGCGCCGTGCGGACCGGTACGGCCGGGAGCACGGCGGGAAGAATCAGGTGAGCCCTATATGCACGCACTCGTGGCCACGGTGGTCCACCACCCCGAGGACGCACGTATCCTGCATCGGCAGATCCGGGCTCTGCTCGACGCCGGGCACAAGGTCACCTATGTGGCCCCTTTCCGGGCACGCAACGTCACCCCATGGCCCGAGCTGACCGCGATCGACGTTCCCCGTGCTGCGGGCAAGCGCAGGATGGGGGCGCTGCGCACGGCGCGTGCCATCCTGGCCGAGCACGCTCCCCACGCCGATGTGCTGTTGTTCCACGACCCGGAACTGCTGCTCGCACTCCCGCGGCGCCGCCCGGTGACCGTGTGGGACGTGCACGAGGACGCGGCCGCGTCGCTGCTCACCAAGCCATGGCTCCCCAAGACGCTGCGGCGCCCGCTGGGGCCGGTCGTGCGCGGCTTCGAACGCTCGGCCGAACGCCGGATGCACCTGCTCCTGGCCGAAGAGGGATACCGCGAGCGCTTCCGCGCGGAGCATCCGGTCGTGCCGAACACGACCTACGTCCCCGAGCGCCCGTCCCGCTCGCCGGGAACCGACCGCATCGTCTACCTGGGCCAGCTTTCGGCTGCCCGCGGTGCCGCCGAACTCGTCGAACTCGGACGCCTGCTGCGGCCGCACGGGGTGCGGGTCGAGGTGATCGGCGCCGCCGACGACGAGACCCTCCCGATACTGCGCGAGGCGCAGCAGGAGGAGGCGATTCGCTGGTACGGGTTCGTGCCCAACGACCAGGCGCTGCGGATGGTCAGCGGCGCCATGGCGGGGGTCTGCCTGCTCCAGGACACCCCGAACTACCGGCACTCGCTGCCTACCAAGGTGGTCGAGTACATGGCGCACGGCCTGCCCGTGATCACTTCGCCCAACCCCGCGGCGGAGGCCCTCGTCGCCGGCCGCCCGGAGGGGCACTGCGGGATGGTGGTCCCGTTCGGCGACCCCGCGGCCGCCGCGGAGGCGGCGCTGCAGCTACGATCGAGCCCCGCCCTGCGCTCCCGATTCGCCCGCACGGGACACGAGATCGCGCGGGGGTCCTTCCACTGGCCGGCTCAGGCCAAGGTGTTCGTCCGCCGACTGGAGGAGTGGGCGATGGGCGTTCCCAACGCGGAGCAGGAGGAGGCGCTGCAGCACCGCCTGGTTCCGCGGCAGGGCTCCTCCCCGCTGAGGAACCCCCAGAGCAGCGGTCTCAGCAGCGGCATCGCGTGACAGCGGCGCCGCCCGCCTCGATCACGGGCACCGCAGCGCGGTCCGGCGCAACCGGCGGGGGCTCCGGCCGGTGCCGGCGGGGCTCAGATGATCGGAGGGCGGCCGGTGCGGGTCATCCGCCAGGCCGTGGACCACTTGATCGGGGTGCGCGGTCCGGCCTCTTGGCGCCAGCCCTCCTTGAACCCCTGGAACCACGCCTTCAGGGCCGATCGGGAACGTTCGCGCAGCAGGGTGATACCGATCCAGTTCACCAGGTAGACGGCGGCCAGGGGCCAGGGCAGGTTGCGCCGGGCCAGCCAGACGCGGTTGCGGGCGTTGAGCCGGTAGAAGTCGTCGTGCCGCGTGGGCGCCACCGCCGGGTGGTACATCACGGCTTCGGCATCGTAGACGATCTCGTAACCGGCGTTCAGGATCCGCCAGGCGAGGTCGGTCTCCTCGTGCGCGTAGAAGAAGCCGCCGGGCAGGCCGCCGCCCTTGTCGAAGGCCGCACGGCGGATCGCGCACGCCCCACCCAGGAACGTCGTGACGCGGCTGGAGCGCTGCGGGTCGCCGGAACGCAGCCGGGGGACGTGCCGCCGCTGGTCGGGGCCGCCGTCGGGGTCGGCGATCCGGAACGAGATCGCACCCAGGCCGGGATCGGCGGCGAACCGGTCGTGGACATGGCGGGCCAGGTCTCGGGAGCGGTACCAGCCGTCGTCGTCCAGGAAGAGGATGATGTCCCCACCGCAGGCGCTGACCCCGTGGTTGCGCCCCTCGGGGATCCCGAGGTTCTCCGGCAGCCGGACGACGGTGACGCCGTCGGGGAGCTCAGGGAGGTCGGAGCCGTTGCTCACAACGACGACCTCGATGTCGGCGTTCTCCTGCTCGGAAACGCTCCCGATCGCACGCCGGAGCTCAGCCGGACGGTTCCCCATGGTCAGGAGCACGCAGGAGATCTTCATCGCTGTGAGCCTCCAGGACCGCTCCGGTTCTCACTCCGGTCGACTGTAGAGGAGGCGGGGTAGCTGCCGGACCGTTCACCCGACGGGCGGGCGCCCTCTCCGCTCCGGGAGGGTGCCGCCGGCGCTTCCTGAGGAACTGGACTGGTCATGAGAACCGATCATCAAGGTGGACAGCGGTTGGACAGGATATGAGCATCGCACGAAGAGGCTAACAAAGGAATAAAGAAAGGTTTGAGATCGGCACCGGCCTGCGCAGGGAAGACGGCCGATGGTCCGGCCCCGCGGGGTGCGGGACCGGACCGGACTCAGTACAGCCGACGCGAAGCCAGCACGCTCACCAGGTGCAGGACGGTCTGCAGCGCGGCCACCGCGACGCAGACGGCCACAAGGACCTGGGTGGCCAGCAGGTCGCCGCGGACCGCGTCCACCACGGCGGCCACCACCGCCAGCAGCGACAGCTCCACGGCCTGGATCACCCGGTGGAAGCGCAGGCTCGACGCGAGCTTGCGCGCCAGCCCAAGGCCGGCCGAGCGCGGCTGCATGGCCGTCTCAGGGATCTTGTCCGGCAGGCCGGCCTTCGCGCGGGCCACCGAGACATTGTCGGTCTCGACCTTGATCAGCGCGGCCCCGATCGCGGCGGCCATGCCGGCGATCACCCATCCACCGGCCTCGAACCCGCCCTGGGCGCGGATACCAAGGCCGATCAGCAGGGTGATCTCGGCCAGGTAGTGCCCGATGCGGTCGAGGTAGATCCCCGCGACACTGGTCCGGCCGGTGTACCGGGCGACCTCGCCGTCGGAGCAGTCGAGCAGCAGGTAGACCTGGACCAGGACGGCCGCGAGCAGCGCCGACCACAGGCCTCCGAACGCCAGGACCACACCGGCGAGCACGCCGAACGCCATCATGAGGTAGGTGATCGGGTTCGGTGGCACACCGAGGCGGATGAACCCGGTGCTCACATACGGCGAAATATCGCGCATGTAGAGCCGGCCCGCCCAGTGCTCCTCGTTGACGCGCTCCTTTATGCCTTCGGGCTGCCCTCCCGCTCGGACGTCATCGACCGACGGTTTGGACATATTCACTGACGCTCCGCCGAATCTCGTCATCGGTCAGGTTCAGGTGCTCCAGAATCGTGTAGCGGCCCGGCCGGGTGGAGGGGGCGTAGGCCACGGCGCGCGCGAACCGGTCCTCGTCGAGCCCGATGTCGCCGGGAACGATGGGCAGCTCGTGCCGAAGCAGGCAGGAGTGGATGTCCCTCATCCGTTCCTGCGTCTCGCCCTGGTAGCGCGTACGCAGGTAGTAGGCGTAGAGCGCGCCGATCCCGGCCAGTTCCCCGTGGTTGCTGGTCCCCGGGTAAAGCTGGTCTATGGCGTGCAGGATCTCGTGGCAGGCGCCGCTCGCCGGCCGGCTGGAGCCCGCGACGGACATCGCCATTCCGGACAGCACGAGCGCCTCGGCCAGTGCGGTGAGGAACTCCTGGGAGTCCACCGAGTCCTGCCGGTGCACGATGGCCTCGGCGGCGACCCGGGCGAAGGTGACGGCCATGCCGTCCACCGGCTCCCCCTGCTCGCGCCCTGCCAGTTCCCAGTCGGCGATGGCCGAGAGGTTGCTCACGGCGTCGCCGATCCCCGAACGGACCAGGCGCTGGGGGCCGGCCCGGACATAGTCCACATCGACCACCACGGCGATCGGCATGGTGACGCCGTAGGAGCCCTTTCCGCTCTCGTGCTCAAGGGAGCTGACCGGGGAGGCGATGCCGTCGTGGGAGAGGTTGGTGGCCACCGCCACCATGGGGATGCCCGCCATGGACGCGGCGAACTTGGTGACATCGATGGTCTTGCCGCCGCCGATGCCGGCCACGGCCTCGTAGGCGCCCGAGCGCAGCTTCTTGCCGAGCTCGGTGGCGGTGTCGACGCTTCCCCCGTTGACCTGGAAGACCTCGCAGTGGGGGAGGTCGAGCTCGGCCACGATCTGCGTGCCCTGGCCGGGGCCGACCGCGACGGCGATGCGGCCCTCATTGGCGATACGGCGGTCGGCGAGCACCGTGCCGAGGGAGCTGATGGCGCCGCGACGGACGTCGATCGCGAGAGGGGAGGTGACCATCCGGGCTAGTAGCGGCATGCGATCTCCCTCGCACGGTTCAGGTCGTCGTGGTCGTCGACCTCCACCCAGTCCACCTTGCCGATCGGCGCAACCGCGACCTTGCCGCCCCGGTTCACGAGTTCCTGGAACCCGTCCTCGTAGTAGAGCTGCGGGTCGCGTTCCCAGGTCGCCTTCAAAGCATCGGCGAGCCGGTCACCCACGTGCCCCTCGATGAGAGTGGCGCCGATGTACTCGCCCGCGGCCACGACCGGATCCATGAGCTTGGTGATGGTGCGCAGGTGACCGGACTCGTCCAGGGTCACCTTCATCTCCTCGTCAGCGAGGGTCTTGGCATTGTCCACCGCCAGGAGCAGTTCCGGCCCCCGCGCGGCGAGTAGCGTCTCTTCCACACTCACCGGGTGGACGGTGTCGCCGTTGACGAGGAGGACGCCTTCGGAGAAGCAGTCGCGCGCGGTCCAGAGGGAGTAGGCGTTGTTCCACTCCTCGGCCTTGTCGTTGTAGACCAGCGTCAGCGTGACACCGTGCCGGCGTTCCAGGGCCTCCTTGCGCTCCTCCACCGCTTCGGCGCGGTAGCCGACGACGACCGCGACGTCGGTGAGCCCGGCCGCCGCGAGATTGTGCAGAGAGATGTCCATGATGGTGGTGTCACCATCGACCGGAACCAGCGCCTTTGGCAGGGTGTCGGTGTACGGGCGCAGCCGGCGGCCCGCTCCCGCGGCAAGAACCATACCGAGCATGTACGCGCCTTCCTCCTTATGTTGTGGAGGCGTCCACGCCTCCCTGTTCGTTTCGCGGAACGTCCGCCACCGCCGTGATCGGGGTCGCGAGCCAACTCGTCCAGGTCTCCCAGACGAGCAGCACCACGAGGTACCCCGCGAGTGCCCCGTAGGCGAAGGGTAGCCAGCCCAGCACACCGCCTAGAGCGATGAGCAGCATCCGCCCGTCCCATCCGAGCCTCGCCCGCATGGTCCATACGGGTGGGCGCACACCGCAGCGTGTGCGGCGAACGGCATCGCAGTGGTGCAGCGCGACCACGGCCAGCAGTACGAACACCAATGGAGCGGGCACATCCGATCCGTGGCCGAGCGCGAGTAGGTAAAGATACTCCGTCCCGCGCAGGACCGGAGGGATCATCCAGTCGAAGCGCCCATCATGTGGATGTCCCGAAGCCGCCCCTGACAGCAGCAGAGCAACCGCCGGTGCGAACAGGGTAATGCCTGACAGCTGACCGAGTCCGGCCACCACCAGGGTGGCCACGACGAGCGCGCCCACCAGAGTGGGCAGCAGCGGCGGAACCGCACCCGCGACGATCCTGCCGAACCCATCGCTAAAGTACCCGTCATCGCGGAGGAAACGCACGTCAACCCGGGTGTCCCGGGATTCCGGCGATATGGCGACCATGTGCTACCTCGCGTCGTCCCGCGCAGGATGATCCGCGAACTCACCGCAGACCGCAATGGCGCAACCGATGATCAGTGCGACAAACGTCACCCGCGCATCCCAAATCGTTATAGTCAGAGCGATCACGGCGAAGCGCCCGGCTTGCGGGAACCGCGGAACGCGGCCCGACACGAGCGATCCCAGCGCCCGCCCGGTGTCAGGGTAGGCGCCCCCTTCGTGCGCCGGTTCGGCGCGTTCGTCCGGGACCGCGCCCATTTCGCGCATCACCTGGTAGCGCCCCTCCTCCCAGTGGGCCGGAGCCCTCGTACTGCGCGGCGCCGTACGGATCCGGATGGGGTGCTCCGGCTCCCCACTGCCGCGCGGCTCTTCTTCCTCCGGGCCGCCGAGCAGCTCCGCGGTGAGGGAGGGGTCACTCGGCGCGCGGCCGTTCGGTGAACTGCTGGGGTCCATGGCGTCCAGGGGCGAGCTGTGCTGGTGCCTCGCTGGTACCCCCTGGTGATCGACGGTGGGGTGCGGGGGCGCGGAGCGGGCTGTCCAGGCGGCCGCGACCGAATCGCGCATGGTCTGCGCGATGAGCGCCCCCGCGGCCCACGCCCACGCGTCCGGCACACCGGTGAGAACCCCGCCGATGGCCAGACCCGCGTAGACGACGTACTCGCGCAGCCGCGACAGCAGGGTCTCCAGCCAGAGCAAGTGTGACCTGTCGATCGCGTCCGAGCTCCACACCGGTGGAATCGGTGAACAGCACCGCGCCCAGCAGCAGTGAACCGGCCAGTGCACCGCGCAGGCCGCCTTCGGTGAACCACACTGCGGCCGCCACAGCGAGGAACAGGCCGATCCGCGCGAGACCGGCCTGGGTCAGTGATGCGCGGTCGGCCCAGCTCGCCGCGAGCCGAACCGCAGGGCTGACAATGCTCCCCGTCCCGTGAACGGCGTGCACCTGGACATCCGCCACACCCGTGCCCTCCCGTACTCCCCTTGTTGTGAACCGTCGCCCAGAAGGATCCGTTCGACAATCATCGACACACCGGAAGGGGAAGGACCGGCGGGACACGCCCATCCGGACATCGTGGAAAACCGGCGGCCGGTGCTGCGTTCAGCGCAGCACCGGCCGCAGAAGACCGGGGCGGTTGGGAGGCTCTGTCCGTTGCGGGTGGCTGGACGACGGTCGGAGGAAACCGCGGTGCGGAGCATCTCCAACAAGGGTGGTGGCGGGTGACGGGAACAGAACACCACACCGCGACGCGGTTCCTTTGAGGGTGGTGGCGGGTGACGGGCGGGCCTAGGCCGCCTTCTCATCCCCGTCGCCGTCGGTCTTCTTTTTCTTCTTCCGGGCTTCGATCTCGGCCTTGGTGTCCTCGTTGTAGGCTGCGAGCGAGCTCTCGATGTCGGAGTCCAGGGCCAGGGCGCCGTTCTTGATGTAGAGCCCCCGCCCGCAGAAACGCTTCAGGTCCGTCTCGCTGTGCGAGACGAGCACCATCGTGCGCTGATTCTGCAGCATCTTGTCGATGGCGTCGTAGCACTTCCGCTTGAAGCTCTTGTCACCGACTGCGAGCACCTCGTCCACCAGCATGATGGGGTGCTCCAGCTGCGAGATCAGTGCGAAGCCGAGCCGCACCTTCATCCCGCTGGAGTAGTGGCGGACCGGGGTGTCGATGAACTTCTGGTCGATCTCGGCGAAGTCGACGATCTGCTCGAACCGCTCGTCGATCAACTGCTGGGACATGCCGTGCAGCGACCCGACGAGGTTCACGTTCTCCCTGCCTGTGAGCTGGTCGTTGAACCCGGCCCGCAGCTCCAGCAGCGGAGCCACCTTCCCGCAGACGGCGACCTCGCCCTCGTCGGGGATGAGGACTCCGGCGATCAGCTTGAGCAGGGTGGACTTTCCGGTGCCGTTCTTGCCCACGATGCCGACGCACTCGCCCTTGGCGACCTCGAACGAGATGTCGCGCAGCGGCCAGAAGTCGGTACCGGTGTTGGGGTCGCGCTTCGTGCCGTGGATGAACATCTCGCGCAGGCTGCGCTTGCGTCTGCGGTTCATCGCGAACTTGACGCCGAGCCCCTTGGCCTCAATGACCGGCTCCGCCATTTACAACTCCTTGAGGACGGACGTTTCCAGACGCCGGAAGGTCGTGTATCCGATGATGAGCATGAGGATCGCTCCCCCGATCGTCGCGGACAGGATGAACGCGTCCGGGGCGTCGGCCGGGAACCAGACGGCGTGATGCATTTTGAAGATACCCAGGAGCGGGTTCAACGCGTACAAGGTCTTGAACCACTCTGGGAAGGTATCCGATTCCAGTACGAGCGTCGACGGGATGATGATCGCCGACGCGTAGAAGAGCACCCGGTTCAGGATACGCACAATGCGCTCGACATCACGGACAAGGACATTGATCGAGGCCAAAAGCAGTGTGACGCCCAGCGTGAACGCGAACTGCACCACGATCGCCAGCGGCAGCCACAGGAAGACGCCCTCGAGGGTCGTCCGCCCGCCCAGGAAGAACACGAAGACCAGCAGCACCGGCCAGGTGAACAGGTAGTCCACGAACTTGGTGGCGACGACCGAGAAGGGGAAGATCTCCCGGGGCACCTTCATGGTGGTGATGAGCTTGGAGTGCGTGATCAGCGCCCTCGGGGCCTCGCTGAACCCGGCGCTGAACCACAGCCAGGGGAGCAGCCCTGAGATCAGGAACAGCAGGTACCCGCCAGGTGCCTCGTCCCCCCCGGGCACTCCCCGGTTGGTGTTGAATATCAGGCCGAAGACGAAGAAATAGACCCCCGCCATTGCCAGTGGCTCCAGCATCGACCACGCGTAGCCGAGGATCGACTGCTGGTACTTGACCTTAAGGTCACGCCGGACCAGAAGGCCCACGACCTTCCGGTTCTGCCAGACGGCCAGCGCCCTTGACGCCACCGCCACCTCCTCCGGGATGCGTTCGTCATCTGGTCGACCGCGGCGACGGCACCCGTCACGCGGTCCGGGCCGGGCACCGGCGTCCGCCGGACCCGCCTGCGATGAACCTTGAGCGCGGCCATACCGGCGCTCGACCGCCAGGAACGAGCTGCGGCCGTTCGGTTCGAGAGTCGGATGTCCAGGGGGCTCCGGCGCTACACAGCATGACAGCCGCGCGCTCCACCCCTGGGATCAGTGCCCGAATACTGGCATTCTCGCCCATCGGGAACCCCAATCAGGCGTCTCAGATTACCCCCGCTTCAGAGAGCATGGTTCCACAGCCGCCGATTGTTCGACCGATGTTAGCCCGGCCGGCGCCCGGATCCACACCCAAGTGTCCGCTGGCCATGTCCTACCCTCACTATCGATACGGAGAGAGGTGTTCCATGCCGGCTGATCCCGTTACCGGTGCTTCCTTCGGTGCTCCGGAACGGCCGCACGTGACCGCCGCGGTCCTGGCGGGCGGAGTCGGGGTGCGCATGGGCGGGCAACGACCCAAGCAGCTGCTGCCGCTGGCGGGGCGGGCCGTCATCGAGCACTCGGTCGCCGCGTTCTGCGCCGCTCCTGAGGTCGACGACGTTATCGTACTGATGGTCGAGGAATACCTCCCGGAGATCGAGAAGATGGTGGCCGACAGCGGCCTGACGAAGGTCTCCGCGATTCTGCCCGGCGGCCCGACCCGCACCCGCACCTCGTGCGCGGCGCTGCGGGCGCTGGACGCGCGCAGCGGGGGCGACATCCTCCTGCTGCACGACGCCGCGCGGCCGCTTGTGCGCCGGCGGACCATCGCCTCCTGCGTCGCGGCACTGGACGAGGCGGGTGCCGTGGGTGTGGCGGTTCCCTCCTCCGACACCGTCGTCGAGGTCGAAAGGGGGGTGTCGGGGGCCGAGGTGCTTCGCGCCGTGCCGCCGCGAAGCGCGCTGCGCCGTATGCAGACTCCGCAGGGCTTCCGGCTGGATGTGCTCCGACGCGCCTACGACCTGGCGCTCGCCGACCCCGATCTGGTGGCCACCGACGACTGCGGTGTCGTGCTGCGTTACCTGCCGGGGGAAGAGGTCCGCATCGTCAAGGGCGAGGACAGCAACATCAAGATCACCAATCCCGGCGACATCGAGGTCGCCGAAGTCCTGCTGCGCCATCGGGCCGAAGGGACGGACCGGGGTTGACGATCTTCACCGCGCCCGAGGTCATCGGGCATCGCGGCGCCGGTCGGGGCGCCGTCGACGGCAACGCGGAGAACACCCTCCCATCGTTCCGGGCCGCGGCCGAGGCCGGCGCGACCTGGATCGAGATCGACGTGCGCCGAACGGCCGACGACTTCCTGGTGGTCCGGCACGACGCGGCGTTCGCCGACGGCCGGGCTCTCGTGGACCTGCCGTTGGAGGCGTGCCGGGAGCACGGCGTGATCACTCTTGAGGAGGCGGTCGAGGCCATTCCCCGGCACATCGGGCTCGATGTCGACGTCAAGACGGTGATGGAGGACGCCACCGCCCCGGCCGCGCGTCGCACGATGGCGCTGCTGCTGCCCTTCCTCCGCCGCGAGGCGAAGCGCCGGCGGCTGTTCGTGTGCTCTTTCGACCCCGCGGCCCTGCTTGCGCTGCACCGCGACGTCCCCGAGGTCCCCACCGCGTGGATGCCGTTCGTCCGCAACCCGCTGGACCAGGCGGTCGCCGGAGCGGCCGGGTTGGGGTGCTCCATCGTGGCGATCGACGCGCGCTCGTTCGGGCTGTCCGGCGAGACTCCGCGCCCGGGCCGCCGCGAGGTCGACTACACCGTCAGCATCGCGCACCAGGCCGGGCTGGAGATCGTGTCCTGGTGCCCCGGTCCCGTCGACGCCGCGCGGTTCGCCGATGCCGGCATGGACGCCGTGGTCGTCGACGACATCCCGGGGGTGATCGAGGCCCTCAAGGCGCGCTAGGCGTTCTCGCGGTTCTCCTGCCGGGCGCGGACGGTGCGGGAGTCGGCGCCCAGGCCGGGCGGGCTGGTGAGGAATCCCGTGCCCCACGACATGTGCATCGTGGCCAGCGCCACGGGGACCGCCGCCCGGGCCTTCCAGGGCAGCCCCGCTCCCAGCGGGACGGATGCGGCCACGATGGCGGCCAGGTAGCCGCCCGGAAGAAGCCAGGCCGGCCAGAAGAACACCCCGCCGGCGATCCCCAGCAGGATCGCGAGCACGGCGGCCGGCGGAGCGAGGTAGCGCAGGTTGATGGTCCCCTTGTGCTGGCGGGCGACGACGCGCCGCCAGCGGCCGTAATGGAAGTACTGCCGGGCCAGTGCCTTGGGGTTGGGGCGCGGCCGGTAGGAGACGCGCATCCGCGGCTGGAACCAGACGACGCCGCCGCTGCGCCGGATCCGGTAGTTCATCTCCCAGTCCTGGGCGCGCAGGAACGCCTCGTCGTAGCCTTCGACCCGTTCAAGGGCCGAACGCTGGAAGACGCCCAGGTAGACGGTGTCGGCCGGGCCTCCCTCGCCGCCGGTGTGGAAGCGTGCGTTGCCCACGCCCACCTTGGAGGTCATGGCGGCGGCGACGGCCCTCTCCCACCAGGTCTCCCCCTCGGCGGCCATGATGCCGCCCACGTTGTCGGCGCCCGTCTCGCTCAGCGTCTCCACGGCCACCCGGAGATAGTCCGCGGGCATCATCGCGTGGCCGTCGATCCGGGCCACGATGGAGTGCGACGACGCGGCGATCGCCGCGTTGAGTCCGGAGGGCGTGCGGCCGCTGGGATTGTCGACGACCTTGATGCGGGGGTCATCGGCCGCCAGCGAATCGGCGACCTCCCGGGTGCGGTCTTTCGACGGCCCGATGGCGAGCACCACTTCGAGCTCGCCCGGATACTCCTGGGCGAGCACGTGCCGCACAGCGGCGGCAAGATGGCGCTCCTCGTTCAGGATGGGCATGACTACCGAAACTGCCGGCCAGGTCACGGGCGTGTCCAAGGGTCGATGGGCCTTTCTCGCGCGCCTACGTCCCGGGTGCTGTGCGGGTAGCGGACCCTTCCCGTCCCTCCAGGGGCACGGGCCGCCGCCGTGGTCGCGCTCGCTCACGCGCCGTTCGATCCGCCACCGCCGGGCGCGACCGCGGCGCGAGAACGTCCAGCTCTCCCACGGTCCGCACCGCGAGACGAAAAGGCTCGGTCTCCGCGTCTGCTATCAGCTCGCTCGCCTGGTAACGCTACTGCACCTCTCGCCCGGATCCGGCCATGTTCCGGGTACCCGGTGCCCGTCTGGGTACCAACACGCCGAGACGCGGCATCCCACGGTTCATCGGTGGATCGGTGACAGCCTGGGGAAGGATACGGGGTCGGGCATGTGGAGCGGGGAGCGATGAAGGATGGTGAGAGAGACGGCGGAAACCGGACGGGGGAGGACGCCCCGGAGTTTCCCCGTTTCCGCTCGGAGCCCACGCCGCCCGGGCCGACGGAACCGGCGCGCGCCCGGGGAATCGCGGGTATCCCCAGCGCAAAGGTCCGCCGGCAGCGGGCCGTGCTGCTGTTCGCCGGGATGATGTCGTGTGTCGTGCTCCTGGCCTCCGGTACCGCTTGGGCGTTCACGGAATGGGCCTCCGGGCGGATCGACCGCTTCGATGTCTTCGGCGGACTGCTGGACGGCGACCGTCCCGACGCCGGGGCCGAGGGCGCCCTCACCTTCCTCGTCATCGGCTCCGACGGCCGGGGGGAGCTCGACGAGGACGAACTGGGTGAGCACGAGGCCACGGGGGAACGCTCGGACAGCATCATGCTCGTCCACCTGAGCGAGGAGCGCGACCGCGCCGACGTCATCGGTATCCCCCGCGACTCCTGGGTGGACGTCCCCGGCCACGGCAAGAACAAGATCAACGCCGCCTACTCCTACGGCGGCCCGCAGCTCGCCGTGCAGACCGTGGAGTCGGCCACGAACGTACGTATCGACCACTACGTCGAACTGGACTTCTCGGGCTTCGTCGATGTCGTCGACGCTCTCGGGGGAGTCGAGGTCTGCCTGCCCGAACCCATCGACGACCCCAAAGCGCAGCTGAGCATGGACGCCGGCACCCACCAGGTCGACGGGAAGGAGGCGCTCGCCTTCGCCCGCACGCGCCAGACCTCCGGCGGCGACCTCGACCGCATCGGCCGGCAGCAGCAGGTCCTCTCGGCGCTGCTGGACAAGGCGCTGAGCTCGGAGACGCTGTCGGACCCGGGAAGATTCGCCGCCTTCCTCGACAGCGCGCTCGGCTCCGTGACCGTGGACGAGGACCTGGACACCGCCACCATCAACAAGCTCGGCGGCCAGGTGCGCGACCTCGGCCTCGACGACGTCTCCTTCACCCAGATCCCGGTCGCCGAGACGGACTACTGG
Organism: Allosalinactinospora lopnorensis; assembly: GCF_000981225.1. Taxonomy (GTDB): domain Bacteria; phylum Actinomycetota; class Actinomycetes; order Streptosporangiales; family Streptosporangiaceae; genus Allosalinactinospora; species Allosalinactinospora lopnorensis. The sequence continues at coordinate 29,382 of NZ_LAJC01000022.1, forward strand.
ACGCCGCGCGGCGATGTCGCCGTCAGGTGGGAGGAGAAGGGCGCACGGCGACTGTTCGCCGACATCAATGCGGACCGGCCGATCACCGAGAAGGGCAGAGGCGACCGGGCGGACAGGGCCGCGGACAGCAACGCGGCCGGGAAGCCGCGCCCGCGGGACGTCCGGCTGCAGGTCTTCAACGGCGTCGGCACACCCGGCCTGGGTAACGAGGTCCGGACCGCGCTCTCGGACGCCGGGTTCGCCGTCCCCGCACAGGCGCGGAACTGGTCCTCGCGAGGCGTCGAAACGACGCTGGTCCGGCACGGCCCCGGGGGCGAGGACGCGGCGGCTCTGGTCGCCGAGAGCATTCCCGGTTCCGAGCCGGAGGAGGACGCCACCTTGGGCGAGGAGATCCAGGTGGTGATCGGTTCCAGCTACACGGCGGTCGCCCCGCCCGAACCGCCCCCCGCGGAGAGCAGCGCCCCTCGGGACGGCGCCGGCGCCTCCACCGCGCGGGACAACATCTGCGGATAGCGGTCCGGCCCCCGGCCCGTGCGCGGGCGTACGGAGCAGTACCGAAGAGGTGCGCTAGGGTGCCCGGGGCATCATGGTTATGAGCACAATGCCGGGCGCAGTAAGCCTCAGGAGGATCCCGTGCTACGCCATATGTTCGGCCTGTTGGCCGGACTGCTCTGCACGCCGCTGCTGTGGGTCGGTGCCGCATGGTCGGCCGCCGAGATCGGGACGGGCCCGGAGGGCGGGAACCTCGACAGCGGCTCGGCGATGCCGGCGGTCGCCGCGCTCCTGGCCATCGGCGTGCTCGGCGGGGTGCTGGTCGGCGCCCGGATATCGCCGCTGGCCGCGTTCCTCTCCGGCGGGCTGCTGCTGGGGTTCTGCCTCTGGCCCCTGCTGGATCCCGCCTCGCTGAACGCCGCCCTGCCGGGCTGGCTGGACTCCGGTTCGCTGTTCCACCCGCTGGGGCCGGCGCTGCCGGTCACCCTGCCTTTGGGCACTCTGCTCTTCTTCTCCGCGCTGTTCCCGTCGCGGTGGCGCTCGGCGGGGGCCGCCTACGCCGCCACCACCCCGCCCCCCGCGTACGAGGCGGTCCCCGATTCCGGCTACCCGCCGGTGGCCGGCGGGTACGACCAGCGGCCGTACCCGAGCGGGCCCGCCCCGGAGACGGAGGAGCCCGGCGCTCCCGGGTACGGCGACTCCGCCAAGTCCACGACACCGTTCCAGCGGGACCCGCGGGGCGGCGCGCCCCGCCCCGCGTGGACCGACACACCGCCCGATCCCGCGTCCCAGACCCGGGTCTTCCGCGAAGAGGAGGACCGGTGAACAGTACGGCGGAAGGGGACGGTCCAGCGCATTTCCGAAGGTAATCTTGAACCCGACCGCCAGCCCTCGAATCCCGCGATCCTCGCGGGACCGCACGGAACCGTTCATCCACCCCTTGATTGCCCTGTTTTAACTCACGGTTAAGGTTGCGCCGCGGCCGAGTCCGGCAATGTCTCCCCTAACACGTGTTGCGCGGGCTCCCGGACGCCGCGTCACCTGCGGTGGGGCGAAAGGTGAAGGGCCGCCTGCGCGGCACGGTGGTGGAAGCAAGGAAGGACGGACCATTGGTCGAAGGACAACGCAACAGGATCTCGGTCATCGGAACCGGGTACCTGGGCGCCACACACGCCGCCTGCATGGCCGATCTCGGCTTCGAAGTGCTGGGCCTTGACGTCGACCAGACCAAGATCGACAGTCTTTCCGCCGGCCGCATCCCGTTCTACGAGCCCGGGCTGGAAGAGGTCCTCGGCCGCAACCTGGCCAACGGACGCCTGCGCTTCACCACCGACTACGACGAGGTCACCGAGTTCGCCGACACCCATTTCCTCTGTGTCGGGACACCACAGCGCGCCGATTCCAACGCCGCCGACCTCAGTTACGTCGAAGCCGCCGTCGAAAGCCTCGCCCCGCGGTTGACCCGCCCGGCGGTGGTGATCGGCAAGTCCACCGTCCCCGTAGGCACGGCCGCCCGCGTCGCGGCCCAGTTCCATGCCATCGCCCCAGCGGGCGAGGCCGTCGAGCTCGGCTGGAGCCCGGAGTTCCTGCGCGAGGGCTTCGGCGTCGAGGACACCCTGCGGCCCAACCGCATCGTCATCGGCACCGACTCCGAACGGGTCGAGACGGTCATGCGGGAGATCTCCACCGCACAGATCGAACAGGGCATCCCGTTTCTCGTGACCGACCTCCAGACCGCAGAGCTGGTCAAGGTCTCGGCCAACGCATTCCTGGCCACCAAGATCTCCTTCATCAACGCCATGGCGGAGGTCTCCGAGGCGGCCGGCGCCGATGTCATGCAGCTGGCCAAGGCACTCTCCTACGACGACCGCATCGGCGGCAAGTTCCTCGGCCCGGGGCTCGGTTTCGGCGGGGGATGCCTGCCCAAGGACATCCGCGCTTTCATGGCCCGCGCCGATGAGCTCGGCGTCGAGCCCGCGCTGTCGTTCCTCCGCGAGGTCGACGCCATCAACCAGCGCCGCAGGGCCCGCACGATCGATATCGCACGGGCCCTCATCGGCGGTGGGTTCGCCGGCCGTACCATCGCCGTCTTGGGGGCCGCGTTCAAACCCAACTCCGACGACATCCGGGACTCCCCGGCGCTCGACGTCGCCTCCACCATCGCCTCACTGGGCGCGACCGTGACCGTTTACGACCCCGAAGCGCTCGAGAAGGCGCAGCAGGCCCACCCCGAGCTCAACTACGCGCACTCCATGCTGGAGGCGGTGCGCGACGCCGAGGTCGTGCTGATGCTCACGGAGTGGACCGAGTTCCGCGACGCCGACCCTGAGGAGGTCGCCAAGGTCGTGGCGAAGCGCAACATCGTCGACGGCCGCAACGCGCTCGACGCGACCGAGTGGCGCGCCCACGGCTGGACCTACCGCGCTCTCGGCCGCCCCTGAAAGGCGGCGCCGGCCGTACCGCCGGCGCCCCGACGGGAGCGTCTCCCGCCTACCGGGTCATCCACCCATACCGAAACCGATGGACGCGTTGCCCGCGTCCACCTGGCGGCGCAGGCGTTCGCCCTTGGCCTGGGCCTGCGTTTTCAGATCGGCCTGGAAGCCGCGCATCTTCTCGCGGAGGTCGGCGTCGTGCATGGCGAGCATGCGCACCGCGAGCAGAGCGGCGTTCCGGGCCGCGCCGATCGCGACCGTGGCGACGGGGACACCCGCGGGCATCTGCACCATGGACAGCAGCGAGTCCATGCCGTCGAGGTGCTTCAACGGGACCGGCACCCCGATGACCGGCAGCGGCGTGACGGAGGCCAGCATGCCCGGAAGGTGGGCCGCTCCCCCGGCCCCGGCGATGATCGCCTTCAGTCCGCGGTCGGCGGCCTCCGAACCGTAGGCGACCATCTCCTCGGGCATCCGGTGCGCGGAGACGACGTCGGCCTCGTAGGAGACGTCGAACACCTCCAGCGCCGTGGCCGCTTCCCGCATCACGGGCCAGTCGGAGTCACTGCCCATGATGATGCCGATGGTGGGGGCGGTCTCGGTCAATTCGCGTCTCCCTTGAGGTAGGCGGCGGCGGCACGGGCCCGTCCGAGCAGCTCCCGGTGGTCAGCACCCTGTACGGTGACATGCCCGATCTTGCGGCCGGGCCGGACGTCCTTGCCGTAGAAGTGCATCTTGAGCTCGGGGTCCTTGGCCATCACATGAATGTAGCGGCTGAAGATGTCGGGATCCTCCCCGCCCAGCACGTTGGCCATCACCGAGTAGGGGGCGGTGGTACGCGGCGATCCCAGCGGCAGGTCGAGGACCGCGCGCAGGTGCTGCTCGAACTGGGAGGTGCGGGCCCCTTCGATCGTCCAGTGCCCGGAGTTGTGCGGACGCATGGCCAACTCGTTGATGACGACCCCGTCGCCGGTCTCGAAGAGCTCCACCGCGAGCATGCCGGTAACGCCGAGCGCGTGCGCCAGCTCGATCGCGAGCTCCTGGGCCCGGGTCGCCTTCTCCTCGTCGAGTCCGGGCGCGGGCGCGATCACCTCGTGGCAGATGCCGTCCCGCTGCACCGTCTCGACCACCGAGTAGGCCGCGACCTGCCCGTAGGGCGACCGCGCGACCTGCACGGCGAGCTCGCGCCGGAAGGCGACCTTCTCCTCCACCAGCAGTGGAACCTCGGCCTCGGCCGCCCGTTCCAGCACGGTCCGCGCCTCCGCCGCGGAGCCGACGACCCATACTCCCTTGCCGTCGTAACCGCCGCGTGCCGCCTTCAGCACCAGCGGCCATCCGGTCTCGGCGGCGAACGCCTCGACGTGGGCGACGGTGGTCACCGCGCGCCAGTGAGGGCAGGGCGCCCCCAGTTCCGCGGCACGGGTCCGCATTCGCAGTTTGTCCTGCGCATAGCGCAGCGCCTCGCGGCTCGGCCGGACGGCCGCACCGGTGTGCTCCACCTCACGCAGCACCGGATCGGGTACGTGCTCATGGTCGAAGGTGACCACGTCGCAGGACTTCGCGAAAGCCAGCAGGTCGGCCAGTCCCCGATCGTCACCCAGTTGCACGTCGGCACAGACCAGCGCGGCGCTGTCGGAGGTGGAGCCGGTCAGCACCCGGAAATCGGCGTCCAGGGCGATGGCCGCCTGATGCGTCATCCGGGCAAGCTGGCCGCCGCCGACCATGCCGACGCGGGGGACGGGCCGATTACGCTCGCTCACAGTTCCTCAACTCGTTGAATCGTTCGTACGTGGTGTGCGCGGAGGGAGAAGACATAGGCTGCTACAGGGCTCTGGGGTTACTACCCAGGGATTCTAGTGACCACCGTGAGGAGAGGTCGGACCACCTCGTGCGACCGGTTGTAGCGCTCTATCGCCGCTTCTCATGGCTGATCCACGAGCTCGCGAAGTTCGGGACCGTTGGCACCCTCGCCTACGGGGTGCAGATCGCGACGACGAACCTCTTCTGGGCGGTCTTCGGCATGCCGCCGCTGACCGGACAGGGGGCGGGCACTCTCTGCGCCACGGTCGTGGCGTTCCTCGGGCACCGCTACTGGACGTTCCACCACCGGGCGCGCACGGGGCTGGGCCGGGAGTACGCGCTGTTCTTCATCATGAACGGCGTCGGGATACTCATCCAGCTCCTGTGCGTCGGAGTCACCGTCTACCTGCTCGGTTTCGAGGGGGAGCTGGCCTACAACATCTCGGGCAACGTCGTCGGGGTCGGACTCGGCACCCTGTTCCGCTTCTGGTCCTACAAGAAGTGGGTGTTCCCCGCGGTCGCGGTTTCCGGTATCGGCGTCCCCGCCGATGCGGGGGAAGGCCCCGCAGCCGCCGGCGGAAGCGAGAGCGCCTGATCACCTTCCGTCATATTCTCGCCACTTTTCAGAAAAGAAAATTTAAAATCTTGGCGCTTCCGGATGATTAGTGAAGGATTTCCCGCCGTGAGCGTTCTGTAATTTCGGTCGAACCGGGATCGCCCCGGCGCGCGTAATAGGGAAACACCTTCCACTCGACTTACGATCGGTACATGACCTGCGTTTTGCTGGCCGAAGACGATGTCTCCATCTCCGAACCACTCGCACGTGCGCTCCGCCGCGAGGGGTATTCGGTAGATGTGACCGTGAGTGGCGTGGAGACTCTCGACCGCGCTCGCACTGGTGACATCGACCTTATGGTCCTCGATCTTGGACTGCCCGAAATGGACGGGCTCGAGGTCGCGCGGCGACTGCGCGCTGAGGGCCACGGCACGCCGATCCTGATCCTTACCGCGCGTGCCGACGAGGTCGATACCGTTGTGGGCCTGGACACGGGCGCCGACGACTACGTCACCAAGCCGTTCCGCCTGGCGGAGCTGCTCGCCCGGGTGCGGGCACTGCTGCGCCGAGGCGGGGCGGAGGTGCCCGTTGTGCACGGCGTGCGCATCGACAACGATTCCCGGCGCGCGTGGATCGGCGACCGGGAACTGCAACTCACCACAAAGGAATTCGATCTGCTGCGGGTCCTCGTACGCGACGCGGGCAAGGTCGTCACCCGCGAGCAGATCATGCGGGAAGTGTGGGACACGAACTGGTGGGGTTCCACCAAGACGCTCGATATGCACATCTCGTGGCTGCGGCGGAAGCTGGGCGACGACGCCAATCATCCTTCCTACATCACGACGGTGCGAGGAGTCGGCTTCCGGTTCGAACGAGAATAGACTGACCTGCGGCGTGGCACCCCATACTGGAACATCACGGTGCTACGCGTTCAAGGGGTGACATGCGCAGGCGGATGCTGTTCTCCACACTGGTGGTGACCGTCATCGCGGTCATGCTCTTGGGGCTGCCCCTGGGGGCGCTGACGTACAAGTCCGTCTACACGGAAAACGTCAACGAGCTGCAACGCGAGACGGAGATCATCGGCACGGAGGTCGAGGCCCAGATCGAGCGCGACGGCAGGATCGACACCGAGGATCTGGCGAGAGAGTATCCGCGCCGGCACATCGAGATCACCCGGCCCGACGAGCCCCCCATCGTCACCGGCGGCTGGCAGGTCGATCCGGACGCCCCCGACGCACCGCCGACGATTGTGGCCTCGGCCACCACCGACACGGGCATCGACATCCAGACGTGGCGCGCCACCGAACAGCTCCAGGAAAGCATCGTCAACGCCTGGTTGGGTATCGCGTCGCTGTCGCTGCTGGCCATCGCCGTGGCCGTGGGGCTGGCGATGCTCCAGGCCCGGCGGCTGACCCTGCCGCTGGTCGATCTCGCCGCGACCGCGGAACGGCTGGGATCCGGAGTCACCACCCCCTGGGGCCACCGCTACGGCATCCCCGAGGCCGACCGGGTCGCCGAGGTGCTGGACCGCAGCGCCGAACGTATCGCCGGGCTGATCGCCACCGAACGGCACTTCGCCACCGATGCCTCCCACCAGCTGCGCACTCCGCTCACGGCCCTGACCATGCGGCTCGAAGAGATCATCGCCGAGGCCCGGAACCCCGAGGTCGTCCGCGAAGAGGGCGAAGCCGCGCTCGCCCAGGCGGAACGGCTGGTGGAGACGGTCGAGAGCCTGCTCGGCCGGGCCCGCAAGAGCCAGAACCCCGAGGTCGAGCCGGTCCACATCGACGACGTCCTGCAGCAGTGCGTGGACGAGTGGAGCCCGGTGTTCCAGCAGGAGGGACGCGCCCTGGAGGTGACCGGCTCGGGCGGTCTCACCGCCATGACGGTACCCACCGACCTGTCCCAGATGCTAGCGACGCTGCTGGAGAACGCCTACAAGCACGGCGACGGGAGGGTGACCGTACGCCGCGTGGACACCGGCCAGTCCGTACGCATCGAGGTCAGCGACGAAGGTGACGGCATTCCCGAGCACATGGCCGGCAGGATCTTCGAGCGCGAGGTGACCGGCGGAAACGGCACGGGACTGGGCCTGGCCCTGGCCCGACACATCGCCGAGTCCGAGGGCGCACGGGTCGAGCTGATCCAGACGGACCCGACCACGTTCGCCCTCTTCCTCCCCTCGAGCGCCGGAGGCCTCTCGAAGATCACCGGCCCCGTATAGCCCCGCTCAGGCGCTCTTCCTCCCGCCGTCGCGGGCCAGCAGCTCCACCATGTTCGGGGTCTCCGCGTCGATACTGGTGGACGGGCCGTGCCCGGTGTGCACCACCGTGTTCCCGGGCAGCGGAAGCAGCCGCTCGCGGATGGACTCGATGATGGTCGGGTAGTCGGAGTAGGAGCGGCCGGTGGCGCCGGGACCGCCCTGGAACAGGGTGTCACCGGTGAAGACGACCCCCAGCCCGGGAGCGTACAGGCAGACCGCGCCGGGGGCGTGCCCCGGCGTGTGCAGCACCTCCAACTCGATGTCCCCGGCCTGCAGCCGCTCCCCCTGCAGCAGGGGGGCGTCGGGCTCACGGTCCGGGTAGACCATGCGCCACAGCGGTGCGTCGTCGGGATGCAGCAGGATCGGGGCGTCCGTGAGGTCGGCAAGCTGGGCCGCGGCGTTGATGTGATCGTTGTGCGCGTGCGTGCACACGATCGCCATCAGCTCGCGGTCACCCAGGGCCCGGGCGATCTCCTGATGGTCGTGCGCGGCATCGATCACGACCGCCGTGCGCTCGTCACCGATGATCCATACGTTGTTCTCGACCTCCCACTCGCCGCCGTCGAGCCGGAAGACACCGGACGTAACGAGCTTGTCGACGGGAACCTGCGATGCTGCGGCCATCTAGAGGACCACCACCGAACGCAGTACTTCACCGCGGTGCATTTTGTCGAACGCCTCCTCAACGCCGTCCAGGGGGATCTCCTCGCTGACGAAACCCGCCAGGTCCAGCCGGTTCTGCAGGTACAGCTCGATCAACATCGGGAAGTCCCGGGAGGGAAGACAGTCGCCGTACCAGGATGACTTCAGTGCGCCGCCCCGCCCGAAGACATCGAGCAGCGGGAGGTCGATCCGCATTTCGGGGGTCGGCACACCTACAAGTACCACTGTCCCCGCCAAGTCGCGAGAGTAAAACGCTTGCCGGTAGGTCTCGGGCCGTCCCACGGCGTCGATGACGACATCGGCCCCGTTGCCGTCGGTGAGCTCCTGGATCGCCTCGACAGGGGAGCGCTCGCGGGAGTTCACCGTGTGGGTGGCGCCGAACCGCACCGCCCGGTCGAGTTTGCGGTCGTCGATGTCGACCCCGATGATCCGGGTGGCGCCGGCCAGCTTCGCCCCGGCGATAGCGGCGTTGCCCACGCCCCCGCATCCGATGACCGCCACGGAGTCGCCCCGGGTGACCTGGCCGGTGTTCAGTGCGGCCCCGAGGCCGGCCATGACACCGCACCCGAGAAGGCCCGCGACAGCCGCGCGGGCCTTGGGGTCGACTTTGGTGCACTGCCCCGCAGCGACCAGCGTCTTCTCCGCGAAGGCGCCGATCCCCAGGGCCGGTGAGAGCGCGGTGCCGTCGGTCAGGGTCATCGGCTGGACCGCGTTGTGGGTGTCGAAGCAGTACCAGGGACGGCCGCGCCGGCAGGCCCGGCAGCGGCCGCAGACCGCCCGCCAGTTGAGGACCACGAAGTCGCCGGGCTCGACCTCCGTAACGCCCGGGCCGACCTCCTGCACAACGCCGGCGGCCTCGTGCCCCAGCAGGAACGGGAAGTCATCGTTGATACCGCCCTGCCGGTAGTGCAGGTCGGTGTGGCAGACCCCGCAGGCCTGGACCTCGACAAGGGCCTCTCCCGGGCCCGGGTCGGGAACGATGATGGTCTCGACGCTGACCGGAGTGTCCTTCTTCTGCGAGACGACTGCCCTGACTTCGTGCGCCATACCGGGCTCCTCCTGGTGGACCACGATGATGTCCCTTCCCAACATGCCGGAAGACCGCCCCGCTGGAAAGAACTTCCACCGATCCGCCCGGAGGACAGCCGGAAAACCCGCACTGGCGGGCGGTTCCGCGCCCCTGACGAGGAGGACCCGACGATCAGCTCTGCGGGCGGGCCCCCTCGAAGCTGCGGCGCAGAGCATAGGGCTGCAACTGCCCCAGGCCGTGCGCATGCCGCGGCCGCACGGCGACCACCTGCAGCGACTCCTCGTCCTGCAGCTGATCGGCGAGCGCCTCGTCGATCAGGACTGTACCCGGCCGGGCGAAGGAGGTGAGGCGGCTGGACCTGTTCACCGTCGTTCCGAAGACGTCGCCGAGCAGCGCGAGCACGGGGCCGTAGGCGAGGCCGACCCGCACATCGGGCACCTCGACGTGCGTCTTGACCCCGTCGGCGAGCTGCAGCGCGATCTCGGCCGCCTGCCGTGCGGAGTTGCTGACATAGAGGATCTCGTCGCCGAGCGTCTTGACCAGCCGGCCGCCGCCCGAGGCCACGATGTCGGCGGAGGTCGCCTCGAAGCCCTCGACCACCTCGGCCAGTTCCATCTCGTCGAGCTCCCGGCTCAGCGTCGTGAACGACACCAGGTCGGCGAAGCCCACGACGAGCGGGAAGTAGGTGGGGGCGGCGTCGTCGCTGTTCTGCATGACCGCCAGGGTTCGGGCGGCGGAGGCGGCGAGCTGGCGCCGCCAGATGTGCACGAGCAGGCGCTCGATATCGGGCAGCAGGTCTTTGGCCAGCTCCACGAGCGGGCCGAGCCCGGACTCGTCGGCCTTCGCTCCCGGCTCGTAGGACAGCGTGGTGAGGATGCTGGTCTGCCATTCCGCCAACCGGGCCATCGTCTGCCCCATGGCGCGGGCCAGCCGGACGGCGGCCTCCTCGTCGAGGATGTCGTCCTCCAGCAGCCGGCCGGTGATGCGCAGCGCCTCGACGTCGCTTTCGGTGAAAGCAGGGACGTCGTCCCCCCGGGTGGCGAACCCGAGCGCCCGCCAGACGCGGGTGGAGAACTCCGGGGAGACCTCCGCCCGCCGTACCGCCTCGTCCCGTGTGTAGAGCGCTTCGCCCCCCAGCAGGACAGCTTCGATCTCTTTCGGGTCGGGACGCGAGGACATACGTTCTCTCGTGTTCGGGGCCGATCCGGTGGTGAACCCGGCACCGGCCGGTCGGACGACACGGTCACGTGCGTGTGTGCCTGTCGGTTTAGTACGTGGGGGGTAGGCCCGTCAAGAAAACGGCGCTTCCTGCTCAGCGGAGGGCCGGGGCCGGGCCGACGGCGTCAGTACCCCGGATCCGGGGGCTGTCCCCACTGCCCCGGAGGGAACTCGCGCCGCTGCGCCTCGTTCACCTGGCGATAGATCTCGCTCTGCAGCCACTCGACGTGCGGCACCCGCTCCAGCACCATACCGTCCTGCTCGGAGGCCGACTGGATGGACAGGGTCCCGTAGCGCATGATGCGCTCCCAGAGGGAGATGCTGAACGTGACGTCGTTGACGCGGGTCAGCGGCATGTCGCGGCCGTGCTTGGAGACCAGCCCGTAACGCTCCATCAACCGGCGGCTGCTCAGGATATAGACGGTGTTCCACCATTTCAGCAGCGGGACGAGCCAGAATACGAGTGCGGCGAGGACGGCGAGGCCGAGTACCGCGTAGACGGCCCATTCCCCCCATTCCTGGTCACTGGGAAGCACCCACAGCAGCCCGGCCGCGGCGGCGATGATGACGAGCAGCAGCAGGAACTCCCCTATCAGGGTGCTCCAATGCTGCCTGGTGACGTGCACCAGCTCCTCGTCATCGGCCAGATAACGGTCCGCGATAGCCATATGACGAATACTGGCACAGTTCACCCCCGCGGGGAGAGCCCCCGGAGCTCCCCCCTACAGGTCACGGTGTCATCCGGACGGGCGGACGTGCACCACGTCGCCGGCGCTCAGCGCCTTCTCGCCGCCCCCGGGAACGCGCACGGTGAGCCGGCCGTCGGGGTCGACCCCGGTGGCCTCTCCCTGCAGCACGCGGTCCCCGGGCAGGTGCACCCGTACCCGCCGGCCGATCGTTCCGCAGTGCTTCCGGTACTCTCCGGCGAGCCCGCTCGCCTCGGCGTCGCCCCCGTGGCGCACCCATTCCCGGTAGCGGTCGGCGAAGGCGCGCAGGACGGCGCGCAGCAGCGGGTCGCGATCGGTGCACGGGGCCTCCTCCAGCGCCAGGGAGGTGGCCGACTCGACGGGGAGCTCCGCGCGCCGCTGCGACACGTTGAGCCCCATCCCGATGACGACCGCCGTCCCCTCCGGTACGGCCACGGCCTCGGAGAGGATCCCGGCGAGCTTGCGTTCCGGTCCCCCGCCCGCCGCCTCCCGGGTGAGGACGTCGTTGGGCCACTTCAGACTCGCGGGCAGCTCGGCCACCCGGCCGATGCCGCGCACCGCCGCCGTCCCCATGAGCAGCGGCAGCCAACCGTAGCGGTTGAGCGGTACCTCAGGGGACACCAGCACCGAGAACGTGAGTGCGGCGCGCGCCGGGGTCGTGAAGCTCCGGTCCAGCCGGCCACGCCCGGCCGTCTGGTGGTCGGTGACCAGCACTGTTCCGTGCGGGGCGCCTTGCTGCGCGCGCCGCGCCAGCTCCGTGTTGGTGGAAGCGGCCTCGGGCCGCACCTCGATCTCCCGCCACAGCCCGTCAGGCCGGACGAGCGCGCGGTTCAGCGCGGCCGCCCGCAGCGGAGGCCGGTCGAGATCCGTGAACGGCGAGTGGCCAGAACCCATGCCCCTATTCCACCAGCCCGCAGGCGGGCCGGGACCACTCCCGGCCTGGACGGGCGGCGCTGTTGTCAGCGCTGATCTCTCATCGAAGCCGTACCGATGGTGTCAGTAGCGGCGTTCGTTAAATGTCGCCGGGTCGGGACCGATGGAGTCTGCCGATCTCCCGATAGCGCCGAAACGTTCGAGTTGTTACCTCACAGGCCGGATAGTGAACCCGCCCGGGTTGGCGTGGGGTAGGCGCGCAGCCTCCGGTGGATTGTTGCCTCTCGTGTTCACTGCGGGTTGAGGATCTTGATGATGTCTTCCACCGTGACGCGTACGTGTGCTGGGACGTCGTGGACGGTGAATCCGGCTTCGCTGTCAGGGCGTCGTGAGCCGGTTGCGAGCATGTGCTGGTAGGACTCGGCCTGGTCCAGGATGTCGTTGATGATGGTGTCGGCCGCGTGCCGACCGACCTGTTCGTAGAGGCGGTCGCCTAGCCCTGCCGGCCTGGTCTTTTGTTCATCGGTGAGTGCCATGTCCCGCCTTTGGCGTGAGTGATGCCACGAGGGTTGCGTGGTGTGGTTGAACTGGGCTTTTCTGAAGGTCTATCCGTGGCTCATGGTCGCAGAGTTAGGGTGTGAACCACTCCTAGCCGACCCGATATCCGTCCGGAAGCGAGCAGTCGTGGCCGACCCGTTTGTTCATCTGCATGTTCACACCGAGTACTCGATGTTGGACGGCGCTGCGAAGTTGCAGCCGCTGTTCGCGGAGGCGGCCCGGCAGGGCATGCCCGCGGTGGCGATGACGGACCACGGCAACATGTTCGGCTCCTATGAGTTCTGGGAGCAGTCCAAGAAGTCCGGGGTCAAGCCGATCATCGGCATCGAGGCCTACGTGGCGCCGGAGTCGCGGTTCCACAAGCAGCGGGTGCGGTGGGGACGCGGCGACTCCGATGAGAGCTCCGAGGCCGGCAAGGACATCTCCGGTGGCGGCCGCTACCTGCACATGACGATGTGGGCGCGCAACGCCACAGGGTTGCGCAACCTGTTCCGCATGTCGTCGCTGGCCTCGATCGAGGGCTACTACGGCAAGCCCCGCATGGACCTGGAGCTGATGAGCCGGTACCACGAGGGGGTGATGGTCTCCACCGGCTGCCCCTCGGGCGGGGTGCAGACCCGGCTCAGGTTGGGTCAGGAGAAGGAGGCCATCGACTACGCCGCAAAGCTGCAGGACATCTTCGGCCGCGACAGCGTGTTCCTGGAGCTGATGGAGCACGGGGTCAACATCGAGCGCCAGGTGCGCGACGGCCTGCTCAAGGTCGGCAAGGAACTGGGGCTGCCGCCGCTGGTGACCAACGACTCCCACTACGTCACCCAGGACCAGTCCGCGGCCCATGATGCGCTGCTCGCGGTGGGGGTGGGCAAGAACCTGGACGACCCCAACCGGTTCAGGTTCAACGGGGACGGCTACTACATCAAGTCCGCCGAGGAGATGCTCAGCCTGCTGAACCTGGATGAGTGGGCACAGGGCTGCAAGAACACGCTGTGGGTGGCCGAGCAGGTCGAGGAGGACTGCTACGACGAGGTGTTCGCCCAGCGCGACCTGATGCCCAAGTTCGACGTGCCCGAGGGAGAGACCCAGTCCTCGTGGTTGCGCAAGGAGATCGAGCGGTGCCTTCCCGACCGGTTTCCCGACGGGACCGGCCAGGAGGTGCGCGATCGCATCGAGTACGAGCTGAACATCATCGAGTCGATGGGGTTTCCGGCCTACTTCCTCGTGGTCGCCGACATCTGCCAGTACGCGCGCCGCAACCGGATCGCCCTGGGGCCGGGCCGCGGGTCGGCCACCGGGTCGATGATCGCTTACGTGCTGGGGATCACCGATCTGGACCCGCTGGAGCATTCGCTGATCTTCGAGCGGTTCCTCAATCCCGAGCGTGTGACGATGCCCGATATTGACCTGGACTTCGACGAACGTCGTCGCGGGGAGATCATCGACTACGTCACCCAGAAGTACGGCGAGGACGCCACCGCCCAGATCCTGACCTTCGGCACGATCAAGGCCAAGGCCGCGGTCAAGGACTCCACCCGCATCCACGGGTTCCCCTACTCGCTGGGCGACCAGATCACCAAAGCGTTCCCGCCCGCGGTCAACGGCAAGGAGATCCCGCTGGTCGCGGTCGATGACGAGCACCACGAGCGCTATGCCGAGGCGGTGGAGCTGCGTTCCCTGGTCGAAAAGGACCCGCAGGTCAAGAAGGTGATGGAGACTGCCCGGGGCATCGAGGGGCTCACACGGGGCACCGGGGTGCACGCCGCAGGGGTGATCCTCTCGGCCGAGCCGCTGCTGGACGTGGTGCCGTTGCACAAACGCGACACCGACGGCGCCATCATCACCGGGTTCCCGTTCCCGCAGTGCGAGGACATGGGCCTGCTGAAGATGGACTTCCTCGGGTTGCGCAACCTCACCGTGATCGACGATGCCATCCAGAACGTGAAGTCCAACGAGGGCGCCGACATCGACCTGGCCAGGCTTCCGCTGGATGACAAGAACGCCTATGAGTTGCTGTCCCGCGGCGACACCCTGGGGGTATTTCAGCTGGACGGGACCGCGATGCGTGCGCTGCTGCGCCGGATGCAGCCGAAGAAGTTCGCCGACATCGCCGCCGTATTGGCCCTGTATCGGCCTGGGCCGATGGCCGCCAACGCCCACAACGACTACGCCGACCGCTCGAACGGCCGCCAGGAGGTCACCCCGATCCACCCCGAGCTGGCGGAGGCGCTGGAGCCGATCCTGGGCGAGTCGTTCCACCTGCTGGTGTTCCAGGAGCAGGTGATGGCGATCGCCCAGCAGCTCGCCGACTACACCCTCGGCCAGGCCGACCTGATGCGCCGGGCTATGGGCAAGAAGAAGAAGGAGGCCCTGGAGCAGGAAGAGGTCAAGTTCTTCCAGGGCGCCAAGACCAAGGGCTTCTCCGAAGAGGCCGTCAAGGCGTTGTGGGACGTCATGCTTCCGTTCAGCGGCTATGCCTTCAACAAGTCCCACACCGCCGGCTACGGGCTGGTGTCCTACTGGACCGCCTACCTCAAGGCCAACCACCCGGCCTCCTACATGGCGGCGCTGCTGACCTCGGTGGGCGACGACAAGGACAAGATGGCGGTCTACCTCGCCGAGTGCCGCAGCATGGGCATCAAGGTGCTCCCGCCCGACGTCAACGAGTCCGGGCTGCGGTTCTCCGCGGTCGGCTCCGACATCCGGTTCGGCCTGGGGGCGGTACGCAACGTCGGCGCCAACGTGGTCGAGTCCATCGTGCGCACCCGCAAGGAGAAGGACGCCTTCACCTCGTTCGTGGATTTCCTGTCCAAGATCGAGCTGACCGCGTGCAACAAGCGCGTCGTGGAGTCGCTGATCAAAGCGGGCGCCTTCGACTCCCTGGGCCACCCGCGCAAGGATTTGTGCGACCACCACGAGCACGCCGTCGATGCCGTGATCAGCGCCAAGAAGCAGGAAGCCATGGGTCAGTTCGACCTGTTCGGCGGCGCGAGCGAGGCCGAGACCTCCGCGCCGATCGGGCTGGACATCACCTGGCGCGAGGCCGAATGGGACCGCAAGCAGAAGCTGGCCTTCGAACGCGAGATGCTCGGGCTCTACGTCTCCAGCCATCCGCTGGCCGGCGCCGAACGGATCCTGGCCCGCTCCCGGGACGCCTCCATCCTGGAGATCACCTCCGGTGAACGGCGCGACCGCTCCGAGGTGCAGATCGCCGGGCTCATCTCGGCGGTGGAGAAGCGGATCAGCAAACAGTCCGGCAACCCGTGGGCCAAGGTCACCGTCGAGGACATGGACGCCTCCATCGACACCTTGTTCTTCGCCGAGTCCTACACGCTCTACGCCGACGCTCTCACCGAAGACACCGCGGTCTCGATCAAGGGACGCGTGAAGGAACGCGAGGGCGAATACTCCATCCAGGCCATGGAACTGACCCTGCTCGACATCAGCCACGTCTCCGAAGGCCCGCCCCCGATGCTGCTGAGCGTGCCCGAAAAAAGGCTGACCCCGCAGCTCGTGCGCGACCTCAAACAGGTCCTGCGAAGCCACCGCGGGCAGACCCCATTGACCATCCGGGTGGACAATCTGGTCAAGTCCCGAATCTACGAGATCCCGGACTACCCAATCCAAGTCGGGCCCGAGTTCGCGGGCGAGATCAAATCCCTGCTCGGAGCCGACGCCATCACCTACTGACGGCAACGGGTGGCCCCGAAACCGGGGCCACCCTGCCGCGGTCAGCCGGTGTTCTGCAGCCCGGCCGCAACACCGTTGACCGACAGCAGGAGCAGGCGCTCCAGGTGGTGCTGATCGTCTTCCGAGAGTTCCTCGCTCTCGCCGCGCAGTGCCTTCAGCGCGCGCAGTTGCAGGTGCGACAGCGCGTCCACGTAGGGATTGCGCAGGTCGACGGCACGGGAGAGCACCCTGCGGTTCTCCAGCATCCTCGTGTGCCCGGTCACCTTGAGGACGAGGTCGCGTGTGCGGTCGTACTCGGCGAGCACCTGCTCCGTGAGCTCTGGGCGGCCGCCCAGGGCCAGGTAGTGCTCGGCGATCGTCCGGTCGGTCTTGGCCAGGCTCATCTCCGCGTTGTCGAGCAGCGAGGCGAACAGCGGCCACTCGTTGTAGGCCGCGTGCAGTGTCCCCGGATCGTCGACCGAGGCCAGCCCGGTACCCAGGCCGTACCACCCGGGCAGGTTGACGCGGGTCTGGGTCCAGGCGAACACCCACGGGATGGCGCGCAGATCGTCCAGGCCGCGCGCGGCCGAACGGCGTGACGGGCGCGAGCCCAGCCGCAGGTCGCCGAGCTCCTCCAGCGGACTCACCTGGGAGAACCATTCGGCGAAGCATCGGTGTCGATCAGCGAGCGGTAGGCGGAATAGGCGGCGTCGGCGACGCGGTCGGCCAGCTTGCGGAACTTCTCGGCCGCACCCCGCACGCCTTCCTGGACGTTCTCGTCCGAGGCCATGAGCACCGCGTGCCCCACCTGCTCGATGTGCCGGCGCGCGATCGCCCGCTGACCATAGCGGGCGAAGATGACCTCGCCCTGCTCGGTGACCTTGAACCGCCCGTCCACCGAGCCCGGCGCCTGGGCGAGCAGCGCGCGGTTGGCCGGGCCGCCGCCGCGGCCCAGGGAGCCGCCGCGGCCGTGGAACAGGGTGAGCTTGACGTCGTTGGCCTCAGCCCACGACGCGAGGTGGGCCTGCGCGTCGTACAGCCGCAGGGTGGCACTGACCGGGCCGACGTCCTTGGCGGAGTCGCTGTAGCCGAGCATGACCTCCAGGCGACGGCCCGACTGGTTGAGTCGCCGCTGCACGTCGGGAAGCTCCCGCATGCCGTCGAGTACCCGCGGCGCCGCCTCCAGGTCGGCACCGGTCTCGAACAGCGGAATGACGTCGAGCACCGGGGTCCGGCCGGCCGGCAGCGCGTGCGCGGCCAATTCGTACACGGCGGCGACATCGGCGGCCGAACGGGTGAAGCTGACGATGTAGCGGTGGCAGGCGTCCACGCCGAACCGCTCCTGGATCCAGGCGACGACCCGCAGCGTGGCGAGGACCTCCTCGGTCTTCTCCGAGGGCTTCTGGCCCGCGCGCAGTTCCTGCAGCGCCTGCGTGTGCACTTCGCTGTGCTGCCGGATCTCCAGCTCGGCGAGGTGGAAGCCGAACGTCTCGACCTGCCAGATGAGGTGCTGCAACTCGCCGTTGGCCTGCCTGTGCGCGCCCGCGGCGCTCAGGGACGCCTGCACCGTGCGCAGGTCGGACAGCAGCGCCTCGGGGTTCGGGTAGGCGAGGTCGGCATCGCGTTCGCGGGTGGCCCGGAGCCGATCGGTGGCGAAGAGCAGCAACTGGCGGTGCGGTTCGTTCGGGGAGCCCTTGGTGATCTCGGCCATCGCACGGGGGTGCCCCGCCTTCGCGGTGGCCAGCGTGTCACGCAGGTCCTCACTGGCCGGGGTGAGATTGCTGTAGGCGGTGAGGGTGGAGCCGATCCGGCCGCAGGCGTCCTCCAGCGCCCGCAGTACGTGCTCGGACTGGATGGTGATCGCCTGGCGCGTGACCTCGTGCGTGACGTAGGGATTGCCATCGCGGTCGCCGCCGATCCAGCTGCCGTACCGGACGAACGGCTTCGCCTGCGCGGGCCTGCGCCCCGTTCCCTCGGGATCGATCGCGGTACTGAGCGACCGGTAGATCTCCGGGACGACCTCGAAGATGGTCTCGTCGAAGGCGGAAAGGGCGGTGCGGACCTCGTCGAGCGGGTCCAGCTTGGTATAGCGCAGCTGGGAGGTGCGCCAGAGCAGGTCGATCTCCTCCAGAAGGTGCCGGCGCGCCTCGACCTCGGCCGTGCTGCCGGGGTGGGCGGCCCGCAGCCGCTCCAACTGCCCGCTGATCCGCAGGATCGCGGTGGACACGGCACGCCGCCGCGCCTCGGTGGGATGGGCGGTCAGAACGGGGCGGAACTCCATGCCTTCCACCAGTTCCCGCAGCCGATTCTCACCGGAGTTCTCCCGGATCTGCCGCACGGCGGCGGCCAGCGACTCGTGCGGCGGGTGGTCGGCGTCGTCGCGCTCGCGCAGGGCGCGGATCCGCTGGTGCTCCTCGGCGAGGTTGGCGAGGTGGAAGTAGACGGTGAACGCCCGGGCGACCTGCTTGGCCCGTTCCAGCGGCCACGACTCGACCAGGGCGGTGATCTCGTCACCGGTGACCGTTCCGTCACGGGCGCCGATGACAGCGCGCCGCAATCGCTCGACGTCGGCGAGCAACTCCTCCCCACCGCTCTCGGCCAGCACCGCACCGAGCATCTCACCCAGCAGGCGGACATCTCGCCGCAGCTGGTCGGGCATCTCCTGACGCGCACTGTCGCGTTCCGCGCTTACCGCTGTCATACGCACGACGATACCCGGATTGGTCTGAACCAGTGGCGATCGGGGTGTGGACAAATACGTCTTTCCGCGGCCGCTGATGGCAGATATGATTGTGTATAAACAACTGATGCGATTCGGCAAATATTGTGTCTTCGCATGCACTTTGGGGGCGCGATGACCGGGGACGAGGACGAGCGCGAACAGCTGATACAGCTGTTCAGCACCATGCAGAGCGACGTGGTACCGACGCTGCTCCGTTCGATGGAGCACGGGGACCTGCAGATCGTCCAGAGTGCCGCGTTGCACGTGCTGGTCCGCGGCGAGCAGCCGACCGTGAAGGAGCTGGCGGCCACCATCGGTCGCTCCGTCTCCCAGACCAGCCGCGTCGTCGACCAGCTGGTCAAGCGGGGGTTCGTGGAGCGGAACGAGGACCCGGCGGACCGCCGGGCCAGGCGCCTGCGCATCACCGGGCAGGGTCGCTCGGTGATCCGCGAGCTCCAGCGGATCCGGCTCCAGGGACGCATGGAGATGGTGGACCGCCTCACCCCCGAGGAGCGTCAGACGGTGATCCAGGCGATGGAGCTGCTCGCCAAGGCGGCTAGGAGGTATCGGGATGGCGATCGCGGAACCGAGGACTGAACACCCCGCCGTCATCGAACTGGCGTCGATCGACGCGGGTATGGCCGACCAGGTCGGCGGTAAGGCGGCCAACCTCGGCGAGCTGCTGCGCGCCGGCCTGGCCGTGCCGCCCGGCTTCTGCCTGACCACGGACGCCTACCGGAAGACCGCCCGGCTCGACCCGGTGATCGAGGAACTCGGGCGCACCCCGGCCGGAGAGAGCGAGCGCCTGAACGAGCTCGCCGCCCGCGCCAGGGCGGTGATCCTCGACACTCCGGTTCCCGACTCCCTCCGCGCGGCGATCGCCGGCGCCTACGAGCGGCTCGGCGACGATGACCGGACAGCGGTCGCGGTCCGCTCCTCGGCCACCGCGGAGGACCTTCCCGACGCCAGCTTCGCCGGCCAGCAGGACACCTACCTCGACATCACCGGCGCGGACGATGTCGTGGACGCGGTACGCCGGTGCTGGGCCTCGCTGTGGACCGACCGGGCGGTGGCCTACCGGGCCGCCAGCGGCATCGGGCGCGACTCCGTGTACCAGGCGGTCGTCGTCCAGCGCATGGTGGACGCCCGGGTCGCGGGCGTGCTGTTCACGGCCAATCCGGTGACCGGAAGGCGCACCGAGATGGTGGTCGACGCCGCGGAGGGGTCGGGCGCGGCCGTCGTCTCCGGTTCGGTGACCCCAGACCACTTCGTCATCGACGCCGAGAGCGGGGACGTCGAGGGTGACGGCTGCCTGTCAACCGCCGAACTGGCCGAGCTCAGGGCCACGGGTGATCGCGTGAGTCGCCACTACGGCGCGCCCCAGGACATCGAGTGGGCGATCGACGACGAGGGCACGTTGTGGCTGACCCAGTCCCGTCCGATCACCACGCTGTTCCCGCTGGCGGAGACGAGCCGACCGGGACCGCGGGTGTACCTGTCGGCGAGCGCGGCGCAGGGCGTGCTGCAGCCGATGACACCCATGGGGATGTCCGCGATGCGGCTCGCGGCGGCCGGGTTCCTCCAGGTGGCCGGTATCAAGACCGATCCGATCGACGGCCCGGAAGGGTTCGTCGACGTCGGGGGGCGGATGTACGTCGACGTGACCGGTGTGGTGCGCAGTAGGAGAGCGAGGAAGAACCTCAGGGAGCGGATGGGTATCCAGGGACCCCGGGTGGCCTCGGCGATCGAGCGGGTCCTTGAGGACCCGCGGTTCTCCCCTCAGCCCGGCCTCCCGTTCCGCAAACGCTCGATGGCGAGGGTCATGCTGCGGTTCGCGGCCCCGGCCGCGGTCTCGATGCTGCGGACGCTCGCCCGCCCGGACGCGGCCCGGGCGCGCGTGTACCGCCTCGGCGAAGAGCTCGAACGGGTGACGACCGCTCCCGACGGCCTGACCACGGCGGAGGAGCGGCTGCGCTTCGTCGCGCACGCCGGCAGGTCCGCCATGCGTCGGAGATGATGAGTATCCTCTGGCCCCTGTGGGCGGCGATGGTGGCGAGCTGGACCCCGGAAATCCTGCTCAAGGGCATCGCCGAAGAGGGCGAGGTCGACACCGTACTGCGCGGGATGCCGCACAACCCCACCACCGAGATGGACCTGGCCCTGTGGAAGCTGGCCTCGGAGGCGACGGGGGACGCCCGCGAGCTCCTCGTGAATTCCCCGCCCGAGGAGCTGGCCGCCCGCTACCGGAACGGCACGCTGCCCGACATCGGGCTGGACGCCTTCCTCGACGCCT
Organism: Allosalinactinospora lopnorensis; assembly: GCF_000981225.1. Lineage (GTDB taxonomy): Bacteria > Actinomycetota > Actinomycetes > Streptosporangiales > Streptosporangiaceae > Allosalinactinospora > Allosalinactinospora lopnorensis. Next base: position 50,655 of record NZ_LAJC01000022.1, read on the forward strand.
ACGGACGGCGCGCCGTCGCCGAGATCGACCTCGGCGTGCCCCGCTGGGCCGAGGATCCCACCCCCGTGTTCGCGGCGATCGCGGGCTACCTCCGGGTCACCGACCCGGAGCAGACCCCCGACCGGCGGTTCGCACGGGCGGCGGCCGAGGCCGAGGCCAAGATCGACGAGCTCGTGCGCCGGGCACGCGCGAAGCGCCCGGTACGCGGGTGGCTCGCCGGTCTCATGATGCGCCGGGCGCGCGCTCTGGCGGGCCTGCGGGAGCTGCCCAAGTTCTGCTGGCTGCACGGGCTCGCCCAGATGCGCGAGCAGATGCTGCTGGTCGGCGAGGAGCTCGCCGGTAACGGGCTCCTGGAGCGGCCGGACGACATCATGTTCCTGGACTTCCGCGAAGCACAGGCGGCCGTGCGAGGAGCCGACCCGCACGGGCTGGTCGCCCAGCGGCGGGCCACGTACGAACGGGAGATGCGGCGGCGCCACGTTCCCAACGTTCTGCTGTCCGATGGAACCGATCCGGAGGCCCTGGGGGCGCCGGCCACGGCCGGTGAGGGGGTTCTCGCCGGGATGCCGGCGGCGCCCGGGAAGGTCACCGGGCGGGCGCGGGTCATCCTGGATCCCGCGGGCGCCCGGTTGGAGCCCGGTGAGATCCTCGTCGCACCGTCCACCGACCCCGGGTGGACCCCCTTGTTCATGACAGCGGGCGGCCTGGTGACCGAGACGGGATCCCCTGTCAGCCACGGGCCCACGGTGGCCAGGGAGTACGGCATCCCCGCGGTTATCGGTGTCCGGGACGCCACCCACCTGGTCCGCACGGGCCAGGAGATCACCCTCGACGCCGCGAACGGGACGGTCACGTTCGGGGAGGACGACGGGCGGGAGTGAGCGCTCCGCACCGGCGGAGAACGCCTCCGGCCGGGGTCCGCTGGACGCCGGGACGCCTCGTCCGCCGCCGGAGGAACGCGACCCGACTGGGCCGATTGGCACATACCGGCCAGTAACTAGGGGCACGTCATCACGCGGATCCATGCCGGACTACGCTGGTGCCTTATGGCGACCGAAGCCCCAGAACCGCTCCCCGCAGGGAGATCGATATCCACACCACTGCGGGCAAACTGGCCGATCTGCAGCGGCGCCGCTACGAAGCCGTGCACGCCGGGTCCACGAGAGCCGTCGAGAAGCAGCACGCCAGAGGCAAGATGACGGCGCGCGAGCGCATCGACGCCCTTCTCGACCCCGACTCCTTCGTGGAGTTCGACGCCCTGGCGCGGCACCGCTCCACCAGTTTCGGCCTGGAGGCGAACCGCCCCTACAGCGACGGTGTGGTCACCGGGTACGGCACCGTGGACGGCCGCCCGGTCGCGGTGTTCAGCCAGGACGTCACCGTCTTCGGCGGCTCCCTCGGCGAGGTCTACGGGGAGAAGATCGTCAAGGCCCTCGACCACGCGCTGAAGACCGGGTGCCCCATCATCGGCATCAACGAGGGCGGCGGCGCCCGGATCCAGGAGGGCGTGGTAGCGCTCGGCCTCTACGCCGAGATCTTCAAGCGCAACGCGCACGCCTCCGGCGTCATCCCGCAGATCTCGCTGATCATGGGCGCCGCCGCCGGCGGGCACGTGTACTCCCCCGCGCTCACCGACTTCGTCGTCATGGTCGACAAGACCTCGCAGATGTTCATCACCGGCCCCGACGTCATCAAGACCGTCACCGGCGAGGACGTCTCCATGGAGGAGCTGGGCGGGGCCCGGACGCACAATACCAAGTCCGGGGTGGCCCACTACATGGGCAGCGACGAGCAGGACGCCCTCGACTACGTCAAGGATCTGCTCTCCTACCTGCCGGGCAACAACCTGGAGGACCCCCCGGTCTACGACGCCGCCGACGAGTCCGAGATCACCAGCACCGACCGCGAACTCGACACGTTCATCCCGGACTCGGCGAACCAGCCCTATGACATGCACCAGGTCATCGAGCACGTCTTGGACGACGGCGAGTTCCTTGAGGTGCACGCCCAGTTCGCCGCCAACGTCATCGTGGGCTACGGGCGCGTGGAGGGCCGGCCGGTGGGCGTGGTCGCCAACCAGCCGGTGAACCTCGCGGGCTGTCTGGACATCGACGCCTCGGAGAAAGCCGCCCGTTTCGTCCGCACCTGCGACGCCTTCAACGTCCCGGTGCTGACCCTGGTGGACGTGCCCGGCTTCCTGCCCGGCACCGACCAGGAATGGGACGGCATCATCCGGCGCGGCGCCAAGCTGATCTACGCCTACGCCGAGGCCACCGTCCCCCTGATCACCGTGATCACCCGCAAGGCATACGGCGGCGCCTACGACGTGATGGGCTCCAAGCACCTCGGTGCCGACATCAACCTGGCCTGGCCCACCGCCCAGATCGCGGTCATGGGCGCCCAGGGGGCGGTGAACATCCTGCACCGGCGCACGCTCGCCGCCTCCGAGGACGTGGAGGCCGAACGCGCCCGGCTGATCCAGGAGTACGAGGACACCCTGCTCAACCCCTACTCCGCGGCCGAGCGGGGCTATGTCGACGGCGTCATCATGCCCTCGGAGACCCGGACCTCGGTGGCCAAGGCCCTGCGGTCGCTGAGCAACAAACGCAAGCAGTTGCCGCCCAAGAAGCACGGGAACATTCCACTCTGATGTCTGCGCCCCCCACCGCCTCCGGACCGCAGCAGCGTACCGCCGGCCACCTCCGGGTGGTGCGCGGCTCTCCCACTTCCGAAGAGGTCGCGGCACTGGTCGCCGTGCTGACCGCGCGGGCCCGGGCCGCCCAGGCCGCGCGTGAGAGCGCGGCGTCCAGGCGGGCCCCGGGCTCGACCTGGCGGGACCGTTCGCGCCTCATGCGCCGCCCGCTCCAGTCGGGCCCCTCAGCCTGGCGTGCCAGCTTCCGTCCCGGATGAGCCACTGGCGCCCACCCGGGCGGGCCACCCGGGGCGGGCTCCCGCCTCGCTTCTAGACTTCGTTACAGCCTCGCACGACAGGGCGCGAGAGCCGGCCGTACCAGGAGGAGTTTCGACCGTGCGTAAAGTTCTCATCGCCAACCGCGGCGAGATCGCGGTACGTGTGGCGCGCGCCTGCCGTGACGCCGGGCTGGGCAGTGTCGCGGTCTACGCCGAACCCGATCTCGACGCCCTGCACGTCAAAATCGCCGATGAGGCCTACGCACTGGGCGGCCAGACCCCCGCCGAGTCGTATCTGAACATAGAGCGGATCCTGGCCGTCGCCGCCGAGTCCGGTGCCGACGCCGTCCACCCCGGCTACGGGTTCCTGGCCGAGAACGCCGACTTCGCCCAAGCGGTCATCGACGCCGGGCTCGCCTGGATCGGCCCGCCCCCGTCAGCCATCAGGTCACTGGGCGACAAGGTGCAGGCCCGCCACATCGCGCAGAAGGTCGGCGCCCCGCTGGTCCCCGGCACGCCCGACCCGGTCTCCGGCGCCGAGGAGGTCGTGGCCTTCGCCGAACAGCACGGCCTGCCGATCGCCATCAAGGCGGCCTTCGGCGGCGGCGGGCGCGGCCTGAAGATCGCCCGCACCATGGTCGAGGTCGCCGACGCCTACGAGTCCGCGGTACGCGAGGCCACTTCGGCGTTCGGCCGCGGTGAGTGCTTCGTCGAGCGCTACCTCGACCGGCCGCGCCACGTGGAGACCCAGTGCCTGGCCGACTCGCGCGGCAATGTCGTCGTGGTCTCCACCCGCGACTGCTCCCTGCAGCGCCGGCACCAGAAGCTGGTCGAGGAGGCCCCGGCCCCCTTCCTCTCCGCCGAGCAGCAGGACCTGCTGTACTCGTCCTCCAAGGCGATCCTGCGCGAGGCCGGTTACATGGGGGCGGGCACGTGTGAGTTCCTGGTGGGCGAGGACGGCACCATCTCGTTCTTGGAGGTCAACACCAGGTTACAGGTGGAGCACCCGGTGAGTGAGGAGGTCACCGGCGTGGACCTGGTACGCGAAATGTTCCGCATCGCCGACGGCGGGGAACTCGGCTACGACGACCCGGAGCTGCGCGGGCACTCCTTCGAGTTCCGCATCAACGCCGAGGACGCCGGGAGCGGCTTCATGCCGGCACCAGGCACCATCACCTCGTTCACCCTTCCCGGAGGTCCCGGTGTGCGCGTCGACACCGGGTGCGAAACCGGGTTCACCGTCCCGCAGGCGTTCGACTCCATGGTCGCCAAGCTCATCGTCACCGGCGCGAGCCGCGGCGAGGCGCTGCAGCGCTCGCGCCGGGCGCTGGCCGAGTTCGAGGTCGGCGGAATGCCCACGGTCATCCCCTTCCACCAGGCGGTGGTCGACGACCCGGCGTTCGCCCCGCAGGGGCCCGGCGTGCCGTTCTCGGTGCACACGCGGTGGATCGAGACGGAGTTCGAGAACACCGTGACGCCGTACAGCGGTGAGATCGCGCAGTCCGAGACGGCCGGACGCGAGGCCGTGACGGTCGAGGTCGGCGGCAAGCGGGTCGAGGTCGTCCTGCCTTCGGGTCTCGGCACCGACACCGGTGGAGCAGCCGGCACCGGCGCGAGGAGGCCGCCGAAGCGCAAGGCCGTCGGCTCCGCGGCGGCCGCGGTGAGCGGGGACGCGCTGGTCTCGCCGATGCAGGGCACCGTCGTCAAGGTCGTGCTCGGCGACGGCCAGGAGGTGGCCGAAGGCGACACGCTCATCGTCATCGAGGCGATGAAGATGGAGCAGCCGATCAAGGCGCACAAGAACGGCACGGTCACCGGCCTCTCCGTCACGGCCGGGGAGACCGTCACCAACGGCGGGGTGATCTGCGAAATCAAGGACTCCTGAGGAGCGGCCGGGCACCGCGGCGGGGACGCCTTAGGCTGGAGGAACAGCCACCGCCGTGGGAACCGTGGAGTGCCCTCGTTCGTCTCACGAGGTGAGGGAGGCGAGAGGAAACGATTATGTTGCGCCGCTTGGTAACGACCGCCCTGCTGACCGCAGGGTTCACCGCCGTAATGGCGACCTCCGCAGGCGCCGCCGAGGCCCCCAGCGAGAACGAGGTCGCCGACGCTCTGCAGAGCGACCACCTCTACGTCGAAGAGAGCATTACCGACGAGCAGTTCCCCCAGGAGGAACGCGACGCCCTGGCCCAGACGGCCGAAAGCGCCGATTCCCCCGTCTACTACGTGCTCCTGTCCGACGGGACCTTCAGGTCTCAGACCACGCTCGAGAACTTCATGGACGGGGTCATGGACGAGGTCGGCGACGGCGTCTACGCCGGTTTCGCCGGCAGCCAGGGGTACTTTGTCGAGTCTCCCAACCTTGAGGAGTCCGCCGTCCAGGAGATCGGAACCGACGCCAGGGCGGCCGGCAACGACAACCAGGCCGACACGCTCGCGGCCATCCCCGACGCGATCGAGGCTCAGGAGTCCGGCGAGGCCGCGTCCGCGGTCTTCGGCGCGGTGCTGCTCGGCCTGCTCGCGCTGGCCATCGCCGGCGGAGGGTACTTCCTGTACAGCTCCAAGAAGAAGCGCGAGGCCCAGAAGGCCAAGGAACTCGCCGAGATCAAGCAGATGGCGAACGAGGACGTCGTCCGCCTGGGCGAGGACGTCGCACGCCTGGACATCGATCTCGGCAAGGTCGACGACGCCACGCGCACCGACTACTCCAACGCAATGGACTCCTACGACCGGGCCAAGACCCTGCTCGACACGATCAAGGAGCCCCAAGAGATCCAGCAGGTCACCAACGCCCTGGAGGACGGCCGCTACTCCATGGTGGCCACCCGTGCGCGGATGAACGGCGAACCGGTGCCCGAGCGGCGCCAGCCGTGCTTCTTCAACCCGCAGCACGGGCCCTCGCAGCAGGACGTCATGTGGGCGCCGCCCGGCGGCACCTCCCGCTCCGTTCCGGCCTGCGCCTCCTGCGCGCAGGCGGTGCTGTCCGGCCACGACCCCGATGTCCGCATGGTCGAGGTCGACGGCCAGCGTCGCCCCTACTACGACGCCGGCCCCGCCTACGCTCCCTATGCCGGCGGCTACTTCGGCATGGACATGATGATGGGCATGTTCACCGGCATGATGATGGGCTCCATGATGGGGTCCATGATGGGCGGCGGGATGATGGCCGGCGACATGGGCGGTGACATGGGCGGCGGCGATTTCGGTGACTTCGGGGGCGGCGACTTCGGCGGGTTCGACTTCTGAGCGGCTCCGCCCCCGTATCGGCTGAACGGGCCCCGGCACGGCCGGGGCCCGTTTCGTTGCCGGCCACCCAGAGGGGGCGCTGTTCCCAGGGGACCGGTGCGGGCCCTGGTGGGGCCTGCCGGCTACTCGGGTGACGCCTGCATGAGGGAGCGTGCGGCCTCGGTGACACTGCCGGAGAGGGACGGGTAGATCGCGAAGGTGTGGGCGAGCTCGTCAACGGTGAGGCGCTGCTGGACGGCCAGGGAGACTCCGAGGATGAGTTCACTGGCGCGCGGGCCGACGATGACCCCGCCGAGCACGATGCCGGTGTGCTGCCGGCAGATCAGCTTGACGAAGCCGTCCTTGGTGTTGTGCATCTTCGCGCGCGGGTTGGTGTCCAGCGGCAGGTTGACGATGCGGGCGTCGACTTTGCCGGAGCGGACGTCCTCCTCGGTGGCCCCGACGGACGCCAGCTCCGGATGGGTGAACACGGTCGCGGCCACGGTGGAGAGCTTCAGCGGGGACACCGCCTCCCCCAGGGCGTGCCACATCGCGATGCGGCCCTGCATGGCGGCCACAGAGGCCAGCATGTTCACCCCGGTGCAGTCGCCCGCGGCGTACACTCCCGGGGTCGAGGTCCGCGACACCCGATCGACCTGGATGAACCCGCCCTTGTCGAGGCGGACACCGATCTCTTCAAGGCCGAGGTTCACGGTGTTGGGGATCATCCCCACGGTCATGAGGCAGTGGCTGCCCGCGATCGTCCGGCCGTCGGACAGGGACACCTCGACCCCGTCCCCGGTGTTGGTGACCGATTGCGCGCGCGTGTTGCCGAGCACGTTCATGCCCCGGCGCCGAAAGACGCCTTCCAGCACCTCGGCCGCGTCGGCGTCCTGGGTGGGCATCACCCGGTCGCGGGAGGAGACCAGGGTGACCTCGGAGCCGAGCGCCTGGTAGGCGTTGGCGAACTCGGCGCCGGTGACACCGGATCCGACCACGATGAGCTTCTCCGGCAGCGAGTCGAGGTCGTAGAGGTGCCGCCAGGTGAGGATGCGTTCGCCGTCGGGTTTGGCGGTGGGCAGCTCGCGCGGGTGGGCGCCGGTGGCGACAAGCACGACGTCGGCGTGGAGGCGCTGGTCGCCGACCGCGACGATGCGCGGATCGACCAGCCTTCCCTCGCCGGGGATGATCTCGACCCCCTCTTTGGCCAGGCGGGCGGCGGTGTCCTCGGACTGCGCCTTCGCGAGACGTTTCACCCGGGGATTGACGACCGTCATGTCCACATCGATGGCGCCCTTGCCGCTGGGGTCGTCGACGATGTGGATCCCGAGCTCGTCGGCCTCCTTGACGTAGGTCCTCCGGACCGACGTCGCGATGAGTGTCTTGGACGGCATGCAGTCCGTCAGAACGCAGGCGCCTCCGATACCGTCGCGATCCACTACCGTTACGTCCGCGCCGAGTTGTGATGCGACCAGGGCCGCCTCGTACCCTCCGGGCCCACCACCGATGATCACGACCTTCGTCACGTCCGCTTCACTCCTTCAGGGCGGTCAGGCGCCTCGGGCCGGGATCGCCGGCCGCCTCGGCTCCCACCACCCGGATATTTCGTGGTGCTCGCCTGTCGCACTACTATTCTCCGTCATCCTCGCCGTGACCGCGTCATGGAAGCCGAGGTAGGAGCGCCCTTCTCCCCGCGCCGTACCGGAACGCGGGCCGCGTTCGCCCGCCAACGGAGATGGGCGCCTGCCCTGCGTGGCGCTCGGGCACGGCCCATCGCCGGGAGTACGCTCCAGAATGTGAGCGAATCCACGCACGACCGTCCCGAAATGTGGACGGCTGGCGCGAAGGAACTGGCGGCCGAGGCGGCGGAACATCTGAAGTACCGGTGCGGCGCCGACAGCTATGAGGCTGTGGTCGTACTCGGTTCGGGGTGGAGCGGAGCCGCCGAGTCGCTGGGGCTGTCGGACATCGAACTCGACATGTCGGAACTGCCGGGGTTCGTCGCTCCAAGGGCCACCGGGCACTCGCCGAAGGTGCGCAGCATGTGGGTCGGCACGAAGCGGATCGCCGTGTTCCTCGGCCGCACGCACCTCTACGAGGGGCACGGCGCCATGCAGGTCGCCCACGCCGTGCGCACCGGAATCGCAGCAGGGGCCGGGGTCGCGCTCCTCACCGGGTCCGCGGGGTCCCTGCGCACCGACTTCGCCGTGGGGCAACCCGTCATCGTGCGCGACCACATCAACCTCACGGGCACGTCGCCCCTGTTGGGGCCGGACTTCGTCGACCTGAGCAACGCCTATGCCCCCTGGCTGCGCGACGTCGCCCGCGAGGCGGACGAGGCGCTGACCGAAGGCATCTACGCGGCGCTACCCGGACCCCAGTTCCAGACACCAGCGGAGCTGGCCATGCTGCGCAGCGCGGGGGTCGACCTGGTGGGGCACTCCCTCGCGCTGGAGACCATCGCCGCTGTGGAAATGGGCGCCGAGGTCCTGGGACTCGCCATGGTCAGCAACGACGCGATCGGCGCCGTGTTCGAGGGGGTCGACTCCGAGCAGGCGCTCAGTGTGGTCCAGCAGCGCGCCCGGAACCTGGGCGAGCTGCTGAACAGGGTCCTGCTGCGGGTCTGACCGGGCGGGTCCGGCGGATCGGGAAGGGACCCCGTCCCTCCGCGCCGGGGCACAGAGGTCCCTCCCCGAGGAGGAGGGACACCCGACCAGCCGAAGCGCCACATCGCGCCCCGGACTGGCACCGGCGAGCCCGCGCCCGGCATCTGCGTGGAGAGCAGCATCCCGAGGCCGGCGACGGGTCGGCGTCGGCCGCGGATACGGCCGTTGTGTCCTCGCACGGCCCGGAGAGTCCCCGCGAACTCGCGGAAAGCCGGTCCGCGCCTCCTCCTCGATGGTGCGCCGGCACGGCTCCGACCGGGTTCATCCCCGCGATTCGTCCCGGACGGCACCGAACACGAGTGGCGATTCGTGTCCGCCGGCGCACCCTTTTTCCAGTTGACCGCAACGCCCGCGGAACCCGGCACCTGGCGGCGCCCATGGTGTCCGAGTGGTCACCCGAACCCCGAATTCCTTAGGCATGCCTTACCTAGCCAGCATTTCCCGGCCGAAGTCAAGCCTTCGGGAAAAACGCGTCGGAAGCCCGCGCCCCCGGGACCCTGCGGGGTGTCAGCCCAGCACCACCACCAACAGCACGAGCAGCGGCCCGGCGAGCGCCGCGACCGGACCGGGCGACCAGGTGGTCGTCGGGGCGGTGGGAACCGCGGGGCCGCCCGCATCCCCTGCCGGTTCCCCGGCCGCGCTCGCGGCCACAGCGGTCATCGGCCGCGCCTTGCGCTTCTCCGCCTCGTCCCGGAGCCGCTTCGCCGCGAAGTCCACCGGCCGCATCGTGCGCGGATCGTCCTCCTCCGTGCCCGGATCGACGTAGCCGCCGGCGCGGCGCAGGTTGTCGCGGACCTTCCGGCGCTTGGTCTCGCGCAGCGCCCAGGAGCGGAACACCGCGCCATCGGCGTGCACGCGCAGCACGTCGGTAACGTCGGCCCAGGTGAACGCCGACCACGGCACGAACGTTTCGCGCAGCGGGTTGACCAGTCGGACACCGTGCTCGGTGGGGACGACACACGGCCGCAGCCAGAGAACATAGGTCCCGCCCACCGTGAGCAGCAGGACCGCGCCGGGGATCAGCGCGTTGAAATCGCCTTCGCTGACCACGAGGTCGACCAGCAGCAGGGCCGCGACGCCGACCCACACCCATCCGAGGACACGGGGCAGCGGTGCGGTCAGGGGCTTCAATCGGCCGCCCACTTCAGCCGCGCGAAGCCCGGTTTGATCTTCCCGTTGATGAGCGCAAGCCGCTCGTCGAAGCAGGAACGCCGACTTCATCGCGTTGACGGTGAACCACTGCAGGTCGTCCCAGTCGTACCCGAACGCGTCCACGAGCTTCGCGAACTCCTCGGTCATGGTGGTCCCGCTCTGCAGCCGGTTGTCGGTGTTGACCGTGACGCGGAACCACAGCCGGCTCAGCAGACCGATCGGATGCTCCTCGATCGAGAGGGCCGCCCCGGTCTGCACGTTGGAGCTGGGGCACATCTCCAGCGGCACACGCTTGTCGCGGACGTAGCGGGCCAGCCGCCCTATCTGGACCTTGCCGTCGCCGACCTCCTCGATGTCGTCGACGATCCGCACCCCGTGCCCGAGGCGGTCGGTGCCGCACCACTGCAGCGCCTCCCAGATCGACGGCAGCCCGAACGCCTCGCCCGCGTGGATCGTGAAGTGGGCGTTCTCCCGCCGCAGGTACTCGAAGGCGTCCAGGTGCCGGGTGGGCGGGTAACCGGCCTCCGCCCCCGCGATGTCGAAACCGACCACGCCCACGTCGCGGTAGCGCACCGCCAACTGGGCGATCTCCAGGGAGCGGGCGGCGTGCCGCATCGCCGTCAGGAGCGTGCCGACACGGATCGAGCGGCCCTGGCCGGCGGCCCGGTCCTGGCCGAGCTGGAACCCCTCCAGGACCGCCTCGACGACCTGGTCCAGTGTCAGTCCCGCTTCGAGGTGCTGTTCAGGCGCATAGCGGATCTCGGCGTAGACGACGCCGTCGGCCGCGAGGTCCTCGGCGCACTCGGCCGCCGTCCGTACCAGCGACTCGCGGGTCTGCATCACCCCGACGGTGTGCCGGAACGTCTCCAGGTAGCGCTCCAGCGAACCGGAGTCGGAGGCCCCGCGGAACCACGCCGCGAGCTCCTCGGAGTCTTTCGTGGGCAGATCGGCGTAACCGGCGGATTCGGCCAGCTCCACGATCGTCTGCGGACGCAGCCCGCCGTCGAGGTGCTCGTGTAGCAGCACCTTGGGTGCCTGGCGGATCTGCTCCCGGGTCAGCTTTTGGCTCATGCGTCTCAGGATGCCACCTGGTGCCCGCCCGGTCAGGCGAGCGCGGTGTCTTCCACCGGGTCCTCGCTGCGCGGGCGGGAGCACTCCGACAGAGCGGTGAGCGCGGTGGCCACCATGAGCTGCACACCGGTACCGATCGCGCGCTCATCCACGTCGAAGGTACCCCGGTGCAGGTCCAGCATCGGCTCGTCCGAGTTGGACGAGTGGGTGCCCAACCGGGCCAGGGCTCCCGGGACCTGCTCCAGGTACCAGGCGAAGTCCTCGCCCCCAAGGCTCTGCGGGGTACTGGCCAGCGACTCCTGGCCCAGCGTCTGGGTGCAGGCGTCGCGCAGCATCCGCACGCTGCCCGCCTCGTTGACGGTGGGCGGGACACCGCGCCGGTAGTCCACCTCGGCTGTGGCCCCGTACGGGGCCACAGCCGAGTCCACCAGCTCTTTCACCAGATCGGGGGCGGAATGCCAGGCCTCGTCGTCCAGGCAGCGCACGGTTCCCTCGGCGACGGCGTCGTCGGGGATCACGTTGGGCGCCGAACCCGCACTGGCCCTGCCCCACACCAGGCTGAAACCGGCGCGCGGATCGACCCGGCGCGACAGGGCGGCGGGCAGCTCCGTCACGACCTTGCCGAGGGCGTAGACGAGGTCGGACGACAGGTGCGGCCGGGCCGTGTGCCCGCCGGGACCCGACAACCGGACCATGAGCTGGTCGCAGGCGGCCGTTATAGGGCCGACGCGCAGCCCCACCTGCCCGGCGTACAAGCGCGGATCGCAGTGCAGCGCGAAGATGCGCTCGACGTCGTCGATCGCGCCCGCGCTGATGACCTCGCGGGCCCCGCCCGGCATCTCCTCAGCGGGCTGGAAGATCAGCCGCACCCTGCCCGGCAGCGCACCCGCGCGGGCCTGCTGGGCGAGGAACATACCGCTGGCGAGCAGGATCGTCGTGTGGACGTCGTGCCCGCAGGCGTGCGCCGCACCGGGGACCGTGGACCGGTAGGGAACATCCTTCTCGTCGGTCATCGGCAGCGCGTCGATGTCACCGCGCAGCGCGACGACCGGGCCGTCACCGGAGCCGACGTCACAGGTGAGGCCGGTGCCATGGGGAAGCACCTTCGGCGACAGCCCGAACCCGCGCAACCGTTCCACGAGCCGCTGTGTCGTCCGGTGTTCAGCGAAGGCCAGTTCGGGGTGCATGTGGAGGTCACGACGGAACCCCACGAACTCGCGCTCCTGCCGAGCCAGAAAGGCTGTCAACTGTTCCCGCAGGTCACGCCCCTGCATGCGAGGGCCCTCTCTTCCTCAGGTACTCTTCGTGCTCTTCAGCGATGGTTCTCGGCCGGCGTCGTCGCCGGTACTATCGGGCTCCGTTCCACCCCGATCCGCGGTCCGCCGTGGCCGGGGGGCGATGCCTCCGAAACGGAACTCCGCCGCCAGCGCGTCCACGACGTCGTTGAGTGTGCCGCCCTGGTCGATGATCGTCCGTTGCCGTTCATAGGAGGCGCCCTTGTCGAGGACCTCCCAGGCCACATCCAGGTCTTCGGCGCAGCCGAGGCGCTCCGCCACCGGTTCCAGCTCGCGGAGGAGCTCGTATACGTCGTCCCGCAGCGGGACGGTGCTTCCGTGTTCATCGGTGATCACGCGAGCGTCCAGTCCGTACCGGGTCGCCCGCCACTTGTTGTCGTTGACGACCCAGGTGGGCGGGCTGGGCAGCCCGTAACCGCGATCAAGCTGCTGGTCGAAGAGCCGCACAAGACTCTGTGACAATGCGGCGGCCATTCCGACCTCGCGCAGGGTCGGGATCCCGTCGAACATCCGGATCTCGATCGTCCCGAAATCCGGGTGCGGGCGGACATCCCACCAGACTTCTTTAATACTACTGATCGTTCCCGCCCGGATGAGCGTCTCCATATATTCCTCGAAGGTGGGCCAGTCGCGGAGCCGCGGCGGGGGCCCGGCGGTGGGCAGCGCCCCGAATATGATCGACCTGCTGGACGCCAATCCGGTGTCGTGGCCGCTCCAGAAAGGACTGGAAGCGGTGAGTGCCAGGAAATGCGGAAGGTAGTTCGCGAGCGCGTTGACGATCGGCACCGCCTTTTCCCGCGAACGGATTCCCACGTGCACGTGCACCCCGAAGGTGAGAATGCGCCGGGCGAGCCATTGCATCTGGTCGATGAGTTCGCCGTAGCGCTGAACGGGGGAGAGCGTCTGGTCGCGCCAGTCGTCCAGCGGATGGGTTCCCGCGCAGATCGGCGCCAGTTGGCGCGGTTCCAGGATCTCCTGGAGGCGGCCTATGGTACCTCCGAGATCGGAGGTGACCTCCTCGACGGTCTCGCAGATTCCGGTGACGACCTCCACCGTGCACTGCATGAGCTCATGGCGCAGCGGCGGACTCGCGGACGCCTCGCTCAGGTCCGGCAGCGCCCCGAGAACCTGCTGTGCCTCCTGCCGCAGATGTCGGGTGTGAACGTCGATGAGCTGTAGTTCCCACTCCACCCCGAGGGTGGCACGGTCGGACGCGTTGAATTCGATGGCCACGATCAACCTCCGCGCAGTCTTCCGGCCGGTTCGCTCACCGACGTCAGGGGCACCATAAGCGAAGTTCCGGCCTGTCTGTCAGTCGGTCCCATGACCGGGTGCACTCCCTTATGAGATCACTACGCAGCGCGCCCTGCGGCGAGCCGCCGAATGGAGTTGAGACTTGGTTCCGCTGGAGCCGTGATTACCGACATCCGCCGAACCGGCCGGAAAATGACCGGGCATGTCCCGAAAGGGCACACCCTCTACGTCACGCGAGGCCGGGATGCCGCTCCTGTGCGACTTACCCGAATCTCACCGGATACGCGGCGCTTTCCGGATCGCTTCCGGTGACCCTATGTCCCCCTCGGTGTTGCCACGCTACACAAGACTCTTCCAGCAGGCCGGAAAGTGATCGATACGTGATGTAGCGGTTGTCGCCCGCCGGCCGGTGACAGGCGTCAGGAGAGCCGGCGCCGGCGACGCAGCCACCACGCGCAGGCGACACCGGCACTGATCGTCACGGGCACCGCGACACGCCGCGCTACTGTGCGCGGCGACCAGTGCCGCGCCGTCCGTTCCTTCTCCTCCGCACGGGCGGGAGGCGACGAGGCGGCGTCGCGGTGGCGCGCGCCGCCCTCGCCGGTTGCGGACCGCGGCGGTCCGGCGGCACCCGCCGGCACCTGCATCGGCACCGCCCCCTGGTACGGCGGGGGTACGGGAAGCCAGGTCGCGGTCCAGGCGGCCGCGAAGATCACCAGCCGCATCACCAGGTTGATCCACACCAGCAGGCCGACGAGGACCGCGAACGACGCGTATACCGGGTTGCCGAGGGTTCCGGCGATCAGGGTCGCGCCGAGCGCCTTGAGGATCTCGAACCCCACAGCGGCCAGCAGGGCTCCGCGCCAGAGCAGCCGCCAGGACCGCCGGGTCCCCGACAGCCGGGAGAACACCACCAGGAAGATGAGGAGGTTCACGGCGATGGCGGCCACCAGGCCGACCGCCTTGGTCGCGATGATCAGGACCTCGACCTCGCCCAGGTCGATCCAGTTCAGCAGCCACCGGGTGGCCGTCTGCAGCACGCTGGTGAGCGCCACCGAAAACAGCAGTACCGTTCCGAACACCAGCATGACCATCGTGTCGATGAGCTTGGCCACCACGTAGTTGGGGCTATCCGTGATGCTCTTCAGCCAGATGGCGTGCAGTACCTCGCGCAGAGAGGAGACCGCGTTCACCCCGGAGTAGACCAGCCCGAGCAGGCCCAGAATCCCCGCCCCCACACGCGCCTGGGCTATCTGGTCGATGGGCAGGTCCTGGGAGAGTCCCGGCAGCACCTCGCTGAGGGCCTGGTCCATGTACTGGCGCGCTTCCACGTTGAACTCGGCGAGGTACCCCGCAGCGGCGAACGCCAGCGCGAGAAGCGGGAAGAACGACAGGAACGCGTAGTAGGTGACGGAGGCGGCGAGCTGGGTGCCCCGGCAGTCGGAGTAGCGCTCGTAGGCCCGCGCCGCGTGGTCGAAGCCCGGGCGGCGCTGGCGGGCGGCCCAGTAGCTCTCCATGGCCAGGTTGCGGTAGTGCCGCACTCGGTCCTTGGCCTGTCCTGCCAGCGAGGGCATGGGCTCCCTGCCCCTCTTCGCTCCCACGTGACGACGAATCTCCCGACCCTAGCCGCGAGCGGCCTCGCGCGCAGAGGACAGCGCGCCGGGGCTCGCGGACAGCACTCCCGCATTAGACCACAAAGTCGATCAATTCCAGTCAGCTTCGGCCGCTGCTCGACCGCACGGGGGCGGTTCCTCTCCTGGGCGGACTTCCCGCGCCTCCGCCCGGCTCACAGAGGTGTCCGCCCGCCGCGTCCCGGTACCGGGACGCGGACCGGCGGCGTGGACGGGCCCCGATCCGGCGTTCGGACCGCACCTACGACTGTTCCCCTGCGGCGCGCACCTGGGAAGCTGAGGTATCCCGCCGGAGCAGGCCGGGAACGGCCGCCCGGATCGAGGGGGCACCGCGGATTCCATGCGCCGGCCGCGCGCGTACCGGCCGTCCGGCGCGGAGCAGTCGAACACCGAGGAGAGGCAGTGAAGACCCCGGGTACGGAAAACGCCGGACATACCGGCACCATCGTCTCCACCTCCCGCGCACTTCGCGTCCTGCGCCGGACGCGGGATACAGCGGCCCCGAAGGCGGAGGCAGCGGTATGAACGCGCTCCGGAGAATGCTGGCCCCGCTCCGCCGGAGCATGGTCGGGAAGCGCCGCTTCCCCGCTGTCCGGGAGGAGTGGCCCGTCTCCCCCGCGGTCGACACCGCCGCACTCACCGCCGCGTTCACGGAGACCTTCGGGGCGGCCCCGACCGGGGTATGGCGCGCACCGGGGCGGGTCAACCTCATGGGCGAGCACACCGACTACAACGACGGCCTGGTACTGCCCATGGCCCTTCCGTGGGGAGTCTCCCTCGCGCTCGCCCCGGCCTCCGGCGGCGCCGTCGAGGTCCGTAGCGCACAGCGTCCCGGGGAGACCGCGCGGTTCAGTACCGCCGAGCTCGACCCTGAACACCCCGCGGTCACAGGCTGGGTCGGCTACGTCGCCGGCGTGTTCTGGGCGGCGCGCGAGGCAGGCCATCTCAGCCCCGGCACGGGGGCGCGGATCCTGCTGGACTCCGACCTGCCTGTGGGAGCGGCGCTGTCGTCGTCCGCCGCTGTGGAATGCGCAGCTCTCCTGGCGCTGTCCGAGGCTTGCGGCCTCGACGAGCTCTCAGGCGACCGCGCCGCGATGGCCCGGATCGCCCACCGCGCCGAAAACGACTTCGTCGGCGCGCCCACCGGAATCATGGACCAGAGCGCTTCATTGCGCTGCAGGGAAGGCCATGCCCTTTTCCTGGACTGCCGGAGCGCCGGCGCCCGCACCATCGCACTGCCGCTGCAGAAGGCCGGCCTGCGGCTGCTCCTCATCGACACCAGGGTGCGGCACCGGCTCAGCGACCCGGAGGGCGGCTACGCGGCCCGGCGAGCGGAATGCGAGCGCGCGGCCCGGCAGGCGGGTGTCGGGTCGCTACGCGACATCGACGACCTCGCGGAGGCGCTGGGGCGCATCAAGGACCCGGTTCTGGCCGCCCGGGTCCGGCACGTGGTCACCGAGATCCACCGGGTGAACGCCGCTGTCGGTCTCATACGGGCCGGGGCGCTGCCCGAGCTCGGTCCGGTGTTCACCGCCTCTCACCTCTCGCTTCGCGACCAGTTCGAGGTCTCGTGCCCGGAACTGGACCTCGCGGTGGAGACGGCGGTCGGGGCCGGCGTCCGGGGGGCGCGGATGACCGGTGGCGGCTTCGGAGGGACGGCGATCGCCCTGGTCGCCGAAGAACGTCTGGAGGGGGTGCGCCAGGCCGTGGCCGAGGCCTTCGCGAAACGCGGATGGGCCGCACCGGGCTTCCGGGAGGCGCTGCCCTCCGCGGGGGCCCGGCGGCTTGCCTGAGCTTCAGAAGGGGCATGCGGTGCGATCATGGCCTTTTCCACTCCGAACCCAAATACGATGTGCCGAGTCATAACGGAAAGAAACACGTGATCGACCCGGCGGATGCACAGATGGGCGACCAAGGCCATGGTTGACGGGACGAATGGGCATAATCGGAGGTCACGAGGATCTCCTGACGACCACGACCAGACCGGCGTATTCCGCCGGGGTGCCAGCGGGACACCCGACGAGATCGAGCGGCTCTACCGGCCCCGCCGGTCCGAGGAGCACTCCGCAGGCGGGGATGCCGGCGCCACACGCCGGATGCCGCCGGCCGGTGACGACCGCCCGCCGCGGCGCCCCGCACCGGACCGCGGACGGGGGCGCGTCTACGACGGTTCCGGACGCAAGCGCCGCGAGCGGGAGCTCCGGCGCAGGCGCCGCCGCAGGATCCTGGTGTTCCTCCTGGTCGTTCTGCTTCTCCTGCCCGGGCTCTTCTACCTCTGGGCCGATTCCCGGCTTGAGCGGGTCGAGGCGCTGCAGGATTACGAGGGCCGCCCCGACAGCCAGCCCGGCACGACCTACCTGATCGTCGGATCAGACAGCCGCGACGGGCTCACCGAAGAGGACCAGCAGGACCTGGCCACCGGCTTCGCCGAAGGAAAGCGGACCGACACGATCATGGTGCTGTACGTTCCCAGGAGCGGCACACCGACCATCATCAGCGTGCCGCGCGACTCCTACGTGAACATCCCCGGTATCGGCGAGAACAAGATCAACGCGGCCTTCGCCGAGGATCTCGGCGGTGGCCCCTCCCTCCTGGCGCAGTCCTTCGAGCAGGCCAGCGGCGTGCACATCGACCACTACGTGGAGATCGGCATGGGCGGGTTCGTGGACATCGTCGACGCGGTCGGCGGCGTCGAACTGTGCCCCGAGGAACCGATGGAGGATCCGAAGGCCGGACTGGACATCGAGGCCGGCTGCCAGGAGATGGACGGCGGAACCGCGCTCGGCTACGTGCGCACGCGCGCGACGCCCCGCGCCGACCTGGACCGCATCGAGCGCCAGCGCGAGTTCTTCAGCGCACTGGTCGACAAGTCCACCTCGGCCGGGACGCTGGCCAACCCGTTCCGCTCGGTGCCACTGGTCACCAAGGGAACGGAGACATTCGAGGTGGACGAGGGCGACCGGCTGCACCACCTCGTCCGGATGGGGTTGGCGATGCGCGCCGACCCCGCCACGACCGCCGTTCCCGTCGGCGCCACACCGACGCTGGGCGGCGTGGGCTCGGTCGTCCTGTGGGACGAGGCCAGATCCGAGGAGATGTTCCAGGCCATGCGCGAGGGCGAGGAGATCCCCGAGTCGGCGATGGAGGAGTGACCCCCATAGGGGCATCCGGCGCCGCCGGCTGGACGGGGGCGGGGCTCTGCGTGAGAAGGTCGGGTGTGCCGGATCCGTCCACCCTTACCGCCGCTCGGGGGGCGCACGAGACATGGTCGTCGGTGTGTGGAGGTTCTCCGGCGATCTTGAGGATTGCGTTCCTTCGTGCGCGCGTGAAGGAACCAAATCCTCAACGTCGGCGGGATTTTGCCGGGTGGGGGTTCATGGTCGCCGTGGGAGCGGCACCAGACGCCGGAACCTGTCGGACGACCCGGGCTCGATATGCGGATGTGGCTATGAAGCGCTCCCTGTTCGGGGTAGAAACGACACTACGCGACTCTCCGTGACTCTCCGCATTCCGAGCGGAAGGAAGTCCAGTCGTGGTCGTGTACACATGGACCTGCGGTAAATGCGGACAAGAGAACCCTGACGGAATGATCAACTGCCCCGAGTGCAAGGACTAGGCATGGCGGACAAAACCACACGCCCAGGGGACCGGTACCGGCCCAGGCCTGGCCATTACCACAGCAAGCACTCGTTCGCCCGCATGGTCGCGGCCAACGAAGCCGCGGCGCGCGGCTTAAGCGTGGTGTTCGACCACTCTGTTCCCGACTGGGTACCCGAGGAACTACGTCACGCCGCCGGCTACATCCCTGAGCGCGGGTGGTACGTGCTGGCCAACGTCAACACCGACGCCGGGGAGATCCTGCTGCCCGCCGAGAAGGAGTTTGTGCCGGTCGCGAAACTTCTAGAGCATGAGTGGTCCGTGGACGGCGCAATGGGGTGGGTACGGGTGCAGATCCCGGGCCGGCCGAGCCCTGTCGGCAACCCTCAGCGGTGACCCGTGGCTCTTGCGGATAGGTTCCGCGAGGGACGTTTCAACGCTGCCGTCGAGAAGTCGACCAGACGCCGGAGCCGGTCAGCGGCCGGACAGCACCCGGCCTGGCTCGTCCAGCCACAGCAGATGCCCGCTCTCAGCGGTCACGGTCAAGCCGAACCGGTCGGGCCCGGGGCTTCCGAGCATCATGTACCCGGCCCGTCCGTGGAAGCGCCCGTGAGCCACCCCCTCGGACACCGTGGTCCCAACGATCCCCCCGAAGCCATATCCGGGCTGCCAAGGGGCGACGATGATCCCGCCGGGACGGGTGGTGACTAAGGCGTCCGGGATGCGGCGGATGGCGCAGGTGACGTGTACCCGGTCGTAGGGCGCTCCGTCGGGCCAGTGGCGCAGCGACTCATAGTCGGCACGCCAATCCTGCTGGGCTGTGGGGCTGTCGGCGTCGATGCGCGCGGCGAACACCCGCTCGCCCACGACCACCGCGCGAACCGCGTACGCCACCGGAATGCGTTCCTGGAACAGATGGGCCGTCAACCCCGGCTTCGGATCGAGGAGGTCGTCGGGATCGTCAATGGGGGTGGTGTGGATGAGGCGGACCTGGCCCTCGTCGGCATGCCAGACACCAGACAAGGGCTTGTAGACCATGGGCCGGTCGAGTTCCTTGGCCCAGTCCTCAGGGCCCTGGTTATCTTCCCTGGACCTGCCCGGTGGTGAAGTCGCTGGTGTCGCTTCGACGCTTGCTGGTCGGGTGCCGGGGCGCACGCAGGAACCGCAAGCCCCACGGCCTCGCGTCCGAGGCCATCTCGTCCGCTGACTGGCCACGGTGGGGACGGCCACCTTGGTGAGGAGCGGGAGCGGGGCCACCCGGTTCAGGACGCGGCGGCCGGTTCGTTCGGGCGCCCCGAGCGCGCCGCCGCCCGCGGGGCGGGCTCGGAACGGCCTCGGATCCATGAAGGGCCCGCCGTTCCCTTGGACAGCGGGCCCTTCTCGTGACGTTCCGGCACCGCGCGCCTACCCCCCAGCGGCACGTAGCCAGGACGCCAGTCTGGACGCCCTTGGCGGCGGCGCCACTGAGCACCCCCAACCGGGCATCTCTTCCTAATTTAGACAATATTCGCGAAATAGGCGAATTGCACGTGAGTTCTTATATCGCCCCGGCGGTCTTCCGGGTGGCCGCCCGAACCAAAACGGCAGAGACAGCAGAGCCGGGCCGCCGCCACAGCGGCGGCCCGGCCGCGATCGTCCGGGCGGTTCAGGCCAGGCGCTTCTGCAGGTTCTCGTCCAGAACGGCCAGGAACTGCTCGGTGGTGAGCCACTCCTGGTCGCCGCCGATCAGCAGCGCAAGGTCCTTGGTCATCTGGCCGGACTCGACGCTCTTGACGACGACGTCCTCTAGCGTGTTCGCGAACTCGACCACACCCGGCGTGTTGTCGAGCTTGCCGCGGTGCTCCAGGCCCCGCGTCCAGGCGAAGATGGACGCGATCGGGTTCGTGGAGGTCGGCTTGCCCTGCTGGTGCTGGCGGTAGTGCCGGGTGACGGTACCGTGCGCGGCCTCCGCCTCAACGGTGCGGCCGTCGGCGGTGCGCAGCACGGAGGTCATCAGTCCCAGCGACCCGAAGCCCTGCGCGACCGTGTCGGACTGCACGTCGCCGTCGTAGTTCTTGCACGCCCAGACGTAGCCGCCCTCCCACTTGAGCGCCGCGGCCACCATGTCGTCGATCAGCCGGTGCTCGTAGGTGATGCCGGCGGCGTCGAACCGCTCCTTGAACTCGGTCTCGAAGATCTCGGCGAACACATCCTTGAACAGGCCGTCGTAGGCCTTGAGGATCGTGTTCTTGGTGGACATGTACACCGGGTAGCCGCGGTCCAGGCCGTAGCTGAAACTGGCCCGGGCGAACTCCTCGATGGACGTGCGGTAGTTGTACATGCCCATCGCGACACCGCCGCCCTCGGGGAAGTGGGCGACCTGCATCTCGATGGGCTCGCCGCCGTCATCAGGGGTGTAGGTGATGGTCACCGTGCCGGGGCCGGGCACCTTGAAGTCGCTGGCCAGGTACTGGTCGGCGTGGGCGTGCCGGCCGATGATGATCGGCTTGGTCCAGCCGGGGACCAGCCGAGGAACGTTCTCGCAGATGATCGGCTCGCGGAAGACGACACCGCCGAGGATGTTGCGGATCGTGCCGTTCGGCGAGCGCCACATCTTCTTCAGGCCGAACTCCTCGACCCGGGCTTCGTCCGGTGTGATGGTGGCGCACTTGACGCCGGCGCCGTACTGCTTGATCGCGTTGGCGGCGTCCACCGTCACCTGGTCGTCGGTGCGGTCGCGCTCCTCGATCCCGAGGTCGTAGTACTTCAGGTCGATGTCCAGGTACGGCAGGATCAGCCGTTCCTTGATGAAGGCCCAGATGATCCGGGTCATCTCGTCGCCGTCGAGCTCTACTACGGGATTCTCAACCTTGATTTTGGCCATGGCTGTGTGGCTGTCCCTTCGTTTCGGCTAGCCGTCGTGTGGCTGGAGGCCGTGCCGCCAACACGCCGCGGGTGCCGACCGCCGGGGAACAGGCCGCCACCGGCGCTGGCCGCGATCGCCGCGGACCAGGCCCGGTCGCCGTGCACCCGGGCCTGGTCGCGGTGAAGCCTGCGGTCGCGCGTTCACGTCACACCTCGTAAGCTCGCCGCAAAGCGCTGCGCCCGGGTGGTGGCGGGATGGATCCGTGCCCACCGGGTCTCTCAGCGACTCCGTCGATCGAACGTCTCTGATATCTCGATATCAAGCTTATTAGACGTCTACTCCGTCAGTTGCGGGGCCACCCAAGCCAGCACGATCAGCAGCACCGCGAGCGTGGTCAGTGTCACGAGATCCATCCATCGGCTCCGGACCGCCAGCATGCCGATCTTCTCCGGCGGCAGGAAGAACCGGAACACCGCGCCCAGCAGCAGGGCACCGGCGATCAGTGCGGGCCCGCGCTTGAAGTAGGCGGCCGCGACGATGACGATTCCGGCGGCCATCGTGGCGAGCACCAGAAAATAAGGGACCTGGGAAAGCCACCCGGGTGCCTCCGCGGGCGGATCGGGGCGCTGCCCGGCCTCCCCCTCGGGGTCCTCTCCGGGTGAGTGTGACTGGGGTGCTACCGCTTCCTCCACCGTTTTCTGGCTCACCGTAAACCTCGCGCTAGGCAGACCGTATTCCAGACCCCGGCACCGCGACCGATCGCTCCATGGCGCAGTCCGGCCACACGTGATCACGCCAGGGCCGAAACCAGAACGCACACGAGATCAACGACCGAGCTGGACTTCGATCAACTCCACGTTCTCACTGGCCACGGCCAGGGTCATTCTAGTGAATCCGCGGCACCAACCCATCCCACACCGCTCTGAATCGGCCGCTGCGCCTTCCATGCTGACTATGACCCTATTCCTAGGACATACCGTAAAACCTCCGGGAGCGCCGCCTGGCTTCCGAGTAAGAGCGTAGAACTGTCACCGCCCGGGTAACCCGACATGAGATGAGTGCCACGGTGAGCGAGGACAGCCCCCCCATGACTCCCACTCAGTCAGCGCCCGACAGCCGAACCACCACCGCCACGCCCCGCCGCGAACTCTCTCATCGGCCGCGCCCCACTCCGGGAGGAACTACCGTGGACGGGCCCCACATACGGGTCGAGGAGAGCGGGGACGTAAAGCCACTGAACGCCGAGGTCACCACGGTCGGGCGCGGTGAAGGCGCCGACATATGCCTCGGCGATCCGAGCGTGTCGCAGCTCCACGCCGAGCTGGTACGCCGCGGGCCCTACGTCTATGTCGTCGACCTCGGCCTTTCACGCAACGGCACCAGAGTCAACGGTCGCCCCATCGCCCGCAGGGTTCTCGAAGAGGGCGACGTGGTCAGCTTCGGCGCCGCCCGATGCACGATCGGCGGTCTTCCCCGCGAGGAACTCAACCCCGAAGTCGAACTGCGCAGGGGGGCCGCTCCGGAGCTGACCCGCAGAGAACTCGACGTTCTCACGTCGTTGTGCCGACCGGCTCTCTCCGACGAGGCGTTCGTCTCACCGGCCACGGCCCGGGAGATCGCCGAGGACCTGGTCGTCACCGAAGCCGCTGTCAAACAGCACCTGCTCCGGCTTTACCAGAAGTTCCGGATCCCCGAAGGGCCGAACCGCCGCACCCGCCTGGCCAACGAGGTCGTGGCCCTCGGCCTGGTGCGCCCCATGCCGACGCCCGAGCGCGAACGCAAGGCGAGCTGACACAAGGGGCCGATGCGGCCCCTTGTGTCCCGACGATCCGGCTCCGGACGCTTCCGGCCCCGTGCGAGCGAACGGGACGCCGCGCTCTATCCCGCCTGCCGCTCGGCGGCTTCCACGACGTTGACCATCAGCATGGCGCGGGTCATCGGCCCCACACCCCCCGGGTTCGGGGAGACGTAGCCGGCCACCTCACGCACGTCTTCCGCCACATCGCCGGCGAGCCCCTGGTCGGTGCGCGTTACGCCGACGTCCAGGACCGCCGCCCCCGGCTTCACCATGTCCTTGGTGATCAGTCCCGGCACCCCGGCGCCCGCGACGACGATGTCGGCCCCGCGTGTGTGCGCGACGAGGTCGCGGGTGCCCGTGTGGCACAGGGTCACGGTGGCGTTCTCGCTGCGCCGGGTCAGCAGCAGCCCCAGCGGGCGCCCCACTGTCACCCCCCTGCCCACCACGACGACCTCGGCCCCCTTGAGCGGGATCCCGTACCGGCCGAGCAGCTCCACGATGCCCCGCGGTGTGCACGGCAGCGGCGCTTCCTGCATGAGCACCAGCTTGCCGAGGTTCGCCGGCTGCAGCCCGTCGGCGTCCTTGTCCGGATCGATCAGACCCAGCGCCCGGTTCTCGTCCAGCCCTTTGGGCAGCGGGAGCTGGACGATGTACCCGGTGCACTCGGGATCGTCGTTGAGCTCGGCGATGGCCTGCTCGACGTCGGCCTGGCTGGCCGTCTCCGGCAGATCCCGGCGGATGCTCTCGATGCCGACCTCGGTGCAGTCGCGGTGCTTGCCCGCGACATAGGTGTGGCTACCCGGATCGTTTCCCACCAGGACCGTGCCCAGGCCCGGCACGATGCCCTTGGCCCGCAGCGCGGCCACGCGTTCGTTGAGCTCCGCCTTGATGGCCGCAGCGGTGCCCTTGCCATCGAGAATTTGTGCGCTCACGGCGTCCCGTTCCTTGTGTGGTTGCTGTCGCTGCTCAGTGGAAGAAGTGCCGGGTTCCCGTGAGGTACATGGTCACCCCGGCACGCTCGGCCGCCGCGACGACTTCGTCGTCGCGCACCGAACCGCCCGGCTGGACCACGGCCCGCACACCCGCCTCCGTCAGTACCTCAAGACCGTCGGGGAACGGGAAGAACGCATCACTGGCCGCGACCGCCCCCCGGACCCGGTCGCCGGCGCGCGTGACCGCGAGGCGCGCGGAATCGACCCGGTTGACCTGGCCCATTCCGACGCCCACGGTCGCACGGTCCACTGAGAGCAGGATCGCATTAGATTTCACCGCGCGCACCGCACGCCAGGCGAACGCCAGGTCGGCGAGGGTCTCATCGTCGGCGGCGGGCCCCGCGCGCAGTTCCCACGCCGCGGGGTTGTCTCCCGGCGCGTTGACCGTATCGGCGCTCTGCAGCAGCATGCCGCCGCTGATTCCGCGGACCTCGGGGCGCGCGGCGCGGTCCGGTGGCGGCACCGTCAGCAGCCGGATGTTCTTCTTGCGGGTCAGCACCTCCACCGCACCCGGGTCGAAGTCCGGTGCGGCGAGGACCTCGGTGAAGACTTCGGCCACCTGCTCGGCCATCGCCACGCTCACAGGACGGTTGGTCGCGATGACGCCACCGAACGCCGACACCGGGTCGCAGGCGTGCGCCTTGCGGTGGGCTTCGGCGATATCGCCGCCCACAGCGATGCCGCACGGGTTGGCGTGCTTGATGATGGCGACGCACGGCTCGGAGAGGTCGTAGGCGGCGCGGAGCGCGGCGTCGCCGTCGACATAGTTGTTGTAGGACATCTCCTTGCCGTGTAGCTGCTCGGCGCCGGCCAGCCCGGGACCGGAGGGGTCGTCGCCACGGTACAGCGCGGCACGCTGGTGCGGGTTCTCCCCGTAGCGCAGGGTGGCCTGCCGCTCGAACGCGGTGGCGTAGAAGGCCGGCCACCCGGTCTGCTCAGCGACCTCGTCGGGGGCGTACTGCGTGGCGAACCAGGTGGAGACGGCGGCGTCGTAGCCCGCGGTGTGCGCGTAGGCCTGCGCGGCCAGGCGCTTGCGCTGCTCCAGGGTGAACCCGCCGGCGCGGACCGCCTCAAGCACGTCGTCGTAGCCGGTCGGGTCGGTGACGACGGCGACGCCGACGTGGTTCTTGGCCGACGCGCGGATCATCGCGGGCCCCCCAATGTCGATCTTCTCGATGCACGCCTCGGGCGACGCCCCCGAGGCCACGGTCTCCCGGAACGGGTACAGGTTGACCACGAGCAGATCGAACGGTGCGATGCCCAGTTCGTCGAGCGCCGCCCGGTGATCGGCCTTGGACCGGTCGGCCAGCAGCCCCGCGTGCACGTTCGGGTGCAGGGTCTTGACCCGCCCCTCCAGGCACTCCGGGAAACCGGTGACGTCCTCCACGGGGGTGACGGGGACGTCGACCTCCATCAGCCGGGCCGCGGTGGAGCCGGTGGAGACGATCTCCACGCCGGCCTCCGCGAGGCCGTAACCGAGCTCTTCCAACCCGGTCTTGTCGTAAACACTGATCAACGCACGCCGAACGGGCTGCTGGGTCACCGGTTCTCCTTGGTAACTTAACGTCCTCCCCCGGCTGGGAGCGGGGGATTCTCCACCTGCCGGCCCGCATTCGCGGTGCGGCTTGGGCCCTTGCTTCATCGACAACCGCCAGGTCGCGACCTGGTCTCACATCGTCCCCATTCCCCCGTTGCGCTGCTCCGCCGTGAGTGCGCGACGAGGGCCCGATGTCCATCGTCTCCGCCCGCCCGGTGGCCCGGCTCCAGCAGCCATCAGGTGGCGCGTAACGTGCGCGGCGCTCGAGCGGCGCGTCAACTCGGGATGCGCTTCACCTCCGCTCTTGGGCCTCGGAACACTCTCGCGGGAAAGGGCGGTGGCCGGGCTGGTGGAGCGCTCCGGGCCACCCGGCCCCCAGCCGCACGTGCCGCCCCGCGAGGGTCCACCCGTCGCGGGCCAGCCGACCCACGACGTCGACCAGCATGCGCCGCTCCACGGCCTTGATGCGCTCGTGCAGACCCGCGACGTCGTCCTCAGGGGCCACCCGGACCGTCACCTGGTCGATGATGGGGCCGGTGTCGACCCCTTCGTCGACGAAGTGCACGGTGGCGCCGGTCACCTTCACCCCGTGGGCGAGCGCGTCGCGCACGGCGTGCGCGCCCGGGAAGGCCGGTAGCAGCGCCGGATGGGTGTTGACGACGGTGTACCGGCTCAGCACCTCCGGCCCGAGAAGCCGCATGAAGCCGGCCGAGACCACGAGGTCGGGCCGGAAGCGGGCGATCTCCTCCGCGAGCGCGGCGTTCCACGCACCGCGGTCGGAGAAGGCGGCGAACGGCGTCACGAAGGTCGGGACACCGGCCTGGTGCGCGCGGGCGATCCCCTGCGCGCCCTCGCGGTCGGCCCCGACGGCCGCGACGGACGCGCCGTAATCCGGGTCGGCCGCCGCGTCGAGCAGGGCCGCCATGGTGCTCCCCGCCCCCGATATGAGGACGACTACTCGCGCCGACAGTGTGCTTCCCCCTCCTAAGAGAACACCGCGGGAACGCCTACGCTCCCGTTCATCCCCGAGGGCACGGCGCGAACGCGCGACGCCCGGGGCGGGCACGCCCGTTACGCGGGCGGAGGCGGGGATGGCCGGGCCCATCCGCTTGGTCACCCTATCTCGCCGGGTAGCGTCTACCCCAAGAGGACCCACGGAGTGCGGCCCGCCCGCTCCGCCGCACCGCGAGGTCCCTGACCGGCCGTCGAGACGCCTACTGGCCGCAACCGCGATTGAGGAGAGACCCCGTGAGCAAGGACCCCACCGAGCCGCGCGCCGAAGGGCAGCAGTCCACTGTGGAACGAGGCGGCCTATGGGGACTCTTCTTCTCCGCTGCGGGGCTGCTCCTCCCCCCGTTCGGCGCCCTGCTCTGCGTCCTCGGTATCTCGCAGGGCCGGCGTGCCCGCCGCGCCGCCAAGGAGAACAATGCCCAGGCCCCCGGTGCGATGAT
The DNA here is from genome assembly GCF_000981225.1 of Allosalinactinospora lopnorensis. Taxonomy (GTDB): domain Bacteria; phylum Actinomycetota; class Actinomycetes; order Streptosporangiales; family Streptosporangiaceae; genus Allosalinactinospora; species Allosalinactinospora lopnorensis. The sequence goes on from NZ_LAJC01000022.1 coordinate 78,079, forward strand.
GAGCATGGTCCTCGGGTGGATCGGCCTCGGGGTGTCGGCCGTCGTGATCACCGGGTACACCGTGTTCTGGAACGAGTACTCGGCCTACCAGGAGTGCTCCGCGCAGGCCCATACCGTGACCTCCCAAGAGCAGTGCGACGAGACGTTCCGCGAGGCCATCGCCGAACGCTCCGGTCTGCCCAAGGAGGGCATCCCCCCACTGAACTGACCCGGTCGGGAACGTCCGGTCACTCCCGCCCGGCCGCTCCCTGCTCGGCCTCGGTGCCGGGCCCGGCCTCGTAGCTGATGCCGAACAGTCCCTCCGCCTCCTCGTCGGTGCCCGTATTGCGCCGGCGCAGCGCGGGAAGCCACGGCCGCCTGCGGTGCGGCACCTCCGCGGCGGGGGCCGCTTCACCGCCGGCCGG
>NZ_LAJC01000023.1 GCF_000981225.1 Allosalinactinospora lopnorensis
GTCGGCGCGGGGACGGGACGCCGATTCCCCTCGGCGCACGCGCAAGGGACGTTCGTCCGTCCCGGCGTGTTGCCAAGGACCCGCGCGGTGACCGCCGTCGGACCGTAGGCGCCGCGGCGCCCATCGGCTTGTCTGGAGACGCGCCCGCGGTGGCCGGTCGCCGCTTGCGGCCCGCGCACGGCAGAAAGCAGGGAGACCATGCCAGGTATCCGCCATGTCCTCGGCCTGGACGAACTCGGGATCGGCGACGTCAAGACCGCCGGGGGCAAGAACGCCTCATTGGGGGAGCTGCTGCGTGAGCTGGCGGCGGTGGGCGTGTCCGTGCCCGAGGGTTTCGCCACCACGGCCGAGGCCTACTGGGAGTTCCTGGACGCCAACGAGCTGCGCGGGCTCATCGCGGCCCAGGTGGCGCGGCTGCGGCGGGGGGAGCCGGTCTCCTCGGTTGGGGCCGCGGTGCGTTCGGCGATCCTGGCCGCGCAGCTCCCGGCCGGTCTGCACGAGTCCATCCGCGCGGCGTATCGGGAGCTGGGGCAGCGGGCCGGGCGCCGCGACCTCGATGTCGCGGTGCGCAGCAGCGCCACAGCGGAGGACCTGCCCAACGCGAGCTTCGCGGGACAGCAGGAGTCCTTCCTCAACGTCTCCGGCGAGACGGCCCTGCTGGAGGCCTGCAAACGCTGCTACGCCTCGCTGTTCACCGACCGGGCGATCAACTACCGCGAGGACCAGGGTTTCGACCATCTCAGCATCGCCCTGTCCGTCGGCGTCCAGCGCATGGTGCGCTCGGACCTGGCCGGCTCCGGGGTGCTGTTCACCATCGACACCGAGAACGGGTTTCCGCACCATGTGGTGGTCAGCGCCGCCTACGGCCTGGGCGAGAGCGTGGTCCAGGGTCTGGTGGAGCCGGACGAGTACACCGTGTTCAAACCCCTGCTGCGCGGGGACACCCGGGCGCGGCCGATCACGGCCAAGGCACGCGGCCGCAAGGAGTCCAAGATCGTCTACAGCGGTGGCGGCGAACGCGTCCGCACCGAAGACACCTCCGGAGCCGAACGGAACTCCTACGTCCTCGACGACGAGGAGATCCTCACCCTGGCACGCTGGGGGGTCCTGATCGAGGACCACTACGGCACTCCCATGGACGTGGAGTGGGCCAAGGACGGCCGCACCGGTGAGCTGTTCGTCGTCCAGGCCCGGCCGGAGACGGTGCGGACACGCCAGGCGCCGGGGAGCCTGCACACCTACCGTCTGCTGGAGTCCGGGCAGCGGCTCGTGTCGGGCATAGCGGTGGGTGACGCGATCGCGGCTGGCCGGGTCTGCGTGCTGCGCGGCCCGGAGGAGATCGACCGCTTCGAGCCCGGCACGGTTCTCGTCACCACCAGCACCGACCCGGACTGGGAACCCGTCATGAAGCGCGCGGCGGCCATCGTCACCGACCATGGCGGACGCACCTCGCACGCGGCGATCGTCAGCCGGGAGCTGGGCGTTCCGGCTCTGGTCGGCGCCGGCGACGCGACCCGAAGGCTCGCGCCGGGGGCCGAGGTCACCGTCTGCTGCGCCGAGGGCGAGACCGGCTACGTCTACGCCGGGCGGCTGGACTTCGAGGAGCGCGAACTCGACCTGGCCGCAGTGCCCGAGACGCGGACCGCGGTCTCGCTCAACCTCGCCAACCCAGATGCGGCGCTGCGCTGGTGGCGGCTGCCGGCGGACGGGGTGGGGCTGGCCAGGATGGAGTTCATCGTGGCCAACCACATCAAGGCCCACCCCATGGCGCTGCTGCACCCCGAGCGGCTGGCCCCCGAGGACCGGGCGCGCATCGCCGAGCTCGTCGAAGGCTCGGCCGGCGGCGCCGAGTACTTCGTGGAGCACCTCACCCACGGAGCGGCGCGGATCGCGGCCTCGCGCTGGCCCGACCCGGTCATCCTGCGGATGAGCGACTTCAAGACCAACGAGTACGCCCGGCTGATCGGCGGCGGGCCGTTCGAACCGGCCGAGGAGAACCCGATGCTGGGATGGCGCGGCGCCTCCCGCTACTACAGCGAGGGTTACCGCGAGGGGTTCGCCCTGGAGTGCCGGGCGGTGCGCCGGGTACGCGACGACATCGGCCTGACCAACCTGGTCGTCATGATCCCCTTCTGCCGGACCCTGCGCGAGGCCGACCAGGTCATCGGGGTGATGGCCGAGGAGGGGCTCAGGCGCGGCGAGAACGGCCTGCGGGTGTACGTGATGGGAGAGATCCCGGCCAACGTCGTCCTGGCCGCGGAGTTCGCCGAGCGCTTCGACGGGTTCTCGATCGGCAGCAACGATCTCACCCAGCTGCTCCTGGGAGTGGACCGGGACTCCGCCGAACTCGCGGAGCTGTTCGACGAGCGCGATCCCGCGGTGATCGCCAGTATCGAGCGGCTCGTCGCCACCGCGCACGCCAACGGGCGGCCGGTGGGGCTGTGCGGTCAGCGGCCCAGCGACGACCCCGACTTCGCGCGCGCACTCGTCTCCGCGGGCATCGACTCGATCTCGGTGGCCCCGGACAGCTTCCTGGCGGTGAAGGAGAACGTCCTCGCCGCGGAGAGCGAGGCGGGGTAGTTGAGCGTGACATCAACTATGCCAACCGGCCGCTGCGCGGCAGCCGGTGCAGGACCGGAAGGTCCATGGCGCCCCGCCCAACGGCTCTATCGACCTGAGACAGCGTGGCCGTGGTAAGAAACCGCGCCCCGAGCTTGAGGAGGGTTCACATGCGTACGACCGTCCGTGACGTGATGGACACCGACGTAGTATCCATTGGCCCAAAGACCCCGTTCAAGGAAATCGCCCGATTGCTGGTCCTGCCGGAGGTCTCTGCGCTGCCCGTCATTGAGGACGATCGCGTCGTTGGGATTGTCTCCGAGACCGATCTGGCGCACAACGAGGAGTTCGGACCCGGGGACTCCGGAGATGACTACCGTGAGCCGGTGTGGGCCCGGCTGCGCCACTCCCTGAGCAGCGCTCCGGGCAAGGCGCGGGCCGAGAGGGCGAGCGGGCTTATGGCCCGGAACGTGGTCACCGCGCATCTCGAGGACAGCATTGTCGTCGCGGCGCGAGCCATGGACCACCACGACGTCAAGCAACTTCCCGTCGTCGATGGGCACGGCCGTCTCATAGGGCTACTCAGTCGACGCGATCTGCTTCGGGTGTTCGCCCGCTCCGACAGGAACATTTCCTGGGATATCAGTGCCGCGTTCATTGACGCTCCCGCCTGGCTCGGTACCAGACACATCCGGTTCACCGTAGACGGCGGCGTGGTCACCCTCGAAGAAGGTAGAGCAGCACAGTCACTGCACCATAATCAGCCAGCTCGTTTGCGGGGTGGACGGTGTCGTGGGTGTGCACAGCGAGCTCACCTGGGAAATAGACGACACCCCATCGACAAGGGACCCTGTCCGATAGCGTCGCGGTGTTCACTGGTCGTCGGAGCGGGCCTCTTAGCGCCACCCGGGGAGCCCGACCTCCGTGGAAAGTGCGCCGCCCCGTCGCTCGAGTGACAACTTAGGCGCCCCGGCCGGAACCCGGATCCGAAGTGCCGCTTGGCGACGGCGCTGCGCTGCGTGTTAGCCGGCGCCGGATGGCTTTTTCCGCCTCGACGACCACCAGGACGGTGGCCGCTACCGCGATCATGATCGGCCAGTAGTGCAGTGGCAGCGGCTCGACGCGCAGCACCAGTTGGGTGAGCGGGAAGTACAGGGCGGCCAGGTGCAGCACGAGGTTGGCGATGGTCGCCCAGACGAGAAACGGGTTGTCGCGCAGGGGCACGGTGAGCACGGAGCGGTGCTCGGAGCGGGCGTTTCCGGCCTGGAAAGCGGAGAACAGCACCATCGTGGTCAGCGCGACCGTCTGGGCGGTGGTGATTGAATCGGTGCTCTCCAGGGCCCAGTAGAACAGGGCGAGCGTTCCACCGGCGCGGACAACAGAAGTGCTGACGGTGCGCTGCCACAGCAGGGGCGACATGATCCCCTCCCGTGTGCTGCGCGGGGGCTTGCGCAGCACGTTGCGGTCGCCACGTTCGAAGGCCAGGGCGACATCCTGGAGTCCACTGGTGACGAGGTTGAGCCACAGCAGTTGTGCGGGCACCATGAGCAGCGGCCACCCGGCCGCCACGGTCACGAGCAGCGCGATGATCGTGGCCATGGAAGTGGAGAGGAGGAAGAAGGTCGCCCGGCGCACGTTGTCGAACGTGATACGGCCCTGTTCGATGGCGCCGACGATGCTGACGAAGTTGTCGTCGGTGAGCACGATCTCGGCGGCCTCGCGGGCCACGTCGGTGCCGCCTTTACCCATCGCGACCCCGATCGAGGCAGACTTGAGCGCGGGCGCGTCGTTGACTCCATCACCGGTCACCGCGACGACCTCGCCTTGCGCCTGAAGAACACGGACAATGCGCAGCTTGCCCTCGGGGGAGATGCGCGCGAAGACGCTCGTGCCGGAGACGGCCGACCTCAGCTCATCCTCGTCCATCGCCTCCAGATCACTCCCGGTGACAGCTCGATTCGAGCTGCTGGTGATCCCTAGTTCGGTGGCGATGGATGCGGCGGTGAGTGCGTGGTCCCCGGTGATCATGACGACCCGGACACCCGCGTCGTGGCAGACCGTGACGGCTTCGCGGACCCCTTTGCGGGGCGGGTCCATCAAGCCGACCAGCCCCGCCAGGACAAGACCGCGCGGCTCCTCAAGATCGAGGGGCGGATCTCCGTGCTGGCGGGGACGGCTGACGGCCAGAGCGAGAACCCGCAGACCGTCGGCGGCCATCGAGTGCGCCGCGGTGTGCATCTCGGCCACGTCGAGCGGCACCTCCCCGCCGTTGGCGAGGAGGGCGTCGCACATGTCCAATACGCGTTCCGGCGCTCCCTTGGCGAACAGCACCTCGGCGTCGCCCCACTGACGCAGGGCCGCGGAGAACCGCCGGCTCGGCTCGAACGGCAGATCGGCGATGAGAGCGTAGGCGTCCCGCTGTGGTTCGGGGGCCAGGCCGGCCTCGGCCGCGGCGAGCAGCAGGGCGATCTCGGTGGGGTCGCCCCGCCCCTCGACTCCGTCCGCCGTGGCGTGCACCACCGCCTCATTAGTGAGCACGCCGGTGAGCAGGGTCAGCGCGGCGGCCTCCTCCGCCAGCGGGGAGGGGAGCGCAGGACCACCCCCACTCCGGACGGGGATGCTGGCGGGCATCTGAACCAGCCCGGCAGCCCAGATCCGGCGGACGGTCATCCGGTTCTCGGTGAGTGTGCCGGTCTTGTCGGAGCCGATGACGGTGGCGCTGCCCAGTGTCTCCACCGCCGGCAACCAGCGCACGATCGCGTTGCGCCGCGCCATCCGGGTGACCCCGAGCGCGAGCGCGATCGTCAGTACGATCGGCAGGCCCTCCGGCACCGCGGCCACTGCCAGCGCCACCGCGGCCATGAGCAGCTCTCGGGCCTGGCCGCCGGTGGCCAGGCCGAGAACGAACACCAGGGCGCAGGAGGACAGCACGACGACCATGATCAGCCGGGACAGCCGGGTCATCCGCTGCTGGAGCGGGGTCTCGGCCTGCGGTTCCGCCCGGAGAAGCTCGGCGATGCCGCCCAGCTCTGTGTGGGTACCAGTCGCGAACACCAGTCCCTCACCCCGGCCGCTGGTCACCATCGACCCGGCATGCGCGACCGAGCCCCGGTCACCGAGCGGAAGGTCCGACGCCAGCGCGGGTGTGCTTGACCACGGGCTCGGACTCTCCCGTCAGCAGCGACTCGTCGACCAGCAGCGCCTGGGCGCGGACCAGCCGCAGGTCCGCAGGGATCCGCGCCCCCGACTCCAGCAGGACCAGGTCACCCGGCACCAGCTCCCGGCCGTCGACCTCCAGCTCCCTCCCGTCCCGCATGACACGCGCCCGCGGCACCGCCATCTCCATCAGGGCACGCACCGCCGCATCGGCCTTGTGCTCCTGGACAAACCCGATCGTCGCGTTCAGCAGCAGCACGAAGGCGATCACACCAGCGTCGATCCACTCCTGGAACACCAGGGTCACCGCGGCGGCCACCAGCAGGATCACGATGAGTGGGCTGCGGAACTGGCGCACGAAGACCACCACGGCCGAGGGCGGCTTGAGATCCTCCAACACATTGGGGCCGTATCGCTGGATGCGGCGCTCACTATCGGCGGTGCTCAGACCTTCGGGCCCGGAGTCGAGCACGTCGATCGCCTCGGCGGTCTCGACGGCGTGCCACGACCGGTCGGCGTGTGTGTGGGGCAATGTCACGGTTCCCTCTCCTCCGGAGCGGGCACATACGGGCACCGCTCTCCCATGCTTACTGTTCTCGTCCCCCATAGGCAGGGGCCAACGACCTTCAAGGCGGGGACGGGGGCTCTCGCGAGATAGCGAAGAGCCAGGTGGGATGGGAGGACACGCCAGTGGAAAGGGAACAATGGTCGGCTTTCCGGAGCCCGCCGGGGCGGGTACCAATGTTGCTCGGGTGCGCGCCGAAACACGCCCTCTCTGGTCTGCCGTGTGAGCGGGGCCACGGTGCTGTGGAGCCGTTCCACCTGCCCGCCCTATACGGCGACGCCGCCCGCGAAACATCCTGTGAGCTGCCATGACGACGCGACTGCTGTTCTGGTTGTGCCTGGCGGGCCTCGGTGTGGGTGGTGGCGTGTGGCTCGCCGAGTCGCCGGGAACCGCAGACCTCGCGTGGTTGCTCACCCACGGTGCTGGCGAGCGTTCCAGCGCTGTGGTGGGTGGTCTAAGGGCTGCGTCAACGGCGGCTGGGGACCGGCGTCATCTAAAACTGATGGACATGGTTGTCACCTGGGTCTCCGACCCTTAGGAGATCCTTCATGTCCAACCCCCACTCGATCGTGAAGCCAAAGACCCGAGCGCCGAACCAGGGGCCCTGGGGGCCGACCAGGCCAGAAAGCGCGGATCGTCGGTGGTGGTCTGGCCGGCGGCGCGCTGGGCACACACTCTATGAGGTGCCGACGACAGTGGAGCGGCCCCTCGCGAATTGGACAGCGTGCCGTTCCGCCGGCCCGTGCATACCATCGGGCGCGCCGGCAGCCCGCCAGGAAAGGGCCACATAGTCGGAACCCTGAACCATTACAGCCGACGGCATGGTCGGTGCAATCGCCGTGCGCATGATGGCGGTTTCCGCGCCATATGGCGCGTCTCGGCTTACCGGCTCCTGCTTGGCAACGCTTCCACGCATGGTGAGGAACCAGGAGGCCAGCGATGACAGCGAGACCTACGGTGCTCCGCCGGCCGATCGTGGTCGGGGTGGAGGCTCCGACGCCGACGCAACGACCTTGGCCTGGGCAACCAGCGAGGCGGTACGCAGGCAGGCGTCGCTGCAGTTGGTGCACGCCCAAGAGCTCCCCTCGTGGTTCGTGCGGCATCACCGGCTCACGGCCGAGGCGAAGGAGGACGCCAACGCACATGCGGAGGAACTGTTCGACCGGGCCAGGGCACATGTGCACGCTCGGGAGGCCGCGGTGGTCACCGAGAGCCATTTCGGATTCGGGGCGGCGGCCTCGGTGCTGTCGAGCGCCGCGCGTGAGGCGTCGCTGGTGGTTTTGGGCGCTTCCCGGCACGAGGAGCAGCATCACATCACCCTTCGCCCCGTGGCGAGTCATGTGGCGGCCCACGCGCCCTGCCCCGTCGTCGTGGCACGCGATCCCGGGGACGGGGCCGGCAACGTCATCGTTGGGGTTGATGGCTCCCGTATCTCCGAGGAGGCTGTCGGGTTTGCCTTCGAGGAAGCCGCGTACCGTGGCACCGGCGTGGCTGCGGTGATGGCCTGGGAACCCGTAATCTCCGCCTGGCCGGTCTTCCCGGACGACGTCGGGGCCCAGCGCGAACTCGCGGTGGACGCGCTCGCCGGGTCGGTGACCCGGTGGCGGGACCGCTACCCGGGCGTGTCCCTGGAACAACGGGTCGTCCAGGGCCACCCGGTACGCGCGCTCCTCGATGTGGCGCCGGCGACACCGCTTCTGGTCGTGGGATCGCACGGGCACGGGTGGTTTCCGGGAGCGCTGCTGGGCTCGGTGAGCAACGCGCTCATCCGCCGTTCGCCCGTCACACTCGCCGTTGTCCGCGCCCCTGGCCACTAGAGCAGAGCGAACCACGATTCCCGCTCTTGCCGTCGAAGCGCCGCCTGGTGCCAGGGAACGCAGCCACGACTCAGGGCTTCCGGGCGGCGGAGAGCATGGTTTCCGCCCGTGTGAGCGGTGTCCTGTCTCGGCTGTTGGGCGCCACCGCCGCAGGCGGTGGTACCGCCTGCCACAGCGGCACGCCCGCACGTCACCCCGGAGCAATTCAGCCACCGGCGGCGCACGGCCGTGTGTTCGCGGTACAGGACGTCCAGTGGCACAGGTTCTGACCACAAGGGCGCAGGTCCAGCCAGTGTCGACCCAGTCTCGAACTGATCCGTGACCATCACTGGCCACCATCGAGACGAGGTCTGTCAGTGGACCGCCGGACACAGACGGGCTGGTAGTGACCGGAGGGCTGCCCGACCTCGCCGGGAAGACGTGATCGCGTACTTCGCGGCCGGGATGGCAGAGGCGTGAACAGGGAGTCGGGGAGGGGCACTGTGGACAGTGTCTGCCGTGGTTGCCAAGGCAGTATTGGAGGATAAGGATGTCGTTCACTGGTGTGGAGAACCTCGATCGAAGTATCCACAAGAGCAACGGGTGGCTCGCTGATATCGCCGAGGGGTTCGAAACGACCGACCGGCAGTTCACCTACCGGGTACTCCGGGCATGGCTGCACACGCTACGCGACCGGCTCGGCGTCGAGGTCGCCGCGCACCTGGCGGCGGGCTTCCCCGAGTTGCTGCGCGGCGTGTTCTACGACGGGTGGAATCCGAGCAAGGTGCCCGAAAAGTGCGACCGCGACGAGTTCGTGAACCGGTTCGCGAGGGAGGCGCGGGTCACGAACGTCGAAGCCCCAGAGAAGATCGCGGTCGTCTCGGGGGTGATCCGCGGCCACCTCGGCAATGGCGCGTTCGACCACACCCTGCAGCAGCTTCCCCGCGACCTTCGCCGGCTGCTGCATCCGGAGTCGGCGTAGCACCTTGACGGGAGGAGATTAGCCGCTGAACCGACGCTGGAAACGGTATTGAGGACCGTATGCGGTCGGGGAGCGCTCGACCGGGACGCCGAACGAGCCGGTCGCGGCGGATCGCCGTGGTGAACGCGAAAGTGCGTCGGCGGGTCCGGGGCGCGCAGCCCTCCCGATGCCCAAGGTGCGGCCCGTCCGGCCGGAATGGGTGTTCGAGGGTCTCGCTCGATAGTGCTTGAAGCGAACAGGCAACCAGGCCGCGAAGGCCCGGCGTGCGGGCAGGCACCACCGGGTTCCTGCCTGGCAGGGCATCCCTGCCAGGGAAGACCTCATCCGCAAAGTCCGCGCCGGGACATCCCCAGGCGCGCCGCGCTCACTCGCCCCGTTGCCCCGGAACGCGGTGCCCCTTCTCCTTGGCCGGTAGCGGAACGCTGACCTCAAGGATCCCGTTGTTGTACGAGGCCTGCACGTCGTTTTCGTCGACCCCTTCGGGCAGGGTCAGGGTGCGGAGGAAGGAACCGTAGCGAAACTCCGAGTGGTGCTTGTCCTTGCGCTCCTCGCGCCGAGCGGCGCGAATCGTCAGCCGACCGGAGGCTACGGTGATGTCGACGTCCTTGTCCGGATCGATGTCTGGCATCTCGGCCCGTACGATATAGCGGCCGCCCTCCTCGAAGTCCTCGACGCGCATCCGGCACATTCCGGGCCGCTCGCTGAGAAACGGCAGATCGAACCACTAGGACAGATTCGGGAACAGCGCCCCCTGCGCGCCAGCTCAGCTATGGAATCCTCCCCCGTCAGTCTCCTTCTGCTTCTCGCCTTTCTCTTGTGGCTCTACCTGAAGAGTAACGTCATACCCAGGTCGAATATCCTGCGGGGCTCACCCGGCCAGCCCTCAGAGGGGCAACCGGGAAGACGGCGCAACCTGCCCCTTGAGGAGGTACCGAGGGTGTTCGCCGCCCGAGGATTGAACGCGCATCGCCGAGCCCAATCAGCGGTGGTGTCGGATACCCTACGATGCGTGACTGCCTTGCTCACCGGTCCGCAGCTTCTTCGCGTCGACTGGTCAAACGGCGCCCCGGCCGCGCTGAGCTGCTCGATCCCCGCTCGCACATCGGAGGACGTCCCAACCGGTGGGAAGTCCGGCAACTGAACAGAAGCCGACCAGGACTCGTCGGGCGTAGTTGGCGCAGCCGCCGGTGGAGGCGGTGTCGAGGCCGGCACGGGATCGGGTGTCGTCGCTTTCTCAGCTGAGCGGGCTTGGCCGGGGCTACCGGCTCGCAGGCATCCGGTGCCGCTTTTGCCTCGTGTCCACCATGCTGCCGGTACGAGGAAGCACACATTGCCGCGAAGCGCCGACCGTTCGGAGCCGGCGACCGCTTCGATCCCGTCGAAGAACGGGTGGGCCCGTGGCGTTGTCGCCACCACGTGTTGTACGAAGCGGGCCTGTGGCCTTGGCGCGGTTGGTCGGCTACTGTGGCTGTTCGGCCCCCGCCATCGCCTCGGCCTTAACCACGGGGCCGCTGATCGGCTTCCACCGGTCGGCGATGCGGTGGGCGATCGTCGGCATGGTGGTGTATTCCAGGTCCTCTAGCGGAAGCCGGTGCGGCTCGAAGGGGCCGTGGCGGCGCAGGTAGTCCATGGCCTGGTTGGCCTGCCGACGGGCCTCGTCGAACGACGGGTCGTCGAACATGTCGCGCGGGCCGATCAGCTTGCCGTCCTTGATCTGGAAGCCGAGGGCGACCACCCGCGGCGGGCCGTCGAACCGGGCCGGATGGGCATCCCTGGTCGCCACTGGCAGCAGCGGCGCGTGGTGCGAACCGCGCATCGCCCCGCCGACGGTGTAGCCGAAACTGAACGGCTCAAGAACCTCGCCAACGGCGGGCAGGCCGGACTGGCAGCGCACGAACATCACCGGGTCGTCCTTGCCGACGTACTTACCGGCGATGAGGGACAGCCGCTGGGTGCTGGTCGCGGCCGCGACCTCGCCGAGCGCCTTCGACCGCACGCTGTGCACCACGTACCGGGCCGGTGCCCCGATGAACATCAGCATGTCGTAGAGCTCGGTGGGGCAGTCGAAGAGGATTACCTTTTCCTCATAGAGGTCGTATATCTCGAACAGGAATCCCGCGTGCATCTTGCGTCGATGACCAGGCCGGCGGAGTTGAACGGGTCGGCGAAGGTCTTGTACAGCGGCAGGTTCCACGCCCCCGGCTCGGTCTTGTCGGCCAGGAAGCAGAGGACGGGCTCGCTGGGGCGCTCTTCGAACTCCAGCTCCGCATACCCCGGCCCCATCCCGCGCAGGTTGCCGGAGAAGGCGTCCGAGAGCAGGTCCTGCCCGGCACCGTACAACCCGAGTTCTCTGGCCACGCCGGTCGTGGTCTTGAAGACGTCCCATGCGAAGGAGTGGATGAGCTGGGAGTCCGTGCCGTAGGTGTGGGTCATAATGAGTGAGATGTCGTCGCCGCAGCTGGCGACGTAGCCGTCCAGGAGTAGCTCGCTGGAGATGGCTCGCTCCACGGCTCGGCGGGCTGCCGCCATCATGTCGGGATGGACCGCCGAATGCCCGACGAAACCTCCGGTGTCGGCCTTGATGATGCTCAATGTGATCATTACTCATTCCTTTCACAGGGGTCTCTCACCACGGTTTCTCACTGGTGGGAGGGCTCCTAGAGGCCGTTTAGCCCGCCTATCCTAGACTTTTGTCCCTGTCGGTGCGGGTGGCCCTTCGGCAGGGTGGGCAAGACCAGGAGAGGAGCCGCGGCCGCCTGGAGGGCGGTTGACGGTCACCGTGGAGGCCGTGCTTCCGGTGTGGTGTTGAGTGGTCGCCCCTCCGCGTGCGCTCGCTATCGGCATCCTCTATCGCGGCTGTCGAAGGGCATGAGGCCAAGGGGAAAGCCGTGACTGATTGGGTGCTGATCGACCGGCTGCTGCGGATCCGGGGGAGTGCTGGTCGTTTCCGCCCATCTCGGGCTGCCAGACGATCCCATCGAGCAGCGGGGGTTTCGACCCGGCTCAAGAAGCAGTTGTACCGGGCAGAGATCGATCCTCGGTGTGGCGGCTGCTCACCGTACGGTTTTCCCTGGAGCCTGCAGCGCCCGGAAGCGCCGGGCCGTCGAGCGCGACGAGTCCGAGATCGCCCGGTGGGGCGCCGCCGAATGGCCGCGGATCATAAGGGGCCCAGTAAACCGGGCATGGGCCATGTTTGTCGACGAATCAGGCGTGTGGCCACTGCCCTAAGGGCTGTCACGTAACAGATCTTCTGGTGGGGTCTGGTGGTGTTCAGTCCATTGGTGAGTGCGATGTTGTGCAGGTGGGCAATTCTGGACACGGCGTCGGCGAGTGTGCTTGCGGCGCGGCGGTAGTCCGGATCGGCGTGGAATTTTCCGGCCAGCATCCCGCTGCGCAGAGGAACGTACGCGATCAGCGTGACGCCGAGCCGCCGCGCGGTGCCCAGCACACCGTTGGTCTCGATCTTGCGGTGCAACAGGTTGATCTGAACCTGGTTGCTGGTCAACGGAATTCCGTGTTTCGCCAGTTCCTCATGCGCGATCTCCATCTGCCGGGCCGAAAGGTTGCTGGCGCCGATTGGTTGCGCCCGGTCCCTAGCGCTTTATGTCTCGCTTGCGGCGAGGAGGACACTCAGGACATCGCGGGCGGAGATCATCCTATCGCGCAGCCCTCGCGGCGAACGGGGATGTGTCGGACTTCCGCCCGGCGCATGAGTCTGCCCACGTGGAGGATGCTGTCGTCGGGGTCGGCCCAGAGGGTGCGGGTACTGATGACGTCGACGGTCCATACTTCGTCGAGGTCACCGGCTTCTGCGAGCGCACCCACGACGCCGTGTGGACTCCCTTCCAATCCGGCTCAGAACTCGCAGATGTGATCGGCACAACCTCCGGCGAAGGCGGTGTGGACGCGCGCAGGGGCCCCGGAGGCGCTTCCGTCGGCTGGGAGGGAGAAGGACCTGACCGGGTTTGCTGCCGTACCGGTAGACGGTGATTCCCTTGACGCGTGCCCGCCAGGAGGCCAAGAAGATGGAGCGTACGTCGTTGGTGGTGGCGTCCGCGGGGAGGTTGATGGTCTTGGAGACAGCGGCGTCGATGTAGCGCTGAGCGGCTGCCTGCATCCGTAGGTGCCACTTGGGAATGATCTCCAACGCGGTGGGGAACGCGGACTGGACGTCCGTCGGCACCAGAGCATTGCCTCGTACTCGGCCGGTGCGTGCGATGCCGGTCATGAGCTGGTCGGAGTAGAAGCCGCGGTCGCGGGCAATCCGTCCGAACAACGGGTTGGTCTCGACCAGGTGCCGGCCGAGGATGTTGCGCAGATATCCGATGGCGAACATCGTTTCGATTCCCGCCGTCGTTCCGGCGATGAGCGAGATGGTGCCGGTGGGTGCCAGAGAGGTGAGCTGGGCGTTGCGCAGCGACGGTGGTCCAGGGCCGGCAAGGGTGCTCTTGTGGTAGAGCGGGAACGTGCCACGGCTTTCGGCCAGCGAAGCGGGTTCCTGACACGCCCGCTCGCCGATTCGGCGGGCGATGCGCGAGGTGAGCCGCACTGCTTGATCGCTGTCGTAGGAGATGCCAATGCTCGCGAGTAGCTCGGCCAGTCCCATCACTCCGAGCCAGATCTTGCTGGCTGGCGAGCGCGGCCTGTTCAAGCTCGGGGAAGGGATAGCGGTTCACGTCGATCACGTCGTCGAGGAAGCGCACCGCCTTTCCCGCGATTTGATCGAGCCGGTCCCAGTCCACGTCGCGGTCGGCGGCGAGGTGGGCGAGATTGATCGAGCCAAGGCTGCACGACTCGTACGGCAGCAGCGGCACCTCCCCGTAGGGTTGGTGGCTTCGAGGCGACCCTGGACCGGGAGGGGGTCGGCCCGGTTGATGGTATCGAGGAACAGCAGTCCTGGGTCGCCGCATTGGTGGGCGTTCTCGCAGATGCGCCACAGCAGCTCGGCGGCATCCACGCGGCGTGTGGTGCGGTGGGTGCGTGGCTTGACCAGTCGATGCGTCCCGCCTCGTTCCACCGCATGCATAAACGCGTCCCGAACGCCGACGGAGAGGTTGAAGTGGTCGAGGCCGCCGGTGCGTTTGGCCGTGATGAACTCGTCGATGTCGGGGTGGGAGATGTCGAGGACGGCCATGCTGGCCGCGCAGCGCCAGCCGCATTGGCGGAGCACTTTGGCCGCGGTGTCGAATACCTCGAGGAATGACACCGGGCCGCTCGCGGTGCCTTGCGTGCTGGCGACGCTGTCGCCGGTGGGAGAAGGTGAGAGAAGGTGTAGCCGGTGCCGCCGCCGGCCTGATGGATCAGAGCGGCCTGGCCAAGGGCAGAGAAAATCGAGACCAGGGAATCCTCTACAGGCAGGACGAAGCAGCCCGAGAGCAGGCCGACCCTGGTGTCGGCGTTCATCAGTGTGGGGGAGTTAGGCAGGAAGTCGCGGGCCCGCAGCATCGTCGAGAACTCCTCCGCCCACCGGGTGGACGAGCCTGGTTCGTACAGGTCCTCGGCGGCGGCGACATGTTGGGCGACTCGGTCCATCATGCCCGCGGTCGACTCCGCTGGACTGCCGCGACCATCGCGCAGCAGGTACCGCTCCCGCAGCACGGTGACCGCAGCCAGGCTGAGTTTGAGATCATCACGAATGCCAAGCAACGCCTTGGCGTCCCGCAGTTCGGCGCGTTGTTGCCGGTACACCAGGTAAGCGCGGGCGACGTCGTCGAAGCCCGTCGCCATGAGTTGCCGCTCGATAGCGTCCTGGATCTCTTCGACGCTAGGGGCGCGGCGGGGTTGTGTGCACAGGTCGTCGGCGACGGCCCGTGCCATGGCAGCGGCCAACTTGCCGTCGGTGCGACCGGTCTCGCGCGCGGCGCGTTCGACGGCGGACTCGATCCGGCGGATGTCGAACGGAACCAGACCCCCGTCGCGCCGTCGCACTTGACTCGGCAGATGCCGGTCCTGCTGATCCGTCATGTCGGTGCGGCATCGAAGGTTCGGCGGTAGCTGGCAGCCGTGGCGATCCTCGCTTCGGCCACCTCCTCGGCCACGGCCCTTGGTGGGATGTCGGCCACGCGCATCAGAGCAAGCAGCTCGATGATGTTGGCGCGAGTCTTGTCGACGATCTCGGTGAACGCCTCGGTCTTTGTGCTGCTCCTGTATTCGGCAGCCGTGCAGATCACTCCGCCGGCGTCGGCGGCGAAGTCGGACACGCACACAAGGCCGCGGCGGTAGAAGGTGGCCTCCGCCCCGGCGGCGGCTGGAATATTGGCGCCCCGCAGGATGACCTCACAGCGTATCCGGTTGGCAGTGTCGGAGGTGAACACGTCCGCCTGGGCCCGCGGGTACCAGGACGTCACAGCTGAGCGCCAAGATCGCGTCGCGGGCGTCTGCCTGGCCACCGGGAAACTCGGCCACCGTGCCGTCGGCCTCCTTGAAGGAGGCGAGTTCGGCAATATCCAGCCCGTCGGGGTCGTGGGTAACGCCGTGACTGTCGGAGACCGCGATCACCATCGCGCCGCGGGCCACCAAGGCCAACGTGGCGTGCCGACCTACCGCACCGAATCCCTGCACCATTCTCCCCGCGCCCCTTACCTCCACCGTACGATAAGTCGGCTGCCGCGTTCTTCAACGTCATAGCGCGAGCCAGCCGGGGCCACCTCAACGGGCGTGACGCGGGAGCCAAGCCGGACTCCGCCGGTGGCAGAGCCAAGAGCGAGGTTCTCGACGCACATAAAGGCGTCCTGCCCGGCTAGCAGTCGCAGGAACACCGCCTCTTCGGGGTCGAGGTCATCGATCGGCCAGACCGTGGTCACCTCCCCTGTCCACGTCACCTCTCCGGGCGCTGCGACGCTTGCTCGGTAAGCAGCAGCAGTTCGTGGGCTTGACGAGCCGCCTGCCCAGCCGAGCGCTGCTCCTCGCCCGGCTGGGCTATCGGCGTACCCTCCAAGCCATGGACAAGCACGCGGATCGCTTCGGTCAGCGTGCTCACTTGAGACTCCAGGATCCGTATTCGCTTCTCGACCACGTCCAAGCGCATCTGAACGCGGTCAAGCCGCTCCTCCGGCACGTCGCCACCTCCGCCTTCAGGTGCAGTCTGTGCTTACTTTTGATTCCCCTGCTTGGATGCGATTGCGACGCTCTCCCGCTGCCTTCTTCGAACTTCGAATCTCCCATTCCTCGGTGATTGGTCTGAGGCGCTACGGTTCGAGGGTCTCGGCAGAAAACGGCCCTAGTAGGTCGCCCAGGACTTGCCACGGTCGCAACAGCAGGTCGTCGATGTAATCATGCCCATGGTCATGCGGTGATCCACCGCCGGAAGCTGCCGGGATTCATGTCTGCGGAAGGTGTGAGTTGCTACGTCAGCATCGTCGTCTGGCGCCACAGTGACCGGGTCGGGCGACATCACCTGCTCCGCCGGCGAATCCAGGAAGATCGCGGGCAACAGCCCGCATCGTTAGATTCCGATCGGGGATGCCCCCTCTACCTGGTCGATGTCAACGACGATCAGGACGCCCACGCCGGTATGGTCCATCTGTTGGGCTACCTCAGCGAGGGGGCCTGGGCATGTGTGGAAACTCCGTCGACAAGCCCGGCCCTCAGGCTCCACCGCATCCACGATCGAACCTTGGAGGGCGTCTGAAAGGGGATCAGGACGGCGCATGGGTCAGCCGGGGGAACAGGGTGGGGCTCATCGCGAGGTAGATGACGTTCTCCGAGGTCTTCCTCAGGTACTCGTAATCTTTGGAGAGCGGCGGTATTCGTCCAGCCAGGAAAACGTCCGCTCTATCACTCAGCGGCGCGGTACCACTGTGAAGCGGGAACGCACCAGGGACGACGCCCCCTGCGGTGCCCAGATGCGGCGAAATTCTCCATTGGACCGACGCGCGATCTCGACGGTGACGCCGGCGATGCGGTGGGCCTACTCGGTTGGGGCCACATCCATGTAACCCTGGTCGGCCCAGACGTGGTGCAACCGCGGAAGCAGCATCGCGGCCGGGCCGGCAGAAGCTTCGCGTCGTCGCGGTCACCGACGCTCGCGGGGCTCGCGCACGCCGCCAGGACAGCGCCGCAGACGCCGACCAGCAGGTGCCGCTTGATCTCATCGACTTTCTTGGCTCCGTCGTAGCCATGCGGGCCGCCCCGATCACTGGCCTTGAGGCTCTGGGGATCGACGATGACTGCACAGGGCTGAGGGGGGCGCCCCGCGCATGCGTTTGTGGCCGCGCAGGCGCGGCAGGACCTGTCCCAGCGCCTCTCGATGTGCCCCAGCCTCCAACAGTGGTACACCGTCTGCCAGGAGGGAAGCCGTGGGAGTCACCACGGGTTCCGTACCCAGCGCCAGGGCGCTGGCGGTGAGTGTCTTCTCTTGAGCCCGCTGGGTCACCACCGCCGCGGTACTGCCGGCGCTGTGTCCTTAGGGCCCGCCAGAGCCGCACGTGGTCTCTTGGGAAGGGACGGGGAAAGGTCTGGTCCCCATGCTGGCGGAGACCCTGGTGTGTTCCGGGGGTGAACCTGCGTTGATCGTGTGAAAGCGGGTATGACCTGAAAAATTGCGAGGTCGGGGCATAGGGGCGGGAACTCCCCGCCCTACGGGGGTATGCGTTCGACATGAGGTGGCAGACGATCGCGAAGGAAGCGCCACCGGCTGGCCCGCGAGTGTGGGACTACGCGGAGGTGCGAGACGCGTTCAGCTGGGAACAGGCCCGGGCCGGGTTAGACGGCCTGCCGGATGGTCGCGGGCTGAACATCGCCCACGAGGCGGTGGACCGCCACGCGGCCGGTCCTAAAGCCGATGCTGTCGCGTTGCGCTGCGTCGACGGGGCCGGTGTCACCGACATCACGTATGGACAGCTCCGCGAATCCACCAACCGGTTCGCCAGCGTATTGGGCGGACTGTCGGTCGGCCGAGGCGAACGGGTCTTCTCGCTGCTTGGCCGTGGACCGGAGCTGTATACCGCGGCGCTCGGCACGCTGAAGAACACGAACGTGTTCTCTCCCCTCTTCTCCGCGTTCGGCCCCGACCCTGTAGGCGAGCGGCTCCGGTTGGGGAACGGGCGGGTGCTCGTCACAACCCCGGAGCTGTACACGCGCAAGGTCGCGCCGATCCGCGAATCCCTGCCGGAGCTCCGCCATGTCCTGCTGGTGGGCACGGTGGGTGAGGGAACCCGAATTCCGGGCGGAATCGAGCTGGACTCTGCTCTTGCGGAGGCGGACCCCGGCTTCGAGATCCCACCCACCGACCCGGAAGACATGGCACTTCTGCACTTCACCAGCGGGACCACAGGCAAGCCCAAGGGGGCGGTCCACGTTCACGAGGCGGTCGTCGCGCATCACGCGACCGCTTCGTTTGCCTTGGACCTGCACGACGATGACGTCTTCTGGTGCACCGCCGATCCTGGGTGGGTTACGGGGACCTCGTACGGGATCATCGCACCGCTCACCCGGGGGACCACCCTGGTGGTCGATACCGGAGAGTTCGACGCTCGCCGCTGGTACCGGATCCTGCAGGAGCAGCGCGTGTCGGTCTGGTACACCGCGCCCACCGCGGTCCGCATGCTCATGCGACGCGGCGCGGATCTGGCGCGCGACCATGACCTGTCGGCGCTGCGTTTCATCGCCAGCGTGGGAGAACCACTGAACCCTGAGGCGGTGGTGTGGGGCCAAGAAGTCTTAGGACTGCCGATCCACGACAACTGGTGGCAGACCGAAACCGGGGCGATCATGATCAGCAACTACGCCACCATGGACATCCGTCCCGGCTCCATGGGCCGCCCCGTTCCCGGGGTCGTCGCCGGCCTGCTGGAACGCGGGAAAGACGGCCGGGCGCTGGTCACCAATGGTCGCGTAACCGAGAGCAGCACGCCGGGCGAGATGGGAGAACTGGCACTGCGGCCGGGGTGGCCCTCGATGTTCCGAGGCTACCTGCACGACGACGTTCGCTACGCGAAGATGTTCGCCGGTGGTTGGTACCTTACGGGCGACCTCGCCAGATGCGATGCTGACGGGTACTACTGGTTTGTCGGGCGTGCCGACGACATCATCAAATCGGCCGGCCACCTGATCGGGCCGTTCGAGGTCGAGAGCGCGCTGATGGAACATCCGGCGGTGGCCGAAGCCGGAGTCATCGGTAGGCCGGACCCGGTCGCGGGGGAGATCGTCAAGGCGTTCGTCTCGCTCCGGCGGGAACAGACTCCGAGCGAGGAGCTGCGCCGGGAGCTGCTCGCCTTCGGCCGCCGACGGCTCGGGGGAGTGGCGCCCAAGGAGATCGCCTTCGAAGCGGACCTGCCGCATACGCGAAGCGGCAAGGTGATGCGCCGCCTGCTCAAGGCCCGCGAGATGGGGCTTCCAGAGGGCGATGTCTCGACACTGGAGACCGCCCAATGACCGCGGACCACGGCCATGAGGCGGGGAGGAGGCCTGGCCCTCCCGCCGATGCAGGTACGAAACGCCGATTCGAGCTGCTTCGGCAGATGCTGCGGATTCGCCGCTTCGAGGAGAAGTGCGTCGAGCTGTACAGCGCAGCCAAGATCCGCGGTTTTCTGCACGTCTACATCGGAGAGGAAGCGGTCGCGGCGGGCATCGTCCCTTCCCTGGAGCCGGGCGACGCCATCGTCTCCACCTACCGCGAGCACGGTCATGCGCTGGCCCGCGGTGTGCCGCTTGAGGCACTGATGGCGGAGATGTACGGGCGGATCACCGGGGTCAGCCGGGGGCGCGGCGGGTCGATGCACCTTTTCGACGCAGACACGCGTTTCTACGGGGGCAGCGCCATCGTCGCCGGCGGCCTTCCACTTGCCGCCGGGCTGGCCCTCGCGGATCGGATGCGTGGACACCGGCAGGTGACGGCCTGCTTCTTCGGTGATGGCGCGGTGGCTGAAGGAGAGTTCCACGAATGCCTCAACCTGGCCGCGCTCTGGCGACTGCCGGTGCTGTTCTGCTGCGAGAACAACCTCTACGCAATGGGGACCGCACTCGCCCGCGCCCAGGCGCAAACCGATCTGGCGTTGCGCGCGGCCTCGTACGGGATGGCAGCCTGGCCGGTCGACGGCATGGACGTGCTCGCCGTAGAGGACGCGGCGCGCCAGGCGCTCGGTATGGTCCGCGACGGCGGCGTTCCCTGCTTCCTCGAGCTGCGCACGTACCGTTTCCGTGCCCATTCGATGTACGACTCGGACCGATACCGGGACAAGGCCGAGATCGAGGCATGGAAAGAGCGGGACCCGATTACCGCCCTCGTCTCCCGGGGCCGCGCTGATGGCGAACTCACCGACGAGGGCCTCGCCGCCCTGGAGGAGGAGATCGCCGTGGAGATCGAGCGCGCCGTCGAAGCCGCCGAGGCGGCGCCGATGGAGCCCGTGGCCGACCTGACCCGTTTCGTGTACTCGGAGAGAACATGAACGAGAAGCGGGTGACCTACCGCGAGGCGCTGCGGGAGGCGCTGCGTGAGGCACTGGCTGGCGACGACCGAGTGTTCCTCATGGGCGAGGACGTGGGACGGTACGGGGGGTGCTTTGCTGTAAGCCTCGGGTTGCTGGAGGAGTTCGGCCCGGAACGCGTACGGGACACGCCCATGTCGGAGTCGGCCTTCGTCGGCGCCGGCATTGGGGCGGCGCTGGCGGGAATGCGGCCGGTGGTCGAGATCATGACGGTCAACTTCAGCCTCCTGGCGCTCGACCAGATCCTCAACAACGCCGCCACACTGCTACACATGTCTGGAGGGCAGTTCAACGTACCGGTCGTGATCAGGATGGCCACCGGAGCGGGGCGGCAGCTCGCTGCTCAGCACTCGCACAGCCTGGAGGGCTGGTATGCGCACATCCCCGGTATCCGGGTCGTCGCGCCCGCCACGGTGGAAGACGCCCGTGGCATGTTACCGACGGCGCTGGCGGATCCCGATCCGGTGCTGATGTTCGAGCACGTTTCGCTCTACAGCACCGAAGGCGAGCTGGGCGGAGCGGACCGCCAGGTGGACATCGACCGCGCGGCCATACGCCGCCCCGGTCGGGACGCTACCCTCATCGCCTACGGAGGGACACTGGTTGCAGCGCTTGCCGCGGCCGAAGAACTCTCGGGCGAGGGCATCGAGGTCGAAGTCATCGACTTGCGGACGCTGCGGCCGGTTGATGACGCGACGGTTGTGGGGTCGGTGCGGCGGACGCATCGCGCCGTCATCGTAGACGAGGGCTGGCGCAGCGGCAGCCTCTCCGCCGAGCTCTCGACTCGTATCACCGAGCAGGCGTTCTACGAGTTGGACGCCGGCATCGAGCGTGTGTGCACGGCCGAGGTGCCCATCCCCTACGCGAGGCACCTGGAGGAGGCGGCCCTGCCGCAGCCTGCCGCCGTCGTCGAGGCGGTGCGGAAGGCGGTGGGGTGAGGTGGCCGAGTTCCGCATGCCGTCGCTGGGCGCCGATATGGACGCGGGGACGATCAGCGAATGGCTGGTCAAGCCCGGCGACACGGTGAGCAGGGGCGACGTGATCGCCGTTGTGGACACCGATAAGGCCGCGGTCGAAGTGGAGAGCTTCGACTCAGGCGTCGTCGACGAGCTCCTTGTCGGGCCGGGTGAGCGCGTCCCGGTCGGCACGGTACTCGCGACCATCAGCACGGCCGCCGAACAGGCATCGGAGTATCCGCCACCGACTCCGACCGGGCCGCCCGCCCCGCAACAGCCCGCACCACCGGAATCACCGCCTCCATCTCCGGAGCCCGCAGCGCCGCCGCGACGGCCGCCGGAGCCGCCGCCGGCCGCCCGGACAGTTCCTGTGGCCTCGCCGCTCGTGCGCAAGCGCGCCGCGGAGGCCGGCATCGACCTTGCGTCTGTACACGGCACTGGTCCTGGCGGTGTCGTCACCCGAGAGGATGTCGAACGGCTCGTGAGCCCAAGAGCTACCGGCCGCGTCCGGGCGTCCCCGTACGCGCGCCGGATCGCGGGCGAACTCGGTGTGGACCTGAGTCGTGTCACCGGTACCGGGAGCGGTGGGGCAATCCGCGCTCTCGACGTGCACGCGGTGACGGAGCGAGCCGGAACAGTGGAGGCCGCGCGGGCTGAGGAAGGCGGTGGGACCGCGCCTCGAGAGGCGACCGGGGAGGAGCGGGGCGAGACGCGCCAAGAGGGGCTGCGCCGCGCCACCGCGGATCTCATGGCCCGTTCCAAGCGGGAGGTTCCGCACTACTATCTCAGCACCACCATCGACCTATCGCGAGCCATGACGTGGCTGCGCGAGCGTAACCGCGAGGTCCCGGTCGAGGAGCGCCTCGTCCCCGCTGCGTTGCTGCTCAAGGCGTCCGCCTTGGCTGTCCGGCGCGTACCCCAGCTCAACGGGTTTTGGTGCGGCGACCACTTCGAGCCTGCGCCGGCCGTCCATCTCGGGGTCGCCATCTCCCTTCGCGGAGGTGGACTGATGGCTCCGGCCCTTCGCGACGCAGACGGCTTGGACGTGCCCGAGCTGATGAAGCGGCTGCGCGACTTGGTGGCCCGTGTCCGCGCGGGCCGGACCCGCAGTTCCGAGATGACCGATTCAACGATCACCGTCACGAACCTTGGGGACCAGGGCGTTGAGACGGTGTTCGGGGTGATCTACCCGCCGCAGGTCGCGCTGGTCGGCTTCGGCAGGGTCGTGGAGCGGCCCTGGGCTGTCGGCGGGCTGCTCGGTGTGCGCCCGGTGGTCACCGCCACCCTGTCCGCCGACCATCGGGCCACCGACGGTTACACCGGTGCCCGGTTTCTCGGCACCCTCGACCGGCTGCTCCAAGCTCCGGAGGTTCTGTGATGCCGACCACGATCACTCCGGAGCAGGCGACCGCAATGGTCCGCGAGGCCTTGTCCGCCATCGCGCCCGATGCCGATCTCGATGGCCTCGCACCCGACGACGACCTCCGGGGCGCGGTGGAGCTGGACTCGCTCGACTTCCTGAGCTTCGTCGAAAAGCTCAGCCAGCGCTCCGGGCGGCGCATCGAGGAAGACGACTATGAAGAGCTCCGGTCCCTGTCGAGTTGCGTGGCTTTTCTCAGCCACAGGTGACAGCGGTGTTGTGCCCCGATGGCGGCTACACGCACGGCCGTGGTGCGCCGCGCCCGGGACGCGGAACGGAATCTCCTGGGAGTCTGCACACCGCCCCGCCCCACCGGGGCGCGCGGATGGCGCACCCGTTCAGCGCGCGGGCTGGCCGATGCTGGTCAGGTGGTCGACGAACCAGTCCCGGGCGAGGTCGGCCACGGTCTCCAGCGCGCCCGGCTCCTCGAAGAGATGAGTCGCGCCCGGAACGACCCTCAGCCTGTTCTCGCAATGCAGCCGCGCCTGTGCTCGGCGGTTGAGGTCGAGGACCGCCTCGTCGTGCCCGCCCACGATGAGCAGGGTCGGCGCCCGTACCTCCTCCAGCCGGGCCCCCGCCAGGTCGGGGCGGCCGCCCCGGGAGACGACCGCGGCGATGTCGGTGCCCGGCTCGGCGGCTGCTACCAGCGCGGCCGCGGCTCCTGTGCTGGCGCCGAAGTAGCCGATCCGGACCTCTGGTGCCTCGCCGTGGAGCCACTCGGTGGTGTCCGCGAGCCGCCCGGCCAGTAACCCGATGTCGAACACGTTGGACCGGTCGAGTTCCTCGCGCGGCGTGAGCAGGTCAAGCAGCAGTGTGCCGACTCCCGCGCGGTTCAGCATCCCGGCCACGTACCTGTTGCGCGGGCTGTGCCGGCTGCTGCCGCTGCCGTGGGCGAACACGACCACGCCGGGTGCCTGATCGGGGACGGCCAGGTGCCCGCCGAGGGAAACGGGCCCGGCGCGTACCTGGACCTCCTCGTCCCGACCCGGGGGGTCGGTGTTACCAGAGGCCGCCTCCTGCGCCGCGGAGGGCCGGAGGTGCCGGGCCGCGGCCAGATCCAGCAGGGCGACCACCTCCTCGTCGCGCACCTGGGCGAAATCGGCGTACCATTGACCGATGGCGTGAAAAGCCCCGGGGGTCTCCACGCAGACGACCTCGTCGGCGACCGAACGTATATGCTCGATCGTGTCCGGCGGCCCCACCGGCACCGCCAACACGACCCGCTGTGCCCCCTGCGCTCGGGCGACCTGGCAGGCGGCCCGCGCTGTGGCCCCGGTCGCGATCCCGTCGTCCACCACGACAGCGGTCCGCCCGGCCAGATCCACCCGCTCCCGGTGTCGCCGGAACCGCAACGCCCGCCGTTCGAGTTCAGCGCGTTCGTGCTCCTCGACCGCCGCGAGCTCCTCCGGGGCGATCCGGATCACGGCCACGAGGTCTTCGTTGACGACTCGTACACCGCCCTCGCCGACGGCGCCCATGGCGAGTTCGGGCTGGAAGGGAGCTCCCAGTTTGCGGACCACGATGACGTCCAGCGGTGCCTCCAGGGCACGAGCTACCTCGAACGCCACGGGGACCCCGCCCCGCGGCAGCCCCAAGACGACGACGTCCGCACCGCGCAGGTGCTCCAGGCGCGCCGCGAGGCGGTGTCCGGCATCGTCTCGGTTGACGAACATTGGGCCCTCCCTGGAGAGCAGTCGCGTTTCGACGCGGGTGAGCGGCTTTCGCGGTGTGAGGACACGGAAACCCCTGGGCGCATGACCGCTGTGTGCGCCTCCGCCGCAGTTCGGCCGCGCCGGCGGCGCTGTCCCTCGTGTTAACAGGCGCATTCCCCGGGCGGATCCGGGCAAACCGCACCCCGCCTCCTCGACGCAGGCGCCCCGGAAAGGAAAACTCGACGGCGAGCAGTTTCCGCCCGGTCGGGGCGCGGGGCCCGCCGATCCCGCGTGTTGCCGGGCCGGGCTCGGTGTTGATCTCAGGTGCGGATCCGCAGGTCGTCCAGGGGCTCGTTTCGATGCAGTCGGCCGATGGTGTCTGCGAGCAGCGGGGCCACGGACCGTACCTGCACGGGCAGGGGCGGCGCCGGGGCGGGTTCGACGGTGTCGGTGGTGAGCAGGCGCCGCAGCGGCAGGCCACTGAGCGGGGTGTGCCCCCCCACCAGCAGCCCGTGGGTGGCGGCGACCACCATGCCCGGCTCGGCCCCGTGGGCGAGCAGAACGCGTACCGCCGCCTCGATCGTCCCGCCGGTACTGACCATGTCGTCGATGACGATCGCGGAGCGGCCCTCGACACCGCCTATGAGCTCCTCGGCGTGGACCCTCGCACCGCTCACCCGGGTCTTGCGTACCACGGCAACGGGGCACCGCAGCAGCGAGGCGTAGTGCTCGGCGAGCTTGACCGCCCCGAGGTCGGGCGCGACGACGACGGTTCCCTCGGCGACCGAGGGGGCCAGCGCATCGGCCAGGGTCGGTACCGCTGAGACCATCTCCACGGGCATGGCGCACATGGACTCCAGCGCTGCGGTGTGGGGATCGACGACGACCAGCCGCTGCGCCCCCGCTGCCATCAGCGTGTCAGCGACGACCCGGGCGCCCACGGCTTCGCCCGCCGCGCCGCGCCGGTCCTGCCGGGCGTAGCCGAAGTAGGGGACCACTACGGTGACGCGTCCCGCGCCGGCCCTCCGGCACGCGTCCAGCAGCAGGAGCAGCTCCATGATGTTCTCGTTGACCGGGGGGCCGGTGGACTGGACCACATACACGTCCGCACCCCGCAGGTGGCCAACACCGGGCCGCAGTTCCCCGTCGGGGAACCGCTCCACCCGGCAGGCCGCGAGCCCGGTCCCGAGCGCGGCCGCGGTAGCGCCGGCGAGCTCCGGGCTGGCCGTTCCCGAAACGATCCGGAAAGTCATCGCCCCCTCACACAGAACACAGGGCCCACCCCCTCGACCAGTCGGCGTGCCTTCTGGACCCGGTCGCGGCGAAACAGTGGGCTGCTCGCCGCTACGCCGGAGGCGGGCCCGCTCAAACCGTTTTCTTCCCCGGTGGCGCGGAGTTTCATCGGAGCGGCTGCCGCAGTGGCGTGCCTGGAGCTCCGGTGTGGCGACCTCGGGGTTTGCCCGGGTCGAGCGGCCAGATGCCGGGTTTCGCGCCTCCGCGGGGCACGACAGGCGGTGCCTGCGGCTACGGCCAAAAGAGCGCGCCTCAGCGGTGCAGGCAGGTGCAGAGGTGTCAGGCTAATTCCGTGAGTACCGGACGGTAGCGGCCGTGACCGGCGTCTTTCGGGTGAGCTCAGAGGGTAATCACCCTGTCGAGTCAAACATTGATCGGCGGGCTGGGGGGCTTCCGTGCCGGTGCTGGCGTGGATCTTAGTGTCAGGGTTCGCCATGAGCGCGCTGGCGCTGGTGGGAAGCGTGACCCTGCTGTTGTCCGACCGGGCGTTCAAGCGGGTGGTGCTGCCGCTGGTGGCCATGGCGGCCGGCGCACTACTGGGCGGCGTGTTGTTCCACATGCTGCCGGAGTCGGTGCGAGCGTTCGATAACAGCTTGGTCGTGTATGTGTGGGTGGCGGTAGGGCTGTTCTCGTTCTTCGTGTTGGAGCAGTTCCTGCACTGGCACCATTGCCATCGCCCCGACAGCTCGCACCGGCCGCTGGGACATTTGGTCCTGGTCGCCGACGGGTTACACAACCTGATTGGAGGACTGGCGGTGGGCGGGGCGTTCGTGGTCGACGTCCGTCTAGGCGTGGTGACATGGCCCGTCGCGGCGGCCCACGAGGTGCCCCAGGAACTGGGTGACTTTGGCATCCTGTTGCACAGCGGCTGGGCGCTGGCCTACAACTTCCTCTCGGCACTGACCTTCGTGCTCGGCGGTGTGCTCGCCTACGCTGCGTCGAGCTGGTCGATGTGGCGGTGCTGGTGCCATTCGCCGCGGGCAACTTCCTCTACATCGCCGTCGCGGATCTACTGCCAGAGGTCACCACGTCCCCGGTGTCTTGGGAGAAGGTCCTTCTCAGTGCGGGTTTCGCGGTGGGGCTGACAGTGCTATTGGCGATCGTCTGGGTCGCGTGATCCCGCGCTCATAGCGGGATGGGATCAGCCCTCCCCGCCGCCACGGATGTGCTCGAGTTCCCGGCGGGCCCGGGCGAGTTCCTCCTCCAGGTGTCGGAGGTAGTCTGCCAGGTCCTCCTCGTCGGCCTGTCCGCGCCGCCGTCTCGGTCCCGGGTAAGGCGGTGTACCGGGCGGAGGGTAAGCGTATCCCCAATGGTGCCAGGGGCCGTGCCCGCACCAGCAGCTCATGATCGCACCTCCTCGGGTCCTCTTTTCCTTATGCCCCTGCTGAAGTGGGGGAACGGTGCGCCGAGGCAAAGATTCCGATACCCGCGGATCGCCATCGACCTGCTCCTCTGGTGTCGCTCCGTCTCGTTGCCGGCGCACCTCCGCTGTTCGGTAGGGAAACTGATGGGGCGGATCTTCCGGAGTGTCGGGACGGCGGCTCGGGCGGGTAGAGAACCCAGGGGAGGGGGCACTCGGTGAGCGAGGTGTCCGCTGGCCGTGTGTCTGGCCGTACTGACCGGGGGGACAGAGCGTGAGTGGTGCGATCGTGGTCGGTGTGGACAGGTCACGGCCGAGCCTTCGGGCGCTGGAATGGGCCGCACGGGAAGCGGCGCTGCATGGTCGACCGCTGCTGATCGTGCACGCGTTACCACGGTATCGCTATGACATGCCGTTCTTCGTGCCGGGCCGGTGGGAGGCGGCCGAAGCTGACGGCAAGGAGATCACCGCCGAGGCCGTCGCGGTGGCCCATGAGCTCTACCCGCCGCTCGACATCGACACGCGCATGCCGGCGGCGAGTGCCGTGGCCGCGTTGCGGGGCGAGTCCGAGCGTGCCCACATGGTCGTGGTGGGAGCCCGGGGGCGCGGCGGTTTCCATAGCCTGCTCCTCGGCTCGACCAGCCTGCAACTGGCCGGCCACGCCGACAGCCCCGTCGCCGTGGTGCGGGACGGCCCGAACGCCGCCCACCACGAGATCGTGGTGGGCGTGGACGACCCCGAACACTCGGCCGCGGCACTCGACTGCGCCTTCGCGGAGGCAGCGGCCCGCAGCGTACGGCTGCGCGCCCTGCACGCCTGGTCCCTGCCCTCCGCGCCCGCGCCCGATCCCCAGAAAGCGGCCGAGGAGGAACGGCGTGCGCTGACCCGGGCGCTGGCCGGCTGGCACGAAAGGTACCCCGGTGTGGAAGTCGTCGACGACCTAACACGCGACCACCCCGCTCATTCCCTCATTCTGGCGTCGGAACGGGCTGATCTCGTCATCGTGGGTTCCCGGGGCCGTGGCGGCTTCCACGGCCTGGCCCTGGGCTCGGTCAGTCACGCCGTCCTGCATCACGCCCTGTGCCCAGTGGTGGTCGCCCGGCCGCGGTCCCGAGACCGTGCCGCGGGCGCCGACGCGGCCTAGATCGTTGACGAGGATGGTGTGTGGTGCGCTGGTCAGCGCTGCTGTTGAGCCGCGGGCAGGACATGGTCAGTCCAGGTGGACATAGAGACCGGCCAAAGGGCGTCCAGGTTACTGGTCACACATCGATCATGGGCGCCCTTCCTCGTGTTCGCGGCCGGTTCAGTGAATTCCCACCAACGATCTAGAGGACCCCCCGTGCGCGCATCAGCGCGCGGACCTCCCCGTCGGAGGGGACACGGCCCAGCGGCTCGTTCCCGTTGAGAACAATGTCGTCGACAAACAGGAGGAACCCGCTCCCCTCGTCCGTGACATCCTCCACGATCACCACCCGGTGGCCGTCGATCCGACGGTCCTCGACGATGCGTTCCATCACGCGCCCCCTCCTCCCGTGCTTTCCTCCCACCGGGCCCCGAGCACCGCGGCGATCGCCGGAGCCTTGCCGGGAGACGGATGCCATACCGTTATGACCGGACTGCCCGAATCCCGGAAAGTGATAACCTGCCCGGCCAGCTCTGCAAGCGGGAGCTTCCCGCCCACCCTCCCCACCTTCGGATCCCTTCAGCGCCAAGGCGCGGGCCGTCATTCACCCGGAACCGCTGCCGGACGTACCTCCACGCGAGCACGTCGCTCCCCGCCAGGACCCTAGTACGCGGGTACGGCAGTGGCGGCGACATAGGTATCCCGCTAGATGGTTGGTGCGCTTTTATGTGCTGGTCAGCGGGGTTGGGTGGTCGTAGTGGATCAGTGAGCGTTCTCTGTGGGCTGCGCAGGCCCCGTTGCGCCAGATGGCGGTGTTGAGGGCGAGGAGCCGCTGGAGAACCCTGGCCCACAGTCCGGAGCGCACCCGGGTGGTCGGCCCCCGTATGGGTACCGGTTGGGATGCCGGCCCGCATCCCAACCGGGCGCACGCCAAGTGGGGGCGGCGTCTTCAGCGCCTGGATCCGGATCCGGTGACCGCGCCGCAGGTGCGGTGGATCTTTGCTGAGCGGTTGGCCGGGCGGAGCGTGGCCGGTATCGCCCGGCGGCTCAACGAGCGGGGGGCGTGTCCGTCGAGTGCGGACCGGCAACGCAACCCGTACCGGTCGGGGCAGGCGTGGACGGTGCCGACGATGGCCGCGATCCTGAACAACCCGCGCTACACCGGCCGCCAAGTCTGGCAGCGCCAGCCGGGCGCGCGCTCTTCCCGCATCGCTGGTTCGGACAGCACCCCGGAGGCGTCGTCGCGTGGGGAATGGGCGGTCTCGAAAGAGACCGTGCATCCGCCGCTGGTCAGTGAAGAGGACTTCGTCGCCGCCCAAGCGGTGCGGGCAGCCCGTCCACCAAGGACGGTCGTATCCGGGAGTGCCTGTGCGCCGGGCTGTTAGTGTGCCGGGTATGCGGTCGGCGGATGGACGCACACTGGGTCAACGACCGGGCGGGGTATCGGTGTCGCGTTGACTGGAAGCACCTCTTCCAGTCGGTACGTCCAGGAGTAGTCCTCTCAGAATTCGGTCTGAGCAGAGTAGTCGGCGGGGTCGACTTCCTCATCGAGCTCGATGCGGGTCTCGAATCCGGCGGCCTTCAGTTCGTCGGCTCCGAACAAGCTCAGCTCACAGGCGCCGCAGACGAAGTTACGCGCGTGGAGGATCTTGATTCCGTAAGTGCCGGAGACGTATGCTTCACGCTCGTCCCCGATATCGATATCAGCCTCCCAGAGGATCTCTGGTTCCCCGACACAAGTGGCGTATTCGTCGTCGCAGACTGGACACGTGGCTTCGATTTGCTCCTCGGATTCATGGATGATCACAACGCCTTGGGCCTGGCGGGCAGCCATGACGGAAATGTGCTCTTCCTCGGGGATCTTGGTAAGGAGTTCGTCGATACGGAGCCGGGAGGTCACAAGCTTCCGGTGAACCTCGCGTTCGATCTCCGTGAGAGAGTCAGTAATCAAGGAAGCGACCAGGTCGGCATGGACACCCCACCGATCCCTCGCGGGGAGAGCCAGGGCCTCATACAGTTCCTTGCTGAAGCGGAGCATTGCGGTGAGGATCTCCTGGGTCTCCTTGTCCTGGAGATACCCGACGTGCACGACGCCGTCCCGCACGTTGATCAACTGGTCCAGCCGATCCCGGGGAGCGGTGAGTCCGGGCAACAAGTGCTCCACACGGGTCAGCGCCTCCCGGGCGCTGATCGTGCGCGGGGTCTTGAGCTTCTTGGCTTTGCCGCCCTGTCCTGTCAGGTGGAGCAGAGAGTCGAACTGGCCGTTCTTCAGGTCCACTAGATACGTGGGGCTCACCGAGCACAGATACGCCTTGCACAGGTGCTCCATGCTGAACGCGGCCTGCGTGAGGATCACCCGGTGGTCGTCCTCCGCGTACGCCTTTAGCGCCGGCTGGCGAAATCCTTCGCCGACTCCAGCAGCTGATCAGGGTCGACAGTCGTCACACTGTAGACCATAACGCGCCCTTTCGGTCGGTGCCCTTGGATTTCAGCGCAAGAATCCGTCTCCGACCGAGGGGCAGCGTAACTCAATTTTGGCCGGATGGTGATGTCGCTCAACCCCAAGTGCTACCCACTCATGTTGGGACCCGAGTTCCCAGAATACGAACCCCATCCCGATCATCGAAAGTTCGATCAGCGACCTGCCACCCGGCTATGTGTAGGAAAGCGAGCTGACGAATCCAAGTCCAGCGCTGAGGTGGCCGTCGATGGGGGATCGGTGATGGTCGCTTCCCGCTGGATAGATGCCCGCCAGGGCCGCCGCGGCGAGCTGCTGTCCCGGGGCCTGCTGAACATCAACAACCTCGCCTCGCTTGCGGCCAACATCACTGTGGCCGACCCCACCGCGTGGTAGCGCATCGTCCACGCCTGGCCATCATTGGGTGACGGTGCTTCGTGCTCTGTGGAGTGAACAGGCCGGAACAACGCAGCGGGCCACTCGCGTAGCTTCGGGGATACCCAGGGCAAGGCGCCGACGGGCGCCAGTATGCGAACGGGCCTTGGTCTTGTGTGCCGTCGGTTCCTCTGCCCGTCAGTGACTGTGTCGTACAGGCGGAGGTCGATGTTTTCGTTGATCTCCATGACGTACGCAAGTGGTTTATTTTCAACCGCGAGATACTGGAATCTGCTACTGTTCTCCGCGTGAGTGAGATGCAGCGGGTTGTTGACGAGTTCAGTGCCAACGGACTCCTGGCCGCCATACGGTGGGCCCACCTGTCGGCGGCCCGAACTAGCCTGGCCAACCACTTGCCCCGCGAGGGCTACACGACGAACCGGACCCGGGGAACCTCTCTGTACGAACTGACGGTGGAACGCATGGATCGCGTCGCTCAGTGCGGTGCGTTCCAACCCGATCCGTCCACACCGGAAGATGGTCGTGACCTCCTCCACGATGGCATCGACCCGGACCTTCCACTGGGCGACGTTCTGCTCCCGCCTGGCCATGTCATCCGAGACGACATCCGTGGATCAGAGGGTTGGCGTTTCGGTGAGTGGCGCTGGCTGCGCGCTTCCTTCAAGTTCGGCGAGGTCAGCAAGATCCGTTGGAGGGGCCTGACCAAGCAACAGGTGGCCGCCCAGGACTGCGTGGATTACCCTGCTCTGTTTCCCATTGACGAGAACGAGAAACTGCATGCACTTTTCGGGGTCGACCTCTCCCAAACCCTGGTGGTCGCCCAGGCTCTGGACTCCACTACCCAGGACTCGCAGCTGTACATCGGACGCCCTCGCCTGAACACCGACAGCGATTCTTCCTGGTACTGGCTGTACGATCTGCTCGGCGCACCACCTGACGCCGGTCGGTCGGGGATCGACCGCACGCCGACCTCGCCCGTACCCGAGGCTCCTCGCGAGGTTGCCGACGCCCCAGTGCGCCTGCGTCCGGCGCCCACGACCCCTGGAAAGCGTTCCACTGATCAAGGATGACCAACCGACTCCGTGACGTGGCCGCCGTGTTCGACGGCGGCCGACTCACCCTTGCGCGCAACCTGGCTGGTATGCGTAAGAATGCTCTGGCCACCCAGGTCGGCAAGAGCCCCACAGCGGTCGCCGGTTACGAGAACGGGGCTATGCGCCCTGCAGCCACGACCGTGGCCGAACTCGCTCTGGCTCTCCAG
The DNA here is from genome assembly GCF_000981225.1 of Allosalinactinospora lopnorensis. GTDB lineage: Bacteria > Actinomycetota > Actinomycetes > Streptosporangiales > Streptosporangiaceae > Allosalinactinospora > Allosalinactinospora lopnorensis. The sequence goes on from NZ_LAJC01000023.1 coordinate 32,404, forward strand.
GTCGACCCCGAGTTCTTTCTGCCCCGACCGGGGGCCATGAACGCCACCAGCTCTCCTGCGCACTTTCGTTCACTGCGCTCGACAACCCAGCTTGCACGCGACCAGGCCTACGCCTACGGCCAACTAGTGGTCGATGTCGCTGCGGCCGTCGAGCGCCATGTCGAGTTTCCCGGCCGTAACTTCCCGCTCATCCCCGTCGTGGGAGAGGAACCGGACAGGAACGCTCCGGAAGAAGCGGCTGGACAGCTCCGGAAGGAGTGGGGTCTCGCGGAGGGGCCGGTCGGACATCTGGTGCGCCTAGTAGAGAACCACGGGGGCTTGGTTGTATTCACACCACCGGGTGTCTCCGCGGTCGACGCCTATTCCTTCGATTCCGCTCTGCGTCCGGTTATCCTACTTAACCCGCTTAAGGACGATTACTTTCGTCAACGGTTCGATGTCGCCCACGAATTGGGCCACTTGGTCATGCACATCGACGCCGAACCTGGTGGACGGGTGGTCGAGAACCAGGCCCACCGTTTCGCGGCCGAGTTGCTCATGCCCGCCGAGCAGGTCATCGACCAGCTACCGGCTCGCGCTGACTGGCAGGCGTTACAGCGTCTCAAACAACACTGGAACGTGAGCCTGCAGGCGCTGCTGTTTCGTGCCCGCACACTGGGGGTCATGCGGGAGGTGACCTATCGCAACGCCATGGCCTCTTTGGCGCAGAAGGGGTGGCGGCGGCGCGAGCCCGGACCGATGCCGGTGCTGGAACAGCCGTCCCTTCTACCGGGAGCGGTTGAACTGCTTGCCAAGGAGGCAGGGGTCGAGGGGGCTACTTTGGCGGATGAGTGTGGTGCCCCTCTCGGCTTGTTCTCCACGATCACCTCCCGGGCTCCTCGCGGTTCGGGGAAGGCCCACGAGGGTCAAAAGGAGCAGACCGGGGAGGATGAATCGCACCATGGCGACAAAGTCGTGTCGTTATTGGACCGCATGTCCTCGGAGGAGTAATGGCGGCCGCTTGTACCCAACCTGCTCATGTGAGCCAACTCTTCCTAGCCGAGCGAGGGTTGGACGTCGTCACACGGCCACGACGGTCCCAGCGTCACACCCACCACCGCTGACCAGCGAAGCCGCCTGAAATACAAGCCCGCCACCTGTCAACTGAACAGTGAAGATGGGACGTGGCTCCGGGCGTGAGCTTTCCCCGCTTGCACGGACGCGCCAGCTTCCCCCTCCTACGCCACCGCATCCTCCTCGAATGACACCACTCTCAGTCACCACCGAAAGTGGGACAGAGCCCTTAACTTGACGAACCCCATCCGCGCGGTCTATCTCCGTGAAGCCGATGTGCTTCCGGTGCTGGACGAGTGGCTGGCCACCCTGTTTGACCCCACCCGACGCCGAGCCACCATTCGCCTGCTCGCCGAGTCGCAGCGGGAAAACGACGCCGACCAGGCCGCTCGGCGCGCGGCTGAGGAGAAGATCGCCGGGTGTGACGCGAAGCTGGCCCGCTATCGCGCCGCGTTAGAGGCCGGAACGGATCCGGAAGTCGTGGCTGAATGGATCCGGGAGGTCAAGCCTGACCGGGCGCTAGCCAACGCCCAACTTGCCGAACAGAAGGATTACCCTCAGCGACTCGATGAAGACGAGGTCGCCGCCCACCTGGACGCGATAGGAGACGTCTCAACCATGATCCGCCACGCCGACCGTGAGGCGAAGAGCGCCCTCTACAACGGGCTGGATCTTCGCCTGACCTACCACCCCGTAGAACGCAAAGTGCGAGCCGAGGCGAACCTCAACTCGCACGACATGTACAAACGGTCGTGTCCGAGGGGGGACTTGAACCCCCATGCCCTTAACCTACTGGGGGCCTCAGATGGCCTTGGGACTCGCGGTAGGTCGGCCGATTACGTGCGAAAACTCTTCCGGCTGATTCTCGCGGTTTCCCGCCCTCACCTGGCGTCATGTGCACTGAATGTGCATCGCTTGGGCGTCGTTACTGGGCCTGCTCCCCGTAGCTTCCGTGGCCCACCGGACACAGGACTCACCCTTATCAGCTCGATCATGGGTCACCGTAGACGCCTGCTGTGCTGGGATCGGAGTCCGGCGAAGGTCGTTCCGATCGTGCGGTGGCAGGTGGCGTTGCTGTCACTACTGCTGTCAATTGCTGAGCTCATACCTGTCATCGCTGTATCCAGGATTATGTTCTTGGTCATACCGCTCACAGCAGCCCAGCGCTCACGCGGGCAACGGAAACGCATCTCGCGAGTTCTCCCCGCTTCTCGCCTGCTTCTTATAGCTAGATGGAACTAGTGCTGGGCAAGGACCAATTGTGAGATCATATATGAGTGTCACATAAGGAAAGAACAGACAAGCTTTCCCCCAGTGAAAAGGCTAGGCGTATAGGGCAACGAGCAGTCAACGCCTCTCGAATGTTCTTCGAAGAGAACGGCCTAATTTTCCATGAAATTGATTTGCGGAATGATGCTGGAAAAGATGTGATATTAGACCTTGGGCGATCTGAAAAAGATTTAGGGTTGACGGTGTCGCTGCAAATCAAAGGAGGGGATAAATATAAGCGCAAGTCTGGACATGTCATCGAAATAAACTCGCGATTGCGTAGTCTCTGGCTCAACAGCAATACGCCAATTTTTGTAGTCGCCCAAGATCCGAATGACGGGGAGCTCTACTGGGGGAACCTTAAGGAGATGGCGGAAAGAGCTCCTCAAGAGTCGAAGAGTGCTTATCTATATCCTGACCAGAAGTTGACCCCGAATGGGATTAGTGACTTCCTTGAAGCCGCAAGGACTGAATGCAAGAGGCAGCAAGGAAATCTCTTTCTGAGGCTATTTGGCGAGGATGAATTAGAGAAGCAGTCTGCTCTTTTTGACTGTCTCGCAGTGGGGCGGAATGATCCGCGCTATTTTCGCTTGCTCCGCTCGCTACTATTAAGCTTCAGAGACCAGAACACCTATCTCTCCGCCGTCCGTATATTGTCACATGCAACTCCGCATCCCGACATCTTCTGGCATAATGGCAACATTGTCCCTACCGATGTTAGGCGCGATATTGCAAAATGTTTCCGTTGGGCGCCGAACGAGATTTCCATGCTAATCTCCCGCCTTCCCAAAGAGGAAGGAATATGGGAGCGAGGGACCATATCCCAGAGCCTCTACATGCTCCTCGTCGAGGACCCGGCACTAGACTGGTCTCTTGACCGTCTCATCACGGAATCATTTCGAACTGACGAAATGACATGGAGAAGCACCTGGATTGCAGCTGAGCCGTTCGGCCCGAAATGGGTTAATGCGGACCGCAAGCAAATAATATTTGCAGTCTTAGCCTTAATGATCTTCTTGGCGGACTCTCCAGAAGCGAGATTGGAAGAAATACGTGAAAGACTTCCAGGCATCCAAAAGCTCGCATTCTTCCGAGAAATTGCGCTGCTAGTTGAAGAGTACGGCGGAATTGGTCTCTTCTAACATGTCCTGCTTTTTCCTTGGAGTCGGGAATTGATTCAGCAGGTATTTATACCTAAATTGAGGAGCCTGTTGGTCGCACTTTCTTGGTCTCTCCTTCTTTTGAGGCCGCCCAGGAACGCTGCTCCTTCCAGGGAGCGCTACAGCGATCGGTCTGAGGCTTGAGGAGTCTTCTGATGAGATAAGGGTCGCTCTTGTTCCAATGGCCCAAAGTTGTTCACCACACGACTGGGTTCGCTACCTTGCTGGCGCGGGGCCAGACCGGCCGGAGAGCCGCAGCCAGCCACCGTCCGGCGCCGTACCTGGCAGGGCGTGCACATGACCGCATGCGGAGGAGGCCGGGAGACTTTGGGCGGTGTCCTGTCTGGCTCTGGCAGGACCATGCCGGGGGCCAATTACGCTCGACCAATTGGAGAGGGCCATGGGCCCTCACCCTGCGAAGCAATGCACTCGGCCCCCGGCTTGGTCCTGGAGGATCCTGAGCCTGAGAGGTGCCTAAAGTCTCCCGGCCTCCGACCTTGCTGCTACCTCACACGCGCCCTCAGGCACGGGCTACATTCGATTCTTGGTGTCCTATTCCGGTAGCTGTCCGCCGCTCGGGACCGGGCGGCAGCCCGCAGCCCGAGCGGCGGACAGCAGGCCGGAGCGACGGCGCGAAGCGCCGTCGCCTTGATCCCATACAGCCCAATTCGGCAGTGCTGGGACTAGACAGGTGATCGGAACTGGGCACTGGAGCGTCCGTTTGAGGGTTCCTTTCGTGAGAGTTGGCGTTCCGTGGTCCCTGACTAGGGCGAGCATCTTGGTCAGGACCGTTTTCGTGTCAAGTGTCGCGGACGACGGACAGGTGACGGGCGGGTGCGCCCTGGCGTGCACGTCGGGCGATGATCGCTTGGGCCTCGTCTAGGGCGGCCTCCTCGGCGGCCTGCATAGAGATCAGGTCCATTCGAGCCAGGGCGACCTCACGAGCCAGATCGTCCAGACGGGTGTGTAGGGCTTCAATCCGATCTATAAGCCGGCGGCGACGGAAGAACAGCATCGGTCCTCCAAATTGGGGAGACAGGAGAGTGGTATCAGGTGTCCGTGAAGGGAATTCCAAGCGCGGTAAGCAGTGCCGTATGGTCGCGGGCATCGGGTAGAACGGTCTCCGGTCTGGCATCTCGCAGTTGGTTGATTGACGTTCTTCCGGTAGCGACGGCAATGACACGGGCTCCCCCCTGGTCGCCTGCGTAGACATCGCGGACAGTGTCACCGATGAGGATGGTTTCCTCGCGAGAGAATGGATACCCATGTTTAGTCTCGGCGCGCTTCTGCGCAATCGATACCAGGTGAGGTCGATGTGATTCGTCGTCGCCGTAGGCGCCGATATCCAGTTCAAGGGACTGCGAGAGGCCGAAGATGTCCAGTTTTGCTGTAGCTGCTGCACGGGTATTCCCTGAGAGAACACTCTGCACGACACGGGGTGTGCGCCCGAGACTGTCCAGGGCTTCCAGGATTCCGGGAAGGATCTCGCCTCGGCGTAGAAGCTCTTCGGCGCGCCTTTTGTATCCTTCCGCTTGAGTTTTTGCGAATATTGAGAAGTACTCGGGCGCTTCCTCAATCCCATGCATGGCGAGTGTTTCACGGAAGAGGTCGGGTTCGGTGTGCCCGGTGGCCTCGGGCATGTCTTTCATCACTTGCCCGGTTGCCGCCGCAAAAGCCTCTCCGAATATCTCGCGCCCTACACCGCCGGTCTTGATAAGCGTGTGGTCGATGTCCCATAGAATAAGCAGCGGCGAACGCATCCTACTCGCATCTCCAGATTCTGGTTTTCCTCTTTACGATGACTTGACCACGCTCTAAAATGATGCTGGCTGTATAGGTCTTCTCGTTCTGGGTGTGGTCATGGGGTCCTCGTCGGAGATTCCGGTCGGTGAATGTCTGAAGTTCTACCGTACGGGTCAGAAGAAGACACAAGCCGTCGTTGCTGGTCTGGCCGGGGTGAGCGAGGACTACTTGTCCCAGATCGAACGCGGGCTGAAGTCCCCCACGATCACTCTGCTCCACCGCTTCTCCCGCATCCTTGGTGTACCGGTCTCTTCCCTGCTGGGTGAACCCAAAATCGAGCAAGACGGGGAGGTGCACCCTGTCGCCTCCGACATCAATCGTGCCTTGATCATGCCCCCGCAGTCGCGCGGAGAGGTCGCACCGGACGACATCGAGAGCCTCAAAGACCGGGTGAACTCCGCGTGGCAGATATGGCAGAACTCCCCGCACCGCTTCACCGAAGGCTCTGACGTGCTCCCCGCACTGGTCGAAGACGTACAGGCCGCCGCTCGGGCACTGGAGCACGCGGATCCTGAGCATCGCCGTGCCGTTAACCGTGTGTCCGCTGACCTGTACTTCCTCCTTCGCACCTTCACCAAGCGGATAGGCAGGGTGGACCTCTCTCTCCTGGTCGCTGACCGCGGGATCCAAGTCGCTGAAGCTGCTGATGACCCCCTCCGCGTAGCGGGTGCCCGTTGGAACCTCGCTCATGTTCTCCTCGCCCAGGACGATGCGGATGGCGCCGAAGACGTTGTGATGCATGCTGCCGAAGGGGTGCGTACCGAACTTGGTGACACGACGGAGTCCGTTGCCATGCAGGGGGCGCTCTGGCTCACGGGAGCGGTGGCGTCCGTGCGTAACGGCGACCACTGGACCGCACATGGCAGGATCCGTGAGTATGCGGGTCCAGCCGCTGAGCGGGCCGGTGAAGGCAACGTGATGTGGACGGCTTTCGGACCGACCAATGTTCAGTTGCACGCCGTGAGCATTGAGATGGAGTCGGGAGAGTCGGCCGAAGCTCTTCGCCTCGCAGATACCGTTGACCCGACACGTACTTCCTCGATCGAGCGCCAGACCACGTTTTCCCTGGAAGTCGCACGCTCTTACGAACAGCGTCGCGACGATGCCGCTGTACTCATCCACCTGCTCAACGCTGAAGGAACAGGGCCGGAGGACATGAAGTACAACCTGCTCGCCCGGGATCTCGTTCGGGGTCTCAACAAGCGTGCCCGCCCCACCTTCGCTCCCCAGGTGCGGGCTCTGGCCCGCCGCGTCGGGCTGTACGAGTAACCCGGTCTGCTGGTCTACCCGAGCTGAGAGTTCGGGTTCTTGGCCGCTTCCCGTCATAGCGTTCTGGTCCAACCACGGCGCGGCTATGAAGGGGATGTGCGCTTTGGAGACCACTGCTGTCACCACGTCGGTGCGTTGCCGGTCCTGTCGTGGGCGGGGGCGCAAGAGCGTGCGACCGCGTCGGGTGGTCGTGGTGAGCCCTAAGCCGGGCACCTCCGGCGCGATTCGTCCCGTCTGGTGCTCCGCCTGCGATGGGACCGGTAAGAGCGCCGCGTAAACCAAGACGAACAGACCCCCGCGACGGCTGCCACCGTCCGGGGGCGTGGCCACCAGCTAACGGGAGCTGATGACGTTGCCTATCCTGCCATCGCGTCGAAGCGCGCGAATCCGCCCATACCTGCGTGTTCTAGAGGATCGCAGGTTGGTAGAAAACCACTCGTTTGCCCAGTTCGCCGGACTGGCTGTCCTGGCTGGACTCGGGATGCTGAGGTGAGCGCCAACGCGGACCCGCTGTTGCGGCTGCTCCAAGAGCGCTATGCCGAGCGGTGGAGGATCCGGCGCACCGAGCATCTGTGGATCGCTGCGGCGGTGGATCCCGATGCCGACCACGCGCCGACCCTGGTCGAGGACGATATCGAGGTCTTCGTGGGGCAACTGGAAGACCCGCCGGCCCGGGTGGGGCGTGGGCATTCGCTGCTGTCGGCGTCGTGGTTCGCTCAACGGCTGACCGAAGTGCGCGACGGGGTGTATCGCGACCCCACGCCTCCGATGGCGTGACGGATGTGCCGCGCCTCCGGGTGCCTTGGTAACGGCCTTCCCACCGGGTCCGCGCGGCACCGTGCACCGCCCCCGGGGGGGCGTGTGCTGGAGGCCGGGGTCTCCCCTTCCCCCTTCAGGGGCGTCCCGGCCTCCCCGGAATCGAAAGCCGTAGACGGTAGTGCCCCCAGATCATGACAGGTCAGGGCGGCGCCAGTATGCTGCTTGATCAGATGAGTACTAGAGCCATTGGGCGGTCGTCATGTCGAACCTGGAGTTCGCTCCACCCAAATACGCGCAGATCATCAAAGCGATCCAAGAGCGTATCGAGGACGGCACCTACCCGGTAGGCGAAATCCTGCCCTCGGAGTCGCGCATGGTGCGTGAGTTCGGGGCCGGGCGCTCCACGGTGGTGCGGGCCTTGCAGATTCTGAGCCTGCAGGGCTGGATCGAACGCGAGCACGGGCGTGGCTCCTTCGTCAAAGGAGTGCCGGAGCGTTCGGCGGAGCGCTCGCAGGCGGGGGCCAGTGCCTTCGATGCCTCGGAGAACATCAAGGACGCCCGGATCACCCAGGCTGGGCGGTCCACCGCTCCTAGGGCGATCGCCACCGCGTTGGGGTTGCCGGAGGAGTCCCCGGCGCTGCTGCGCCAGCGCCTCATCCTCTCCGAGGGAGAGCCCAGCGAACTGGTCTCGCTGTGGTTTCCCCTCGATGTGGCCGCCGGGACCGACTTGGCAGAAGAGCAGCTCATCAGCATCGGGGTCAAGGAACACCTGCAGGCGGTCAAGCAGATCCGCCCGGCCCGCATCAGTGAGCACCTTTCCTCGCGCCTGGCCACCGAGCAGGAGCGCAAGCTGCTCCAACTGCAGGAGACGACCCCGGTGCTGGGCATCCTCGCCCGTGTACTCGATGGTTCTGACACCGTGATCGCGGTGGCTGATGTGGTGCTGCCCGGGGACCTGCACGAACTCGAAGACAGCTACCCCGCCTCCTGAGGCCGCCCCGAAATCCCCCGGCTCGCCCGCTTGTGTGAACGAGTCGAGTCGGGTATTTTACAGACACTCGTTTGATCGAGTAGTTGAGCACTTATCGAAGAAGGAGTGTGTGATGGCGATTCAGGGTGCGTTGCCGGTGGAGTTCGGCACGGTGTTCCCACACGGGGCCTACGCCCTTGGGGTGGAGGCGATCACCGATTTTGAGACCAAGCGGCCCCAGACCGACAAGGAGTCCGGGTTGCCGTTGTGGGCGGTCGACGTGATCGACGCCGATCCCGAAGCCCGCGGTAAGGCCAAGAGCGTGAAGGTCAAGGTGGCCGCTGAGGTCTGCCCCACCCTGCCCGATGAGGTGCCGGGCCTGCCGTTTCGCCCGATCGAGTTCGAGTCCATGTCGGTGATGCCCTATGTCGATGACAACGGGCGCCGCCCGAGGGTGGCCTACTCGCTGCGGGCTCGGGGCGTGAAGACCCCCGGCGGGGGCGGTTCGCGCAAGGCCGCGGTTGCCGCATCCGGTGCGGCCAAGGACGGTGCCTGATGGGTGGGCGCTGGACGGCTGCGGCTCCGGGCGGGCCGGAGGCCTCGCGGGCATCGCTGGGCCTGCGTGTCGGCTCCGATGCGGCGGTCTACTGCCACACCTACGCCGACAGCAAGCCGATTCTGGCCCTGGCCTCGCGCGGGATCTATGTATCGGTGACCTGCCGCGACCACGACGGCGCGGTGACACCGGAGGATCTGGCGTTCGCCGGTGAGCTGGCCTCTCAGGCGAAGCACTTCCTGGCCGCGCTGGAAGAGCTGCACGCGCGCACCGTCGCCGACGCAGATACCGGCACGGCCTGACCGACTGACAGGCGGGGCGGCCATTGGTGTTGGCGCACCTGGCCGCCCCTTACCCCCTCCCCGATCCCTCACAGACCTTGGAAGAGGTGTGTTCAGCTTATGTGGCGTGACAGGAACGCCGGGGCCACTCAGGTGCAGCCCACCACTCCGGTTCCGGCCCAAGCCTTCCGCTTCACCACCCCGGTTGTCGAAACACCGGGCATCTTCATCCTCACCCGCTGGGTGTACCGGCTGCTGCGGCTGGCGGTGCTGCTGCCGGTCCGATTCCCCGTCGCGGTGGCGAGTGCGGCCGTCTTCGCGGCGGTGGCTCACTACCTGGGATGGCTCCCGCTCGCCCTCGTCGCCACGCTGACCGGTGCGGGACTGGCGGGCTGGCGGTGGCGCTGGCCGAACACGTTCCGGTCCCTGGTGGTGCTGCGGGCGTTGGCCGCCTGGCGCTGGGTGTTCAACTACCGCCGGCACTGGCAACCCGTGCTGGTGGTGGCCGGGCTGGCCGAGTCCTACCAGGAACGCCAATACCTGCCCCAGATCAAAAAGGTCACCTGCACCGAGTGGGCCGACCGGGTCCGCGTCAAGCTGGTGGCCGGAACCGCCCCGGCCGACTTCGAAAACCGGGTCACCGAGCTGGCGCACGGCTTCGCCGCTCCCTCCTGCCGGGTCACCGTGCTCGGTCCACGAGACGTGGTGTTGGAGTTCCCCCGCCGCGATCTGCTCGCCGACCCCCTCGACGCACTCCCCGTACCTGAGCAGGTGGATCTGACGGCGCTGCCGATGGGGTTGCGCGAAGACGGCCAGACCTGGCACATGCGCCTGCACGGCACCCATGTGCTGACCGTGGGGGTTACCGGGGCCGGGAAGGGCTCGGTGATCTGGTCGGCGATTCGTGCGATGCTCCCGGCTCTGGCTGATGGTACGGCGCAGGTGTGGGCGATCGATCCGAAACGCATGGAGCTGTCCTACGGACGTTCCCTGTTCGCTCGCTACGCCGATACCGCTGAAGCGACTGTGGCTCTGCTCGAAACCGCTGTAGAGGAGATGCAGGAGCGGGCCGCGCGCTACGCCGGGAAGCAGCGCACGCACGTGCCCACGACGGATGACCCGTTCGTGGCGGTGGTGCTTGACGAGGTGGCCTTCCTGACCGCCTACCACCCGGATCGCGAGATCCGCCGCCGCGCGGAGAACGCCATCGCCACGCTGACCTCGCAAGGGCGTTCGGTCGGGTTCTCCGTCTTGGCGGCGTTGCAGGATCCGCGCAAGGAGGTGATGAACCTGCGCAACCTCTTCCCGGACAAGGTGGCCTTGCGCCTGGATGAGGCTTCCCAGGTGGACATGGTGCTCGGCGAGGATGCGCGTGATCGCGGCGCCAACGCCCACCTGATCGCCCCTGAGGTTCCCGGTGTGGCGTTCGTGCGCCTGGAGGGATCCCCGGCCGGTGCGGGTGCGCGCCGCCTACGTCGCCGATGGCGACATCGAGGCGATGGCAGGCGAGTACGGGGCTCCTCGCTTGCGGCCGGTGTCGGGGGAGGGGGTCGCCTGATGCCTACTCCTACGGGGAAGAGCACGCGGGCTGAGCGCATGGCGCAACCCTTGGCGCGTGAGGTCGCCGAACAGGTGGCTGCCGACAAGGGGGTGTGCATTCGCCCGGTCTCGCTGCGGCGCATTGATACCGCTACCGGGGCCTCCGAAATCGTGGATGTGCCGTGCGGCTCGACGCTCGAATCGCGGTGTCCGGCCTGCGCCAAGCGCAAGCGCTCGATCCGGCGCAGCCAATGCGAAGAGGGCTGGCACCTGGCCGAAGAACCGGTCACCGAACCGGACGAGCCCTCCGAGGTGCAACGCTCCTGGGTGGAACAACGCGCCATGGTCACCGCCCAACGCGACCGGCTGGCCGAATCCGGTGCCGCTGAGCCTGACCAGCTCGCGGCGCTGGATGCGGCGATTGCGGATCTGGATGCGGAGATCTCGGCGTCGGGGCTGCGCGGCTCGGTGACTCCCTCCTCGTCCGGCTCGTCCAAGTCGCGTCGGGTGCGCTCGACCAAGCGGCGCCAGGATGCCCCGGATCTGCCCAAGCGGCCCATGGCCCGGCGCACCGTGGGCCGCGCCTTCGAGGACCCGGCCTCGGGCAAGACCTTCCGCCCCTCGCTGTTCGTAACCCTGACCCTGAACAGCTACGGGCGGGTGAAAAGCGACGGCACCCCGGTGGATCCCTCAACGTATGACTACCGCCGCGCGGCGCGGGATGCGCTGCACTTCTCCAAACTGGTGGACCGGTTCGTGCAGAATTTGCGGCGCGTGGCCGGCTTCGATGTCCAGTACTTCGCCAGTGTGGAGCCGCAACGCCGGCTGGCGCCGCACCTGCACATGGCGACGAGGGGCACCATTCCGCGCGCGGAGCTGCGCCAGATCGCGGCGGCGACCTATCACCAGGTGTGGTGGCCCAAGGCGGACGAGGTGGTCTATGAGGGGTCACACCTTCCCCTCTTTGATGAGGCGACCGGGAACTATGTGGACCCGGCAACCGGGGAAGTCCTGCCCACCTGGGATGAGGCCCTGGACGCCCTCGACGCCGACCCGGACGCCGAACCCATGCACGTGGTGCGCTTCGGCTCCCAGGTCGACGCAAAGGGCGTGCTCGCCGGATCTGAGGATGCCGACCGCTGCATCCGGTACCTGGCGAAGTACCTGACCAAGGACATCGCCGAATGCCACGAGATCGAGACTGTGGCACAGGAACGCCACGTGGACCGGCTCACCGAAGCGCTGCGTTTCGAACCCTGCTCGCCCCGGTGCTCCAACTGGCTGCGCTACGGCATCCAACCCCAAGACCCCAAGGCCGGAATGCGGCCCGGATTCTGCCGCTCCAAAGCCCACAAACGCGAACACCTCGGCTACGCGGGCCGCCGCGTGCTGGTCTCGCGCAAGTGGTCCAACAAGACCCTCACCGACCACAAAGCCGACCGGCTGACCTGGGTCCTCGAACAACTCGGCGTCGATCCCAACAGCGACGAGCAGGACCAGGGCGCCGCTGTCCCGTTGCGCGTTCCGTCCGGCAATGAAGTCTGGGAGCTGGCTCGCCCCACGGATCCCGACGTACCGCCGCGTGAGCAACGCCTACTGCGCGCGGTCGGTGAGGCCTTACAACGCCGCGCACAACTCGACTCCGCGCGGCAGGCAGAACTTTCGGCAACCGGGGAGAGGGCCGCGTGAACAGTACGACCGTTCCCAATCTGGCCTCGCGCCTGTGGTCGGTGGCAGAGACCGCCCGCTTCCTCGGCGTCCCGGCGAAGACGCTCTACCAGTGGCGCTACACCCGGACCGGTCCGCCCTCGCACCGCATCGGCCGCCACGTGCGCTATGACCCGGCCGAAGTGCGCGCCTGGTCCGTAAGCAGCCCTGACCCCCACCCCCACGGAAAGGAAACCCCCGCATGGCTCGGGCCTGGATCTACGACCGGCAGAAGGACAAGAGCTACCGCGACGCGGTCACCAAAGCCAAGCAGGCCAAACGCACTCCTCCCGGTCGTTGGCTGGTGCGCTACTACGATCCCGCCGGAAAGCTCAAAAGCGCCGGCACGTTCAAGAAGAAACCCGACGCTGAACAGCGCCAAACCGAGATCGAGAACAGCCTGAACGAAGGCTCCTATCGGGATCCGGCGGCAGCGAAGATCACGTTCGGAGAGATGGCCGAGAAGTGGTTGGCCGCCCGGACCGACATCAGGCGCTCGACCTGGTGGAAGTACCGGAACCTGCTGGACACGCACGTCCTTCCTCGGTGGGCAGACCTGCCGCTCAGTGCTATTCACGCCGAGGACATCGCGGTGTGGGTCGCCGAGCTGCAGAAGTCGCGTGAAGAAGGCGGGAGTGGGCTGGGAGCCTCGCAAACCAGGAACGCGCATGCTGTGCTGTCGATGGTGCTGGGGTGGTGCGTGCCGCGCCGGATCCCGGTCAATCCCGCGAAAGGCGTCCCGCTTCCCAAGTCGAGTGAGGCCGAACACGTTTACCTGACCTATGAGCAGGTGGAAGCGCTGGCGGATGCGGCGGCGGGACTGCGCACGAAGTACAACCAGAGGTCGGCGGCTTCGGCAGTGAACCGCGCCCTTGTCTTGCTGCTGGCCTACACAGGCCTGCGCTGGGGTGAGGCGGCGGCGCTGCGCGTTGGCAAGGTTGATCTGGTCAAGCGCCGGATCCGGGTCACGGTCGCCTTCGCCGAGGTCGAGGGGAAGCTTGTGGAGCAGCCGCCGAAGACGGGAAAGAGCCGGACCGTTCCCGTACCGGCTTCGCTGGTGGCCGAGCTGAATCCGCTGGTCGAGGGGCGCCCGGAGGATGCGTTGGTGTTCACCACGGCGCGCGGAAAGCCGCTGCGTGCGCGCAACTGGCGTCCCCGGGAGTTCAACAATGCCCTCAAGCCCGCTGGACTCAGTGGGCTCGGGCTGACCCCGCATAAGCTGCGGCACACGGCGGCGTCGTTGGCGATCGCGGCCGGGGCGGATGTGAAGGTGGTGCAGGCGATGCTCGGCCACGCAACGGCGACCATGACCCTCGACCGCTACGGGCACCTGTGGCCGGACCGGCTCGACGAGGTCGCCGACGTGATGGACGCGCGCCGCATCGAGGCACTGAGCAAGGTGGGAAGTGAAACACAAAACGGCTGCCCCTGAGCATGTGCACCATATGTGCAACGCTCCGAAACGGCCGCCTATCGCGATCCCGGTAGCAGCTCTCTGACCTGCTGCGTAACCGGCTCCCTGGTGTCCGAGGGGGGACTTGAACCCCCATGCCCTTAACGGGCACTAGCACCTCAAGCTAGCGCGTCTACCTATTCCGCCACCCGGACCTGAGTGTCAGGCGCTGCCGCGCCGGACAAGGTCAACCATAGCAAAGCTCACGAGGTGCGGCGTACACGTTTCTCGGGGGGCAGCATCATGGGATGGTCGGTGGGGGACGAGACGCCCCCCGCGAGGGTCGAGAGGAGCTGGCGTAGGTCATGGCGGATGCGAAGGAGACGTTGGGCCCGGCCGAGGCCGAGGTCGTGGACCTGTGCCGGGAGCTCATCGCCATCGATACCTCGAACTACGGGGACCACTCCGGTCCGGGGGAGCGGGCGGCCGCGGAGTACGTGGCGGGCAAGCTGGACGAGGTCGGGCTGGAGACCGCGGTTTATGAGTCGCATCCGGGCCGGAGCAGCGTGGTCTCCCGTATCGCCGGGGCCGACCCCGGCCGTCCGCCGCTGCTGATCCACGGCCACCTGGACGTCGTTCCCGCCGACGCGGCCGACTGGACGCACCACCCGTTCTCCGGGGAGATCGCCGACGGGTGCGTCTGGGGGCGCGGCGCCATCGACATGAAGGACATGGACGCCATGGTGCTCGCCGTCGTCCGGCAGCGCATGCGCGAGGGGCGCACCCCGCCGCGCGACATCGTCCTGGCGTTCCTGGCCGACGAGGAGGCGGGCGGGTCCTGGGGCGCCCGGTGGCTGGTGGACCGGCACCCCGAGCTGTTCGCCGACTGCGCCGAGGCGATCAGCGAGGTGGGCGGGTTCAGCTTCACCGTCGACGACCAGCGGCGCCTCTACCTGATCGAGACGGCCGAGAAGGGCATCGCCTGGATGAGGCTGCGCGCCCGGGGGACCGCCGGGCACGGTCGATGGTCAACGACGACAACGCTGTCACCGAGCTCGCCGAAGCCGTCGCGCGCCTGGGGCGGCACGAGTTCCCCGTCCGGCTGACGAAGACCGTCCGGATCTTCCTGGAGGAGGTCTGCGAGGCGTTCGGCATCGAGTTCGACGAGAACGACCCCGAGTCGACCGTCGCCCGGCTCGGCCCGGTCGCCAGCATGGTCGGTGCCACTCTCCGCCACACGCTCAACCCGACCGTTCTGGGTGGCGGCTACAAGGCGAACGTCATTCCCGGAGCGGCCGAGGCCCAGGTGGACGGCAGGTTCCTGCCCGGGATGGAGGAGGAGTACTTCGCCGAGATCGACCGGCTCCTCGGGCCGAAGGTCACCCGGGAGTTCATCCACCACCTGCCCGCTGTCGAAACGGACTTCGAGGGCGGGATCGTCGGTGCGATGGCCGATTCGCTGCGCGCCGAGGACCCCGGGGCGCACGCCGTCCCCTACTGCCTTTCCGGTGGAACCGACGCGAAGAGCTTCCAGCGGCTGGGGATACGCAACTACGGGTTCGCCCCGCTCAAGCTGCCTCCGGAGCTCGACTTCGCGGGAATGTTCCACGGGGTCGACGAGCGCGTGCCGGTGGAGGGGCTCCGGTTCGGGGTCCGGGTTCTGGACCGTTTCATCGACCTGGCCTGAGCGGGGACGCGCGCCTTCGCCCCGGTGGCGGAGGGCCCTCCTGGAATAATCGGGGCGACCCGCCGTTTGCTATTGGGGAAGACGGGGCGGTGCGACGGCGCACCGCTCCCCACCCCCGACCCTCGTGACCGGATACGGGGAGTCCAGGTGCGCGCCACCTAGAGTGAGGTGACTGAACTCACATTGTGCGTACCTGCCGGATGATTTTTCGGCGCAGAGTAATACGGCGGCTTCCGTTGGGATATAACCGCACGCGTGCGAGTTCCCATCTCCCGTACTCCGCGTGCTCTGTCAGGGCCTGGCGCGTGGCGCTGCGCGACGTGCCGCGCGGGAAGCGAAGTTCCCGGTATTCGTATTCAAGCATTGCGCTTATTCTGCGTCTGCCGGCCGGGTTCGTGCCATAGCGTGCGAGCACAACGGTTAACGGGATGCCGCTTCCTGGGAACCCTGAGGACAGCGACAAGGCCAGCGCCGTAGGTACGCCCCGCAGCGGTCGGTCCCGGCGCGGGAAAGCGGAGTCCCCGGGGTTCGGTTACCGTCAGTTGTTGGGGGTCCGATGGTTCGCGGTCCGGCCGACCGGGCCGCACAGACAGCGCAAAGCTAGACGTAGGGGAAGAGCGTGCCACCCACGAAGGGCAGCGCCGGTGAGAACGGCTCGAACGACACCGGCACCAAAGACCCGGGCGGCGGCAATCGGCTCGTCATCGTCGAGTCGCCCGCCAAGGTCAAGACGATCGCCGGCTACCTCGGCCGGGGGTACGTCGTGGAGTCCAGCATCGGCCATATCCGGGACCTGCCGACCAAGGCCGCCGAGATCCCGGCCCGCTACAAGGGCGAGGCGTGGGCGCGGCTGGGTGTGAACGTCGAGCGCGACTTCGAGCCGCTCTATGTCGTCAATTCCGATAAGAAGCAGCAGGTCAAGAGGCTCAAAGAGCTTCTGGCCGAGGCCGATGAGCTCATCCTGGCCATGGACGAGGACCGCGAGGGCGAGGCCATCGCCTGGCACCTGCGCGAGGAGCTCAAGCCGAAGATCCCGGTGAAGCGCATGGTCTTCAACGAGATCACCCGGGAGGCGATCGAGCGCGCCACCCAGAACACCCGGGATCTGAACCTGCGCCTCGTCAGCGCCCAGGAGACCCGCCGCATCCTGGACCGGCTCTACGGCTACGAGGTCTCCCCGGTGCTGTGGAAGAAGGTCATGCCGAGGCTGTCGGCGGGCCGTGTGCAGTCCGTCGCGACACGCCTGGTCGTGGAGCGCGAGCGTGAGCGGATCGCGTTCACCTCGGCGGAGTACTGGGGACTCAAGGCCGTTTTCGACTCGGTCGGGCGCAGTTCGGGCGACGACCCCGCCACCTTCATGGCCAACCTGGTCTCGGTCGACGGCGACCGGGTGGCGGTGGGACGCGATTTCACCTCCGACGGTGTGCTGCGTTCCAGCTCGGGTGTGCTGCACCTGGACGAGGAGTCCGCCCGCGCTCTCGCCGACCGGCTCACCGGGAGCGACTTCGCGGTGCGCTCGGTGGAGCGCAAACCGTACAAGCGTTCCCCCTACGCCCCGTTCCGCACCACAACGCTGCAGCAGGAGCCTCGCGCAAGCTCGGCCTGTCCTCGAAGCAGACGATGCAGGTGGCGCAGCGGCTCTACGAGAACGGTTTCATCACCTACATGCGCACCGACAGCATCACCCTGTCGGAGAGCGCCATCGCGGCCGCCCGCGACCAGGCCGCGCGGCTGTACGGCACCGACTACCTGCCGGCGAAGCCGCGCATCTACTCCAGCAAGGTCAAGAACGCCCAGGAGGCGCACGAGGCCATCCGCCCGGCCGGCGACTCGTTCCGGACGCCGGCCGAGACCGGGCTGACCGGTTCGGAGTTCCGGCTTTACGAGCTCATCTGGAAGCGCACGGTCGCCTCCCAGATGAAGGACGCCGTCGGCGAGTCGGTGACGGTGAAGGTCACCGGGACCTCCAACGCCGGCGAGCTGGCCGAGTTCGCCGCCACGGGGAAGATCATCACCTTCCACGGGTTCCTCAAGGCCTACGTCGAGGGCGCCGACGACCCCGAGGCCGAGCTCGACGACCGCGAGCGCCGGCTGCCCCCGCTCGACGAGGGCGATCCGCTCAAGGCCGAGAGCGTCGAGGCCGAGGGGCACAGCACCCGTCCGCCCGCGCGCTACACCGAGGCGACGCTGGTCAAGGAGCTTGAGGACCGCGAGATCGGCCGCCCGTCCACATACGCCTCGATCATGGGGACCATCCTGGACCGCGGCTACGTGTTCAAGAAGGGCTCGGCGCTGGTGCCGTCCTTCCTGGCGTTCGCTGTGGTGCAGCTCCTGGAGCGGCATTTCCAGAACCTGGTCGACTACGACTTCACCGCGCGCATGGAGGACATCCTCGACGGCATCGCGCGCGGCGAGACCGCGAGCCTGCCGTGGCTGCAGCGGTTCTACTTCGGGGCCGACGACGAGACCGGGCTCCGTGACCTTGTGGGCGACCACCTCGCCGAGATCGACCCGAAGGAGGTCAGCTCCTTCCCGCTGCCCGGCACCGACATCGTGATGCGGGTCGGCCGCTACGGCCCCTACATGGAGCGCGACGGGCAGCGGGTCAACGTGCCCGAGGACCTCGCTCCTGACGAGCTCACCAAGGAGAAGGCCGAGGAGCTGTTCGCCCAGCCCAGCGGCGATCGCGAACTCGGGGCGGACCCGGAGACCGGGCGCACCGTCCTCGCCAGGGTCGGGCGGTTCGGCCCCTACGTGACCGAGGTCCTGGAGGAGCCCGAAGGCGGCGAGGGCGAGACGAAGCCCAAGAGCAACAAGTCGAAGTCCAAGGCCAAGCCGAAGCCGCGCACCGCCTCGCTGCTGAAGTCGATGTCGGTCGACACGGTCACCCTTGAGGACGCGCTGAAGCTGCTCTCCCTGCCGCGTGTGGTGGGTGAGATCGACGGTGAGGAGGTCACGGCGCAGAACGGCCGGTTCGGCCCCTACCTGAAGAAGGGGTCCGACAGCCGTTCGCTGGAGAGCGAGGAGCAGATCTTCAGCGTCACCGTCGAGGAGGCCAAGGAGATCTTCGCCAAGCCGAAGCAGAGGGGGCGCCGCGCCGCCGCGGCCGCGCCGCTGCGCGAACTCGGTGTGGACCCCCACAGCGAGAAGCCGATGGTGATCAAGGACGGCCGGTTCGGCCCCTACGTGACCGACGGCGAGATCAACGCCTCCCTGCGCAAGGGGGACGACGTCGACTCGATCACCGATGAGCGCGCGGCCGAGCTGCTGGCCGACCGCCGGGCGAAGGCGCCCGCGAAGAAGTCGGCGGCCAAGAAGAGCACCGCGAAGAACGGTGCGGCGGCCAAGAGCGGTTCCAAGGGCACTGCCAAGACCGGCGCGAAGTCGGGCACCAAGAGCGGGACGGCGACCAAGAGCCGCGCCAAGAAGAACGGCACCGCCGAGAGCGGTTGACGATGCGTGACCGCCCCCTCGTTGCGCGCAACGGGGGTGGCGCGCGAACGTTCCTGGCAGTACAGTGCCGCGGACGTACTCATTGCCACTTTCGCTTGATTCGTGGCTTTTCGTGCGGATGCGCACCCGGCGTATAATGTTGTGTGTGCTATGTCACATTCCGCACTGTGCTTATGGTGCCGCGCGAGAACGCTGAGGTGTCTCGCCGCGTCACCGATACACGATCAGTGCCCCGTCGAGACCGGAAGCGTCGATACTCTTTATCGCTATGAGCAGATCTGCATCCTTAGCAGCGCCGGGCGAGGCGCGCAACGTCCTTGCGATCAAGCCATTCCGGCGGCTGTGGATCTCGCTGTCGCTCTCGAGCCTCGGTGACTGGCTCAGCCTGCTGGCCCTTGTTTCGCTCGCCGCGCTCCTGACGCGGGAGGGCGAGCCGATCACGCAGTACTTCGCGGTCAGCGGCGTCGTCGCCCTCAGGCTTGTGCCCCCCCTGTTGCTGAGCCCCCTCATCGGTGCGCTCGCCGATCGGGTCGACAACCGGCTGATCATGATCGTCGGCGACGTCCTGCGCGCCCTCCTCTACGTGTCGGTTCCCATCGTCGGCCGGCTCGACTGGCTGTTCGCCGCCGCGTTCCTGGCGGCCTGCGTCGTCCCGTTCAGGACCGCGGCCAAGGACGCCACCGTCCCCGACATGGTCCCCAAGAAGCGGCTGGAGGAGGCGCACCGGATCAACCTGCTCACCGGCTACGGCGCCGCGCCGGTCGCCGCGGTGGTGTTCGCCGTCCTGGCTGCCCTCAGCGCCGTGCTCGGCGCGCTGTTCCCGGTGCTGAGCACGGCCCAGGCCGACGCCGCCCTCTACGCCAACGGTGTCGCCTTCCTGGCCGCCGCCGTCGTCACGTGGATGCTCCCGGCCCGCAAGCCGGGCGCGGAGGAGTCGGCGGCGCAGCCGGTGGACAGCGTGGACGCCAATGAGCTGACCGCACCGCTGCCGCAGACCCGCGAGGTCCCCGTCGCCCAGCCGGTGCAGCGGCCGACCAGTCCGAGCACGCCCGACAGCAACGTGCTGCGCACCCTCTGGCAGGGGGCGCGGTTCGCCGGTACGACCCCGCTTGTGCGCGGTCTGCTCCTGGGCATGCTCGGCGCGTTCTTCGCCGGCGGCGCGGTGCTGGGCGTGGGCCGGCTCTTCGTGGAGAGGATGGCGGCCGGCAACGCCGGTTTCGGCGTGCTGGTCGGTGCCTTCTTCGCCGGCATGGCACTGGGGATGTTCATCGGACCGCGCGTCCTGCGCGATCTCAATCGACGCCGGCTGTTCGGCCTGAGCCTCGGGGTCTCCGCTGTCGCGCTGTTCTGCGCGGGGCTCATCCCGAACATGGTGCTGGCCGCCGGGCTGACCACGGTCGTCGGCGTGGGCGCCGGCATCGCGTGGGCGGTGGGCCTGGGCCTGCTCACCCAGGAGCTCGAAGAGGAGGTCAGGGGACGCACCTTCGTGTTCCTGCACGCGGCGGCCGGGGTGCTCCTGCTGCTCTCGGCCGCGCTGATGCCGCTGCTCGCCGGGCTGATCGGCGACCACCCGGTCCAGGTCCGGGACCTCTCCTACGACTTCCTGGGCACCGGAGCGGCACTGATGATCGCCGCGCTGCTGGCCCTCCTGGCGGCCCTCTTCGCCTACCGGCAGGTGAGCGAGCGGAGCGAGGTATCGTTCAGCACCGAACTGATCGCGGTGCTGCGCGGCGTGCCGGCCACCCCCGCCAAGGAGGCCGAACATCTGCCCGGAACCTTCATCGTGCTCGAAGGCGGCGAAGGCGCCGGAAAGTCCACCCAGGCCGGCCAGCTCACGGTCTGGCTGCGGGAAGAGGGCTTCGAGGTCGTCGCGACCCGCGAACCGGGCGCGACCAAGCTCGGCATGCGGCTGCGGGCACTGCTGCTCGACAAGGACGACATGAGCGTCTCCCCGCGGGCCGAGACGCTGCTGTACACGGCGGACCGCGCCGAGCACGTCAACGAGGTGATCCTTCCGGCGCTGCGCCGCGGCGCCATCGTCATCAGCGACCGCTACATCGACTCCACCATCGCCTACCAGGCGCCGGCCGGGAGCTGGACGGTCCGGTGATAGAGCGGATCAACGACTGGGCCACCGAGGAGCTGGTTCCGCACCTCACGGTGCTGATGGATCTGCCGGCGGAGGAAGGGCTCGGGCGGCTCGGGGGCTCCACCGACCGCATGGAGGCGCAGTCGGAGCAGTTCCACACCCGGGTACGCAAGGGCTTCCGCGACCTGGCCGAACGCGAGCCCGACCGCTATCTGGTGGTCGACGCCCGGTTGTCGCAGGAGGAGGTCACCCGGGAGATCCAGCGCCGCCTGCGCCCGCTCCTGCCGGACCCGGTCCCCCAGGACGCCGAGGCCATCACCGGCATGATGCCGATCATCAAGGACTAGGACACGCGGACACCCTCGAAGTCCCTTGGGTGCGGGCCGAAGACCGCTTCGGCCCGCACCTTTCGTTTGCGGGGGCGGGAAAACCCTTCGCCCGGCCGGGGCCGTCCGGGGTAGGTTCGAGCACCTCCCGATCCCTGGGAGGCACCCAGTGCGGAGCCGCCGCACCACGGTCCGGAGGGGAGCATGCCGGTGCAGCACTCCAGTGCCGAGTTCGCCGCGATCGCCGAGCAGGGCACGATCCTGCGCTGCCAGGTGGGCTCGGGAGTCCACGGCATCACCGTCGCCGACCAGGACGACCGGGACGAGATGGGCATCTGCGTGGAGCCGCCGGAGTACGTGGTCGGACTGCGCCGGTTCGAGCAGTACATCTACCGCACACAGCCTGAGGGGGTGCGTTCCGGTCCCGGTGACCTCGACCTGACCGTCTACTCGCTGCGCAAGTGGCTGCGGTTGGCGCTCCAGGGCAATCCGACGGTGCTGCTTCCGCTGTTCGTGCCCGAGGACGAGATCGTTCGCGTCACGGATCTGGGGCGGGAACTGCGCGCGAACGCCGACCGGATCTGTCCCGGCAGGCCGGGGACCGGTTCCTCGGCTACCTGCGGGCGCAGCGGGACAGCATGCTGGGGCTGCGCGGCGGGCGGCACACCAACCGCCCCGAGCTGGTCGAGAAGTACGGCTTCGACGTCAAGTTCGCCTACCACATGGTGCGGCTGGGCGTTCAGGGCGTCGAGATGCTGGAGACCGGCAGGGTGACACTGCCGATCCCCGAGCCCTGGGCATCCTGGCTGCGCGGGCTGCGCCGCGGCGAGCACTCGATGGCCGAGGCGCTGGCCGCGGCCGGGGAGCTGGAGGGCCGGCTGCGGGACCTGGTGGACACCTCGCGGCTGCCCGAGTACCCCGACCGCGCCTGGGGTGACGCCTGGCTGGTCGAGGCCCACCAGCGCGCGTGGCGCGAGCCCGCCTCCGCCGCGGTATAGGGCACGGCCGGAGCAGGGCCTCTCACATCCGCTGACGCGTTCGCATTCCCGGATGATTCAATTCTGAACCTTTTCGGAGTGAGTGGTCATTCTTGCGGCGAATGCGGTCGCCCGCGCCGATGCGTTACCAGTGAACTCCGCGAACGCGGTCTGTGCCTGGTTCCCGAGACCCGCGGCCGGTGCGAAAAGAATTGATCAAGTCGCACGGGAACGGGAGGTCTCCGGCGAGGTTGGGTTGGTCACTTCCAGGCCGGCGGGACGACGCTCGGCTGCACGGTGATATCAACCACGCCCCGCAGGCCGGTTGCGGAGGAACCCATTGTGACCGCCAGGAATAACAGCAGGTCACAGCCTAAAATGTGAATCTTTGAAAATTGAGGAATATTTAGGGATCGATCCTGTCGCCGCCGATGATCTTGCGGTGTGTTCTTCGCCTCTTTTTGTCTTTTGACTTCACCGTTCGTGGCGCGCTAAAAACATTTCGTTCGGGTTTTTCGGAAAGCGCCTGAAGTGACTGTAGGAAGTTGGAAAGACATGACGTATACGCGTTTCGAATCCATCGGCGCGTACCTGCCGTCGACAGAGAAGCCGACGCGGGAACTCGTAGCGCAGATGGAGTATGAGCCACCCTTCGATCTCCAGCGGATCACCGGGATCACGAACCGGCGGGTCGGCGACAGCCGTCCGGACACCTACGAGGACTCCTTCGCCCTCGCCCTGCGGGCGGCCGAGGACTGCCTGTCGAGGTCGCGGTACGACGCCGGCGGGCTCGACGTGATCATTTCCTCCTCGATCACCCGGTCCAAGGAGCGCGACCGCTTCTACTTCGAGCCCTCCTTCGCGCACATGCTGGCTCGCGTGCTCGGCGCGGACTCGGCGATCCACTTCGACGTGTCCAACGCGTGCGCCGGAATGCTCACCGGGGTGACCGTCCTCGACCGGATGGTCAAGGCCGGGATCGTGCGCAACGGCCTGGTGGTCAGTGGCGAGAGGATCACCGTGATCACCGAGACCGCGGTCAAGGAGATCTGCGAACCCTACGACTCCCAGTTCGGCTCCCTGACCGTGGGCGACTCCGCCGCCGCTGTGGTGCTCGACGAGTCCACCAGTGAAGCGGACCGGATCGACTACGCCGAACTGATGACGTGCGCCGAGTACTCTCACCTGTGCATCGGCATGCCGAGCGACAAGAACCAGGGCATCGCCCTCTACACCGACAACCACCAGATGCACAAGAAGGAGCGCCTGGCACTGTGCCCAACTTCCACCGGGAGTTCCTCGCCAAGCGCGGCAGGACCTTCACCGAGGAGGGCTACGACTTCGTCATCCACCACCAGGTCGGCGCGAGCTTCATCGAGAAGATATCCCGAACCGGTGAGCGGATCCTCGACGCGCCCATGCCCGAGCCGCTGGCGGTGGTCGACCGGTACGGCAACACCTCGTCCACGTCGCACTTCGTGGTCATGTACGAGCACCTGAAGAACGGCCGTATCACCAAGGGCTCCAAGCTCCTGCTCGTGCCCGCCGCCTCCGGCGTCGTCACCGGGTGCCTGTCCGCCACGATTTCTTCCCTGGAGGTCTGAGATGGGCACCATCATCAGCGCCACCGCGGTCAGCACCGACCCCGCGGTCCACAGCTCCATCGAACACGCCTCGCTCGCCGCGGGCGACTGCCTCGACCGTGCCGGCATCACCGCCGACCAGGTCGACCTCATGGTCAACACCGGCGTCTACCGCGACGCGAACATGTCCGAGCCGGCGATGGCCGCGATGATCCAGAAGAACGTCGGGGTCAACCTGGACTACCTTCAGAACCCGACGGCCAAGCCCGCCTTCTCGTTCGACCTGATGAACGGGGCGTGCGGGGTGCTCAACGCGGTCCAGGTGGGCGCCGGGTTCGTCGAGTCCGGCAGTGCCGAGTACGTGCTCGTGGTCTCGGGCGACGCTCACCCGTCGAACGACCCCGCCGAAGCCCGCCGCACCGGCTTCCCCTACGCCACGATGGGCGCCGCGATGCTGCTCGGGCGCACCTGGACGAAGGAGCGGGCTTCGGCAAGATCCACACGGCGACCGCGCACGAGGGGGCGCCTGGGGCCGGAGGGTACACCGAGACCGGCCGGATGGGCCGCGAGGGCCGCCGTGCGGTCACCGTCCGGCAGGACGGCGACTATCCGGACCGTCTTGCCGCGCTCGCCGCTGACTCCGCCCGGGCGTGCGCCGAGGCCGAGGGCATCGACCTGCACGAGACCCTGCTGGTCACCTCCCAGCCGACCCCGGCTTTCGCAGCCGAGGTCGCGGCCCGGCTCGGCGTCGGCGAGGACGCGGCGGTGACCGTCACGGGCGTGGCCGGTGACCCGCACACCTCCGCGGTGCCCCTCGCCTACCATCAGGCCGTCGCCGCCGGCCGGGACCGGGAGTTCCGCCAGTTGCTGTTCGTGGCCGTCGGTGCCGGGCTCACGTCCGCCTGCGCGGTGTACCGGCACCCCGAGCACTCCCCTGTCCGATGACGGCGCGGACGGAAGCGGCGCCGGGGATCGCCGCGCGACTGCGGGACAACGCCCGCACCTTCCCGGACAAGAAGGCGATCATCTTTCCCGCCGGCCGGGACCGCGCGGGCGCGACCGTCTACCGGCACGTCACCTACCGCGAGGTGGACGACACCGCCGACGCCTACGCGAGAAGACTGCTCCGCGCTGGGATCGACAGGGGAACCAAGACCATTGTCATGGTCAGGCCCGGGCCGGATCTCTTCGCGATCGTGTTCGCGCTGTTCCGGATCGGCGCGGTTCCGGTCATCGCCGACCCCGGGCTGGGGTTGCGGCGGATGCTGCACTGCTACCGCACCGCCGGCGCCGAGGCGTTCGTGGGGATCCCGGAGGCGCATGTACTGCGGGTGCTCAGCCCCCGCACCTTCTCGTCCCTGCGGACGAGCGTCACGGTCGGCCGGCGCTGGTTCTGGGGCGGGCCCACACTGCGCGAACCGGCCCGACCGCCCGCGGCCGCACCCGGTGCGGAAGGGGCCACCGGCCGGGTCGAGGAGCCCGCCCTGTCGGACGACGACCTGCTCGCCATCAGCTTCACCACCGGCAGCACCGGTCCGGCCAAGGGCGTGGAGCACCCGCGCGGCATGGTCGAGGGGATCGTGCGGCAGATCAGGGACGCCCTCGGCCAGCGGGAGGACGACGTCTCGCTCGTCACCGTGCCGCTGTGGGGGATCTTCAGCCTGCTGCTCGGGTCGACCTGCGTGCTGCCGCCCGGCGATCCCGCCAAGGTGGCCGCGATCGACCCGCGGGCCGTGGTGGAGGCGATCGAGCGGTTCGGCGTGACCACCATGTTCGCCTCGCCAGCGCTGCTCGACCGGCTCGGTCGCTACGCCACCGGCGCGGGCATCGGTCTAGGTTCGCTGCGCGGTGTCGTCTCGGGCGGCGCGCCCGTGCGGGACGACATCGCGGCCACCATCTGCGACCTCCTCGGCGAGGGCGGGCCGGCCCGGTTCCGCATTACATACGGGGCGACCGAGGCGCTGCCGATCTCGTCGATCACCGCGGAGGAGAGCCTGGCCGAGACGCGGGCGCTCATCCGTACCGGCAGCGGCACCTGTGTCGGCCGGCCGGTGCCGGACGTGGAGGCGCGCATCGTGCCGATCACCGACACACCGATCCCGGAATGGTCGGATGACCTGCCGGTCGAGCTGGGGCAGGTCGGCGAGATCGCCGTCAGCGGCCCGACCGTCAGTGGCCGGTACCACGCGGCACCGGAGGCGGACGGGTACGCGAAGATCCCCGACGGGGAGCGCGTGTGGCACCGCACCGGGGACCTCGGCCGGATCGACGAGGCCGGGCGGATCTGGTTCTGCGGGCGGAAGAGCCAGCGGGTGCACACCGCCGGCGGCACGCTGTACACGGTGCCGTGCGAGGGGATCCTCAACGCCCATCCCGACGTGCACCGAACCGCGCTTGTCGGGGTGGGACCGCCGGAGCGGGCACGGCCCGTGGTCTGCGTCGAGCTGCATGACGGCGTACCCACGAAGGAGCGGGCCCGGGTGGAGCGGGAGCTGCGGGAACTGGCCGCGCGGCACGAGCCGACCCGGCCGGTGGAGGCGTTCCTCTTCCACCCCGGGTTCCCGGTGGACATCCGGCACAACGCGAAGATCAACCGCGAAGAGCTCGCGGAGTGGGCCGGTGCCCGCCTCGCGGCCGGGGCGGGACCGCGCCGGCGGCTCCGCGCGTGGGTTCCGCGGCTGGTGCCGCTCGCCGGGTGGGCCTTCCTGCTGTACGGGCTGCTCTGGCCCTTCACCCACCGGTGCTGCAGACCCTCTTCTGGATCGACGTCGTGCTCAGCGTCGTCGTGCACGGGTTCCAGATCCCCCTAGCACTGCCGCGGGCGCGCCGGGCCGGATACCGCGGTGCGGCGACCGTCGCCCTGACCTTCCTGTTCGGCGCCACCTGGTGGAGGTCACTGTGAAGACACTGGTCACCGGGGCATCCGGGTTTCTCGGCAGCCACATCGTGGACGAGTGCGTCCGGGCCGGCGACTCGGTCCGGGCGCTGGTGCGCCCGTCCAGCGATCTCAGCCACCTGCGGACGGTGCCGGGCGTCGAGATCGTCCACGGCGACCTCAAGGACCGGGCCTCGCTGCGGGCGGCCACCGAGGGCGTCGACGTGGTCTACCACTCCGCGGCGCGGGTGCTCGACTACGGCAGCCGGGCCCAGTTCTGGCAGAGCAACGTGACGGCCACGGAATCGCTGCTAGAAGCGGCGCGGGCGGGCGGGGCCGGCCGGTTCGTCTTCGTGAGCAGCCCGAGTGCGGTGATGACCGGAGAGGACCAGTACGACATCGACGAGAGCCGGCCCTACCCGCAGCGCCACCTCAACCTGTACTCGGAGACGAAGGCCGCCGCCGAGTCGATCGTCCTGGCCGCCGACGCCCCCGGTTTCACCACCTGCGCGATCCGACCCCGCGGAGTCTGGGGGCCGCGCGACTGGCACGGGTTCATGCCCAAGCTGCTGGCGAGGATGCTGGACGGGCGCATGCCCGACCTCTCCGGCGGCAGGCGGGTCCGCACATCGCTGTGCTACTGCACCAACGCGGCCCGGGCCTGCCTGCTCGCCGCCCGGTCCGGGCGGGTGGGCGGGCGCGCCTACTTCGTCGCCGACAGGGAGAGGACCGATGTCTGGGCGTTCATGGCCAGATGGCCGAGCGCTTCGGCGGGACGCCGCCGTCCCGTCCGATCCCGCCGCTGGTGCGCGATGCGCTCGTCGAGGCGGTCGAGCTGGCGTGGCGGGTGCCGTACCTGGCCCACCGCTACTCGCCGCCGCTGTCCCGGTACTCCGTGGCGCTGCTCACCCGCTCGACCACCTACGACACGAGCGCGGCCGAGCGGGACCTCGGCTACCGGCCGGAGGTGGACCAGCCGACCGGGCTCGACCTGCTCCAGCAGTGGGTGGACGAGATCGGCGGCGCCGACGCGTTCGTCGAGAAAGTGAGGTAAGCGGCGTGACCGGGAGTACGATCTTCTGGCGGCCCGTGTCGCCGACCGAGTGGTTCTACCTCGCCGGCGCCCGGCTGGCGCCCCCGTTCGCGGTCCAGGCCCTCGTCGAGGGGCAAGGGCGGATCGGCTGCGAGGAGCTCACCCACGCGGTCGCCGCGGCATCGGCCGCCTGCCCCGGGGCGCGGCTGGTCCGCCGGGGACGGACCTGGCTGGACAGCGGCCGGACGCCGCCGGTGCGGCGCCTGGAGCTCCCCGGCGGCGGGCCCGTGCGCCTTGACGGGCCGGTCCTGGGGCCGGCGCTGCGCCGGCCGCTGAATCCCGAATCCGGGCCCACCTGCGAGGTGCTGCTGCTCGACCACGGCGGGGCGACGCCGAGCGCGCTCGTGTTCCGCGCCTTCCACGGCGTCATGGACGGCAGGGGCCTGCTGGCCTGGGTCACCGATGTCTTCCGGGTACTCAGGGGGGAAGAGCCCATAGGGGCCGCGTCGCGGATGACCGATCACGGCCTCGCCGGCGAACTCGGAAACGTCGGCCGCCGGCCCCGGCTGGGTGCGGACTGGCGGCCCTCGCTGGAGGGCTCGGGGAGGCCCACCGGACCCGGTGCCGCCGTCTTCCGCCGCCGCAGCGTCGACGGCACCCATCCGGGCCTCGTCGCGAAGATCGCGGCGGTACTCGCCACGGCCGCCGGGCACGACCGGTCCCGCTTCCTGGTCCCGGTGGACCTGCGCCGGCACCGTCCCGGACTCGTCTCGACGGCCAACCTGACCCTGCCGATCCTCCTCGACGCGCGGCCGGGCGAGGCGTGGGAGGGCCTGCACGAGCGGCTGCTGCGGGCGATGGCCGACCGGCGCGAGGTCACCACCGGCGGGGTACTCGAACGGGTGACCGGCCGGATTCCGCAGGCCGGGCTCGGTACCCTTCTCGCCGCGGTCACCGGGGCCGCGGACCGGCGGCGGCGATACCTGGGATCGGCGATCATCTCCGATCTCGGGCGGTTCGATCTCGCGGACTTCTCCGCGGGGAGCTTTGAGGCGGCGGCGGTGTATCCGCTGCGACCCACTCGCCGCTCCTACCGGTCTCGTTCGCCGTCGCGGAAACAGCGGGCCGCACCGAGATCACCGTGTCCTGCCCGGACGACCCGGGGGCGGTGGAGAAGGCGGAGGACCTGCTCGACCGGATCACCGAGGCGCTGTCTCCGCCGGAGAGCCGTGCCTGGTCCGGCAACGACACCGACCGGCCGGTCCCGGCGGCGACGGTCACCCGGCTGTTCCGGGCGCAAGTCCAGCGGAGCCCTGACGAGCTCGCCCTCACCGGCCCGGACGGCGACGTCAGCTACGCGGAGCTCGACCGCCACTCCGACGTGGTCGCCGCCGAGCTGGCCGCGCGCGGGGTCGGCAAGGGGACCGTGGTCGGGCTCCTCGCTGACCGGTCGGCCGAGGCGCTGGCCGGGCTGTGGGGCATCCTCAAGGCGGGTGCCGGCTACCTCCCACTCGATCCGCACCATCCCGACAGCCGGACCAACTGGGAACTCGATGATTCACGAGCCCCGCTGTGCCTGGTGCAGCGCCCGTACGCGTCGCGGATCACCGGATGCCGGACGCTCGTCCTCGACGATCTGGCGCGCTCGGGGGCACCACCCGCCCCGCCGGAAGCGGTCGAGCCCGGTGACCTGGCCTATGTCATCTACACCTCGGGGTCGACCGGTCGACCCAAGGGGGTGCAGGTGGAGCACCGCAGCCTGGTGAACTACGTGACGTGGGCGTCAGAACTGTACCGCGTGGATGCCGATACCCGGTTCGCGCTGTTCACCTCGCTCGCGTTCGATCTGACCGGGACCGCGGTCTTCCTGCCGCTGCTGGCCGGCGGGAGCGTGGCACTGGTGCCGGACGACGTGAGTCCGGTGACGCTGCGGGCCATGATCGAGCGGTCCGGCGCCAACGCGCTGAAGCTCACCCCGGCGCACCTGGACCTGATCGGCCGCCTTGATCTCGCGCCGGACGGCTTCCGGGTGCTGGTCGTCGGCGGCGAGCAGCTCAGAGGCCCGGTAGCGGCGCAGGCGGCACGGCTCTTCGGGCCGGAGTGCCGCATTGTCAACGAGTACGGCCCGACCGAGGCCACCATCGGCTGTGTGGCGCACGTCTTCGACCCGGACCGAGACGGGGTCGCTCCGGCGGTGCCCATCGGCACCCCCGTCGCCAACATGAAGTCCTTCCTGCTCGACGCCGACCGGCGGTTCGTCCCCGCGGACGGGGTCGGCGAGTTGTATCTAGCGGGAGCGCAGCTCGCCCGCGGGTACCTCGGGCGTCCGGACCTCGACCGAGAGCGGTTCGTCCGCCTCGCCGACGGAACCCGGGCCTACCGCACCGGCGACCTGGCCCGGATCCTCCCCAGCGGTGTGCTGGAGTACCTGGGGCGCAGCGATGACCAGGTCAAGATCCGCGGGCACCGTGTGGAGCCCGGCGAGGTCGCGGCGGCACTGGAGGAGCACCCGCGGGTCGCGCGGGCCCTGGTGACCGGGCGGGTCGGCGGCCAGGGTCAGACGATCCTGTGCGGCTACGTCGTCACGGACCGGGCCGGGCAGCGGCCAGACGTCGAGGTGCTCCGCGCCCACCTGGCCGAACGGCTGCCGTCCTACATGGTCCCCACGGCGATCGTCTGTGTGCCCGAGCTCCCGCGGACCGTGAACGGAAAGGTCGACGTGCACGCGCTTCCCGACCCGTTCGCCGGCCAGGACGACCCGGTCGGCGAACCGGCCGAGCCGGCGGTACGGGACGACGTCGAGGAGGCGGTGGCGAAGATCTGGGCGGAGATCCTGCGGACCGACGCCGCCCGGATCGGCCCGGACGCCGATTTCCACCGCCTGGGCGGCGATTCGGTGCTGTTCCTCGCGATGCTCGCATCGGTGGCGACGACAGTGGTCGGATCGGAGGGGCAGGAGGCGTTCATGGTGGGGCTGCGGGAGATGATCCGCACCCCCACCCTCGGCCGTGTGTGCCGCACGGCCCGGCGGGCACGGCACGAAGGCCGCGAGGGTCCGGTGAGCGCGCTGTGACCGGACTGTGTTTCCGCCCGGCCCGCCCGCAGGACGCGGCGGCGGTCGTGCCGCTGATGCGCGCCTCCTCGCCCGCGCTCGTCGACGCGGTGTTCGGGGAGCGCGCCGCCGGTGTGCTCCACCACGACTTCCTCCGCGGCCGGGGCCTCTTCGGGTACCGGCACCAAACCATCGGCGTCGCCCCCGACGGTGGGATCGTGGCCACCATCACCGCCTACGACGGCGTGCGGTACCGGAGGCTGCTTCTGCGCACGATGCTGTCGGCCGCCCGCTGCTGCGGCCCCGTCCGCTTCCTCGGCAGCCTGCTGTCGGCCGCCGCGCTGGGGCGCCAGTTCGTCCCGCCCGGAAGGGACGCGGTGTACCTGGCCAACCTCTGCGTCGACGCCGGGCACCGGTCCCGCGGGTACGGGGCCGCGCTCATGGAACACGTGATCCGGGCAGCGGGGGACCGGGGCCTCCGGCAGACCGAACTCGACGTGTCGCGGACGAACCCCCGCGCCCAGAAACTCTACGAGCGCATGGGCTTCACCATCGCCGCCGAGTGCCCGGACACCGGCGGTATCCCCGGGACCCGCCGCATGCGGCGCCCGATCGGACACAGGAGATGACCATGCCGGCACTGCCCTACCCGCCCCGCCGCCGGCCCGACGTGGCCCGGCCCCCGGGGCCGGCGGCGGGTACGGTCCTGCGATCGCTCGTGTCCCGCACGCCGAGCAGGCCGGTCGAGCTGCTCACCGAACTCGCCCGCACCTATCCCCGCATCGCCTACACCCGGGTGGCCAACGACCACGTGTACCTGTTGACCCATCCAGATCTCGTCCGGGAGCTGCTCACCACCCACGGGCGCGTCACCGTCAAGAGCCAGGGCCTGCGTGTGCTGCGGCACCTGTTCGGCCAGGGGCTGCTGACCAGCGAGGGTGAGCTGCACAAGCGGCAGCGGCGGATGGTGCAGCCCGCGTTCCACCGGGAGCGGATCGCCGGGTACGCCCAGGAGATGGCGGCCGCGGCGGCTGAGCACGGACGCCGCTGGGAGGAGGGCATGGTCGACCCGGTGGAGAGCGGTACGGGGCTCGCGGTCGACATGTACGCCGAGATGTCCGCGCTCACCCTGGCCGTCGTGGGACGGACCCTGTTCGGATCGGACCTGCGCGGGAACGTCGACCGTGTCGCGCGCGGCCTTGAGGAGACGATGCGCCAGTACCGCCGCTTCCTGCTCCCGTTCGGCGACCGCATGCTCCGGATGCCGCTGCCCTGGAGCCTGCGCACACGTTCCGCGGGCCGGCAGCTCGACAACGTGATCCGGGAGATCATCGGCGCGCGGCGCGCCTCCGTCGCGTCCGGTGCGGCGGCGGAGGCCGGGGACCTGCTGTCGATGCTCATGCTCGCCCAGGAAGACGGAGCGGGGATGACCGACGAGCAACTGCGCGACGAGGTGATGACGCTGATGCTCGCCGGCCACGAGACCACCGCCAGCACGTTGAGCTGGGCGTGGTACCTGCTGGCGACCCATCCGCGGGTCAGCGCCGCCCTCTACGCGGAGGTGGACGCGCGACTCGGGGAACGACCGCCCGCCTGCACCGACCTCACGCGGCTGCCGTTCGCCAACGCCGTGATCGCTGAGACGCTGCGCCTCTACCCGCCCGCGTGGTCCATGGGGCGCCAGCTCACCAGCGGGATCGAACTGGACTCGTGGACCCTTCCGGCCGGCTCGGCGTGCGTGGTCAGCCCGTGGACGCTGCACCGCGATCCGCGGTTCTGGCCGGATCCGCTGGCCTTTCGGCCCGAGCGGTGGCTGCGGCCGGCGGAACCGGACGGGACGGGCTGCCCGGTGAGCGGGAACGGGCGCGGGCAGAGAGGCGCGAATGCGGAGGCGGCTGAGAGGACCGCGGCGGGGAAGGTGTTCGACCCCGCGGCCCCCGGAGTTCCCCGCGGCGCGTGGCTCTCCTTCGGGATGGGCCGCCGCGTGTGCATCGGCGAGTCCTTCAGCTGGACCGAGTCGGTCCTGGTCCTCACATCCCTGCTGCGGCGCTGGCGCTGCGAGCTGGAGCCGGACGCCCGGATCGCCACCCGCCCGGACATCACCCTGCGTCCGGCCCACGGCCTGCCGATGCGGCTGCACCCCCGGAGCTGATCCCGCGCGAAGGAACGCGCCCCTTCGGAAGGCTGCGGCGTCTGTCGCCGCGGCGGCCTATGCTGAACACCGATGAGCGTCTTCGACGGCCTGGTGGGCCAGGACACGGTGACCGAACAGCTGCGTTCGGCCGTCCGCGCGGCGGGCGAGCAGATCACGGGCGGCACCGGTGGCGGGATGACGCACGCGTGGCTGTTCACCGGCCCGCCCGGGTCGGGTCGGGCGGAGGCCGCGCGCGCGTTCGCCGCCGCGCTGCAGTGCCCCGACGGCGGCTGCGGACACTGCGAACTCTGCCACCAGGTGTTCAGCGGTACCCACGCCGACGTCCTCTACGTCCGGCCCAGCGGGCTGAGCTTCGGCGTCGAACGGACCCGGGAACTGGTGCTGCAGGCGGCGTCCCGCCCCACCAGCGGGAGGTTCCGCGTCGTGCTGTTCGAGGACGCCGAACGCGCCACCGAAGCCGCCTCCAACGCCCTGCTGAAGGCGGTCGAGGAGCCCGGCCCCCGTACGGTGTGGCTGCTGTGCACGCCCACCGCGGAGGACCTGCTCGTCACCATCCGGTCCCGCTGCCGCCAGGTCACCCTGCGAACCCCCACGACGCGGGCCATCGCCGAGGCTCTGGTACAGCGCGACGGCGTCGCCCCGGACATCGCCGCGGAAGCGGCCCGGGCCTCCGCCGGACAGATCGCGCGGGCGCGGCAGCTCGCCACCGACCCCGAAACGCGTGAGCGCCGCACGGAGGTGCTGTCGATCCCGGCGCGCCTCGACAGCCTGGGCGCCTGCGTCTCGGCGGCCGCCCGGCTCTACGAGCTGGCCGAGGCCGAGGCCAAGACCACCACGAGCACGCTCGACGAGCGGGAGAAGGCCGACCTCAAGGCGGCCTTCGGCGAAGGGGGCACCGGCAAGGGGGTCGCCAAGGCGGTGCGCGGCGCCGCCGGGGCCCTGAAGGACCTGGAGGAGCGCCAGAAGCGCCGTGCCACCCGGATCAAGCGCGACACCTACGACGTCGCGCTGCTGGACCTCGGCACGTTCTACCGCGATGTGCTGGCCGTGCAGATGGGGGCCACGGTGGAGCTCGCCACCGCCTCCCAGGAGGCGGACCTGCGGCGCGTCGCCCGCGCGTCCACGCCGGAGGCCACGCTGCGCCGCATCGACGCATCATGGAGTGCCGCGAACGCATCGCCGCCAACGTGCACCCTCAGATCGCGATGGAGGCGATGACCTCCGCTCTGTACATGGGGTAGTTCCGCGGCGGGTGGAACCGCGGCCGGAGGGAAGAGCGACCCGTCGCCATGCCGCGGCCGACCTCGTAGGGTGACCCTGTGGGCATGATGATGGCGGTCAGCTTCGAGCGGTACGGGCGGCTCTACTACCTCGATCCCGGGGCGCACAGCCCCTCGGTCGGCGACAGGGTCCTGGTGCCCACGGACGCCGGCCCGGAGGTGGCCGAGTGCGTCTGGGCGCCCGAGTGGGTGAGTGAGGACATCGAAGGGCTCCCGGTCTGCGAGGGCATGGCCACGGAGGCCGATATCGCCCGCGACGAGGACAACCGGCGGCTCCGGGCCGCTGCGCGGTCGGCGGCCAAGCGGCTGATCCGGGAACGGGAGCTGCCGATGAAGGTCGTCGGGATCGACTACGTCTCCGCCGACCGCAGCTACACCGTTTACTTCTCCGCCCCGCGGCGGGTGGACTTCCGCGAGCTCCTCAGGGAGCTGTCCGAAGCCCTCGGGGCGCGTGTGGAGCTGCGGCAGGTCGGCGCCCGCGACGAGGCGCGGCTGCAGGGCGGTATCGGTCCGTGCGGCCGCGATCTGTGCTGCGCCACCTTCCTCAAGGACTTCGAACCGGTAGCGGCCCGCATGGCCAAGGAACAGGACCTTCCGGTCAATCCCATGCGTATCGCCGGCGCCTGCGGCAAGCTCATGTGCTGCCTGAAGTACGAGCATCCGCTGTACCAGGAGTTCCGGGCGGCCGCGCCTGGGAAGGGCGACCGCGTCAGCACCCCCGAGGGGGACGGGGTCGTGGTCGGGCACAACGTGCCCTCGGACAAGGTCGTGGTCCGGCTCGACAGCGGCGGGCGGCGCTGCGCCTGCGATCGGGCCTCCGTCTGCGGACCACGGCAGGCCTACGAGCGCGCCCACCGGCCCGGGGGCACCGAGAGCGGGAACGGAACCGATTGAACAGAACCGGATGGGCGGGCATGTCCGCTGTGCTGGCGCTGCTCGCGGCGGGCTGCACCGGCGGCCCCGAAGCGGAGGGGAGCGGGGGCCCCGAAGAGGCGCTCGCGGAGTTCTACCAGCAGGACCTCGTGTGGGAGGAGTGCGGCGGCGACTTCGAGTGCGCTACCTACGAGGTTCCGCTCGACTATGACGATCCCGACGGCGAGCGCGTGGAGATCGCGGTCAAGCGCCTGCCGGCCGCAGGCGAGGCCGAGGCTCGCTCGTCGTGAACCCCGGAGGTCCGGGAGGATCCGGGTACGACTACGCGGACGCCGCCGCCAAGGCCGTCAGCCAACCCGTCCGGGAGCGCTTCGACGTGGTCGGGTTCGACCCCCGCGGTATCGGCCGCAGCACCCCGATCGAGTGCCTGGACCGGCAGGCTCTGGACGACTACCTCGGCGCCGAGGTCGACACCGAGTCCGAGGACGCCGACCTGAGCGAGGTCACCGACACCGGTCTGGAGGAACTGGAGCGGCTGAACCGGGAGTTCGTCGAGGCCTGCCGGGAGAACTCCGGCGATCTGATGCTGCACCTGGAGACCGCGAACGTCGCCCGCGACATGGACGTGCTCCGCGGTGTCCTCGGCGATGAGGGGCTCAGCTACATCGGCAAGTCCTACGGCAGCTACATCGGCACGCACTACGCCGACCTGTTCCCGGAGCGGGTGCGTGCGCTCGTGCTCGACGGCGCCCTGCAGCCGGGGATGGACCAGTTGGAGATGAGCGTCCAGCAGGCGCAGGGATTCGAGACCGCACTGCGCGCCTTCGTCGAGGACTGCCTCGGGCAGCGGGACTGCCCGCTCGGCGACACCGGCGCCGAAGGCGACGTCGACTCCGGCGTCGCTGAGATCGCCGGGCTGCTCGCGGACGCCGCCGAGAACCCGCTGGAGAACCGCCTCGGCGACGGGCGCGAGGTGAACCGGGCCCGCGCGGGGATGGGCCTGATGGCCGCGCTGTACTCCGAGAGTCTCTGGCCCCGGGTGCGGTCCGCGCTCGCCGACGCCTTCGACGGCGACGGCACCGCCCTGCTGGAGCTCGCCGACCGGCTCTACGACCGGCACCCGGACGGCGACTACGAGAACATGACGGCCGCGCTCGTCTCGGTGAACTGCTCCGACCATCCGAGCCCGAGGGACATCGGCAGCTACCAGGAGGCCGCGGCCGAAGCGGCCGAGGAGTCCCCGCTCTTCGGGCCGGGCCTCGCCTGGGGTGCCCTGCCCTGCGCGTACTGGCCGGAGGAGGCCATCGACGAACCGCGGGAGCTCGACGCGGCCGGTGCCGATCCGATCCTGGTCATCGGCACCACCCGGGATTCGGCGACGCCCTACCGGTGGGCGGAGAACCTGGCAGGGCATCTGGACTCCGGTGTCCTGCTGACCCGCGACGGCGACGGTCACACCGCGTACCGGACGGGCGACGCCTGCATCGACGAGGCCGTGGACGCCTACCTGCTGGACACGCGGATCGTCGAGGACGGCACCGTGTGCGGCTGACGCGCGGGGACCGGGGAGAGGTGTACTCGAGGGATCTCAGAACACGCTAGACTGGCCCCCGGTCCCGCGGCGAGCGGGGACCGGCCGCCTTAGCTCAGTCGGTA
This sequence comes from Allosalinactinospora lopnorensis, assembly GCF_000981225.1. Taxonomy (GTDB): domain Bacteria; phylum Actinomycetota; class Actinomycetes; order Streptosporangiales; family Streptosporangiaceae; genus Allosalinactinospora; species Allosalinactinospora lopnorensis. The sequence goes on from NZ_LAJC01000023.1 coordinate 69,202, forward strand.
GAGCGATTCACTCGTAATGAATAGGTCGTCGGTTCGATTCCGACAGGCGGCTCCACGAGAAGGAAGTTCAAGGGCCTGACCACGGAGTTCCGTGGTCAGGCCCTTCGCTTTGGGTGCCCTTTGTGCGCGGCCCGCCGTCCCTGCGCGCCTCTGCGTCGGACACGGGCATGGACTTTTGGTCGGGGAAGTGTTATAGAGGATATCACATACTGTATGCAGTACACGGAGGTGGGGGCCATGTCGCGTCCGACTTTCCCATCACCCGCGCACGAGGTGCGCGACTTGCACGGAAGACGCTACCGGCTGGGAGAGGCCGACCGCGAGCTGCTCGGCTACTCGCGGGCGTGGGTCCCCTGGGCCGCGGGGCTCGCCATGCTCGCCGCCGGTGTCGGCCAGTACGGCTACGCGGTGCTGTTGCCGGCCCTGGTCAGCACGCAGGGGTGGACCGCAGGGGAGGGAATCTGGGTACTCGCCGTGTGGGCGGCCTGCCAGGCGGCCACGGTGTACCCGGTGGCGCGGCTGAGGAGCCGTGTGCGGATCCCGCCGGCGGCTCTGATGGTCGCGGGCGCGCTGCTGTGCGCCACCGGACTGGTGACCCTTGGCGGCTCCGACAGCCTCGCGCTGGTCATGGCGGTGCACGCGCTCCTGGGCGGGATGGGTGCCGGGCTGGTCTACGGCACCTGTGTCAGTGTCGTGAGCCGGTGGTATCCGGAGCATCCGGCGAGGACCCACTTCGCCAGCGGCGCGTTCACGGTCGGGTCTGTCCCGCTCGTCGTACTGGCCGAGCGGTTCATCGCCACCGATACGCCCGGGAGTTTCCTCGGAGCCGTGGCTCTGGTGGTGCTGGTGCTGGTCGGTGCCGCGGCGCTGCTGCTCAAGGACCCGCCCGCGCACTGGTGGCCGGCCCACATCGATCCGCGGCTGTGGGCGGTGGACAAGTCGGTCAACCCGGGGCTGCGCAGGAACCGCCCCGCCATACGGCGCTACGCGCCCGGTGAGGTGATCAAGCTGCCGGTGGCGGGTGTGCTGTACGCGGCGATGATGTGCGCCTCCGGGGTGGCGCTCTTCAACCTCGCCTTCGTCGGTGTGTTCGCGGTGTCGTATGGCTGGGGGTTCGGTTTCGCGGCCTTCGTCGTCGGCGTGCTGGCCGTGGCGAGCGGGATCAGCCGCGCCGTGGCCGGATGGGCGGGCATCCGGTTCGGTCGCACCCGCACGGTGTGCGGCGCGCTGGTGCTGGCCGGGGCGGCGCAGCTTCTGATTCTGGCCGGCGGGCAGTACGGGCTCGCGAGCCTGCTGCTGCTCGGCTGCTTCATCGCCGGATCGAGCGCGGGTTCGTGCTACGCGCTGCTGCCGGAGCTGGTCGAGGATCACTTCGGGGACCGCGAGGGGCTGCCGAACTTCGGGCTGTTCTACGGAGCGAAGACCGCCGGAGGGCTGGTCGGCGTCGGCCTGGCCGCGACGTTCCTGGTGCCGGACGGCTATGCCACCGGGTTCGGGGTGGCCGCCGTGGTGAGCCTGGTCGCCGCGGTACTGCTCGGTACGCTCCGCCGCCCCGGCCTGCCCCGGGTGCTGGTGCCCGACTCGCGGCGGCCGTTCGACTAGTGATGCGGGGCGGACTCCGGTCCGCGCCGGAACGCGGCGCCCCGTGGGGAAGCGGTGCTCGGTCGCCCGTGGCGGTTCCCTAGTCCAACAGTGTCGTATACAGTATACATCACATCTTACGCCGGCGGCGCGGCAACGAGCCGCCGGCGCCCGGAGGAGCGGAGTCAGGAGACGTTCGAGTGGACTTGTACGAGTACCAGGCGAGGGATCTGTTCGCCGCACACGGAGTTCCCGTGCTGTCGGGCGCCGTGGCGAGCGACCCGGACGAGGCACGCGCCGTAGCCGCGCAACTGGGCGGCAGGGCGGTGATCAAGGCTCAGGTGAAGACCGGCGGCCGCGGGAAGGCGGGAGGCGTCAAACTCGCCAATGGGCCTGATGACGCCGGGGAGAAGGCCGAGCAGATACTCGGGATGGACATCAAAGGGCACACGGTGGGCCGGGTGCTGGTGGCCGAGGCGTCGGAGATCGCAGAGGAGTACTACTTCTCCTTCCTGCTGGACCGCGCCAACCGCACGTTCCTGTGTATCGCCTCCGCCGAGGGCGGCGTGGAGATCGAGGAGGTCGCCAGGTCGAACCCGGAAGCGGTGCTGAAGCTCCCGATCGACCCGCTGGCCGGTGTGGACCTGGACAAGGGGCGGGAGATCGCCGCCCGGGCGAACTATCCGGAGGCTGCGCGCGAAGCGATCGCCGAGGTGATCGTCCAGCTGTGGGAGGTCTTCGTCGCCGAGGACACCACACTGGTCGAAGTGAACCCGCTGGTGCGGGACGGCCAGGGCAGGATCATCGCGCTGGACGGAAAGGTCACGCTGGACGGGAACGCCTCGTTCCGGCACCCGGAGCACGCGGAGTTGGCGGACACGGCCTCCGAGGACCCGCTGGAGGCCAAGGCCAAGGCGAACGACCTCAACTACGTGAAGCTGGACGGACAGGTCGGCATCATCGGCAACGGTGCCGGACTGGTGATGTCCACGCTGGACGTGGTCGCCTATGCCGGCGACCGGCATTCCGGTGTGAAACCCGCGAACTTCCTGGACATCGGGGGCGGCGCATCGGCAGAGGTCATGGCCGCCGGGCTGGACGTCATCCTGGGCGACCCGGACGTGCGGAGCGTGTTCGTCAACGTCTTCGGCGGGATCACCGCGTGTGACGCGGTGGCCAGCGGCATCGTGTCCGCGCTGGACATGCTCGGGGACGGGGCGAGCAAGCCGCTGGTGGTGCGGCTGGACGGCAACAACGTAGCCGAAGGACGGCGGATACTTACCGAGGCCGACCACCCGTTGGTGACGTTGGTCGAGACCATGGACGACGCGGCCGACAAGGCTGCTGAGCTCGCGGCCGCGGGGGTGTAGGTCATGGCGATTTTCCTCAACAGCGACTCCACGATCATCGTGCAGGGCATCACCGGTTCGGAGGGCAGCAAGCACACCGCGCGGATGCTCGCGGCCGGCTCGAACATCGTGGGCGGGGTGAACGCCCGCAAGGCGGGGCAGACCGTCACCATCGCCGGTCAGGACCTGAACGTGTTCGGCACTGTCGAAGAGGCGATCAAGGAGACCGGTGCGGACACCTCGGTGATCTTCGTGCCCCCGCGGTTCG
>NZ_LAJC01000024.1 GCF_000981225.1 Allosalinactinospora lopnorensis
TCGTGTGCGGCCGGCGCCAGCGACGCCGTGGTCCGGCTGCCGACCGACGCCGGGCCGTGCACGGAGCCGGAGTGGCCGATGACCACCCGGATCCGTTCGGGCGGCAGTCCGAGTTCCTCCCGGAGGAGATCGGTGAGCACCGACGTGATGCCGGTACCGATGTCCTGCGCCGCCGTGCGTGCCACGACCGCACCCTGCTCCACGGTCAGTTCCACCTCGGCGCCCGGGTCGACCTGGTGGATCCAGTTGGACGCGGCCACACCGACGCCGCGGCGGAAGCGCCCCGTCCGCCCGCCCGGCGAAGGACGCTCCAGCCAGGCCGGCAGGGCCGCCGCCCAGTCGTAGAGCGCGCGCCGTTTGGGATTGCCGTCCCACCGGCGGCGCAGCGCCACGGGATCCTCGTCCAGCCGGTGCGCCATCTCGTCCACGGCCTGCTCCAGCGCCCACGCCATGGGAGGTCCGCCGGGGGCGCGGAACGGCGTGCCCGGCGGGTGGTTGGTGACGGTGTCGAAGTCCCGGAGCCGCCGGGGCGCGTGGCCGTACATGAGCCGGGCCCACAGGGCCACCACGGAACCGACTGAGGCCCCTCCCTCGCCGTAGGTGTCCATGCTCAGTGCGGCGAGGTCGCCGTTCTCGTCGGCGAGGAGCGCCAGCGCGGTCCGGGTTCCCGGGCGGCTGCCCGGGTCGGTCAGCTCCTCGCGCCGGTCGAGCACGACCCGGACCGGTGCCCGCGCCGCTTTGGCGAGTTCGACGGCGGCGACGGTCTCCGTGGTCAGTCCGCTCTTGGAGCCGAATCCGCCGCCAACGTGCTCGGCGGTGACGTGCACCCGCTCGGGAGCGAGGCCCCACCGCTCCGCGGCCTGCTCGGCGAGCATGCCGATCGTCTGGGTGGAGACGTACAGGTGGAGTTCGCCGCTCTCGTCCCAGTAGGCGAGGCAGGCGTGCGGCTCCAGAGGGGTGTGCGTCTGCACCGGTGTGCTGAACACGCCGGTGACCAGCCGGGGGTTCTCGCGCTTCCGGGCCGCGGTGAGCCGGCGCATCGCCGTACCCGGGCGCCAGCTCAAGCTCGGGCCGGCGGGACCGCGCACGTTGCCCCGCCAGCGCGCCGGGCGCTTCGTGCCCTCCATGTTGGAGGCCGCCGCGTTCCGGGCCCGGCGGTCCGGGTAGACGAGGGAGGCGGCGGGCTCCGCGGCCCGGTCCGGGTCCAGGACCGGATCGAGCGTGTGGTAGTCGACGGCGACCTGCTCGGCCGCGGCCTCCGCCTTGGCCCGGGTGGGCGCGGCGACAGCGAGGACCGGCTGCCCGACGTAGCGGACGATGCGGTCCGGCGGCAGCAGTTCCACGTGCGCGGCGCCGGCGGCGTCGATGACCCGCACCCGGGCGTGCGCCACGGGCGAGCGGACGATCACCGCCTCCAGGCAGTCATCGAGCGCACGTCGGTGGTATAGCGGGCTCGGCCGGTCACCTTCTCCATCGCCTCGGTCCGCGGCCAGGCGGTGTTCGCGGCCTCGTCGTCGTGCCCGCCGGCGCAGGCTGCGGCGATCGCCGCGTAGATCCCCGGGTAGGCGCCGCATCGGCACACGTGCCCGGCCATCGCGTCGGCGATCACGTCGCGTTCCGGTGCGGTGTCGCCGTGCTCGGCGCGCCAGCGATCGACGAACGCCGCGGCCTCCACGACGAAGCCGGGGGTGCAGTACCCGCACTGCAGGGCGTCGTGGGCGGCGAACGCCCGCTGGACCGGGTGGGTGCCGTTGAGGCCTTCCACCGTCGTGATCGAGCGGTCCTCGACCGCGGTACCGGGAAGGACGCAGGAAGCGGTGGGCGTGCCGTCGACGAGAACGGTGCACGCCCCGCAGACGCCCGTTCCGCAGACGAGTTTGGTCCCGGTGAGCCCGAGGCGGTCGCGCAGGAGCTCGGCGGCGGTGGTGTCCGGATCGGTGTTGACGCCAGTGGCCGCGCCGTTGACAACGACGTCCATCGGGTTCTCCCTGGTGGTAAGGGCTTCGATTGGCGTGGCGTCGAGGTCGACGCCATGTTGACAACGTCAACTGGGTGTCACCCTAGGGTTCTGTGTTGACGTTGTCAACACAGAGGGAGGGCGTAGTAGTGTTTCGGCATGTTCGCAGCGCAGAGAGCGCACGCTCCCGGGGGGCAGCTCCCTGATGGGCGGTTACCCGCCACCACCCGTGACCGACTGGTGGCGGCGGCTTCCGATCTGCTGGCGGAGGGAGGAACGGGGGCGGTGACACTGCGCGGGGTGGGGGAGCGCGCGGGGGTGTCCCGGACCGCGCCCTACCGGCACTTCCGGGACAAGGACGATCTGCTGGCCGCGGTCGCCGCGGCGGCGTTCCAGCAGCTGTACCAGGACATGGCGACGGCGGTGGCCGCCGCACCGTCGCCCGTTCCGGAGGCGCTGCGCCGGGCCTGCCGCGCCTATGTCCGGTTCGGGCTGTCCTGGCCGGAGCACTACCGGCTGATCTTCCACGAACGCCTGGTCGAGGAGGAGCATTCCGAGCTCACCAAGAGCATCCCGGAGGGGATTCAGTACTTCGTCGCCCTCCTCACCAGAGGGCAGCAGGCGGAGGAGGTACGCTCCGGAGACGCTCAGGACCTGACCATCCTCACCTGGTCGGCACTGCACGGCCTGGTCACCCTCGCCCAGTCCGGCCACCTGGTTCGCAAGGGGATCGAATCGGAGGAGGCGCTGGCGCGTCTGCTCGACGAACTGGTCGCCGGGTTGGAGGTGTGAAGCGCGATGTCCGACATCCACGCCATTCCGAAAGCGGAACTGCACGTCCACATCGAGGGCACCCTGGAACCCGAGATGGCGTTCGCGCTGGCCGAGCGCAACGGCCTGGCACGGCCCGCCGCCTCGATCGAGGAGCTGCGCGCCCGCTACCGCTTCCGCGATCTGCAGTCCTTCCTGGACATCTACTACGCCAACATGGCCGTTCTGCGCACCGCGACCGACTTCCACGACCTGGCCGGCGCCTACTTCAGGCGTGCGGCGGCCCAGGGGGTGCGCCACGCCGAGGTCTTCTTCGACCCCCAGGCGCACCTGGCGCGCGGGGTCCCGATGCAGGCCGTCGTCGAGGGGCTGTACTCGGCCGTTGAGGAGGCGCGCGCACGCGGCCTCTCGGCCGACCTGATCATGTGCTTCCTGCGCGACGTCCCCGCTGAGGACGCCCTGCGCACCCTGCGCCGGGCCGAGCCGTTCCTGGACCGCATCATCGGCGTGGGGCTGGACTCCGCGGAGGTAGGGCACCCTCCGGACGCGTTCGCTGAGGTCTTCTCGCTGGCCAGGACTATGGGCCTGCACGCGGTGGCGCATGCCGGGGAGGAGGGGCCGCCCGCCTATGTCCGCACGGCGCTGGACGTGCTCGGGGCGCGGCGCATCGACCACGGAATCCGCGCCCTGGAGGACCCGCGGCTGGTGGCGCGGTTGCGCGAGGAGCGCGTGCCGCTGACCGTATGCCCACTGTCGAACGTGCGGCTGCGCGTGGTGGACACGCTCAGCGCCCACCCGCTGCCGCGCATGCTGAGCGAGGGGCTGCTGGCCACGGTCAACTCCGACGACCCGGCCTACTTCGGCGGCTACGTGGCGGACAACTACGCAGCGGTGCGCGACGAGCTGGGGCTTTCGCAAGCGGAGCTGCGGCAGCTGGCGGTCAATTCCTTCGAGGCGTCGTTCCTGTCCGGCGAGCGCAAGGCGGAGCTCGCCGCCGAGGTGTTCGCCTGGGCTTTGGAACAGCAGTGAGGGGGGAACCGGGGCCGGGTCCGATTCGCGCGGCGCGGGCACGGATCCGGGTCCCGCGGCGGGTCAGGTGTCCGTGGGGGCATAGAGCCAGTCGAGGTCGGAGTAGTCGTCCGCGGCGCGTGTGGTGAGGATCCGGTCGCGCAGCGCCGGCACGAGGTCGCCCTCGGCGTGCCAGAGATCGCCCCACCACCGGGCTCTGCGCTGGACCAGAGCCGTACGGGCCATGCGCTGTTCCTGATAGGCGTGGAACGCCGGGACCACTTCACCGTTGTGGCGGGCGAGTTCCCGTGCCAGGCGGTCGGCGTCCTCGATCGCCTGGCACGCGCCCTGTGCGAGGTACTGCAGCATCGGGTGCGCGGCGTCACCGAGGAGGGTGGTCCGGCCGCGGGTCCAGGTGGGCAGGGGCTCCTGGTCGTACATCGGCCAGCGCCGGTCGGTGCCGAGGAGGGCGATCGAAGCCCGCACCTGAGTACACCCGCTGGAGAACGCCTCGTCGAGCTCCTCTTTCGTCCCCCAGTCGGCGGTCGCCTCGATCTCAGGGCGGTAGCGCGTACTCCGGAACACGGCGACCTGGTTGAACAGTTCGCCGCGGCGGATCGGGTACTGCACGAGGTGCTTGCCCGGCCCGATCCAGACGACCTCATCGCTCTCCCGCACGGAGATGCCGATGTCGTCCAGCGGCACCGCGCCGCGGTAGGCGACGTAGCGGGCGCAGACGGGCCTGGAGTCGTGGATGTGCCCCCGCACGGCCGACCACAGCCCGTCGGCGCCGATGACGGCGCCGCAGTGGTAGACCCGGCCGTCGGCGGTGCTCACCCGGACCGAATCGGACCGGTCGTCGACGCCCACCGCGGTCGTGTCCGACTCCATCGTCACGAGCTCGCTCGCCCTGCAGGCATCGACCAGGACGGCGAGCAGGTCACCGCGGTGCATGACGATGTAGGGCTGGCCGTAGCGCTCGCGGAAGGCCGCCCCGAAATCCAGGGTCGCCAGGTGCCTCCCGGTTTCGGCGTGCATCATGAGTCCGCGCCGGAGCTCGACCGCCTCTGCGTGGATCTGCTCGATCAGACCGAGGCGGTCCAGGACACGGGTGGCGTTGGGGGCGAGCTGGAGTCCCGCCCCGATCTCGCCGAAGTCCTCGGCCTGCTCGATGACGTGGGCGGGGAAGCCACGGCGGGCGAGCGAGAGCGCTGCCGCCATTCCCCCGATGCCTCCGCCGACGATCAGGAGCGGAACACGACTGCCGGCCACCGGCCGCCACCTCCAACGAGCCTCACTGCGGCCGTCCGAAGCGGGGAGGAACACCGCGGTCACGGGTCCGCCGGTTCGGGATCCGGTTACCGTGCGCCCGGAGCTGGAGCCGGAGGTGGGTATTCGCCGCCTCGGCGGAATCGACGAATATTAGTTGGTATACGGAATATTTTTCGGCATGCTAGTTCCGGCCCAACAGCGCTGTCAATGGGAGGAGGGGCGGGGCTACCCCTGGTAGGCGATCCGCGCCATGAGTCCGGTGAAGACCGCGCGCTCCTCCTCGGGCAGCGGATCGAGGAGCAGGCGCTGCACCCGGGCCACATCGGGCGTGGCGTCGGCGAGGGTGCGGGTGCCTTCGGGGGTGAGGCGCAGCAGGTTGCGGCGTCCGTCTTGGGGGTCGCGGGTGCGTTCGAGCCAGCCGCGCCCGGCGAGGCGGGCCACGACGTCGGCGCAGCTCGTCTTGTCCAGCGAGACCCGAAAGCCCAGCGCGCGCTGGTCGACCCCCGGTTCCTGATGTATCGCGAGAAGCACCGCGTACTGCGGTGACGTCAGCCCGCGGTCGACGTGGCCGGCCCACAGCCGTTCGTGGACCTGCTGCACGACCCGGATCAGATGGCCGGGCGTCCACAGCAGCTCCGGAACCGCGAACCGTTCGCCCCTGGATCGGATCTCCACCGCGGTCACCCGGCGCTCGGGAGCGATGCCGGCACCGGTGATCCGGCGCAGAGTCCCCAGGAGCCGGTCGTGCTCTTCCCGTGCCAGGAGCCCGGCGAGGCGCTCCTGGGTGCGGATCACCCGGGGCGTGGCGTCGGCGAGGGTGCGGGTGCCTTCGGGGGTGAGGCGCAGCAGGTTGCGGCGTCCGTCTTGGGGGTCGCGGGTGCGTTCGAGCCAGCCGCGCCCGGCGAGGCGGGCCACGACGTCGGCGCAGCTCGTCTTGTCCAGCGAGGCATGGGAGCCCAGCGCGCGCTGGTCGATCCCCGGGGCGCGGGCGAGCGAGCCGAGCACGGCGTACTGCGGTGACGTCAGCCCGTGGTCGACGTGGCCGGCCCACAGCCGTTCGTGGACCTGCTGCACGACCCGGATCAGATGGCCGGGCGCCAGACGCAGCCCAGTGGGCAGGTCGATCGCCGCCGCACACGCCGGTGCGGATCCGCCACCCGTACCGGAGGAGCACCGGTCCACGCCGCCTCCTTTTTCCGGGGTGCGGGCAATGGGCGGGAAGCGCTTGAGAATCGTTTTCCGGTGCCCGCTGCAGCGGGTCCGGCCCGCCGGTCTTCTCCCTTTGAAGGCGGAGCGGTCCAACCGTTCCCATGCTGATTCTAGTTCGTATACAGACGGTGTTTCGGCGGGGCGCTCCCGCAGCGAGGCCGCCGGCGTTCTCTCCGCGTTCGCCTTGGAGCGCGCCATCCCCCGCGCGCCGTGCGCGCCCACCGAGGACCGCTCGCGGATTTCCCGACCCTGCTGGGCAGCACCTTCGGTGTCCCCCTGAGGAGGCCGGAGGAGATCCGCACCTGCTCGCGGCGAGCGGTGTTCCGGCCGGTGTCCCCGCGGCGCGGGCCGGCGGTGGGGCCGCCGATACCGCACCAACGACCCGTACCGGGTAGGTCTTAATCCTCTTCGGCGTGTCACCGGGGAAGCGGGAAACTGCCAGTGTGGCAGTCGCAGTGCAGGAGAACGCCACCGCGCGGGTGTCGTCGCTGGACACCCTTCGGGCCTTCCTGGTCGCCTGGATCATCGGCGGCCATGCCCTGCTCGGCTACTCCTCGATCGGAGGGTGGGCCTACGACGAGGTCAACGAGGTCACGCTGAGCCCGCAGACCGAGCGTGTGCTGGCCCCCCTGCTCGGCCCTTCCGCGCTGTTCTTCATGGGCACCTTCTTCCTGGTGGCCGGGCTGTTCACGCCGCACTCGCTGGCCCGCAAGGGAACCGGGCGCTTCGCTCGGGACCGCCTCGTGCGGCTCGGCGTGCCGTTCCTGGCCACCATCCTGGTGCTGTGGCCGCTGTTCCTCTGGCTCACCTACCTCGCAGCGGGGCGGGAGGCGACGTACTGGGGGATGCTCACCGGGCGCCACCGGATCCTGGATGCCGGTGCGCTCTGGTTCACCGAGGTACTGCTGATCTTCTCCCTGGCCTACGCGGCATGGCGCCTGCTGCCCCGGCGCGGGCTCGCGCGCACCGCACCGCGGATCAGCGGTGCCTGGCTGGCCTGGCTGGCCGTGGTCATCGCGCTGGTCACGTTCGCGGTGCGGCTGTGGTTCCCCGCGCGGAGCACCCAGATCGGCGACCTGCACGTGTGGCAGTGGCCCCAGTTGGCCGCCATGTTCGCCCTGGGCATCGCCTGGGCGCGCCATGGATTGGCCGAGCGTGTGCCGCGGCGGCTGTGGCACGAAAGCGGCGCGGTCGCGCTGCTCACCATCGTCGCCGTCCCGGGTATCGCCGGTGCCATGGGGGTGAACAGCCTTGCCGGCGACGACACCCCGTTCCTGGGCGGGTGGAACATCGAGGCGATGCTCATGGCCTCAGCCGAGGCGGTGCTGGTGGTGTTCGGATCGATATGGCTGCTGGGAGCCGCCCAGCGCGTGTTCTCCCACGCCGGGAGATTCTCCAGGGCCCTCGCCAGGAGTTCGTTCGCGGCGTTCATTCTGCAGGGCCCGGTGCTGCTCGGGCTCGCGGTCGCGCTCCGGCCGCTGGGGCTGCCGGCCGAGGCGAAGGCGGCCGCGGTGGCCGTGCTGGGCATCGTGGTGTGCTTCGCGCTGGGCTGGCCGGCCGTTACCCGCACCAGGCTCGGCCGCTTCATGTGATCCGGCGCCACCGGGCCTGCGGCCCGGGCACGCTCACCGCTCCAGCATGGGCAGTTCGATGGCCGGGCACAGGTCCATGACCATGTCCGCACCGGCCTCGCGTACCCGGCCGTAGGCCGCTTCGTCGATCACCCCGAGCTGGAACCAGACCGCCTTGGCGCCAACGGCGACCGCCTGGTCGGCGATGTCCCCGGCCTGACTGGAGTTGACGAACACATCCACCACGTCCACCGGGAAGGGGATCTCGGCGAGGCTGGCGTACCCCGGTTCGCCGTGCACGGTCTCCGCCTTCGGGTGCACCGGGACCACGCGCTTGCCGTGCCGCTGCAGCACCCGGGCCACGCCGTGGGCGGCCCGCGCCGTGTTGGTGGACAGGCCGACGACGGCCCAGGTGTCGCCCGACTCGGTGAGGATTCTGCGGACGGTCGCCGCATCGCTGTAACCCGCCATATCAGCTACAACCCTTGGCATTCGGGGGATGTTTCCGCGAGCCGGCCACATCCTGGTCGGCGGCCGGGCCCGCGCGCCCCCGCCACTCGTCGCCCACTGCCGGTTCTGCTCTTCGGAGCGGTCGCAGTAGCCGGGGGTACCCGCTTCGGGGTCCTTCCCGCAACGCGCAATACTGTCCGTCCGAACGGACGGTAGTGGAGGACATGATGAAGATCGCCGGCTCGACGGTTCTGCTGACCGGAGCGAACGGAGGAATCGGGCGGGCCATCGCCCATGCGCTCGCGGCCAGGGGCGCCGACCTGATCGTCAGTGGGCGGCGCGCGGAGGCGCTGCGGTCGGCGATGTCCGGACTGTCCGTCCGGACCGTCGTCGCCGACCTGGCCGAGGCGGCCGACGTCGAACGGCTCGCGGAGGAGGCCGGGAACGTCGACATTCTGATCGCCAACGGGGCGCTGCCGGCAAGCGGTGCGCTGCTGGACTACACCCCTGAGCAGATCGACCGGTCGCTGACGGTCAACCTCCGATCGCAGATCATGCTGTGCCGGTTGCTGGCACCGGCGATGAGCGAGGCGGGTCGCGGACACATCGTGCTGGTCGGCTCTCTCTCGGGGAAGACCGCCTCTCCGGCCGCGTCGCTGTACAACGCGACCAAGTTCGGGTTGCGCGGGTTCGCGCACGGCTTCCGTCAGGATCTGCACGGCACCGGCGTCGGGGTGTCGGTGGTGCAGCCTGGTTTCGTCCGCGACGCGGGCATGTTCGCCGCCACCGGCGCCGCCCCACCCGGGAAGGTCCGAACGGTCTCGCCCGAACAGGTGGCGACCGGAACCATCCGGGCGATCGAACACGACCGGGCCGAGGTGGACGTCGCACCGGCCGAGCTGCGGCTGGGCAGCTCCATCGCCGGCCTGTTCCCTGCTCTGGCGGCCAGGGTGCAGCGCCTGGCGCTGAAGGACGGCGCGCTGGAGCGGATCGTGGCCGGCCAGCGGCACAACCGCTGAGACCGGAGACGAAGCACGGCCTTCTCGCCGCGCGTGCGGCGGCCGACCGAGCCGCCGGAAGCGGGCCGCCCGGGACGGCGAGCACGCCGGAACAGGAAACCGCGATCAGTTCTCCGGAAATACGAAAACCGGTTCTCCGATCTTCGCCGGGCGTTCCTGCAGGGGTTTCTGCGATCTCCGCGCCCGGGCCGCCCCGCGGGCCGGAACAATTTAACCGGAAAGGCAACCTCTTGCGGGAGAACGATCTGGCCGCATGTGGTCGTATTTTCTCCCCAGAGGGAAGGAGGTGCTAGCGTCGCAGTTCCCCTCATTCTTCGGAATTCCGTCTTCCGGTTCCGAAGGGTCGGCAGGAATTTTGGAGATTCCTGATATGCGTATGCTGCGCCGGGCCGGGATCGCCACCGTTCTCGCGTTCTCCGCTCTTCCCGTTCTTTCGGGTGTCGCCGCGGCCGACTACGTCTGCGCGTCAGGCGAGTTCTGCCTCTACGAGAACAACGACTTCAACCGGGGCAACACCAACCACGTCCAGCAATGGCGAAACGACGACTACGACTACCGGAACAACAAGTGGTACAACAGCAATGACGTGCTCGACAATGAGGCCAGCTCGGTCCGGAACCGAGCCGGCTGCCGCGTGACCCTCTACCAGCACGTCGGCGGAACCGGAGCCAGGACTACGTTCAACAACGGGGCTGCTGACGGATACCTCCGCAACAACAGCATCGGCGACAACCGGGCCAGCGCCCACAACGTCCACTGCCGCTAAGGAGCGGCCGTTCCGGCCCCGGCCGTATTCGGGGGCCGGTCCGACGCCGCAACGCCCCCGATGGCCGGTGCGATGAGAAAACCGATACGAAAAGCGGTACTTGCGGTAACCGTTCTTATTTCCGTGGGGTACGGCGGGTACTACGTATTCTCGGCGAATGCGGAAACCGATGTCGCCGAGCAGGCCGACTTGGTCGGACTGGAACTCCCCCTGGATTCCTACCGCCTCGACCACGAAGCGGAATCAAACTACTATCGGGCCGAGGATCTCCTCGTCCGCGAGTGCATGGAGGACGCCGGATTCACATGGCACGTCCCCGACGATGTCTCACCGGGCGCCGATCCGAAACGCCGCCGGTATGGCGTCATCGATCCCGGCACCGCGAAGGAGTACGGCTACCATTTCCCGTCCGACTCCCGATCGCAGAGAACGGAGCGGCTGCGCGATCAGACCCTCCGGCAGCCTCGCGCCGAAGAGGCGTACTTCGGACCGGAATCCTCCGAGGGAAAGGGGTGTGCGGCGCGCGCGGACCGGAGACTGGGGCGCGGGGTCGTCCCGGCCGACTACGGACTACTCGCCGACCTCGACTGGCGGTCACTGGAGGACTCCGAGGACCACCCCGACGTCATGGCCGCCAAGCGCGCGTGGAGCACGTGTATGGACGCGCGCGGCTACTCCTACGGCACTCCCCGCGAGGCCGTGGAGGACCCGGCGTGGAACCTGGACGAACCCGCGGTCTCCGAGGAGGAGCGGAAGGTCGCCCGGGCCGACGCCGACTGCAAGTACGAGGCCGGAATGGTGGAGACCTGGGTGCAGGTCGAAACCGAGATCCAGCGCGGCATGATCGCCGAGAACGCCTCCGAACTGGAGCGGCTGCGGCAGGCCGGCAGTGCCTGCCGCGAGAACGCCCGGGCGGTGCTTGAGGAACTGGGCCACCGCTCCGATCCCGCACGCGAGGAAGCCCCCGTCTTCGGCGGCAATGCTGTCGGCGAATCCGGAGTCGCCACCCCATCGTAGGCGCTGATCGCGCACCGGTGGCCCAGCGGATCTGCTTCCTCGGTTCCATCAAATGGCTGGAGCGGCGCCCGTTCGACGCTCACGACCTGGGCGCACTCGCCGCTCATCGCGACCGGATGCCGGGCGCGGACGGGTCCACGCCGCTCCTGGCGGTCTCACGGGGTGGAACAGCGGTCGGGGGCGTTGCCACGTTCGGCCCGGAAGAGCTGCTCGCCGCCTGGCGGTAAGGAGTCCCGGTCGGTGTGCCGTGGGCGGAGTGGACAATCTCCTTTTCGTGGAGTCGGGCCACCCAGCAGCCCCGCCCCAGTGATCAGTATCCCGCGGGGTATCCGGTCTACGCGGGGAGAGAGCGGTGGGGCTCGGTGGCAACCGCGACGCGTGCGCCCCGATCAGGGGGCGCACGCGTCCTGCCGGTGCGGAGGAGGCGCGGACCTCGGCGCCGCAGGTCACATCTCCAGGAGGTCGGCCCACCCGATGATCCATACGCAGATGCACACGAGGCCGAGGACGCCGATCCAGGCCCAGGCCATCATCGCCCGGGAGGGGAGGAACTCGCGTTCCTGTGGCGTCGTGAAGTTGTCCTTGATCGCCTTGATGTTCAGCCAGAAGATGACCGGCGAGAACAGCAGGGCCAGAACGGAGGCGATCTGGATCACGATGACGGGCTTCGGCAGGCCGATGATGATGGCCGAGCCGGCGATGAGCCACAGGAGTTGGAACCCGCGGTAGAGGGCCACACGCACCCTGGGTGTGTCGAGGGATGTGCGCAACCGGACGCAGCACTCCTGGAAGATGCGGGGCTGGCCGTCGAAGTAGGTCAGCGTGGTCGAGAACAGGGCCGCTACCCCGCCGGCGATGATGATCGGGAACACCCAGGCGCCGAACGTGTCGGTGTACATGCGGGCGATGGTCGCCCCCATCTCGGAACTCTCGGGCACCAGCCCGATCGGGTGGAGCACCACCGCCCCGACGATCAGGAAGGCCAGCCCGGTCAGTCCGGAGACGACGTAGCTGATGTTCATGTCGCGCTTGAACAGTTTGAAGTTGTTGCGCAGGTAGTTCGGCGCGAGCTCGACCCGGTAGCCCTGGCGTTCGAGGTGGCGGACCATGGCCATGCCGGCCTTCTTGTCCACGGCCCAGTTCGACTGCATCGGCGAGATCTCAAGAGTCGTCGGGAAGTAGCCGAACATGGCGCCGAGCAGCACCAGGGCGCCGGCCGGCGCGAGGGCCGGTACCAGGTTCGCCACGTATTCGCCCGGGGGCGGCATCCGCAGGAGGAACGCCACCAGCACGGCGACGCAGAAAACGATGATGCAGAGCTTGACGGCCTTTTCCAGTGCCGCGTACCTACCGGTCCACAGGATGGCGATGCACGCCAGCAGTACCAGGATTCCCCAGGCCGAGAGCGGTAGGAACGGGAAAGCCGCCCAGAGCATGGCCGCGCACCCGAGCGCGCGTCCCGCGGTGCCGAAAGTGTTCGCGATCGACTGGAAAAGCAGGTACCACAGCGGCCACTGGCCGCGCCCCCTGCCAATGCGCTCGTAGGCGTCCATGATGCTCTCACCGCGCACGACCGTGTAGCGGTGCGCGAACTCAAAGGCGCAGTACTTGAGGATGTAGGCGACCGGGATGATCCAGAGGAGGGTGTAGCCCCACTGCGCACCGGCGGTGGGCGCGTGGATGATGTGGCTGGCCCCGATGCCGGTCATCGCGGCCGCGATCCCCGGCCCCATCGCCTTCCAGGTGTCGCGGATCCCCGTTCCCGGGGCTTCCAGCCGGATCGTCGGTTTCCGGGCCGTTTCGCCGCGCCGGGAATCCCTGGAGGAGCCGGTATTCGTGCTGTCCGGGTCGGAGGATGCGGATCCGGCCGGAGGGGCCTGGCTTTTCACGACCTCGACGTCGTCCGGGTCGCCGTTGTTCGAGTCATCGGTGTTCGGGCGCATAACAGAGACTCCGTTGGTCCGGTAAGAATGCGTACAACCGCTGTGGCCGCCGCGAGGGGCTCGCCGGTCGGCGGCCTTGGCCGAGCGGCGCCGGTCCCAGCGGTGCGGGACGGCGCGTTGGGCGGAGAACGGCGTTCACGTGGCTCCCTTGTGCGGGTCGGCGGTCGGTGGAGGACTCCGCGCAGCGAAGGCCGCTGGCTGGTACGGGCCGATCGGTCGGGTAGGGAGCCGGGCGGGAATCGGGCCGGTACGGCTCGCACGGCGGCGGTTCTGTCGCGGTGCACTTGCGTGGGGGCGTCGGCTGGCGCCTGGTAGCGCACGCGGGCGCTTGATGTAACGCTTTTCTGTAATGCTTTACATAACGTAGAACATCGCCCGAGAGAGTGTCAACGGTCACACTTCCCGCCTCCCTCTTGACGGGCACTGAGCCTGTGAGTCGCAGAGAATACCTGCTCAGACCTGGTCGGCCACCTCGTGGGCGGCCGCGCTCGGCCGCCGTGCGGACGCCCATTGACACGCTTCGGCCGGGCGGGCTACGGTCATATGTAAAGGGTTACAGAAAAGCGTTACATAACCCGTCTTCCGAGCGATCGAGCTCATTTGAATCTCCCGATCCCACCGAGTCCCCGGTTCCGCGGCCGTAGTGGCCGTACACGTTGGCCGGAAGCCGAGAGGACGCGTCATGGAAGGGCCGCAGTAATGGCTGACAAGGACTACGTCGACTCCGACGCCAACGAGGCGCGCAAGCACAACATTCTGGCGCTCTCCTACGCCGAGGTGGCCGAGCGCCTGAACGAGGAGGGGCAGGACGTCGTCCTGGTCCCGTTGGGCAGTACGGAGAAGCACGGCGCGCACATCCCGCTGGGCACGGACAGCTACGTGACGATGGAGGTCGTCGAGCGGACGGCCAGAGCAGGCGATGTCCTGTACTCACCGCTGGTGCCGTTCGGGTACTCGCCGCACCACATGGGGCGGCACCTCGAAGGGGCCGGAACGGTCACGCTGCGCGCGGAGACCTACCGCCGGGTGATGAGCGACGTCGCGCGCAGCCTCATCTACCACGGCTTCCGCAAGATCCTCTTCGTGAGCCACCACGGGTCGAACACCAAACCGATCGACGAGATCATGCGCCAGCTGCGCTACGACACCGGCGCCTACATCTCCTACTACAAGACCCCCACCGAGCGGGACGCCAGCGTGGTGCAGGACCTGTTCGACAACCCTCCGGAGGAGACACCGGGCTGGCACTCCAGCGAGCTGGAGACGTCGGTCCTGATGGCCACCGCCGACGGCCTGGTGAACATGGACCGCGCCGTGAAGGACAGGGCGCACGCACCCGCCTACATGACCGACGCGTTCTCCAAGTCCGACGGCACGGCGACGGTGAAGTTCCGCGGCTCCGAGAACATCTGGGTACCGATGGAGCACCACGAGTACTGCGACACCGCCGTGATCGGCAACCCGTTCCGCTCCAACAGGGACAAGGGACTGGCGATGCTGGACCGGATGGCCGAACACCTCACCGCCTACGTCGAGGAGGTCCGGCAGTTCAAGGTCGAGGTCTTCCAGAGCGACTACCCGGAGCGGGCCTGAGAACGGCGAAGGAGGCGACAATGCCTGAGGTGGACGCCGCGGCCCTGCGACTGCTCCGCGAGGACCTGGTCGCCGTCTCCCGGCGCGGCTACGAGCGCGGGCTCGTGCCGGGGGTGAGCGGCAACAACAGCCTGCGGGTCCCCGGGACCGACCGGGTGCTGATCAAGGCGAGCGGCGGGTGCATGGGGGAGATGGACATCTCCGACACGGTGCTGATGAGTCTTGACGGGGAGGTCCTGGACCAGGGGCGTGTGCCGTCCAAGGAATGGCGGTGGCACCTGGCGCTCTACCGCGCGCGCCCCGAGGTCGGCGGTATCGCCCACCTGCACCCGCCGCACTCGGTGGCGTTCGCCGTGGCCAACCGGCCGGTTCCCCTGGTGCATACCGCCGGACGCGGGCACCTGCGGCGGGTCGCCGCGGTGGACCTGTTCCCCGCCGGCTCCGCCGAACTCGCCGATGCTGTCGTCTCGGCGTTCTCCGACCCGGAGGTGCATGGTGCCGTGCTGCGCGAGCATGGCACTATTACCGTGGGCCCGGACATCCGTGCCGCGCATTACCGGACCGAGTACCTCGACGACTGCGCCAGGGTGGCGCTGCTGGCCGCGCGGATCCAGGGGACCGACCCGAACAGCCTGCCGCTCGCGGTCGACACCGCGCCGTTGGCCGAGGTAACCGGATGAAAGCGCCTGTCGTCCTGCTCGCGACAATGGACACCAAAGCCGCCGAGGTCGAGTTCCTCCGGGCCGAGCTGCTCGCCCGCGGCCATTCGGTGCGCGTGGTCGACGTCGGCCTGAGCCCCGTCGACGACGGCGTCGACGCCCCCGCCAGGGTGGTCGCCGCGGCGGCGGGCCAGCAGCTTGAGGAGCTGCGGGCCGGCGCCCGAAGGGACGAGGCGATGGCGGTCATGGCCGCCGGTGCCCACGAGGTGCTGGGCAGGTGGCACGCCGCCGGCGAACTGGCCGGGGTGTTGGCGCTCGGCGGCAACCAGGGGACCTCGATCGCCGCGGCGGCGATGCGCGAGCTCCCCTACGGCATCCCGAAGCTGATCGTGTCGACCGTGGCGTCCGGCAACGTGCGCGAGTACGTAGGCGACAGCGACGTCACGCTGATGTTCTCGGTCGCCGACCTCCTGGGCGGTGCGAACCCGGTGGTGGCCGGCGTCCTGCGCCGCGCCGCCGCAGCGATGGCCGGGATGGCGGCGGCGGGCGCGGGCGACGCGCTCGCGGAGACCCACGGCGACCACCGACCGCTGGTCGCGCTGACCGCGTTCGGCAACACCCACGGCGCCGTGACGGCCGCGATGTCCGTGCTCTCGGAGTCCGATGTGTCCGCGGTGCCGTTCCACGCGTCCGGTGCCTGCGGGTCCGCGATGGAGCGGCTGATCGACAGCGGCATGTTCCACGGGGTACTCGACCTGACGACGCACGAACTGCTGGGCGAACTGTTCCCGGCCGACATCTACGCCCCCGTGCGCCCCGGCCGGCTCACCGCGGCGGGCAGGGCCGGGATCCCCCAGGTGGTGGCGCCCGGAGGGCTGGAGTACCACTGCTTCGGCGGGGCCGGCACGATCCCCGCGGAGCTTCGGAACCGGCCGACCCACTACCACAACCCGAACAACACCAATGTGCGCGCCACCGCCGACGAGCTGGTGACGGTGGCCGAGGAGCTGGCGGAGCGGCTCAACGCGTCGACCGGGGCGGTCGCCGTCCTCGTGCCCGCACTGGGCTGGTCGGCCGTCGGGAGTCCCGGGGGAGTGCTGCACGATCCCGCGGCCAACGAGGCCTTCACCCGAACACTGCGCGCGCGGCTGTCGTCGAGAGTCGTGCTGCGCGAGCTGGAGACGACCATCAACGACCCGGTTTTCGCGACCACGGCCGCGGAGACGCTGCTGGAGCTGCTGCGCGACCATCCGGCCGCCCGCCGCGAGCTCCCGGTGCAATAGCCGGTGTCCCGGCGGAGAAGGGGACGAGGAACATGAGCAAGTCCGAAGGAACCGTGACGGAACGCGCCGTCGCGGCCGACGTACCCGAGACCATGCGCGGGGCCGTGCTCTTCGGCCCCGACGACATGCGCGTCGTGCAGCGCCCGGTACCGATGCCGGGACCCGGAGAGGTGCTGGTCCGGGTCGCGATGTGCGGCACCTGCGGAACGGATCTGAAGATACTCGGGGGCCACTTTCCGCAGACCCCGCCGTTCGGGGAGTTCATCCCCGGGCACGAGTGGACGGGCACCGTGGCCGGCCTGGGCGAGAGCGTGGACGAGTTCCGGATCGGCGACAAGGTGTGCATCGAGGCGCACGCCGGCTGCGGCGGCTGCGACAACTGCCTCATCGGTCGCTACACGGCCTGCCTCAACTACGCCAACCGGGCGAAGGGGCACCGCGCCACCGGTATGACGGCGAACGGCGGTTTCGCGGAGTACGCCGTGCACAACGCGAAGGCGCTGTACCGGATGCCGGAGTCCGTCTCCTTCGAGGACGCCGTCCTCGTCACGACGGCCGGAACCGGCCTCTACGGGCTCGACGTGGCGGGCGGCTACGTCGCCGGCCAGTCCGTCGTCGTGTTCGGCCCCGGCCCGGTCGGGCTGATGACCGTCCAGCTGTGCAAGCAGATGGCCGCGAGCCAGGTGATCCTGGTCGGCACCCGCCCCTCCAGGCTTGAGGTGGGCAAGCGGCTGGGCGCCGACCACGTGATCAACGCGAAGGACACCAACGTGGCCGACGCGGTGCTGCGGCTCACCGGGGGAGAGGGGGCCGACCTCAGCGTGGAGGCCTCCGGCGGCCCGGACTGCCCGCAGCAGGCGATCGAGGCCACCAAGCGCGGCGGGAAGATCCTGCTCGTGGCGTTCTACCCCGGGCAGGTCACCATGGATTTGAGTGCCGCGATCCGCAAGGACATCACGATGTACACCTCCCGTGGCGAGGGCGGGAACAACGTCAAGAGGGCCGTGGCGATGGCCGGGGAGGGCAAGCTCCGCGGCGCGGAACTCGTGACCCACCGGTTCCCGCTGGACGACATCACCGAGGCGTTCCGCGTCGTCCGCGAACGGGACGGCGAACCGCTGAAGGTGGTGCTCGTCCCCTAGATCCGAATAGGCTTCCCCGCGGGCCTCGTGCGGGCACGGGCTCATCGCCCGCCGTCGCGTGAACAGGCAAGAGGCAATGAACATTCGAGATGTTGCTGCAGCGGCAGGGGTGTCCGTGGCGACCGTGTCACGGGTGCTTAGCTCCAAGCCGGGGAACCAGTCGGTACGCCCGGAGACGCGCCGGCGCGTGCTGGAGGTCGTCGACCGGGTCGGCTACCGGCCGAACGACCTGGCCCGGGCGCTGCTCCAGGACCGGACCGCGACGGTGGGGCTGGTCCTGCCGGACATCTCCAACCCCTACTACCCGCCGCTGGTGCGCGGGGTGGAGGACGCCGCCTCCGCTCTCGGTTACCGGGTGATGCTCTGCAACACCGACCGGGACGAGAACAAGACGGCCGCCTACGTGGACACCCTGATCAAGACGAGGGTCGACGGCATCGTCATCGCCGGCGGGAGCACGAGCGTGGGAATGCTGCACAGGGTGCTCGAACCGTACCGCACCAAGGTCGTGGTGGTCGGCCGGCACCAGCTGGAGTACCCCTCGGTGCAGGTGGACAACGTCGCCGCGGTGCACGAGGTCATCGAGTACCTGACCGGCCTGGGGCACCGCAGGATCGGGTTCGTCGCGGGCCCGGCGTCCTCGATCACCGTCCAGGACCGGCACGAGGGCTACCGGGCGGCGCTGCGGGCCGCCGGCATCGAGTACGACGAGCGGCTGGTCCGGGAGGGGGACCTGCAGGAGCAGAGCGGCTACGACATCGCGAGCGCGCTGGCGGCGCCCCCCTCCCGCCCGACCGCGCTCGTGGCGGCGAACGACCGGATGGCGGTCGGCGCCATGGCCGCGCTCATCGACGCCGGGCTGCGCGTCCCCGACGACGTATCGCTCGTCGGGTTCGACGACGTCTCACTGGCCAGCTATCTCCGGCCCGCCCTGACCACCGTGTCCGTGCCCACCTACGACATGGGGTGCGCGGCGATGGAGCTGCTCTCGCGCGAGCTCGAAGGCGGCGGCCAGGCGGCCGGGACCGAGTCCCGGGCGCTCTCGACCACGCTCATGCTCCGGGACAGCTGCGCCGCCTCGCCGGACTGATTCCGCCCGCCCGGAGCCCGGCGAGACTCGGGGCGGTGCGGGCGCGGCGCGCAAGCCCCGTTCGCCACTGAGCGGTCCCGCACGGGGTCCGCCGAGGCGGACGGCGCGCGGAACAGAGCAAGGAGCGGGGAAGACAGCGTCGCGGGCTGTGGCCGGAGTCGGCCAGCCTCCGGAAGTGGCCCGTATACCTTCACCTCATGGCCGATAATCCCGGCACATGCGTGTTCGCCGGTTGATGTACCGATTCGCGGAGGTGGGGAGTTGGCCGAGCCCGTTCTGAGCCTGGGGGCCGCAGTGGTCCGGACCGCACTCCAGCTCTGGGTGGGAGACTCCCCGATAGCGGACAGCGTCACCGACCTGGTCGAGCAGCGGGTCAGCGGGCTGATGGAACAGCGCCGGCTGAAACGGCGGTTCGCCGAGTTCGAGGACACCATCGCCCAGCGGGTGCTGGCGGACCTGGAGCACGAGTTCCGCGGCCTGCCGGACAACGAGCGTGAGGCGGCGGTTCTGGCCGTGGCCGACTCCTTCGACAAAGCCCGGCTGACCGAGCGCGCCCTGTTCGAACGCGACCTGGACTCGCTGCTACTGGAGCGGCACATCCGCCGGCAGAACCCGCGGATCACCCGCGACCTCAGCGAGGCCGCGGTGGGGGTCTACGACCGGGTGCTACCGGAGTGCTGCTCCTATGTCATCGCCACCTACACCACGCTGCCCGACTTCCACGCCGGAGCGTTCACCGAGCTGCTGCGCCGCGACCGGATCATCCTGGACAAGCTCAGCACGATCCTGGAGAACCTGCCGAAGCAGTCCGCGGACGGCGACGGGGGTGCCGAGGCGGCCTTCGCCACCGCCTACCGCCGCAAGGCCGCCGAGCGGTGGGACGTCCTGCAGCTGTTCGGCACCGACGCCACCACGCGCACCTACCCGCTGAGCCTGGCCTATCTCAGCCTCAACGTGACCTACCCGGCGGATGCCGAAAGGGCGGCCGATCCGGGACATGCCGGGTGGTGGGACCAGCACCGCGGCGGCGTCCAGAGCGTCGAGGAGGCGCTCGCGGCCAACCCCCGGCTGTTCCTGCGCGGCGCGGCCGGGTCGGGCAAGACCACCCTGCTGCACTGGGTCGCGGTGCGCGCCAGCAGGAACGACTTCGGGCCGGAGCTGGCGGCGTGGAACGGGCTCATCCCGTTCTTCGTCCCCCTGCGCCGCTACGTCGACAGCGCGCTGCCCGAGCCCGAGGACTTCATCCGGCACACCGGGCGCTTCCTCGCCGCCGAGGCGCCCCCGGGGTGGGTGCAGCGGGTGCTGGACGGCGGCGGCGCGGTGCTGCTGGTGGACGGCGTGGACGAGCTTCCCGGTGCGCAGCGCGAACAGGCCCGGCGCTGGCTGCACGACCTGATCCGCGACTACCCGCGCTGCCGCTTCGTCGTCACCTCGCGTCCCGCCGCGGCCGGCGAGGACTGGCTGGCCGCGCAGGACTTCGTCAGCGCCGAGCTGGAGGACCTGCGCGAGGACGACATCAGGGCGTTCATCGGGCACTGGCACGCGGCGGTGCGCAGCGAAACGGTCGACGTCGACGAGCGCGAACGGCTCGAACGCTACGAGCGGGAGCTGACTGACAAGGTGCTCACCACGCAACCGCTGCGCAACATCGCGTCCACGCCGCTGCTGTGCGCCTTGTTGTGCGCGCTCTACCGGGACCGGCGCACCGCCCTGCCCCGCGACCGGTTGGAGGTCTACCAGGCGGCCCTGGCGATGCTGCTGGCCGATCGCGACGAGCAGCGCGGGATCGCCAGCGACGGAGTCCACCTGTCGCGCACCGAGAAGACGGAACTGCTGCAGGAGCTCGCGCGGTGGCTGGTGTGCAACGGAAGCTCCGAGATGCCGCACCAGACCGCGCGGCGCCAGATCGAACGCACCCTGGCCATCATGCACCGCGCCGAGGGCGGTCCCGACCAGGTCTTCGACTACCTGCTCGTCCGCAGCGGGCTGCTGAACGCCCCCACGGTCGACCGGGTGAGCTTCATCCACCGGACCTTCGAGGAGTACCTCGCCGCCAAGGCGCTGGTCGAAGAGGACAGCATCCCCCAACTCGTCAGGAACGCCCACGACGACCAGTGGCACGAGGTCGTGGTCATGGCCGCCGGGCACGTCGGCAACCGCCAACGGGCGGAACTCATCTCGGGCCTGCTCACGCGCGCCGACCAGGTCAAGAAGCACCACGACCGGCTGCTGGCCACCGCGCTCGCCTGTATGAGCGCCTCCTCCACCCTGGCCGTGGAACTGCGCACCGAGGTGGAGCGCCGGGTGGCGGGCATCCTCCCGCCCCGCACCGAAGCCCAGGTCAAAGCGCTGATCACGGCGGGGGAACCCGCGTTGCCGTTCCTCACCGAGGCCACGGTCCGCAACGCGCGCGAGGCCGAAGCCACCATCCGCGCGGCCTCGGGCATCGGGGGAGAGGAATCCGTCCCCATCATCGCCAACGCGGCACGCCACGGCAGTTGGAAAGTCTTGGGCGCGCTCGAAGACGCCTGGACCAAGAATCCCTCCCGGCGTTTCGCCCGGGAGGTGCTTCCCCAATGGCCGCAAGGGTCAAATTATTTGTTCGGCACCCACGGCGACCACCTGCCACTGGTGGCCGAGTGCGTGCCAGACATAGATGGACTGGTGGTCGATGGGGATGAGCAAACCGACCTGCGGGTACTCGAACGTATGCCTGGCCTACGTTGCCTTGCTCTGCGCACCCGCTGGGAAACAACCTGGCACGTCAAGTCCCTGGACTGGCTGAGACCACTCAAGCGGCTCGCCTCGCTGTTTCTTCATGAGGACACGCGTGTCAGCGATGTCTCCGTACTGGCGGAAACACATATTCGGTATCTGACTATCAACCGGCCGCAGGACGTTCGGGGCCTGGAGTCGTTAAGGGCGATGCGGGAATTGGGAGGTGTATCCTTTTTTTCCGGTGCTCCCCAGATTCCGCTTTCCGCTCTTATTCCGGAGAAAGAGAACTTTTATCTCAATTACCTCCGAGTGGAAGAGATCACCGACCTGCGGTCCCTTTACGATGTCGCGCACTACGATATAGCCAGACTCACACTGGCCAGCTGTCGAAATCTCGGCTCGCTGGACGGGATCGAGACGCTTTTCAGTAGCCTAAAGTATTTTTGCTACCGCGATTCCGGCGCCACCAACAACGTGGACCTCTCGCCTCTGCTATTCCTGGAGCGCCTGAACAGCCTCTCCATCACCGACACGACCGTGGAAGCGAACGAGCGTGTCTTGACCCGTCTTCCCTTGCTTGACGAACTGGAGCTGTTCATTCTCCCGACCGTGACCGAGCCGTATCGACTCCCATCCTGGCTCCGGGATCTTCCCAGCCTGCGCACTCTTCGGATCGTCGCGGATGGTGGTGTCGATCTGACCGATCTGGCCGGAGCCACCGACCTTACGATCCGACTGGCGCACTTCGGGTCGAAAAAAGTCGTCGGCGCCGATGGGCTCGGGCGCGGCAGCCGGGTCGTCCGGGAACCGCGCCCGCGTTTCAAGAGTTCGTAACGCCGACTACAGCTCCCCGTCCCGGGCGGCGGTGAGGAAGGCGTCCCACTCGGCGGCGGGGAAAGCGAGGTGCCCGGCCTCGGGTTGCTTGGAGTCGCGCAGGGCGGCACCGGAGGGGAGATCGGCGACCTCGACGCAGTCGCCGTTGACGCCGCTGTAGCCGCTCTTGCGGAAGGAAGCGGGGATGTGGGCCACTTCGACACAGTTGGGAGCCTGTCCGCTGTAGCTGCTCTTGCGGAAGACTAACGCGTCGGTCATTGTCTGCTCTCTAGGGCTTTGACTAGGTCGCTGATGAACTTGGCGGTCTGCGCGGTGCTGATGGCGGTGCCTTGGATGTCGCCGAATGTTGCGCTGTACCGCTCCACGTCGCCGGGTTGTTCGAAGAACACAGAATCGGTGACGGTGTCCACGTGGACGATCGGTGGGTTCACGCGGTCGGGGAACTCCAAGATACTGAACGGGGCGACGAGCGCCGCATGGGACCCCGCTTCGAACGGGAGTAGCTGGATGTCGATGTTGGGCAGCTTGGCCATGTAGAGCAGGTGCCGCATCTGGGCCGCCATGACCTGTGGGCCGCCGATCATGCGGTGCAGTGCTGCTTCGTCCATGACGACCCGGAACCGCACGGGGTTGAACTCGGTCAGGATGTTCCGGCGGGCCATCCGAGCTTCGACGCGGCGTTCGATGTCCTCAGGGCCGGTGTAGCGGCCTCCTTGGAAGAGCGCCTCGGCGTATTCGGGGGTCTGGAGCAGCCCCGGAATGACGAGTCCTTCGAAGCTGCGGATGGCCGAGGCTTCAGCCTCGAAATCCGGCAGTGCTTGGGCTCCGAAGACTTCACGATACTTCGACCACCAGCCGCGCTCCTTGGCGTCGCGGGCCAGCGCTTGCATGGCCTCTCGTTTGGCGGTGTCATGGACCTTGTAGAGGTCCATGAGCTTGTCGAGATCAGCGGCGCTGATGCGCTTGGTCTCGGTGGTCTCCATCTTGCTGACCTTGCCGGAACTCCACTTCAACTCCGCTCCGACCTGGCTGGTCGTGAGTCTGGCGCTCTCGCGTGCCTGGCGGAGCTTGGTGGCAAGACGGCGGAGGCGAAGCGTGGGGCTATGTGGTGAACGCATGGGACTACCTTAATCGATCGCTACTTCGTAGCAAACAGACTTGAAAACTCTACGAAGTAGAGTTGGCTTTAATGTGCACCTGGTCACCGTCGCGTCACCCCGGGTTGTTGGTGATCACGCTACTGGTCGCCCGCCGTGCTGTCCGGCCAACGGACCGAAACGCGGGCGCCGCCTGTCTCTCCGGCTACTCTCCTCTGCCTTCTGGCTCGTCTCCAAGGAGTCCGCATGTCTGTTTGGGCTGCCCCGTTGCAGCTACCCTCCGTCACGGTTCCGCTTGATCTGGTGGTGCCCTGGCAGAAGAAGCACTACTTCATCGCCGAGCCGGTGCCCTTCACCCGCCGCGCCTTCGACTTCTGGGGCAACGTGGTGCTGTTCCCGCTGGTGCACGCCTTCCTGCGCTCCTGTGCCGCCGACCAGAACCCCGAGTACCGTTACCTGTTCGACCTGCTGGGCTCGGAGCTGGCCGCCAACGCCCTCCGGCACTCGCGCTCGGGCCGGCCCGGCGGCACCTACACGCTGCGGGTGGACCGCTCACCCACCGGGCTGACCCTGACCTGCCGCGACGGCGGCGCCATCGACGACCACCACTACGACCACCGCCAACGCCACTACCTGGCCCCCGACCCCGATGGCTGAACCCCCTCGCCCCGGCCGGGCGCGGCCTGGCCCTGGTGGACGCCTTCGCCACCGCCTGGGGCGACAACGGCCGACCCTCCCACCGCCACGTGTGGTTCTTCCTCGCCTACGACCTGGCCGACAGTACCTGGAACGCCGCCTAATCCGGCACCTCCTCCATGATCGGCGATGGTGCGGTGGCCGGGTCCGGCCCTGGGCTTTGAGCGGGTACCCACCACGCTCTAGCATTTACACACTGTGACGATTTGCGGCGCTATGCGCCGTGTCTCCCCCTTTCCCGCCATGAGGTTCTCCCGTGCCACGCGCTCTGCCGTCCTCACTCAAAGTCGCCCGTGTGCTGTTGTTCGTGCTCGCCGGGGCTGTCGGGCTGCAGGTCACCGGCGCTCTCATCATCATGGAGCCGACCCCTGAATCCTTCGGGACCCTTCTCTGGATCGCCGCGCCCGGGATCCTCGCGCTGGTGCTGGGACTGCGGCTGCCCGCCGGCCGGCGCGGGACGCTGGTGGCGATCGTGGTCTTCCAGGCGTTCCTGCTCTTCCTCGCCCTGGGGCGCATCGGCAACGGTGAGCCGCAGGGCCTGGTCAACCTGGCCCTGCCGATCCTGATCCTGACGTTCGTGCTGCGCGCGCCCTCGCGCGAGCACCTCTCGTGAGGTCGCGCCACTGCGAACGCCGCGGCGGGGTGCTGCGCGGCATCCACGACTCCGAGCGCGGCGCGGGCATGATCGAGTACGCCGCTGTCATCCTCCTGGTGGCCGCCATCGCCAACGTCGTGCTCAACGCCGGCATCCCGGGCCGGGTGGCCGGCCTGGTCGAGGACGCCGTGAGCGAGGTCGCCGGGGCCGAACCGGACGGTGCGGACCCTTCCGGGGAAGGGGGCGCGCCGACCGCTCCCGCGGACGGATCCTCGGACTACGCTGCGGGATCCCCCTACCTGCCCGAGGACGCGCCCAACTACGACACCGGCGAAGGGCTGGACGATACCGCCTACGGCTTCCAGCGCACGGTGGACGAGACCGGGCAGGACCCCACCGACGACGACCTGCACCTCGCCCCGGGAGAGGACGCCCACCCCGACGACCTGGACCTGGGCCCGGTGGGCGATGTCCTCGGCGCGCTCGGCCGGGCCATCTCCGACGACGTCACCGGCGGTCTCACCGGTATCCGGGAACTGATCACCAACCCGGCCGAAGCCGTGGGCGGGATGATCGAGGGCCTGGTCGAGGACCCCTTGGGCCTCCTGCTCAGCGAGGAGCTGCGCGATGCCTGGCAGCGCGGCGACTGGGCCGAGGTCATCGGCTACGGCCTGTGGGAGATCGGTACTCTCTTCGTCCCCGGGCCGGGTTGGATCGCCAAGGCGTTCCAGACCCTGTTCAAGGCCACCGGCAAGGTACCCGGCCCCAGCGGCGGATCCGACAGCCCCCAGGGCGGCAGCGACTCCGACAACGGGAGCGGCCAGCGCGACGAAAACGATCAGAAGAACGAGGACGAGGAGAACCGGAACAACGCCGGCTGCGCGGGCAACAGCTTCGTGCCCGGCACCCCGGTGCTTCTCGCCGACGGTTCCACCGCCCCGATCGAGGACATCGGCGTTGGCGACGAGGTATGGGCGTTCAACCCGGTCACCGGGCGGGAAGGCCCTCGCGAGGTCACCCACCTGCACAACAGCGGCGGCGGGAAAACCCTGGTCGACCTCACCATCACCGACACCGCGACAGGCGCGACCGGCACCCTCACCGCCACCGACGCCCACCCTTTCTGGGCGCCGGAGACCGGCGCGTGGGTCAGGGCCATCGACCTGACCCCCGGCACCTGGCTACGCACCTCCGCCGGCACCTGGTCCCAGGTCACCGCCACCGAGACCCGCACCCTCCCCGACCAGCACGTCCACAACCTCACCGTCAACGACCTGCACACCTACTATGTAGGAACAGGGGGCGCGGATGCCCTCGTCCACAATGACGGTCCTTGTCCCGAGGCCGAATCGATCGCCGACCATGCCAACGATCGTTTCAACGAGGGAGCACTGGACCATCACGTCGATGGGGTACCTCCCGAAAGACTCGCTGACTACGTCGACAACGTGTTGAACGAGGATCTTCCCAACCTCGAAGTACGGTACGGGCTTCGCGGCGGTCGGACCGCGTACTGGGACAACGACACGGGAGCTGTGGTCATCGAGGATCCGGGAGCGCCTCACGGCGGCACGGTCTTCACTCCTTCCGAGGGAAGGACCTATTTCGAGGAATTGGAGTAGGAACACCACGTTGAACGGAAGCGGAGACTGGGTGACGCTTCGCCTGTCCGACGACGAGTTCTCCCTCCTCTTCCAGATGTCCAAGGAGTCCCCGAATATACGGGAGTACGGACTGGGGGAGGGGCCACCGCGTGCAGGGATTGAAACCCTGCACGAGCTGCTCGGTTTTCTGCGCGAGATCCGCGGCTACGCACGAACGCGGCTGGAACGCGTCCCCGAAGTCGGCCGGAGCGACCGTGTGAGGCTGGTAAGCGTCGCCCCTGGATCGGTGACCCTGTCGTTTCGGAGCACGATGGTCGAGTCGGTCCTCGCCGGGCTCGAAACGGTCCGCGAGCGCCTTGGGGACGCCGAAACACACACTCGTACGGGGTTTTCCCCGGCAGAAGTCAGCGCTCTTGTCACCCGCCTACGCGAAACGCGTTGAATCCGCGCTTCCCGCGGCGTCCAAATCGGGCCTTCTCCCGTTTGGGAAAGAACGAAGCGGCGACCTCCGCCCCTGCTCGGACAAGGATGGCCGACCGGATGCCCCCCTACCTCTCCCGCGTCCGCAGACCGCCGTGGCGGGCGGTGGCGGCCGTCGTGCTCGCCCTGGCCGCGTTGGCCTCGACGGGGGTGGTCACGCTGTCCACCGTCCGTTCCTACACCCCCTCGCCCTTGCAGCGGAGCGGCGCCGAGGTCGCCGCCGACGCGCTGCCCCGGCTCGCGTTCCTGCGGGCGGAACTGGAAACGGGGGCGGGGGAGCGGATGCAGCGGCTCTTCCCCGAGGGCTACTTCTTCACCCACGCGCTCTACGGCCTCAGCTGGGTCAACGTCGGCTCTGTCGAGCCCGGTCAGCGCGGCCGGGCGCTCAGCGAGGCCCGCTGGGCGCTGGAGCGGCTGGAATCCGCCGAGGGCACCGCCCCTTTCCCCGCTGACGCCGACCCGCCCTACGGCGTCTTCCACGCGGGCTGGACGGCCTGGCTGCGGGGGCGGATCGTTGAGCTGTCCGGCGGGCCGGGGCGCGCGCCCGCCGAAGCCGAGGCGCTGCACGCGGACGCGAGCGAGCTGCGCGGCGCTTTCGAGGCCGCGCTGGAGCGCGGGAGCCCCTACCTCGCCGCCTACCCGGGCCAGGCATGGCCGGTGGACAGCGTGGTGGCCGTCGCGGCGCTGACCCTGGACGACCGGGTGCGCGGCGCGGACGAGCACGCGCAGGTCGTCCAACGGTGGTCCCGCGCCGTCCGCGACCGCCTCGACCCCGGCACCGGCCTGGTACCGCACGCCGCCGATCCGGCCACGGGTGAACCCGCGCAGGGGGCTCGGGGCAGTTCGCAGAGCCTGCTGCTGCGCTTCCTCGCGGAGGTCGACCCGGAATGGGCCGCCGAGGACTACCGCGCCTTCCGAACTCTCTTCGGTTCCGAGATCGGGATGGTGCCCGGGATCCGCGAGCACCCGCGCGGCGACGACTCACCGGGCGACGTCGACTCCGGGCCGCTCATCCTCGGCCTGTCGGCGTCGGCGAGCGCTGTCGCGCTGGGCGACGCGGTGCTCTTCGGCGATGAGCGGGCCGCCGCCGCGCTCACCGGCCTGGCCGAGGCCACCGGCATGGCCATCGAGACCGGAGGGAAGCGCCGCTACGCGGGCGGACTGCTCCCCGTGGGCGACGTGTTCCTGGTCTGGTCGCTCACCGCCGGCGGTGAGCACGCCGCCCCCGGTCCGGTGGCCACTGACCAGGGCCTTGGCCGATGGCGGCTGCCCTGGCACATCGCCACCGCCGCCGTGCTCCTTCCGCTCTGCTACGCCGCCGCCCGCGCTTGGCGGCGCCCGGCCCCGGCCGCTTCCTGAATTCAGGCGTTCGCCCGCAGGTGGTCGCGGAGCCGGCGTGCGACGCCTCCCATCACGGCTTCGGCCTCGGGCTGGGCGGCGGCGGAGACACGCGACTCCGTCAGCGCCGCGACCGCGAACAGCCGGCCGTCGGCGTGCTCGACGACGCCGATCTCGTGGCGGAGGTTGAGCAGGGTCCCGGTCTTGGACGACCACCGGGAGGTGTCGGAGCTGAAGTCCGGCGAGAGCCGCTGCCGCAGGACGTTGGCGGCCATGAGGTCGCGGACCTGTTCGGCGATCCCGGGAGCGATGGCCGAGGGCAGCCACAGTGCTTGGAGCAGTTCGACGTAGGCCCGGGCGGTCCCGGAGCTGGCGCGGGTCACGTCGAGTTGCGGCACGCTGTGTCCGCGCCCGGCCGTCCCCGCCTCGATGGCCAGGATGTGGGCGAGGTGCGCATCGGCGGGGGCGAGCCGCTCCTGCGGTGTCTCGCTGAGGTCGCGCAGGGTGTTGCGGACGGTGATCCCGTTCAGTCCCAGTCCCCTCAGCGCGCCTGCGACGTCGCCCGGCGGGGTGAGCGTGAACAGGATGTCGGCGGCGGTGTTGTCGCTGACCGCCATGCTCAGGTAGATCAGGTCCTCGACCGCGACGCGCGCCGGGTGCCGGAACCGGCCGAGCCCCACCGGGCCGGGGACGGTGTTGTGCCCTGGCCGCACCCGGACCTCCGCGGCACCGTCCAGCTCCCCCCTGCGGATACGGTCGAGGGTGGCGATCGCGAGGGGGACCTTCACGAGTGATGCGGTGGGGAACTCGAGGTCGGGCTCGATACCGAGCTCGTGTCCGGTGTTCAGGTCCCGCACGAGGAACGACCCGCGCAGTCCGGCGCCGTCGAGCGTCTCGCGCAGTTCTCGGAGGAACGCCTCGGCCCTCACAGCCCCGCCCCGTCCCGGTCCACCGCGCCAATGCAGCGGGCGATGCCCTCCCGTAACGCGGTGCGCAGGCGTTCCGGGTCCTCGCCGCCGGCGGTGGCGACATCGAGACCGCGGGTGAGGGCGGCCTCCCCCATGGGGCACCAGTGCAGCCCCAGTTCCTCGGCCTGCCCGGCGGACGCCAGGAGGAGGTCGTCCGAGCCCAGGATCTCGGCCGTCGCCGCCGCGAGGGTGTGTGCGACCGCCACCTGCGCGGGGCGGAGGCCCACCGCGTCGCGGATCCGGGTCACCCGGTCCCTGATGTGCGGGACGTCGTCCTCGGGCTGGATCCATACGCGGCGCGGTCGCCGGCCGACATCGGCGCGGCCGACACGGAGGGTCTCGATGTACACGACGTCCGCACCGGGCGGGGACACGCTCGCCAGGCCCAGCGGGACGCGCCACGCGGCCTCGTCCGGCGGAACCGCGATGAGGGCGGCTCGGACGTCCTGGGAGCGCAGGAGCTCGGCCCGCGCGTCGGGAGGCGCCGTATGGAGGTCGAGGTGGATGCCGTGGCGGCGCGCCTCGGCGTCCAGCCGCGCCAGGTCCAGCGTGGAACAGGTGTCGGGCACAGCGACGCGTAAAGGAGTGCGCCTGGCCTGCTCCGCGGCGTCTTCCATGGCCTCGGCCAGCCGGACCAGGCGCCGCGCCGAGGGCAGCATGTCGCGGCCGAAGGGGGTGAGGACGGCCCGCCGCGCGGAGCGGTCGAAGAGCCGCGCTCCGAGGTGCTTCTCCAGGGCCGCGATGCGGCGGCTGGCCACCGGCTGGGGGACCCGCGCGGCCGCGGCGCCCTGGGTGAAACTGCCCTTCTCGCTCACATGAACGAACGCCCTGCAGGCGCCGACGAGATCCATGGCCACAGATTATGCCGGTTCCGCATGGATCGGCCCATTTGCGTCTTCGACAGTATCGGCCGCGGAGGCGAGACTGCTGCGCAGGGTTTCCCGGGGCCCGTCCGATCCAAGGACAGGAAGGCTTGATCATGCTGTACAGACCTGCTCGTCGCGCCGCGTTCGCGGCTCTGGCGGCGATCGCCGTGAGCCCGCTCGCGGGGTGCGCGGCGGCCCCGGACGCGTCTCCCTCCGACGATTCGGCGGCGCAGTCGAGCGAGGCGCCGTACGCGGCGGAGTTCGAACGGCTGGAGGAGGAGTTCGACGCCCGGCTCGGGGTCTACGCCCTGGACACGGGCACCGGCCTCGACGTCGCCCACCGCTCCGATGAGCGGTTCGCTTACGCGTCCACTTTCAAGCCGCTGGCCTGCGGTGCCGTGATGGAGCGCCGGTCCATTGCGGAACTGGAGGAGGTCGTCGGCTACGGCGCCGAGGACCTGGTGGAGTACTCGCCCATCACCGAGGAGCACGTCGACACCGGGATGACCCTGCTGGAGGCGTGCGACGCCGCCATCCGCTACAGTGACAACACCGCCGCCAACCTCCTGTTCGACGAACTCGGCGGGCCGCAGGGGCTGCAGGACGCTCTGGTGGAGATCGGCGACGACACCACACAGGCGGACCGCCGGGAGACCGGGCTGAACGAGGCCGCTCCCGGCGACACCCGGGACACCAGCACGCCGGAGGCGCTGGCCGCGGACCTGCGCGAGTACGTGCTCGGCGACCCCCTGCCCGAGGAGAAGCGGACCCTGCTCCGGGAGATGCTGCTGGAGAACACGACCGGCGGCGACCTGATCCGCGCGGGGATTCCCGACGGCTGGGAGGTCGGCGACAAGACCGGGAGCGCGGGCTACGGGACGCGCAACGACATCGCCGTGCTGTGGCCCCCCGACGGTGACCCGATCGTGCTGGCGGTCCTGTCCAGCAGGGACGGGGAGGACGCCGAGTCCGAGGACGCGCTCATCGCCGAGGCCGCGGCGGTCGCCGCCGACGCGCTGCGCTAGCGGCCCTCCGCGGGCGCCGGTCCTTCGCGGGCCGGCGCCCGCGGTCCGGGGCACCGCGGAACACCGGCGGGCGGCCCGGCCGTCACACCGACCGAAAAATCAGCAGCGCCGCGCAGGTCCTCCGCGTTAGGGTCCGGGCATGGACGACGAGGACGGCTACTTCGGGAACGCATCGCGGCGAAGTACGACGAGATGTCGGCGGAGAGGTTCGAGCCGGGCGTCGTGGATCCGGCGGTCGACGTCCTGGAGCGGCTGGCCGGCGGCGGCCGGGCCCTGGAACTGGGCATCGGGACAGGGCGGGTCGCGCTGCCGCTGGCACGCCGCGGCGTTCCGGTCCACGGCATCGACCTGTCCCGGGCGATGGTCGCCCGGCTGCGCGCCAAGCCGGGCGGCGACGCGATCGGTGTGATGATCGGCGACTTCGCGACGACAGGGGTGGAGGGGACGTTCTCCGTCGCCTACCTGGTCTTCAACACGATCATGAATCTGACGACGCAGGCGGCGCGGGTGGCCTGCTTCCGCAACGCCGCGGCCCACCTTGAGCCCGGGGGCCGCTTCGTCATCGAGGTCGGGGTCCCCGATCTGCGCAGGCTTCCGGAGGGGCAGGTCGCCGTACCGTTCCACGTGAGCCCGACACAGTGGGCGTTCGACCTCTACGATGTCGCCACCCAGGCGATGAGCTCGAACTACGTCGAGGTCGTCGACGGGCGCGGCGAGTACCGGTCGATTCCCTTCCGGTACGTGTGGCCCGCCGAACTCGACCTGATGGCCCAGATCGCCGGGTTGCGCCTGCGCGAGCGGTGGGACGGATGGACGCGGGAGCCCTTCACGAGCCTCAGCCGCCAGCACGTCTCCATCTGGGAGAAACCCGCCGGGGCCGCGGAGCACGGGCACGCATAGCCCCGATGCGCATGCGAACCTCCGGTTCGCGGCCGGGGGCGGCATACCAGACCTCTCCCGGCGCGGGCGAAGACCCGCCGTGATGAGGAAGCGGTACCGGCGGCGCCGGGAGGCACCCGGCGCTGCCGGAGGGGACGGGCCCGGCAGCCGGACCGGACCCGCCCGCCGCCGGGGCGCCCGCGGTCAGCCGCGCGGCAGCACCATCGACAGCACTCCCTGCAGTCGGCTCCAGTCGCTGGTGATCGTTGTCGCGTTCGCCTCGGCCAGCAGCGCCACCCGGTCGGCGGCCTCCTGCTCGGAGGGATCGCTGGCGTCGATGGCCGGCTCGACGGCGTGGCCGCTCGTCATCACCAGCAGGTAGCCGTTGTCGGCGTACCACGCGGTGTCGATCCCGTCGACGTAGGAGCGCGCGCTGCCGTCGAACACCACGAACCACGGCCGCAGGTCCTCGTCGTACCGTTCGCGCGGGTCGCCCGCCTGCGCGCCGAGCACGGCGGGGAACGCGGTCGCGCGGCCGATGTCATCGGCCGCGACCAGGTCGCGCAGGTGCGTGCCGTACTCCTCGTCGGTCCACAGGTCGTCGAACGGGTTTTTCTGCTCGAACGTGCCGGGGATCAGCTCGATGAGCACTTTCCCGGCGAGCGTGTCACGGGCCGGCCAGGCCGCGGTCCTGGCGGCGTCGTCGAGCGTCGTGTGCCCTCCGCCCGCACCGGCGAGCAGGTCAGCGGGCCGGAACAGGGCGTCGCCGAGGATCTCGCCCGCCAGCGCGTCGAACTCGGCGGGCCCGAGTCCGCCCTTGCCGTAGAAGCCGTCCTTCATCTCGATCTTGAGCTGGATCGGCCGGTGTTCCGGATTGGCGTCGTGCCAGGTGCGGATATCGCGGAAGCAGTCGGCGAGGTCGCCGTTGCCGTTACCCCGGCGCAGCTCGCCGGGGGCGGCGGCGCCGACGCAGTTGTTCTGGCGCCCGATGAGGTCGTGGTTGACACGCCACTCCCCGGTGAGGTCGTCGGTCCACACGTCCAATTCCAGCAGCCCCGCCCCGGAGCCGAGTGCGTCGGCGAAGTAGCCGAACTTGCTCTTCTCGTAGGCGTTGTGCACGCCCACGGACGTGCTCGCCGCGAGAGAGAGGGAACCGGCGCGGGGCAGCGGTTCGGCGGCGGCGGTCCCGGGAGAGAGGAGGGGGAGGAGAAACGCGGAAGTGGCGGACACCAGCGATATGGATCGCGCGAGCGGCATGGAACTTCCTTAGGAAAGACGAGGGGAGGGAGGGGGATCGGTTCGGAGGGTGTGCGGGGGGTCACATATCGTGCCATTCGGCGCGGCGCGACGAAAGCCCCCCTGTGCCATTCCGCCCATGGCAACACGTACGGGGCGCAGGCGAGTCGTCTTCCTCGACACGGCTCGAACGCCGGTCAGGGGCCGGTCTGCCGTTCAGCGCAGGCGCGGCACGCTGACCGGAGATCCCCGCCGGGAGGATCGCCGCGATGCGCGACCGCATCCGGCACGCCATCGCCGGCGGCCCGGCCGCCCTTTCCCGGAACAGCCGGAATCGGGAGCGAGCGGGAACTTATCCGCGCGGGCTTCCGACTTGTGTGGTGAAGGAAGGCCCGGCGGTCCGGCAGGCGGTCCGCGCGCCATGTTCGTGCCGGGGCGGCTACCGGTCCCGGGCGTATCGCTCCCCGGTCGTGGAACACTGCGGCGGCTTTCGTGTCCCCGCAGCTCAGGATGGGATCCGCGGTTCCGGAGGAGCGACCGTTCACGGCCACAGGGAAAAGGAAGAAGAAAGACGGTCGCTGATGAGGTTCGGTCGTAGGGGTGTTCGCTCGCTTCCCGTCGCCGCGGGATTCGCACTGGTCGCTGTGAGCGGCTGCGCCGGCGAGCCCGGCGCCGATGCCCAGGATGAAGGACAGGAAGGACAGAAGCAGGAACCGTCCGCCGGAGAGGTGCTGTCGGAGACCACCCCGGACGGTCACAAGCTGCGGGAGGTCCCCGCGGAAGAGGCTCCGTCCGTCGAGCTTGAGGTGGAGCCCGATGCCCACGATGGGTGGGACCTGCACCTCGCCACCGAGGGGTTCGAATTCACGCCGGAAGAGAGCGGCGGTGACGCGCAGGGCGGCCAGGGGCACGCCCACCTCTACATCGACGGCGAGAAGTACGCCCGGGTGTACGGCCCCTGGTTCCACCTCCCCGCTGAAGCGGTCGCCGGAGAGGAGCGGACCCTGACGGTGATGCTCACCGCCAATGACCACACCGCATGGGCGGCCGAGGGCGAACCCGTGCAGGCCGAGCATCAGGTCGACGGCGCCGAGGCGGACGGATCCCACGGGCACGATGAGGGGGCCGAATAACGCGCCGGCAGGAGCCGCCGACGCGTGTCGCCGGGGCAAGGCTCGGGTGGTGCGGTGTGGCCGCACCACCCGAGCCGCGCAGTACCGTGCCCGGCGCTGGTCCGGGTCAGGCGGAAGGGGACGCGTCTTCTGAGAGGGAGTGGACGGACCGTAGGGCGGTGGTGATGCCCCGGCGGGCGCGCGCCACTCGCGAACGCACCGTGCCCACCGGGCAGTCGGTCATCGCGGCGACCTCCCGGTAGGGAAAGCCCGCCACCTGGGTGAGGAGGAACGCTCCGCGCTGTTCGCCGGGCAGCGTCTTCAGCAGTTCCAGGAGAGCGAACTCCTCGTCGAAGCGCGGGTTCTCGTTCCGGGGACGCTCGTCGAGCACGAGCTGCCAGTCGGTGCCGGCGATCGTGGGATGCGCGGCCCGCGTTCGGTAGTGGTCCACCACGACGCGCCGGGCTATGGCGATCAGCCAGGTCCGTGCGTGAGCGCGTCCGGCGAACCGCGCGAGACCGCGCAGGACCCGGACGTAGGTCTCCTGGGTCAGGTCGTCGGCGGACTCGACATCCGTCAGGGAGGCCACGAAACGCCACACGTCGCCGCGGGTGGCGCGTACGAAGGCCTCCATCGCGTTCGCCTCGCCGCGGCGGGCCGCGAACGCCAGCGCGGTGACCGCCTGGTCATCGCCGGCGCCCGTTCCGGTCCGACGAGACGGCCGGGCCGGTACCGGGGCGTCGCGTTCGACGGTCGGCGGGAAGGGGCGCGCTGGTCGCGATCTGGTGGCCGCGGCGCCGGTGAAAGATTGGACATACATGCGTGTTCACCTCTTCGGAAAAGGACAGCTCGCTACCGCCGCGTGGTGGTTCCACGGCGGCAGGGGAAAGGAATCAGCGGGTACCCGTCCGAAGCGGTGGCCCTCGCAACGTGCGTACGTAGGGTAGTACGGTGCCGTACAGCGCAGGGGAGTCAGCCGTCGCTGCGGGCACCACGACCGGGGCCGGAGTACACGGCGACAACCGCGGCTGCACCAGCGGGGGCGTCAGCAGCATGCGCAGTGCACGGGCCAGAGCGAAAGCGGCCGCCTCGCCGCGGCGCAGCCACCATGCGGTGACCATCGCCGCCGCGATGTGTGCGAGCAGCATCAACACCGGCGACCCGTCGGCCTCGCCACCCGTCGCGGGCGGATGGCGCGCGAGATGTGCGGGGGAGGGCTCCTCGGGCTCGGACACCGACGAGAGCCGCTGGGCTCGGTGGAAAACGAGGTGCAGGGCGAGCTGGCCCCACAGCATCCAGGCCAGGACCGTGCCGTAGCGGCACTCCCTGATGGTCGCGCCCCAGGCCATTCCCAGTACGAGGAGGAAGCCCGCGACCACGCCCAAAACCGGGACAGGGGTATCCGAGGCGGCGGCGTGGCCCCCCACCGACACGCTCACGCATACGGTGGCGAACACGCCGGCACGCGGCAGACGGAACCCGGCCGATGCTGGCATGACGGTCCCATTGTCGCACCGCGCGCACGAACGGCGGGAGCACCCGGGTGGTTCCGGCTCTGGCCCGCGGACGGCGAGACGGCGGGGTGCTCCCGCCGGTCGATGGTTCGCCGGGTGCTCCAGGCGGTACGGGTTCCGGCCCACTCGGCCTGCCGGCGCGGGTTCACCCGCTACTTTTGACTTATTCCAGAAAAGGCGCCAGACTTCGGGGCATGCCAACGCCCTCGGACTTCGAGCGCATGCTCCGCGAGGTCGCGCTGCGGGTGACGAGCCCCCGGATAGCGGTGCTGTCCGCCGTACACGACAATCCGCACGCCGACACGGAGTCGATCATCGGCGTCGTGCGTGGGAATCTCGGTACGGTGTCCCACCAGGCCGTCTACGACGTGCTCAAGGCGCTGACCAGCGCGGGACTGGTGCGGCGCATCCAGCCGCGGGGCTCCGTGGCCCGCTACGAGACGCGGGTCGGGGACAACCACCACCATGTCGTGTGCCGGTCGTGCGACGCCATCGCCGACATCGACTGCGCCGTCGGCCATGCACCGTGCCTGAACGCGTCTGAGGACCACGGCTTCTCGATCGACGAGGCCGAGGTCGTCTATTGGGGCCTGTGCCCCGACTGTTCCAACACACGCAGTTTCTGAATCACACTGTTCCTCCCTGTCCGGAAGGATGCCCATGTCCGAAAGCCACGATGCAGTCGCCGACGCCGCGAAGGCGGAGAGCGGAGGCGGTTGCCCGGTCGCGCA
Source organism: Allosalinactinospora lopnorensis (assembly GCF_000981225.1). Taxonomy (GTDB): domain Bacteria; phylum Actinomycetota; class Actinomycetes; order Streptosporangiales; family Streptosporangiaceae; genus Allosalinactinospora; species Allosalinactinospora lopnorensis. The sequence continues at coordinate 36,444 of NZ_LAJC01000024.1, forward strand.
CGGTCGCGCCCCGCACCCCACCCAGGGCGGCGGCAACCGCGGCTGGTGGCCGAACCGGCTCAACCTGAAGATCCTCGCCAAGAACCCCGCCGTGGCCGACCCCATGGGCGGGGAGTTCAACTACGCCGAAGAGTTCACGACCCTCGACCTCGCCGCCGTGAAGCGGGACATCGCCGAGGTGCTGACCACCTCGCAGGACTGGTGGCCGGCCGACTTCGGCCACTACGGCCCGCTGATGATCCGGATGGCCTGGCACAGCGCGGGCACCTACCGCGTCAGCGACGGCCGCGGCGGCGGTGGCGCCGGCCAGCAGCGGTTCGCGCCGCTCAACAGCTGGCCGGACAACGGGAACCTCGACAAGGCCCGTCGGCTGCTGTGGCCGGTCAAGAAGAAGTACGGCCGCAGGATCTCGTGGGCGGACCTGATGATCCTCGCCGGCAACGTGGCGCTGGAGTCGATGGGCTTCAAGACCTTCGGCTTCGCCGGCGGCCGTGAGGACGTCTGGGAGCCCGACGAGGACGTCTACTGGGGCCCCGAGACCGGCTGGCTCGACGACGAGCGCTACACGGGCGACCGGGAGCTCGAGAAGCCGCTGGCCGCGGTCCAGATGGGCCTCATCTACGTCAACCCGGAGGGTCCGAACGGCAACCCGGACCCGCTGGCCGCCGCCCGCGACATCCGCGAGACCTTCGGCCGGATGGCGATGAACGACGAGGAGACGGTCGCGCTGATCGCCGGCGGTCACACCTTCGGCAAGACCCACGGTGCGGCTCCCGACAGCCACCTCGGCCCCGACCCCGAGGCCGCCCCGATCGAGGCCCAGGGCCTGGGCTGGCAGAACAGCCACAGCACCGGCAAGGGCGGCGACGCGATCACTAGCGGCCTGGAGGTCACCTGGACCACCACGCCGACGCAGTGGAGCAACGGCTTCTTCGCGAACCTGTTCGGCTACGAGTGGGAGCTGACCAAGAGCCCGGGGGGCGCGCACCAGTGGAAGCCGAAGGACGGCGCGGGTGAGGGCACAGTCCCCGACGCCCACGACCCGTCGAAGAAGCACGCTCCGACCATGCTGACCACCGACCTGGCGCTCCGGTTCGACCCGGTCTACGAGCCGATCTCGCGGCGTTTCATGGAGAACCCCGACGAGTTCGCGGACGCTTTCGCCCGCGCGTGGTTCAAGCTGACCCACCGCGACATGGGCCCGATCGTGCGCTACCTCGGCCCGGAGGTGCCGTCTGAGGAGCTGTTGTGGCAGGACCCGATCCCCACGCCGGACCACGAGCTCGTCGGCGCTGAGGAGATCGCGAGCCTGAAGGCCCGGATCCTCGACTCCGGCCTGACCGTCGCGCAGATGGTCTCCACCGCGTGGGCGGCGGCATCGTCGTTCCGCGGCAGCGACAAACGCGGCGGCGCCAACGGTGGCCGCATCCGCCTTGAGCCGCAGAGCGCCTGGGAGGTCAACGAGCCCGAGAAGCTCGCGACCGTGCTGCGCACCCTTGAGGGCATCCAGCGGTCCTTCAACGCCGCCCAGACCGGCGGCAAGCAGGTCTCCTTCGCCGACCTGGTGGTCCTCGCCGGCTGCGTGGGGGTCGAGCAGGCCGCCAAGTCCGCCGGCTACGACATCGAGGTCCCCTTCACTCCGGGCCGCGGCGACGCCACCCAGGAGCAGACCGACGTGGAGTCCTTCTCCCACCTGGAGCCGGCCGCGGACGGGTTCCGCAACTACCTCGGCAAGGGTCACCGCCTTCCGGCGGAGTACCTCCTCATCGACAAGGCGAACCTCCTCACCCTGAGCGCCCCGGAGATGACGGTCCTCGTCGGCGGTCTGCGGGTCCTGGGCGCGAACTTCCAGGACTCGGAGCTGGGCGCTCTTACCACGGCGCCGGGGACGCTGACGAACGACTTCTTCGCGAACCTGCTCGACCTGGGCGCCACGTGGAAGCCGACCGATGAGACCTCCGAGACCTTCGAGTGCCGCAGCGACGCCACGGGCGAGCTGCTGTGGACCGGTAGCCGCACCGACCTCGTCTTCGGGTCGAACTCCGAGCTGCGCGCGCTCGCGGAGGTCTACGCGGCCGACGACGCGAAGGAGAAGTTCGTGAACGACTTCGTCGCGGCATGGGACAAGGTGATGAACCTCGACCGGTTCGACCTCGCCTGATCCTCTCCTCAGGGCTCCGAAGCCCATGCGCGGGAGCCGGCCCGGCCCTCACGGCCGGGCCGGCTCCCGCCTTCTGAGATCCCCGGAACCCTGCTACGGCGCGATGGTCAAGCGGATGGCGCGCAGGATGTTCGGTGACGTACCCGAGCCGGTCGAGGTGGCGTGGCACAACCGCAAGGTGCTGAACTTCAGCTTCGGCCTCGGTCGCAAGGCACAGAAGTGGGACCGGTGCGACACCCAACGCGGCCTGGTCTCCACCGTCGCCTACGAGATGCTCGGCTCCGTGGCGGACGCCGAGGACGTGGTGCAGGAGACCTGGCTGCCGGGATCAGTAGGTGACCCGGTACCAGTGCGCCGTTTCGCCGGGGATCGGAGTCAACCGCACGTGCGATCCGCCCGGGCGGTCGAACATGCGAACACCATCGCCGAGCAGCACCGGGGCGAAGAACACCAGAATCTCATCGAGCAGTCCCGCCTTGATGCACTGCTTGGCGACATTCGCGCCGAGCACGTTGACGTACTTGTCGCCGGCGGCCTCCTTGGCTTGCGTGATCGCGCTGTCCAGGTCGCCCACGAAGGTGACGCCCGCGACCGGCCGGGCCGGCGGCCGGTGCGTCAGCACGAACACCGGGCCGTGGTAGCGGCCTCCGAACGCGCCCTCTTTGTCAGTGCCACGATTGGGGTCATCGCCACCGAAAGTGCCGTTACCAGCCAGGATGGAACCGACATTGGAGAGTAGGCGCTCCGCCGTCGGGTTCTCGCCAGCAAGGTGCTCGGTGAGCCAGGACATGTCGCCGCCGGGGCCGGCGATGTAGCCATCGAGCGACATGGTGGCCGAATACAGAATTCTGGCCATGGTCCTCCCTTCACGGATTCTCCGAGAGATAGACACCCGGCCGCCGGGAAACTCATCGGCAGGGGTACGCCTACTCAGAGGTCTGTCGCCGGGCCCCGCCCGGCTCCGCTTCGGAGACCGGCACCGAGTCCCGTGCGAGGGGAGAGACCCCCGAAACGGGACGGTTTCGGGACACGAAGTCCCCCGACGAGCCCCCGAAACGACCGCCGACTGGTGATCCACGGGGTATGAACCCCCAAATCACAGGAGACGTGGTCAGAGCCCCGCCGCCGCGGCCGAGACTCCGCGGGTTCGGGGTTCGATCCCTTGGGGGCGCAACGAACCCCCAGTCCGAAGCCGGGGGTGGTGGGCGCGAGAGGACTCGAACCTCCGACCGCTCGGTTGTAAGCCGAGAGCTCTGACCAACTGAGCTACGCGCCCGTGCGAGGGTGCCCGGTGCCAAGGACCGGGCGCCGGGAAAATAGTACCGGTTCCAGACTAGCGGTGCGCCCGCGAGGCGTCGGGTCCGGACAGGCCGCTGAGGACGCGGGAGAGCGCCTGCTCGACCTCGTTCGTGAGCGCGGGGTCGAGCCCCGGGGTGTCGGGGACCGGGGGCCGGAAGTTCTGCGGGCGGACCTCGCCGCAGCTGTAGCACTCGATCTCGCCCAGGCGACAGAGCAGGAAGGTCGACCGGCACCGGCCGCAGCGGTCGAGGTCGGCTTTCCAGTCGTGGGCGATTTGGCAGTTCGGGCAGATGAGGACCTGACGGTCGCGGCGTACCCCGCGCTTGAACGGCGCCGCCCCGCGGACCGGATCGCTCTGCCGCGCCCCGCAGAGGTAGCAGGGCATGGATCTCCTTCGGTCTGTGGATTCCGCGTCGCAGCGGGCACCGGGGACGTCCGGGAGCGGAGCGCCGGTAGGGGCTTGGCCCCGGTGGCGGCTCGCTCGCTGCCGCGACACCCGCACCATACCGCACATCCACCCGGCGGACAGCGACGCTCCCAGGGGTGGCCCGGGGATTTTTCCAGGGCCGCCTCTGGGAACGGCTCAGCTCAGCTCGGCGAGGGCTTTGCGGTAGGAGTCCACATCGCGGGCTTCGGAGATCGGGTTGACGACCTTCCAGCGGATGACGCCTTCCTTGTCGATCAGGAACGTGCCGCGCACGGCCACACCTTTGTCCTCGTCGAAGACGCCGTAGGCTTTGGCCGTCTCACCGTGCGGCCAGAAGTCCGAGAGCAGGGGGTATTCCAGGTTCTCCTGCTCGGCCCAGGCCCGGTGGGCGAACATCGAGTCGACCGATACGCTCAGCAACTGGACGTCGTCGGTCTCGAAGTCGGAGATGTTGTCCCGGAGCTCGCACAGTTCGCCGCTGCACACGCCGGAGAACGCCAGGGGGTAGAACACCAGGACGACGTTCTTGCGGCCCCTGAAGTCCGACAGCCGCACCGCCTGCCCGTGCTGATCGGTGAGCGCGAAGTCGGGTGCGCTCTGGCCGGCTTCAATCGACATGTCCGTCCTCATTTCCGCGTTTCGCTTGTTGTAGACACGCTGACAGCGCCGCCCGCCTGGACGGGCGGCGTGCCTCCTGGCGCATCCCAGGCTGAGCGGCGCTGCGCCGCGGCTCGGTTACAGCGGGATCGACTCAGCGTTGCATCTTGGGGGCGACGAGACGGGTGCCCGACCAGTCCGTTCCCGCGCTCACAGCGCTGGTCTGGGACAGGCCGGCGGTCGTCGCGGCCTCCGCGACGTCGCTCGGCGACACGTGGCCCTCGCGCCCGGCCTTCGGGGTCAGTACCAGGATGACACCGCCGCCTTCAACGGCCCCGAGCACATCGACGAGGACGTCGGTGAGGTCATCCTCTTCGTCGTCCCGCCACCAGAGCAACGCGGCGTCCACGACACCGTCGTAGTCCTCATCGACCAGCTCTTCTCCGGTGCGCTCGGCGATCGACGCGCGCAGCTGCTCGTCCACGTCGTCGTCGAAACCGAATTCCTGCACCACCTGACCCGGTTTGAACCCGAGTCGATCGGCCAGGCCGCGTTCGCTCTGTGCCTGGCCCGCGGTCGCGCTCACGAAAGTCCTCCTCCATACTTTTCATTGCACTGCCCGCCGCTGGGGCGGACTCGGCTGTATGCGGCCCGCTTCCGGGTCGATCCCGCCGTTGCTCGCTTAGTTCACACGCTGGGGGGCTGTCCCGTCAACGCGTTACCGCCCCTTGAGCTTCTGCTCCTACCATCCTGCTCCGTCAACCGGACTCGTCAAGAACGACAGCCGGACATTCCTGCGCGGATTGTCCACGTTCAGGTCCACAATGGCGATAGATTGCCATGTTCCCAGCTCCGGGCGGCCCGAAATCACCGGAATCGTGGCGTACGGAGGGATCATCGCCGGCATGACGTGGTCGCGTCCGTGCCCCGGTGATCCGTGCCGGTGCCGCCACCGGTCGTCGGCCGGCAGCAGGTCGCGCAGTGCCGCGAGCAGGTCCTCGTCGGAGCCCGCTCCCAGCTCCATGATCGCCACACCGGCGGTGGCGTGCGGGACGAAAACGTGCAGCAGGCCGTCGCCGCCTGTTTCTGAGGTGAAGTCGCGGCACTCCGCGGTGATGTCGATGATGTTCTCCGACCCGCCGGTATGCAGATCGATAAGTTTTGTCCGCATGCGGCAACGCTTACCCAGGCGGCCCGCGGGTTCAACCTTCGGCGGCCGCGGGCCGGCGGGAGCGGCGGCCGGATGCTTTTGCCGGGCGGGCACTGACACCAGAGGCCGGACCTCGGCATACTCGATAGTGGCCGGACAGAAGAGCAGACCCGCGCCGGCCCGGGTGAGACGACAGGAGACGGACGTGCGCGCTGGTCTGCGGCTTGGGCCGATGCTGCGGCATGTGACGGATACGACGGCGACGATCTGGGTGGAGACCGACGAGCCCTGCCGGGTCAGCGTCGCGGCGGGAGAGCACCGGGCCGTCGCCGAGACGTTCACCGTGCACGGGCACCACTACGCCGTCTGCGAGTTCACCGGGCTGCGCCCCGGTTCCGCGCTGCCCTACGAGGTCCGGCTGGAGCGGAACGGGGAGGAGGCCACCGTCTGGCCGGAGCCGGGCTCCGGTTACCCGCCGAGCCTCGTGCGCACCCTGGACCACACCGCGCCCGTGCGCATCCTGTTCGGCTCCTGCCGCATGACGACGGACCACTCGCCCGAAGCGGTGCTGCGCAACGGGGTCGACATGCTCCGCGCCCAGTCGCTGCGGCTCGCCGACCGGCGCGGCGACGGCCGCTTGGACGGCACCGCCGGCGATGCCGAACCCACCCTCCTGCTGCTGATAGGCGACCAGGTGTACGCCGACGAGCTGCAGCCCGGCATGAAACGGTTCCTCAGGGAGAACCGCGCGCGGGCGGAGGCCAAGGGAGAGGCCCACCCCCCGGAGGACGAGGTCGTCTTCTTCGACGAGTACGCCGAGCTGTACCGGCGGGCCTGGTCGGACCCGGACGTCCGCTGGCTGCTGTCGACGGTGCCGACACTGATGCTCTTCGACGACCACGACATCCGCGACGACTGGAACACCTCCGGAACGTGGCGGCGACAGATCGCCGAGAACCCGTGGTGGGGACCGCGCATCACCTCGGGGCTCGGCGCGTACTGGGTCTACCAGCACCTCGGGAACCTCTCCTCGGAGCAGCGCGCCGCCGACCCCGTGTTCGGCAAGGTCGCCGCGCAGGAGGACGGGAGCGACGTGCTGGACGCATTCGCCCAGCGGGCCGACGAGGACCCGGTCAGTTACCGCTGGAGCCACCGCCATGATGTGGGCGGCACCCGCCTCCTGCTGGTGGACACCCGCTGCGGCAGGGTCGTCGAGGACGACCGGCGGCGCGGCATACTCGACTCCGTCGAGAGCGCGTGGCTGGACGAACAGCTCACCGGCGATGTCGATCACCTCGTCGTCGCGAGCACGCTGCCGTTCCTGCTGCCAAGGGGCGTGCACTACCTGGAAGCCTGGAACGAGGCGGTGTGCGCCGGAAAGTGGGGCAGGGCGCTGCGCCGCCCCAGCGAGACGCTGCGCCAGGCCATCGACCTGGAGCATTGGTCGGCCTTCCAGGACTCGTTCCACGCGGTCGCCGACGCGGTGGTGCAGGTGGCCGCGGGCGGCCGGGGCGCTCCACCGGCGAGTGTGCTGTTCCTCGGCGGCGACGTGCACTTCTCCTACCTGGCGGGGGCGCATCCGCGCGGCGGTGCCGCGCGGGCCTCGCACACCCGGATCGCCCAGCTGGTCTGCTCACCGGTGCGCAACCAGCTGCCGTCGCTCGTCGGCAAGCTCACCCGGGTGGCGGCCTGGCGGATCACCGGCGCGGCCGGCGCCCTCCTCGCCCGCATGGCGGGGGTCCGCCGACCGGGACTGTCCTGGGAGCTGGACGCGGGGCCCTGGTACGGCAACACGCTGGCCACCCTGACCATCGAGGGCCGCCGGGCCGAGGTGGGCTGGGAGCACGCGCCCGTATCAGCGGATGCCATGGAGACGCCGGAACAGGACTCCGCCTTCCGCCCCGAGCTCCGGGAACTGGCCCGCGAGCGGATCACGGACTAGATGTTCTGTTCCGTGCGGGTGTGATCGCGACCGCCCGGCGTGGACGGGGACTCCCCGACATCCCGCATTGTCGTTCGGCGGCCGTACCCGCGTTGCCTACGTCCCGCCCGCTCGTTTCAGGAGCCTGAACGCGTGGTCGCCCTCGCCGCGCAGGAGGAGGGGGATGCACCACAGCATGCACAGGGGTTCGATCGCGCGGGCGCCCTCGGCGCCGCCCATGTCGGCCACCTCCCAGCCGAACTGCTCCAGGATCCCGCGGACGGTGCGCTTGGCGCCGTCGTTGTCGCCGCAGATGAACATCGTCGGCGTGCCGCCCTCGAAGCGCGGGTCGACCATGTGCGGGTTGCCCACCGAGTTGAACGCCTTGACGAAGAGCGCTTCGGGAAACCGCTCCTGAAGGCGCTCCATCAGTGACTCGTTGAGATCGGTGAAGTACCTGAGCACCCCGTTGTCGGGGGGCGCGTCCGCGATGGGGTTGGTCGTGTCAATCACCGGCTTGCCGTTCAGGTTCTCAGCACCGGCCGCGCTCAGAGCCTGCTCCGCCGCCCGCCCGCTGACCGAGAGCACGACGACCTCGCCGTGGCCGGCCGCCTCCGCGAAGCTTCCGACCCGGGCGCCGGGATGCTCCGCCGACCACGCCGTGAGCTTCGCCGGGGCGCGGCTGCCGAGCATGACGTCGTGGCCATACTTATGGAAACCGGCGCCGAGGGCCCGCGCCACGTCCCCTGAACCCAGAATCCCTACATTCACGTTCGTGCCCCCCTCCACCGGTGACCGGTCGGTCCGGTACGTACAGCGAAGCTAATCCCCCGCTACCGGACCAAAACAAGGAGGCGCTCCCACATGCGGCAGACACCGGGAAAGCCCTGCTTACGTCTCGGGGGCCTCAGGGCACCTGGTAGGCGGTGTCGCGGGCGTCGGTGACCGCCATGTGGCCCGGGGCGTGGGCGATCGCGAACTCCGGGGCCGAGGCCATGACCGCCGCCTGCGGGGTCACCCCGCAGGCCCAGAACACGGGGATCTCCCCGGGGCGGACCTCCACGGCGTCGCCGAAGTCGGGGCGGCCGAGGTCGCCGATGCCGAGCGCCGCCGGGGCGCCCACGTGCACCGGCGCGCCGTGCACCGCCGGGTAGCGCGAGGTGATCCGCACGGCGTCGGCCACCCGCCCGGCGGGGATCGGGCGCATCGACACCACCAGAGGGCCTGACAGCCGACCGGCGGGGCGGCACGGCCGGTCCGTCCGGTACATCGGGACGTTGCACCCGGATTCGATGTGCCGCACCGGGATCCCGGCCTCCAGCAGCGGCGCCTCGAAGGTGAAGCTGCAGCCGATGAGGAAGGCCACCAGATCGTCCCGCCAGGCGTCGCGGACGTCGTCCGGTTCGGCGGTCAGCCGGCCGCGCTCGTAGACGCGGTAGGCGGGCAGGTCGGTGCGCAGGTCCCCGTCGAAGACGGCGGCCCGAGTCTCGCCCTCCTCGGCGACGTCGAGCACCGGGCAGGACTTCGGGTTGCGCTGCGCGAACAGCAGGAGGTCGAACGCCAGGTCGCGCGGCAGCGCGATGAGGTTGGCCTGGGCGTACCCGGCGGCGTAACCGGAGGTGGGCACGCGCAGCCCGGCCCGGAACAGCTCCCGGGCCTCGCGCGGGGACAGCGCCGCCGGGTCGGCGGGCGGGGGGACCTGGCTCATGCGGGTGCTCCTCGTTCTTCGGTGCGCCCAGCGTAACCGGCAGGATTCGGCCCCTGCGTGATGGAGGCAGCACGCCAGGGTAGCGGCCGCCCCCGGAAACAGTGCCGAGTGAGAGGAGGCGGCACCATGGCGGAGAAGGGACCGGACCGGATCGCGGTCGTCACCGGAGGGGCCCGCGGCATCGGACGCGGCATCGCCGAACGGCTGGCCGGCGACGGGCTGGACGTCGCGGTCGTGGACCTGGCGGACATGCGCTCCGAGCTGGACGAAGTGGCCGAGGCGGTCCGGAAGAAAGGGCGCCGCTGCGCCGTGGCCACCTGCGACGTGGCCGACGCCGAGGACGTGGCGGCGATGGTCTCCCAGGTCGTGCGCGAGCTGGGCAGGATCGACGTGTTCGTCGCCAACGCCGGCATCGCCAAGGTGAAGTCCCTGCTCGACACCACCGCGGAGGACTTCGACCAGGTCATGAGCGTGAACCTGCGCGGGGTGTTCAACTCCTACCAGGCGGCGGCCCGGCAGATGATCGAGCAGGGGCACGGCGGCAAGATCATCGGGGCGGCGTCGATCGTGGCCTACCGCCCCTTCGAGATGCTGAGCGCCTACTCGGTGTCCAAGTGGGGCGTGCGCGGGCTGACCCAGGCCGCGGCCACCGAGTGGGCCAAGCACGGCATCACCGTGAACGCCTACTGCCCCGGCATCGTCGGCACCGAGATGTGGGAGCTGATCGACGAGAAACTCACCGAGCAGCAGGGCAAACCGCGCGGGGAGGCGCTGCGCGAGAACACCGAGCAGATCCTGCTGGGCCGGGTGCAGGAGCCCGCGGACGTGGCGGCGTTCGTCTCCTACCTCGCCTCCCCGGACTCCGACTACATGACTGGCCAGTCCGTCATCATCGACGGCGGAATCCAGTTCTCCTGAAGGCCCTGCCAGTACGGCGTTGGGCGGAGGCCTGGCGGCCCTCGCCTCTTCGTCAGAGGTGGAACCAGTGGATGTGGCGGCACCCGGAACAGACGTAGCAGGTCGCCTCCCTGTTCAGCCAGTCCAGGTTCATGAAGCTCATGCCGGCCGTGTTGAGCTTCCATTTGTACTGCTCGAACTGCCGTGCCCGCACACGGTGCAGGTGAGCTCCGTGCCGTTCGGGAGGGTGACGGGCCGGCCTCTCTCGGAGGCACTGAACGGGGGATCTCAGGGGGCATGGACCGTCCTATCCGTTGTCGGCGTACAGAGGCGTGCGCGCCGCACACGCGCCGGATCGCCCGCAACCCTACTTTCCCGGGCGTTCGGGCGGGCTCCGGCGGTTTCCCCGATGATCGGGGTGCCGGCTCCGCCCTCGGGGTGCAGGGGCGGAGCCGGCACCATGACCGATGCCCGGTCCCGCGCGATCCGCCTCAGTCCAGGTCCGGCACGGGCTGGCCGTCCATGGGAATGATGCGAACGTCCCCGCTGCGCTCGTGCCTGCTCGCGCTGCGCCAGAAATCGGCGAAGGACCGGTAGCTGGAGACGTCGCGCTGGCCGTCCCAGTACACGACGACGCGGTTCGGCCAGGCCAGCACCCGGCCGATCAGCCCGCCGTTCTCGGTTTCGTGGTCTACCCCGGCCAGCGCGAACAGCTGCGGCCGTTCCTCCAGACACAGCGCGGCGATCTCGGAGTCGAGGGAGAGCTCGGCAAGGACGCGGTCAGAGGACATGGGGGCCTCCCAGAGATCAGGTCAGAGCAGGAGGTAGCGGAGACCGTCCACCGTACTTCCTCTTCAGTGAATACATAGTGCGGTCTCCACTCGGTTGCTTCAGAAACGATACTCTATCCTGAAGCAGACTCAAGCGTCTTGGGGAAACCCTGGGTAATCCGCACCGGCCGTAGGATGCTGGGCCGGGCGACAAGGAGGTAGGCGTGCCACGCAAGGCGACAGTGCGGGCGCGAGGGCTCGGCGCTGAGCTGAAGGAGCTGCGGCAGCGGGCCGGACTGACCACGCGCCAGGTCGGCGAACTGATGAACTCGTCGACGGCGACCGTCAGCCGGATCGAGACCGGGCAACGCGGCGTCACCAGCGAAGAGGTCGCCGCGATGATGGTGATCTACAAGGCCAACCCGGAGGAGCGGGACCGGCTCGTCGGCCTTGCCCGCGAGGTCGACCGGCCCGGCTGGTGGGAGACAGGCGATTCGAACCTTCCGAAGCAGCTCACCGCTCTCATCGGGTTCGAGGCGCAGGCCACGCGGATTACCGAGGTCGCCATGCTCGGGATTCCCGGTCTGCTCCAGACGCCGGAGTATGCACGGGCGACCATGGAGGTCTCGGGAGTTCCCGCAGTGGCGGCGGAGACCAGAGTCGTCACACGGATGGGGCGTCAGACCCTTCTCAACCGCGCCGACTCGCCCCAACTGACCGTGATCATCGATGAGGCGGCGCTGCGCCGACCGCTCGGTGGTCCGGGCGTCATGGCTGATCAGCTCCGCCACATAAGCGAAGCTGGGCAGCGGGACAACATCGACATCCGGGTGGTGCCGTTCTCCCATGGAGGGCACCCCGCCATGAGCGGGGCGTTCTCCATGCTGGAGTTCAAGAAGGCGGCCACCATCGTCCACCTTGAACACCTGAAATCAAGCATCTTCGTCGATGACCCCAGGGATGTGGAGGCGTTCCGAAGCGCGGTCGCTAAGCTGGAGGAAATCGCCCTGAATCGGACAGATTCGGCGAAATTCGTAACTGATGTCGCCCGCTCTTATGAGGAGCCGTGACCCCTGCCAAGGACCTGTCCACCGCCACCTGGCACAAGAGCAGCTATTCGTTCGCTGAGACCAACTGCGTCGAAGTCGCCCGCCTCCCGGAGCGCATAGCGCTCCGCGACTCCAAGAACCCACACGCCACCCACCTGGGTTTCGACCGCGCCGCCTGGGTCGCGTTCCTCGGCCACCTCCGCCGCGAGCACTGAAACCCGGCGATCTTGAGCATTTCGTTCCTTCACCGCGCGTTGAAGGAACGCAATCCTCAAGATCGCCGGAAATAGCCCCACGGATCGGACGCGCGGACGACCATGCCCTCCTGTGCCCCGGCCCCCACCCCGAGCGGCGGTGAGGGTGGACGGATCTGGTCACGCAGAGCGCATCGCGGCGGGAGACCGGGGACCGACAAGCTTGCCACGCGCGGTGCGGGCCCTTGGGCTCCACCGCGTTTTTCCTGCACCCGGCCCGCTGGCCCCACTGGCCAGATCCCCTTCCCGTTGCCTACGGAGTCATCACCGGTTTGCCACCCCCACGGGAGCCAGCGACGGGGATGTGGTCGGAGTGAACCTGGCATAATCGCTGGGGCTTTGCACGGGAAGGTCCGACGATCCTGCTGCTCTGGTTGGCAGTGACATCCCGGGGTCCATACAGGGCCCCGCGTCTGTAACGCCCGCACCCCCTCCTCGTCCTTCGCACCGTGGAGTCCCCGATGCCCGACCTCAATGATGACGCCGACCTCCGGGGGCCTTTGCCCGGCCCGCTCAGGGTCGCGCGGGTCCTGCTGTTCGTGCTCGCCGCGATCACACTGGTGACGGCCGTCGCCGGGCTCGCGGTGAACGCCTTCGAGGCGACCTCCACCGCGGAGGCCGCTGGATTCGCGACCGCGCTCGCGTTGCCCGGTGTGCTTGCCATGGTCTGCGGCCTGCGATTGCGTAAGGGGCGCCGCCTGCTGCTGTGGAGCCTCGCCGCGCTGATGGTGTTCATGATCCTGCTGGCCCTGTCCACTATCGGCCAGGGGGACCCGCGCGGACTTATCCAACTCCTCCTGCCTTCGACGATCCTGGTGCTCGTCCTGCTTCCGACCTCGCGCGTCTATCTCAAGTAGCTGGCCGACGGCCGAACCGCCGGGGGCCGTGGACTGTGCGGCCGCACGTATCGCCTTGGGGCCCAATGAGACTTGGGTCCTCTTGGGTCTCTTCAACCCGGCGTCCCGTTCGTTAGCGTCAGCGCGTCACATCCTTCCTCATTGTCGAATTTCATCCCTCTACGCCGCCACGCTGTCCGGTGTCGGTCGGCAGCGGCCCGGTGGTAAGTAATGCTCCTGCGAATCCACAACCCCGACCGCGGCGCGTCGTTCATCGAGTACAGCGCGATCCTTGTACTGGTCGCGGCGATGTTCGTGACCGTAGCGGTGTCGGGGATCGCCGACCGGCCCGCGGTGATGATCAGTGATGCGCTGGACCGGATCACGGGCAACACCCCGGACAGTGCCAGCTCCGACCCGGGAGATGACACCTCGGGCGGCGGTGGCGACGATAGCTCCGGCGCCGGTGACGACTCGGGTGGCGCCGACGATGCCGATGGTTCCGGTGGTGACGGGAGCGGTGGCTCTGACGATGATGGCGATGACGGGTGCGGCTGGAACCCGATCTGCCACGGCGGTAATGCGCTCGATGCCACCGGTGATGGGTTGTCGACGGCCTGGGAGTGGACCACGGATACCGCAGCCCCACAGGTCGGGGGCTTTTTCAGCGGTCTTGGCCAGGGCGTTTGGAATGACATCACCGGCATCGGTGACATCTTCACCACCAACCCGATCGACACGGTCACCGGTATGTGGGAGGGCATCAAAGAAGACCCGCTCTCACTGGTGATCAGTCCAGAAGCCCGCGAGGCGTGGAGTAACGGGGACTACGGCGAGGCCCTGGGGCTGGGCACGTGGGATATCGGTTCCTGGTTCATTCCCGGTGCCGGGTGGGCCGCGAAGGCCGGAAAACTCGGCAAGCTCGCCCCCGGAAACAGTCGAGGCGACAGCAGCAACGACGGAAACAACAACAGGGACAACGACGACAACGACGACAATAACGAGAACAACTCCGGTCTGTCGTGTCCTATTGGAGGAAGCAGTTTCGTTCCGGGCACCGAAGTGCTCATGGCCGGTGGCGACCGGGTGCCAATCGAGGCGGTTGACGTCGGCGACGAGGTGTGGGCCTTCGACCCGGCCACCGGTGAGGAGGGGCCGCGCGAGGTCACCGGCCTGATCGGCGGCGCCGATGAGAAGACCCTGGTCGATATCGCCATCACCGACTCCAACGGCGAGACGGGGAGTGTCACCGCCACGGACGCGCACCCATTCTGGGTGCCTGAGGCCGGTGCGTGGGTCGAGGCGATCGACCTGGACCCGGGTACCTGGCTGCGCACATCGGCCGGCACCTGGACCCAGGTCACCGCGGTCGACATCCGAACCGTGGCCGACCAGCAGGTCCACAACCTCACCGTTGACGACCTGCACACCTACTATGTCGTCGGCGGCGCGAACACGGCCCTCGTCCACAACCAGAACGACTGCACTCCCGCCGGCCCGGAGGCGGTGGACGAATGGCGGCAACACTGGGCGGACGAGGGGCAGGCTTACTCCGGGAGGCGAAATGTGGCGGTCGCGGACACCAATATCGAAGGGTTTGAGAACACACAGCGCGCCGGAACCAGCGGTCCCGACCGTCCCGGAAGCACACCGATGCCCGGTCAGACGCGCTACAACGCCGACCGGTCGGCGGACTCCGAGCAGAAGATCCTCGAGGATATCGCCGACGAGCTGAACCCCAGGGACAGCAACGGAAACTACCCGGAGACCCGACCGGACATCGAAGGTTCCATCGACCTGTACTCCGAGCGGCCGCCCTGCTCATCGTGCGAGGGCGTGATCGAGCAGTTCGAGCGAGAGTTCCCCAATGTCGAGGTGAACGTACGACACGGGTAGGGGAAGGAGTCCCGACGTGCACGACGAGGAACCGCATGTCGACGCGTGGCTTGACCAGCTGGCCGAGGAGCTCCTGCGGCTGGACGCAGCGCGTCCGGAGGAGATCCGGGAATGCACCGAGCAGGAGGTCCGGCAGATCCTCGCGGAATGCCCGTTCGGCAGCCCACCGTCGGCATACGTCGGCTTCATGAGGAGGTTCGGGCGCGGTGCCGGCAACCTGTTCCGCGGGAGCGACATCCACTATCCGGCGTGCCTGGGACTGCGAGAGTACGCCGAGGAGTGCAGGCGGGAAGAGGACGAGAACGTGCCGATCGGCGAACGGTTCTTCTTCGGACACCACCAGGGCTACGTTCTCTACTGCTTCAAACCGGAGGACGAGAGGGTATGGAGCTACACTCTCCAGGGCGACGGCGAGGAGGTCGCCGCCCCCGGTTTCCAGTCGTTCATCGCGGACCGCCTCGCCATTCCGGAACGGTTCTGGAAACGCTTCCGCGAAAGGGACGAAGGAAACCGGAAGTCGTGACGTGTCCGCGCGGCGGCTCTCCAGCTACGTGTGGACACGTCACGAGCACGGAGCCGTGCACGTACGGGCGCCGGCCACAGCCGGGGACGGGGAGCGCTCGTCACCCGTCCCCGGACAGGGCCCGTGCCGGTGCGGGGCACCGGCACGGCTGATCAGGCGCCGTCCGGTGGCCCGTACCCACCCCCGCCGGGTGTCTCGATCACCAGCACGTCACCGGTACCCACGTCCACCGAGTCGCAGCCCGCGACGGGCACGACGGTGCCGTCGGCGCGCCGGACGCTGTTGCGGCCCAGGCCGCCGGGTGACCCGCCGGCCATGCCGTAGGGCGGCACCCGCCGGTGGCCCGACAGCGTGCTCACCGTCATCGGCTCGCGGAACCTGATCCGGCGCACCCCGCCGTCGCCGCCCCGCCACCGCCCGGCGCCGCCGCTGCCGCGCCGGATCGAGTACTCCTCCAGGAGCACGGGCAGCCGCCACTCCAGCACCTCGGGGTCGGTCAGCCGGGAGTTGGTCATGTGCGTCTGCACCGCGGACGTCCCGGGGAACCCGTCGCCGGCCCCGGAACCGGAGCTGATGGTCTCGTAGTACTGGTGCCGCTCGTTGCCGAAGGTGACGTTGTTCATCGTCCCGGCCCCCTCGCCCTGGATGCCCATCGCCGCGTAAAGGGCGCCGGTGACCGCCTGCGAGGTCTCGACGTTGCCGGCCACGACCGCAGCCGGGTACTCCGGCGCGAGCATCGAGCCCGGCGGGATGACGAGGCTCAGCGGTTTCAGGCAGCCGTCGTTGAGCGGGATGTCGTCGGCGACGAGTGTGCGGAACACGTACAGCACCGCCGCGGTCGCCACCGAGGATGGCGCGTTGAAGTTCGTGGCGAGCTGCGGCGAGGTGCCGGTGAAGTCGATCACCGCGCTGCGACTGGCCCGGTCCACCGACAGCCGCACCGAGATCACCGCGCCGGAGTCCATCTCGTAGCGGTACTCGCCGTCGTCGAGCGCGTCGATGACCCGGCGCACCGCCTCCTCGGCGTTGTCCTGCACGTGCCGCATGTAGGCCTGCACCACGTCGAGGCCGAAGTGGTCGATCATCTTGTCGACCTCCTCGACGCCCTTGGCGTTGGCGGCGATCTGCGCGCGCAGGTCGGCGAGGTTGACGCTCGGGTTGCGGGACGGGTAGGGCGCCTCGGTGAGCAGCCGCAGCGTCTCGGTCTCGCGGAACTCTCCCTGGTCGACGAGCAGCCAGTTGTCGAAGAGCACGCCCTCCTCGTCCACCCTGCTGCTGTGCGCCGGCATGGAGCCGGGGGTGAGCCCGCCGATCTCGGCGTGGTGGCCGCGCGAGGCGACGTAGAACAGGACGCGCTCACCGGTGTCGTCGAAGACCGGAGTCACAACGGTGACGTCGGGCAGGTGGGTGCCGCCGTGGTAGGGGTCGTTGACCGCGTAGACGTTGCCCGGGCGCAGCGTGCCCGCGTTGCGGCGGATCACCTCCTGGACCGTCGTGCCCATCGAGCCGAGGTGCACCGGCATGTGCGGCGCGTTGGCGATGAGGTTGCCGTCCGGGTCGAACAGCGCGCACGAGAAGTCCAGCCGCTGCTTGATGTTGACCGACTGCGCCGTCGACTCCAGCCGCGCCCCCATCTGCTCGGCGATCGACATGAAGAGGTTGTTGAAGATCTCCAGCATCACCGGGTCGGCGCGCGTGCCGACGTCGTCCTGGGCGCGGTCGTGCACCCGCTCGACCAGCAGCTGCCCGGCCGGTGTCGCGTGCGCCCGCCAGCCGTCGTCCACGACCGTGGTGGCGTTGGCCTCGGCGATGATGGCCGGGCCGGTCACCTGCTCCCCGGGGTGCAGCCGCTCGCGCCGGTGCAGCGGAGCGTCGCGCCACGCCCCGCCGGAGTGCAGCCGCACCACGTCGATCGGCCCCTGGGATTCGAGTGTGCCGGGGTCCCCGAGGTGGCTGAGATCGGGCTGCACGGTGAGCCCGGTGGCCTCGACCGAGACGGCCTCGGCGATGAGCGGGCGGTCCATGAGGAACGAGTAGGTTCTGCGGTGGCTGGCCTCGAACGCCGCGACCATGGTGTCCAGGTCGGCCAGCTCGACCGGCACAGGGGTGTCGGTTCCGTCGTAGCGCAGCTGGACCCGCCGGGTCACCGTGATCCGCTCGGCCGGCACCCCCTCGTCGAGCAGTTCCGCGCGGGCCTGCTCCTCCAGGGCCTTGGCGACCTCCTCCAGCCGCGGCAGCACGGCCGGCTCCAGCCTCGCCTCCACGGACTGCTCGCGCATCGCCGTGGTGTCGGCCATGCCCATGCCGAGCGCGGAGAGCACACCGGCCATCGGCGGGACGAGCACGGTGCGGATACCCAGCGAGTCGGCCACCGCGCACGCGTGCTGGCCGCCGGCGCCGCCGAACGTGGTGAGCACGTATCCGGTGACGTCGTGGCCCTTCTGCACCGAGATGCGCTTGACCGCGTTGGCCATGTTCAGCACGGCGATCCGCAGGTAGCCTTCGGCGACCTGCTCCGGGGAGCGCTCGTCCCCGGTCCGCGCGGCGATGGCGTCCGCCTGCTCGGCGAACCGCCGCCGCACCACCTCCGCGTCGAGCGGCTGGTCGCCGTCGGGGCCGAACACGTGCGGGAAGTGGGCGGGCTGGACGCGGCCGAGCATCACGTTGCGTCGGTGACGGTCAGCGGCCCACCGTTGCGGTAGCAGGCCGGGCCGGGGTGGGCCCCGGCCGAGTCCGGGCCGACCCGGTAGCGGCTGCCGTCGAAGTGCAGGATGGAGCCGCCGCCCGCGGCGACCGTGTGGATGTCCAGCATCGGCGCGCGCAGCCGGACCCCGGCCATCTGCGTGTCGAACACCCGCTCGTACTCGCCGGCGTAGTGCGACACGTCGGTGGACGTGCCGCCCATGTCGAAACCGATCACGTGGTCGAAGCCGGCCAGCCGGGACAGGTGCACCATCCCGACGATGCCGCCGGCCGGGCCGGATAGGATCGCGTCCTTGCCGCGGAAGTGCCCGGCCTCGGTGAGGCCGCCGTTGGACTGCATGAACATCAGCCGCACGCCGCTCATCTCCTCGGCCACCCACTGGACGTAGCGGCGCAGCACGGGGGAGAGGTAGGCGTCCACCACGGCGGTGTCACCCCGGGGTACCAGCTTCATCAGCGGGCTGACCTCGCTGGACAGCGAAACCTGGGTGAAGCCGAGCCGCCCGGCCACCTCCCCGATCGCCCGCTCGTGGTCCGGGTGCAGGTGGCTGTGCACGCAGACCACCGCGACGGCGCGGATGCCGTCGTCGTAGGCGGTCTTCAGGTCGGCGGCGAGCCGGTCGAGGTCGGGCGGCAGCAGCACCGTTCCCTCGGCCGTGATCCGCTCGTCGACCTCGATCACCCGCTCGTGCAGCAGCTCGGGCAGCACGATGTGCCGGTCGAAGATGCGCGGGCGGTTCTGGTAGCCGATGCGCGGCGCGTCGGCGAACCCGCGGGTGATCACCAGTGCGGTGCGCTCCCCTTTGCGCTCCAGCAGCGCGTTGGTCGCCACGGTCGTTCCCATCCGCACCGCGTCGACCTCGGCCGCCGGGATCGGGCCGGTGCCGGTTTCGTCGCCGGTGAGCAGGGCGCGGATCCCCGCCACGGCGGCGTCCCGGTAACGTGTCGGGTTCTCCGACAGCAGCTTGTGCGTCACCAGCCGGCCGTCCGGCCGCCGGGCGACGATGTCGGTGAAGGTGCCGCCGCGGTCGACCCAGAACTGCCAGCCGTCCTCGGCGGTCCCGCCGCCCTGGCCGGCGTTGGCCTCGATTCCCATGGTGACCAGCTCCTTCGTGTTGTGCTGAGGTGGTTGCCGGCGCCGGCGGCGGATGAGCCCGCCGCCGGCGCGGGGCGGGTCATCGCCAGAGTTCGGCGATGCCCGCCAGTGCCTGGTAGCCGATGAAGATGGTCAGCAGCCAGGCGAGCACGCCCACGGCCAGCAGCCACCGCGGGTACCGGTAGCCGCCGAGCAGGTCGCGGGTGCGGAATGCGGCGATCCACAGCATGATCCCCATACCCACCGGGAGGATGAGTCCGTTCAGTGCGCCGGCGAAGATCAGCAGCGTTGTCGGCGCCTGCTCCAGGACCAGGTAGATCGCGGCGGAGACGGCGATGAAGCCCGCGACGAGCCAGTCGCGGTACCTCGTCAGCGTGGCGGAGAACGTGGAGACGAAGGAGATCGAGGTGTAGGAGGCCCCGATCACCGAGCTGATCGCCGCCGCCCACATGATGACGCCGAACAGCCGCATGCCCACCTCTCCGGCGGCGCTCTGGAACGCGGCGGCCGGCGGGTTGGGACTGTCCAGGATGGAGGCCCCGGCCGTGACCACGCCGAGCACGGCCAGGAACAGCAGCACGCGCATCACCCCGGTGATGAGGATGCCGCTCACCGAGGCGCGCGAGATGGTCCGGACGTTCTCCGGTCCCCGGACCCCGGATTCGACCATGCGGTGCGCGCCCGCGTAGGTGATGTAGCCGCCGACGGTGCCGCCGATGATGGTCACGGTCGCGAAGAACATGTCGCTGCCCAGCGCCTCGGGCAGCACCGCCTGGCGCATCGCCTCCCCCACCGGGGGCCGGGAGGAGAACGCCACGTAGCAGGTGAGCAGGATCATGGCGACGCCGAGCACGACGATGATGCGGTCGATCGCCACCCCGGCCCGCCTGATGAGGAAGATGGCGATCGCGATCAGCGCTGAGACGGCCCCGCCGACCCGGACGTCGATCCCGGCCAGCGCGTCGAGGCCGAGCGCGGTCCCGCCGACGTTGCCGATGTTGAAGACCAGCCCGCCGAAGAGGATGAGCGCGGCGAGCAGGTAGCCGGCGCCCGGGAGCACCCTGTTGGCGAGGTCCTGTGCGCGTTCGCCGGCGACGCCGACGACGCGCCAGATGTTCAGTTGCACCGCGATGTCGACGACGATCGACACCAGGATCGCGAAGGCGAACGCGGCGCCGAGCTGTGCGGTGAATTCCGTGGTCTGGGTGATGAAGCCGGGGCCGACCGCACTGGTGGCCATCAGGAACATCGCCCCGAGCAGTGTGCCGCGCCCCGCGGCGGCTTTGAGGGAGAAGGAGGAGGTGGTACCGGCGTCGTGTCGTTCGCTCATGGCGGATCTCGTTTCGTCCGGGAGCGGGGGATGGGCGGCTCGGCGCCGAGGGCGAGCTGCCAATTGGATTGTTCAACAATCCTTCGATCGCGCAAGTGGCCGCTATAGTACAGGCTCGCCGTCGGATACGCCATACCTATCGGTGACCGCGATCACGAAACGCCGGGAACCCTCCGGTCGGGCCGATGGTGTCCGGCGATGGGACCGTTCGCCCCGCGGATCGGACAGAATCAGGAGAGAGCCCTTGCCGGGCCCCGGACCGCAGCGGATGCGTGGATGGAGTGGATCAGCCGTGACGGAGGAGTTGACCGACCTGCTCGCCGGCTCCCGGAACCTCGTGGGGCGGTCGAGCACCGTGGAACGGGTCGCCGACGTCCTGCGCGGGCACATCATCGATGGGGCCCTGGCGCCGGGCGCGCGCCTGTCCGAGGAGGCGATCGGCGCCGCGCTGGGAGTGTCCCGCAACACGCTGCGCGAGGCGTTCCGGCTGCTGAGCCACGAGGGGCTGCTGGTCCACGAGTTCAACCGCGGCGTCTTCGTCGCCAAGCCGACCGCCGAGGACGTCGTCGACCTCTACCGGGTCCGCCGCGCGCTGGAACTGTCGGCGCTGCGCGGGGCGGCGGAGGCGTCCGACGAGGCGGTCGCCCTGGTCGGAGCGTCCGTCGAGATGGGCCAGCGCGCCTTCGACAGCGGCGACTGGTGGGGGCTCGGCACCGCGAACATGCGTTTCCACCAGGCCATCGCCGGCCTGGCCGGCAGCCCCCGCACCGACGAGATCGTCCGCCGGCTCCTCGCCGAGCTGCGCCTGGTCTTCCACGTGATGTCGGCCCCGCGCGAGTTCCACGCCCCCTACCTGGAGCAGAACAAGGAGATCCACCGGATGCTGTGCGAGGGGCGCCTCGACGAGGCGGCCGACCGGCTCGGCGGGTACCTGGACGTCGCCGAGCGCCAGCTCGTCGACGCCTTCGCGGAGCTGGACGATCCGCGCAGTCAGGCGCCCGCCTGAGGCGCCGGTGCGTCTACCCTGTTCGCCCGCGCCGATCGGATCGCGCTGCGGCTTCGAATGTCGGGCGAGTCGTTCCCGCCGAACCACCAGTCCCCATAACAGCCTGGGGTGACGGGCGTGCCCGGCCAGTGCCTCGCGGCCGGTCGGGCGCGCTCCGGCGGGGAGCCGATCGAACGGAGTGATGAGCCGGTGAGCACCGAGACCGAACTGATCGTGGTCCGGCACGGGGAGACCGCGTGGCACGCGGAGAACCGGTACGCCGGCAGTACGGACATCGAACTGACCGACAGGGGCGTGCGCCAGGCCGACGCGCTGGGCCGGTGGGCCGCGACCGCCGGGATCACCGGGGTGCTCAGCTCGCCGCTGCGCCGGGCGTCGCACACGGCCGACGCGGCGGCACGCTACGTCGGGCTGCCGGTCGCCGTGGACGACCGGCTTGCCGAGGTGGACTTCGGCGACGGGGAAGGCCTGACGGCGGCGGAGATGCGGGAGAAGTTCGCCGCGGCGCGGGACCGCTTCGAGATCGACCCGGTGCGCAGCCCCCTTCCCGGCGGCGAGGACCCGCTCGCCGCCACCGCGCGCGGGCGCGCCGCGCTGCTGGCGGCCGCCGGGCCCGGGGGAAGGGTGCTGGTCGTTGCGCACGGCACCCTGCTCCGACTGGTCCTCTGCGCGGTGCTGGGGATCCCGCTGCGCTCTTACCGCGATGTGTTCCCAGTCGTCAACAACTGCCGCGGCGCGCGGCTCCGGCTACGCGGTGGAGCGTTCTCCCTCCTGGGCCTCAACGAGGCACTGGAGCGCTAGCGCGTCCGGTCCACCGCCATCGGGGTTCTCCGTCGGCCGCGTGCCTTTCACCATCCGGACGGGCGGCTGCCGCACGCGCCGGCGGCCCGCTCTCAGGGAACCCCGGACTTTCCCCTATTTCGCCCGCCGGCCCGAACCGGAGGGTCCGCGCCGGAGCATACTTGGAACATGACCGACGAACCGCTGTCCCGCGACGAGGTCGCCGCCTCCCTGGCGACCGGCCGGGAACTCGGCCCCGACTACGACGGCGCTGTCGCCGACGCCCTGGCCGAACGCCTTGAGCACGCCATCGACCAGCGTGTCGACACCCGCATCACCGAACGCCTCGCCGAGGCGCGGCCGGCCCGCTCCAGGGAACAGGACATCAGGATCGCGGGTCTGCGCTTCGCCATGGCCGTGGTGTCCCTGGTCCTCGCCGTGCCTCTCACGTTCGTCGCCAGCCGGGCCGACAATGAGGCCGGGGCGGCGGTCCTCGCGGTGTGGTTCGGCATCGCCGCGGTCAACGCCGTCTTCCTGTTCGCGACCCGGCGTCCGCGTTCCTAGAACAGCAGGAGCGAACCGAGCCAGTAGGCGCTCCACGGCCGCGGGCACGGCCGGTAGGTCGGAGGGTGCTTCCCGGTACGGCGGACCTTGAGCTCGTCGCCTTCCAGAAGGTCGGGAACGACGCGGTCCAGCACACCGTCGAAGGTGCCGGAAGGATCCGCGGTCCGTAGGCCCTGACCTCGGAGGAGAGATCCGTGACGCGTACCCGGGTGAGAGAGCGGTCGATGGCCGATCTGCGGGCGGCCCAGAGGGCTCCGGTACAAACCAGCGCCGCGCCGACCGCCGCCACGAGCCATCCGATGAGAGGGACCGGAAGGAGCATGGCGTACAGTCTGGCACTTTCGCCTCCCGTCCCGGCGGTCGGACTTTCCCGGTCCCCATCCCCCGCGCCGTTCCCCCAAGGGGAACCGGTGTCCTTCGCGCCGCGGCCCGGTCGAAACCTCCGAGGGCGGGAACAACAGGAACGGCGGCTCTGAAGGAGGAACGTTGGGACCGTCTCACGATGACCTCGGTGACGGCGCGCGTGAACAGGCTCTGCGCGGGCTCGTCGATCGGGGTGTCATCTCGGCGGAGCAGGCGGTGGCGGTGCGGGAGGCGCTGGCCGGGGCGAAGAGCGAGCGGCCGCGGGTGCGCTGGTCCGAGATCGCCGGTTACATCGGGGGCGGGCTCGTCCTCGCCGGGGCCTTCGCCCTTGTCGCCACCTCCTGGGAGGAGCTGACCCAGAGCGCGCGGATCGCGGTGCTCGCGGTGCTCAGCGTCGCCCTGGTCGCCGGCGGGACCGTCATGGCGGGCGGACCGCGCGCCATGACGGGCCGGAGCCACCGGGTCCCCACGGTGCGGCGGCGGATCACCGGGGTGCTGCTCGCACTGGCGTCCGTGACCACCGCCCTCGCCGTCAACGAGTTCACCGAGGACGGCTCGTTCCTGGTCGGGAGCGCGGTCGGCCTGGCGGTCGCCGCGGCCGGCTACGTGGCGCTGCCCTCCGCTGTCGGCCTCGTGGCCTGCTGGGGGATGAGCGCCGCGGTGGTGGGCTCGGCGATCGACGAAGCGTGGCCGGATGCCGCCGACGGGCTCACCATGGGCGTGTCCTACCTGGTGCTGGGACTGCTCTGGGGCCTCGCGTCCGGCTTCGGCGTGCTCACCCATCGCCGGCTCGGTCTCGGACTGGGCGCGGGGACCGCCCTCGCCGGTGCCCAGCTTCCGTTGTCCTGGGACGGCGAGTCCGTATGGGGGTACTCGCTGACGCTGGCCGTCGCCGTGCTGCTGCTCGGCTACTACCACTGGGATCGCACGGGCGTGCTGCTGGTGTTCGGGGTACTGGGGATCACGATCGCCGTCCCGGAGATGGTGTGGGACATCACGGACGGCGCGATCGGCGCGGCGGCGGTGCTGCTCCTGGCGGGTGCCGTGCTGCTGGTCGCCAGCTGGATCGGCATCCGGTTGCACCGGGGCCGCCACCCCGAGGGCTGAGGGGCCGGGCCCGCCCGTGGACGCGGGGTATCGGGGGCGGCACGTGGAGCAGGATGATGACCATGGGGAGGAGTGCCGCTCCCGCCACTGGCACGGGCGGAGGTGACGTGCAGTGCTCTACTGGATCCTCAAGGCGGTCCTCGGCCCGCTCCTGGCCGTGCTGTGGCGGCCGCGGGCCGAGGGGGTGCACCACGTTCCGCGGACGGGGCCGGCGATCATGGTCGGCAATCACCTGTCCGCCTTCGACCACCTCTTCGGTCCGCTCCCGGTGCCGCGCAGGATCACCTTCCTGGCCAAGAAAGAATACTTCACCGGTACCGGTGTGAAAGGGCTCTGCCAGCGGTGGTTCTTCGAGGGGGTCGGATCGGTCCCGCTCGACCGCTCCGGCGGGAAGGCCGGCGAAACGGCGCTGCGCGCCGGGCTCAAAGCGCTCAGGCAGGGCAAGCTCCTCGGAATCTACCCGGAGGGAACCCGCTCGCCCGACGGAAGGCTGTACCGCGGGAAGACCGGAGTGGCGCGGCTCATCCTGCGCTCCCGGACGCCGGTGATCCCGATGGCGATGATCAACGTCGACCGCATCATGGAATCCGGCCGTCTCGTCCCCCGGTTCGGCGTCCACCCCACGGTGCGCTTCGGCCCGCCGCTCGACTTCTCCCGGTACCACGGAATGGAACACGACCCGCTGGTGCTGCGCGCGGTCACCGACGAGATCATGTACACGCTGATGCAGATGTCCGGGCAGGAGTACGTCGACCGCTACGCCCAGTCGGTCAAGGAAGAGCTGCGGGAGGACGCGCGGCGCCGCCGGGCCCGGAAGGACGCGGCCACCGAAGGCGAACGGTAGGCGCGCCCTCCCGGGCGGGGAGACCTACAGGCCCTTGTCCAGACCCGCGCGGCGCAGGGCGTCGGCCATGCTGCCGCCCGGTTCGCCGCGATCCTTGCTCGGGCGGCCGTTTCCGCGCTTGCCCTTACCGCCGCGGCCTTTGCCGGAGGAGTCGCGCTGGCGGTCGCGCCCGCCGCCCTCGACCTCGTCGTCCAGCCGCATGGTGAGCGATATGCGCTTGCGCGCGGTGTCGATGTCGAGCACCTTCACCCGCACGATGTCGCCCGGCTTCACGACGTCCCGCGGGTCGTCGACGAAACTCTTCGACATCGCCGAGACGTGCACGAGCCCGTCCTGGTGCACACCGATGTCGACGAAGGCGCCGAAGGCCGCCACGTTGCTGATGACCCCCTCCAGGAGCATGCCGCGTTCCAGATCGTCGAGGGTCTCCACGCCCTCCTTGAACGACGCGGTGCTGAACGCCGGGCGCGGGTCGCGGCCGGGTTTCTCCAGTTCCTTGAGGATGTCGGTGACCGTGGGCAGCCCGAAGGCGTCGTCGACGAAGTCGGCGGGCCGCAGTGTCCCCAACAGCGAGGCGTTGCCGATCAGCGCGTTGATGTCGCAGTCGGCCGAGCCGAGGATCCGGCGCACCACGGGGTACGCCTCGGGGTGCACGCTGGAGGAGTCCAGCGGGTCTTCGCCTCCGGCGATCCGCAGGAAGCCGGCGCACTGCTCGAACGCCTTGGGGCCGAGCCGCGACACCTCCTTGAGAGCGGTACGGGAGCGGAACGGGCCGCGGGCATCGCGGTGGTCGACGATGTTCTGCGCGATCCCGGAGCTGATACCGGAGACCCGCGTCAGCAGCGGAACCGAGGCGGTGTTGACGTCGACACCGACGGCGTTGACGCAGTCCTCGACCACGCTGTCGAGGGAGCGGGACAGCTTGGTCTCGGAGAGATCGTGCTGGTACTGGCCCACGCCGATGGACTTCGGGTCGATCTTGACGAGCTCGGCGAGAGGGTCCTGCAGGCGGCGGGCGATGGAGGCGGCGCCGCGCAGCGACACGTCCAGGTCGGGCAGCTCCTTGGAGGCGTAGGCCGAGGCGGAGTAGACCGAGGCGCCGGCCTCGCTCACCATGACCTTGGTCAGCTTGAGCTCGGGGTGCCGTTTGATCAGGTCCGCGGCGAGTCTGTCGGTCTCGCGTGAGGCGGTTCCGTTGCCGATCGCGACCAGTTCGACCGCGTGTTCGCGCGCGAGGCGCGCGAGGGTGGCGACGGCGTCGTCCCAGCGGCGCTGGGGCGCGTGCGGGTAGATGGTGTCGGTGGCCACCACCTTGCCGGTGGCGTCGGCCACGGCGACCTTTACGCCGGTGCGCAGCCCGGGGTCCAGGCCGATGGTCGGGCGGCTCCCGGCGGGGGCGGCCAGGAGCAGGTCGCGTAGGTTGCCGGCGAACACCTGCACACCGTCGTCCTCGGCGGCCTGCCACAACCGCATGCGCAGGTCGATGTCGAGACGGACGGAGACGCGGGTGCGCCAGGCCCAGCGCACCGTGTCGAGCAGCCAGGTGTCGGCGGGGCGGCCGCGGTTCGTGAGGCCGAAGTGCGCGGCGATGGCGCGCTCGTAGCTGTTCGGACCGGTCTGCGCGGTCTCGTCGGCCGGGGGTTCCTCCGGCTCCAGCGTGAGGCTGAGCACCTCCTCCTTCTCACCGCGGAACAGAGCCAGGATCCGGTGTGAGGGCAGGCGGGTGAACGACTCGGCGTAGCCGAAGTAGTCGGCGAACTTTGCGCCGGACTCCTCCTTGCCCTCGCGCACCTGCGACGTCAGCCGGCCGCGTGACCACATCCGCTCGCGCAGCGTCCCGATGAGATCGGCATCCTCGGTGATCCGCTCCACCAGGATGGCGCGGGCCCCTTCCAACGCGGCCGCCGCGTCGGCCACACCCCGGTCCGCGTCGACGTATTCAGCGGCCGCGGCGTGCGGATCCTGCTCCGGGCCGGTGAAGAGCAGGTCGGCCAGCGGTTCGAGCCCGGCCTCCCGTGCGATCTGGGCTTTGGTGCGCCGCTTCGGCTTGTAGGGGAGGTAGATGTCCTCGAGCCGGGCCTTGGAGTCGGCTTCGTTGATCCGGGCTTCGAGCGCGTCGTCGAGCTTGCCCTGGGCGCGGATCGACTCCAGGATCACGGCCCGCCGCTCCTCGAGCTCCCGCAGGTAGCGCAGGCGCTCCTCAAGGGTGCGCAGTTGCACGTCGTCGAGGGCGCCGGTCGCCTCCTTGCGGTAGCGGGCGACGAACGGGACGGTGGCCCCGTCGTCGAGCAGCCCGACGGCCGCTGCCACCTGCCGCTCGGTCACTCCGAGCTCTTCGGCGATCCGATGATCAATAGACGTCGTCACGGTTGCTGGTCCACCTTCTCGTTCCGGTCCGTGCTGCATTGTCCTGGTGTCGGCCCCGCTTGTCATCTTCGAGGGGCGGCGATTCTCCCGCGGTGCGCGATCGACGCTCGGTACGGGGCGGGATGACGCAGTTGCACGGGGTGCTCCGTTCGGTAACGGTCTCCCGCGGTGGGGCGCCGGCCATGGGAGGCCTGCCGATACGCGAGCCGGTCGCCACCTGCGGGCCGTTCGTGCCGAACGGCAAGGCCAGGCTCCCTCAGGCGGTCGAGGACGTCCAGTCCGGGCGGGTCCGCCCGGCCGTACCGTACGCAGGAAGCGACATTCTGTGACGATGCGGTTTCCGGCGGGGCGGGCGCTCGCCGCCGCAGGCTTCTCAGCGCCCGGAGTCGCGCCTCATCAGGGTGACGACCGTCAGGAAGATCGCGATGATCCCCAGCACGATCAGCCCGGTCAGCAGAAGGTAGCCGAGTCCGAAATCGAGGTTCATGGTGGCCGACTACCCGGCCGCCTCGCCGTTCACCGCGGCGTGCCCGCCGCTCCCGCTGTCTCCGGCAGCCGGACCCCGAAACCGCGCCAGGCCAGTTTGAGCAGTACCTGACCGGGCGCGGTGAGCTGGTTGAGGCGTGCCGTGCACAGCGCCGAGAGTGCGGACAGCGCCGCGTCGTAGCGGTCGCCGCCGACCCGGCGCGCCTGGTCGAGGACCCCCGTGTTGTGCCACACCTTGGTCCGGGCCTCCACGAGCAGGCGGCGTGTCGCGGCGCGGTTCGCCGGCCGGAGCAGCCGGTCCAGCGGGCTCAGTCGGATCCGGTGCCCGAGCTCGGTGTCCTCGGCGGCGACCCGCCTCATCAGCACCTCGTCGACATGGTGGTGGTCGGCCGCCCTGCGCCGCAGCAGCCCCGGGTCGTCGAACTCCGCCGGGCCGATGACCCGGATCAGCGCCTGCGGCAGGTCGTAGTTGATGTGGGCGTTCATGCCGAGGAGGACGTGCCGCAGCGGTGACAGGCCGGTGGCGTCGCGGGCGGTGTCGAAGGCGACGCGCCAGGGGCCGGGTACCGGATCCCCGCGCAGGTCGGCGGCCAGAGCGTCCAGGTACAGCTCCGCGAAGGCGATGTCCCAGCGTTCCAGCCAGGCGTTGTCGGAGAACCCGCCGCGGTCGATCTCCTCGGCGATCGCACGCGTCGTGCGCAGGTACGTCGAGTGGAAGAAAGCGCGGGCGTCGCCGCAGCGCCGCAACCGGTCGAGGTCGGCCGCCATGCGGTCGATGAGCTCGGTGAGGCCGTCGCACACGGGGCGCCCGCTCACCGGCCGACGGTGGCCCGGGCCGCCCGTTCGGGACGGCTCAAGAGTCCCCGTTGAGGAGATCCGGGGCGTAGTACTCGTCCACCGGCAGCGGACCGCGGTAGCCCTGGCACATGCACGTCCGGTAGGTGCTGCCGCTCTGCCCGGTCCACCGGCCGGGGATCACCACCTGCGCCTGGCACCTCTTGGACTCGTGGTCGTGGAAGACGAGATGATGTCCGCAGCCGCAAATGGGCTGCGGGTTGCGCTGCCCCGCGGACACCGCCTGCTGCGGCGGGTGCTGAGCCGGCGCTGTCTGGCGTTTGGTGATAGCCCGGCCGACCAGGACCCCGCCGAGCGCGATAGCCGCCCCGAGCACCAAGCTCACTGGTTCCACGATGCGTACCGCCTTCCAACGACCGTCGGTTACATTGTCGCCCAATCTCCCCGCGACATGCTTTTCGGAAGCGCGATCCGGTAGGTGTTTTTTGTCCGGAACCGGGCCGGGCGCCGTAGGGGACGGGGTGCCGCGCGCGGTGCCGGCCCGCTGTCCGGACCCGCGTCCGTTCGGATCCTCCCCGGACGCGGTGCCCGCGCCGCTGCGGATCCCCGCTCCCATCGCCGCCCACCGCGGTCGACTGAACCGCTACCCTGTGCCACCGTGACTACTGTGCGCGCTCCGATGACCCTGCACGACGTGATGGCGGTGTTCGAGGGGATCTACGATCCCGGCTGGGCCGCCTCCTGGGATGCGGTCGGCCTGGTGTGCGGGGACCCCGCGCGGCGGGTGGAGAGGATCCTGTTCGCGGTCGACCCCGTTGCGGAGGTCGTGGACGAGGCCGCGGAATGGGGCGCCGACCTGATCGTCACACACCACCCTCTGCTGCTGCGCGGCGTGACCAGTGTCGCGGCCACCACCCCGAAGGGCCGCCTCGTGCACCGCCTGATCACCTCGGGAACGGCCCTGTACACCGCGCACACCAACGCCGACACCGCGGATCCGGGCGTCTCCGACGCGCTGGCCGCGGCCGTCGGGCTGCGGGGGCCGCTGCGCCCGCTGGCCCCCGATACCACAGATCCGGAGGGCCGCCGGGGCATCGGCCGCGTCGGGGCTCTGCCCGAGCCGTTGAGCCTGCGCGCCTTCGCCCGCCAGGTGGCGGCCGGGTTGCCCGAGACGGCCGCGGGGATCCGCGTCGCCGGTGACCTGGAGCGCACGGTCCGCACCATCGCCGTCTCGGGCGGGGCGGGAGACTCCCTCCTGGGAGAGGCGCGGGCCGCGGAGGTCGACGTCTACCTCACCTCCGACCTGCGCCACCACCCGGTCTCGGAGTTCACCGAGCACGGCGATGGTGCGCTGATCGACACCGCCCACTTCGCCAGCGAATGGCCCTGGCTCTCCGACGCCGCCGGCCGTCTCGTCGGCGCGCTGGGCAGCGAAGGCGCTAACGTGGAGACCCGCGTATCCACAATCGTCACAGACGCCTGGTCGCAGTCGTTCTGAGTGTTCGACCGTCCCGGGGGCCGCGGCCACGAGCCACCCGCGTGCCGGGCCGGCGTCGAACTCGCCGGCCGGGACGCATCGCCGCTGAATGGAGTCGCAGTGAAAGCCGAACCCGCTCACCAGACACGTCTGCTGGACCTCCAGGAGATCGACAGCCGGCTGGCCCAGCTGTCGCACCGCGCCCGCAATCTTCCGGAGATCGCCGAGGTCCAGCGGCTGGACACCGGCATAGAGGAGCTGCGCGGCCGGCTGACCGCCGCCGAGACCGAGCTGTCGGACCTGGAGCGGGAGCAGCGCAAGGCCGAGTCCGACGTCGACCAGGTGCGCACCCGCGCCACTCGCGACTCCAAGCGGCTGGACGCCGGCCAGGTCTCCTCGCCGAAGGAGTTGGAGCGCCTGCAATCGGAGATCGCCTCGCTACAGCGCCGCCAGTCCGAGCTGGAGGAGGTCGTGCTGGAGATCATGGAGCGGAGTGAGGCCGCCGAGGCGCGCCGCGTGGAGCTGCGGAAGGAACTGGACGCCTCGCTGGCCGCCCGCGAAGCCGCAGAGGACCGGCGGTCGAGCGCCATGCTGGAGATCAGGGACGAGCGCGCTTCGACGACCGAGCGGCGGGAGCGTGTGGCCGAAGAGATCCCCGAAGACCTCCTCGCCTTCTACACGAAGCTGCGCGACCAGTACGACGGTGTGGGGGTCGCGGCACTGCGGTACGGCCGCTGCGAGGGCTGCAAGCTCGCCCTGAGCACCGCCGAGCTCGGCCAGCTCCGCACCGCCGACCCCGACGAGGTGCTGCGCTGCGAGGAATGCCGGCGCATCCTCGTCCGCACGCCCGAGTCCGGGCTGTGATCCGCACAATGAGACCGAAGGAGGGGCGCTGATGAGCCGGCGGCTGCTGGTGGAGGCCGATGGCGGATCGCGGGGCAACCCGGGGCCGGCGGGGTTCGGCGCGGTGGTCCGCGACGCCGTGAGCGGGAAGGTGCTGACCGAGGTCGCCGAGGGAATCGAGACCGCCACCAACAACGTTGCCGAATACCGGGGGTTGATCGCCGGCCTCGCCGCGGCCGCGGAGACCGATCCGCGGGCCGAGGTCGAGGTGCGGCTGGATTCCCGGCTCGTCGTGGAGCAGATGGCGGGCCGCTGGAAGATCAAGCACCCCGACATGCGGTCACTGGCCCGGCAGGCCCACGAGCTTGCCGGCACCTTTTCGGGCGTGACCTACACCTGGGTTCCGCGCGTGCGAAACGCGCACGCCGACCGGCTCGCCAATGAGGCGATGGACGCCGCCGCCGAGGGGCGCCCGGTGCGGCTGGACCCGAAAGGCGGATCCGACCCGGAGCCCCCGGACGACAACCCCACCCCGCGCCCGGCCCCCACCGGGTGGTCGGCCCCGGACACCGAGCCCACTCGGCTGATCCTGCTGCGGCACGGCCAGACACCGTTGTCGGTCGAGCAGCGGTTCGCCGGCGTCGGCGATACCGAGCTCACCGAGGCCGGGCACGAACAGGCGCGAGCGGCCGCCCGGCGGCTCGCCGGCCGCGGCGTCGACGCCGTTGTCTCCTCCCCGTTGCGCCGCGCCCGCGACACCGCCGGCCACGTTGCCCGGGAACTGTCGCTCGACGTGCACGCCGACGAGGGGTTCCAGGAGGTCGACTTCGGTGAGTGGGAGGGCATGACCTTCGCGGAGGTGCAGCGGAGCCGGCCCGAAGAGCTCGACCGCTGGCTGGCCGATCCGGCCGTCGCTCCTCCCGGGGGCGAGAGCTTCGAGACGGCGGTCCGCCGCGTGGTGGAGGCGCGGGACAAGATGCTCGCGCGCCACCGAGGGCAGACGGTCCTCGTCGTCAGCCACGTGACACCGATCAAAATCCTGGTGCAGCAGGCCATGCTGGCGCCGCTGCGGGCGCTGTACCGGATGCACCTCGACGTCGGCTGCCTGTCGGAGATCGACTGCTTCGACGACGGGCCGATGGTGGTGCGCTCGCTCAACGACACGGCGTATCTGGCCTAGCCGCGGCGGATGCGGCACGGGCTTCCAGGGGCCCGTGCCCCGGTAGAATGAGGAGACAGGGGAGAGTCGGCCAGGCGGTCGCGGCACCGTTCGCGGTGTCGAGGAAAGTCCGGACTCCACAGGGCAGGGTGGTCGGTAACACCGACCCGGGGTGACCCGCGGGAAAGTGCCACAGAAAACAGACCGCCACCGTCCGCGGTGGTAAGGGTGAAACGGTGGTGTAAGAGACCACCAGCGGCCGGAGTGATCCGGCCGGCTGGGTAAACCCCACCCGGAGCAAGGTCAAGAAGGGGGGCCACGGCCTCCCACGCGGACGTTCGAGGGCGGCCCGCCCGAGGTCCGCGGGTAGACCGCACCGAGGCTGCCGGCAACGGCAGTCCCAGATGGATGACCGCCGCGGTCCCGCGGGGACCGTACAGAATCCGGCTTACCGGCCGACTCTCCCCCTCGCGTTCGCCCGGTGCCGCTTTCCGCCGGAGTCTTCGGTTACCTCCCTGACCAGGGGCCGGTGCGCCGATTCTTCCGGAGACCGCAAACCCCGCTAGATTAGAGGGACCGCGTCCCGTGCGCCGATGGGCGGGGTGCTCGTAGGTCCGTTGTGGTGTCGAATGCGAATCAGGTGCCGGTGAAGATGGACTCCTCCGTGACGTGGATGATCTTGTTCGGCCTGCCTCTCCTCGCGATCGGTGCGATCATCGCCTTCGCCCGATACCACGCGTCCGAGGTGCAGCAAGACGGCCGGGACGACGACCCGAAGGCCGAGTGAGCGCGGTCCGGTCCGCTTGACGGCCGGTGATCGGTCGCGGGCGACTCCTAGCGTGCGGACCGCCTCGAGAGCGTGAGAAAAGGGGGCGGGGCGTCGACAGGCGCCCCGCCCCCTGCGTCTGGTCGGGCCGTCTCAGCCGAACCGGCGGTCGCCGTAGGGGTAGCCGCCGGAGTCGTAGCGCGGCTGGCCGCTATCGCGGTAGGAGGGCCATTCGCCCGACGGGGCCTCGTAGCCGTACCCGTATCCCTCGCCCTGGTCCGGAGGCGGGGGAACACTGTAGTCGCCGAGTACGTCGCCATAGCCGCTGTAGGGCGCAGGTGCCCCGGGCCCGGCGGGCGGGGCGGGGGTAGTCGGTGGGTGGGATGTCGGGGCGTGTGTAGTTGCCGGTGTCGTAGGTGTCGCGGTTGAACGTGTTGGTGTTGTAGGGGGAGGGGATTTCGAATCCGCCGCCCGGGGTCGGCGGAGGCTGGTCACCGGCGGGCCGGCTCCACCCCGACTGCTCCCAGGGGGACGGCTGCGCGCCGGTGCCGTACCCGTACCCGGGACGCTCCATGGGCGGGTTCGTGTCGGCGGAGGGGCCGCCGTATCCGGTGGGGGGAGACGGCAGAGGTCCGGCGGGCGGGGCGGGGGTAGTCGGTGGGTGGGATGTCGGGG
>NZ_LAJC01000025.1 GCF_000981225.1 Allosalinactinospora lopnorensis
TCAGCTCCGGAACGACGCGGGGGTGCGCCCGGGCGTCTCGGGGATCGGGGACGATCGGCGCCAGCGTGCCGTCGAAGTCGAAGGCCAGCACCGCTCCGGAAGGGGCACTGAGCAGGAGGTCCAGTGCGGCTGAGCCGGCAGTGGTCCGAGGGCGGGGCAGAGTCATGGGTCGCGCCGGAGAAGGTAGGAAGTGTCGGAGAAAGACCATGATGCCGGACGGCATCGGGCTGCCGTGGGACGGATTCCTCCCTACGGCGCCGTTACAGTTGGATACCAAGCATACGCGCAGTGCGCCTGCGCCGGCGGTTGGCGCGCAGCCTGCGGAGTCGTTTCACGGTCATCGGGTCGTAGGCGAGGGCTTCGGGGCGGTCGACGAGACCGTTGAGAAGTTGGTAGTAGCGCGTGGGCGAGAAACCGAACTCCTCGCGTATGGCCTGCTCCTTGGAGCCCTCCAGCTTCCACCACTGGCGTTCGAAGGCGAGAATGCGCTGGTCGCGGTCTGCTAGGTCGGGCTCCTCGGTGGATGCCGCAGCACGCCCTGAGGAATCGGACGGTTCTCGGTCATATGGGCCGGCATCTGACATTGGGCGCCTCCTCGTCCGGATTGGCGCGACTTATGGTAGCGACTCATGACCTTCGCTGAGGAGATGAATCCTGTTGAGTTCCCCTGCGGGTTACAGTTGCCTGTCCTTCCTCACCGACTACGGGCGCGAAGACGGCTTCGTGGCCGTTTGCCACGGTCAGATGCTTGTGCACGCTCCCGCCGCGCGCGTCGTGGACATAACGCACGAGGTGCCGCCGGGGGACGTCCGGCGTGGGGCGACGGTCCTCGCCGAGACCGTCCCCGAGCTGCCGCCGGGGGTCCATGTGGCGGTCGTCGACCCCGGCGTGGGGACCGAGCGGCGCAGCGTCGTGGTGTTGGCGGGCGGGCATGCCCTCGTCGGCCCGGACAATGGGCTCCTGGTATGGGCGGCCGGGGCCCTTGGCGGGATCGATGCCTGCTACGAGATCGACAACACCAGCCTGTGGCGACACCCGGTGTCGGCGACCTTCCACGGCCGGGACATCTACGCGCCGGTCGGCGCCCGGATCGCCGCGGGACTGGAGCCGTCGCGGGCGGGAACCGAGTTCCCGGCGTCTGCCCTGGTCCGGCTGCCGGAGCCCCGCCGGGAGGTCACCGGCGGGACTGCCCGGGGCGAGGTGCGCGCGATCGACCGCTTCGGCAACTGCCAACTGACCGTGCTGCGGGAGGACCTGGTACGCGCGGGCGGCGGGAGTGCTGAACCCGCCGGTTCCTTCCGGGTGCGTACCCCCGGCGGGCGGTGGACGGTCCCGTTCGGCACCACCTTCGGTTCGGTCGGCCCCGGCGAGCCGGTGGTCCTGGTGGACTCCGCGGGCTACATCGCGGTCGCCGAGAATAGCGGGGACGCCGCCCGTCGCTTCGGTCTCTCCGTCGGCGCGGCCGTGGACCTTGAACCTGTGACCAGGGAGAGTCGCTCCGATACGGTCGGTTAGACCGGTGCTCGTCCCTCGGCGCCGGCCGCAGGCGCGTCCGTGGCAGAATGATCAGCGCCCGCACGCCTGGTCAGGGCCGCATCCAGCTCTCCCGACCGCTTATGGAGGAACCACCGCCATGCCCACGAGTACCGCCGGTGTCCTCGCGCCTGGAATGTGTGGAGCGCTCGTGGCGGTGCATCTCGCGGCCGCGGCACCGGCCGCGGCCGGCGGCCAGCAGGATCTCCGCTACGACCAGCAGGGGCTGCAGACCGTCGGCGCCGCCGAGGCGTGGGAGCGGAACAGGGGCAGTGGGATCGCGGTCGCGGTGCTCGATACCGGGGTGGACGACTCCCATCCCGACCTCGAAGGCGGGGTGGCCATCGGCGACGATTTCACCGGTCAGGAGCTCGGAACGGGGGACGGCGGCTACGGGGAGCACGGCACCGCACTGGCCGGGATCATCGCCGCCAGCGGGCACGGCCAGGAGCACTCGGGCGGTGTCCTGGGCGTGGCACCGGAGGCCGAGATCCTGTCGGTGCGGGTCGCCGCGGACGGAGGCGAGGACCCCGAGGTCTCCGAGGAGGCCCTGGAGCGCGGGATCCGATACGCCGTCTCCGAAGGAGCGCAGGTCATCATGCTGCCGGACAGTGACGCGGGCGAGGAGGAGCAGAAGGCGGTCGGCCACGCTGCCCGGAACGGCGTGGTGGTCGTCGCGCCGGTCGGATCCGGCCTCGCGGACCACGACCGGGTGCTCGCCGTCGGCGCGGTCGACAACGGCCTGGCCTCCCAGGAGGCCGCGGCCGGGAACGGTGGTGCCGCGTTGAGCGCTCCCGGGACAGAGGTGCCGGCGCCCGCTGCCGGTGGCGGCTACACCGAAGTGAACGGGGACGCGGCGGCGGCCGCGTTCGTGGCCGGGGCGGCCGCGATGCTCCGCGCCGAACATCCGCAGCTGCTCCCGGGTCAGATCACCGAGGCGCTGGTCGAGGGTGCCCAGCCCGCCGCGGGCGAGGACGGCATCGGTGTGCTGCACGTCCCGGGCGCGATGGCCGCCGCCGGGGAAACGGCGGAGGACGTGCCCCTCTACAACGAGGATCTCGTGGCGGATGAGGACGAAGACCCGCTGGTACCGATGTGGGCCTGGGGAGTCGGCGGTGCCGTCCTGCTGATCGTCCTGATCGCTGTAGGGGCCGTCCGGATGAACCGCTCGCTGAGCAACCCCTACGACCTGCCGCGGCGAGACGACGCTGCGCAGCCCGCGGAACCGGCGGAGGCCGATGCGGGGCGGACCGGCGGGCGCGGACGCCGCCGCGGCCGGCGCCGGGCGCGCTGACCAGGTACAGCTACGCGCTGCGGGCAACTGGTCTGGTCCGCGCGGCTTCCCGGGTAACCGTTGAACGCCTTATACCCTGGCGGTACCGGTGACTCCGAGAGTGACCGGTATGGTCCAATGGGATTCCAGGGGTTGACGTCGGGCCTGTTCGGGAACAGGCTGTGGAGGCATGTCCCCCAACAACGGTCCCTCCCCATTGCCGTCCCGTGCCGGCGGGCGCTCCGAGCCGGCCGGTGATGAGCACTCCGGCGGCTGGGTACACCTGGTCGACTACGACCCGAAATGGCCCTACCTGTTCCAACGCGAAGCCGAGCGCATCCGCGAGTTCCTGGGCGGGAAGGCGCTGCGCGTCGAGCACGTCGGATCCACGGCGGTTCCGGGGCTGGTGGCCAAACCCTGTGTGGACGTGTTGCTCGTCGTGGCCGACGCCGCGAACGAGGACGCCTACCTGCCCAGCCTGGAGCAGGCGGGCTACACGCTGCACATCCGGGAGCCCGGCTGGCATGAGCACCGGGTGTTCAAGGGGCCGGATGTCAACATGAACCTGCACGTTTTCAGTGACGGTTCCGTCGAGGTGGACCGGATGCTGCGCTTCCGCGACCGGTTACGTGCGGACAGCGACGACCGCGGGCTCTACGCACAGGCCAAGCGCGCGCTTGTTGAGAAGAAGTGGGAGCGGGTGCAGGATTACACGGACGCCAAGTCCGGAATCGTCGAGGAGATCATCGCCCGGACGGGGTGAGGCCTCCTCGACGAAACGGACGGGAGAGACTTACTGCAGCGCGCGCAACTGCTCGTTGAACCAGCGCTGCGGCGACATCGCGGACGCGGACTCGACGAGGCGATCGCAGCGGGCACGCCGCTTCTCCGCGGACATGGACAGGCCCGTATGCAGCGCCTCCGCGGTCTCGGTGATGTCGTAGGGATTCACCAGCAGCGCGTCGCGCCCCAGATCGTCGGCGGCCCCCGCTTCGGTCGACAGCACCAGCGCGCAGCCGTTGTGCGACAGCACCGGTCCTTCCTTCGCGACCAGGTTCATACCGTCGCGGATCGGGTTCACCAGCAGCACATCGGCCAGCTGGTAGGCGGCCAGGGAGCGCGGGTAGTCGTCGTTCACCTCGAGGACCAGAGGGGTCCAGTCGGGCGTGCCGAATTCCTCGTTGATCTCCTCGGCGGTGCGCCGCACGGAGTCGGTGTATTCGCGGTACTCCGGCACATCGCCCCGGCTCGGGTAGCGAACGCCAGGTGGGTGACGCGGCCCCGCCATTCCGGCCGCGTGGCCAGCATCTCGCGGTAGGCGTCCAGCCCCCGCACGATGTTCTTGGACAGCTCGGTGCGGTCCACGCGCACGATGAGCCTCGTGTCGCCGACACGCTCACGCAGCTTCGCCCGGCGCTCGGCGACGTCCTCGGCCGCCGCGCGCTCGCGCAGCGCCTCGCCGTCGGCGCCCAGACCGTGCACGCCGACCTTGACGATGCGGCCTCCGTACTCGATGGTGCGCTTATCCCGGTCGATCTTCGCGCGCAGGAACGTCTCGCAGCACCCGACGAAGGCGTCGGCCCACCGCCGGCTGAGGAACCCGAGGTGATCGGCGCCCAGCATGCCTTCGAGCAGCTCGCGCCTGATGTCGTTCGGGAGCATCCGGAAGTACTCCGGCGGTGCCCACGGTGTGTGCTGGAAGTGCGCGATCCGCAGGTCGGGGCGGCGGCCGCGCACCATGCGGGGGACGAGGGCGAGGTGGTAGTCCTGTACGGCGACACGCGCGTTGTCATCGGCCCCTGTGATCAGGGCTTCGCAGAAGGCCGCGTTGTAGTTGCGGTAGTCCTCCCACTCGGCGCGGAAGGCGGCGTCGAACCCGGGCTTGTTCGGGGTGTCGTAGAGGAGGTGGTGGACGAACCACAGTGTGGAGTTGGCCACCCGGGTGTAGGCGTTGCTGAACGTGTCGGGCGGTATGTCGAGCATGCGCACCCGCATGCTGTCCAGGTCGAATCCGGCCAGATCGAGCCGACCCTCAGGGGCCGAGGCCGCGGCCTTGCGATCGGCTTCGGAGAGCGCCGCGCACACCCACAGGGTGTCCGTCTCCGC
The DNA here is from genome assembly GCF_000981225.1 of Allosalinactinospora lopnorensis. Classification (GTDB taxonomy): domain Bacteria; phylum Actinomycetota; class Actinomycetes; order Streptosporangiales; family Streptosporangiaceae; genus Allosalinactinospora; species Allosalinactinospora lopnorensis. The sequence continues at coordinate 4,913 of NZ_LAJC01000025.1, forward strand.
CGCGACCGAGCTCAGCCCGGACACCAGCCCGCCGCCTCCGCGCCGATGTGTGAGCGAGCCGCCGTCACTGATCGAAAAGGACACCGGTCCCCTGTTGGAAGCGACGAGGATCTGCGCCTTGTCCACCTGATCGTCCACCTCTCGCACGGATTCGGGATGAACCGCTCGTCAACCCCGGGCTACTGCCAACCTACGCCTCCACCTCCGCAACGGATTCGGCGACGGAGGTGTATTAGGTCTCGCCCTTCTCGGCCCACCACAAACCCGCCCTTTCGCGCCGGCCCTTTGCCCCCGGCCGGCTTTTCCGCCATATGCGTCCCCAGCCCTGCTCCGGTGCCGCGGGCCGGGCCCGGCGACCCTGCGGCGAGCGGCGCCTGTCTCACGGGCTGAGAAGCTCCCTTGCAGGTAGGCCTACCCCCGATGGAAAACCGGACACGCTGTCGGTTAAAGTGACCAACGGATCTTCACTGGAGTCGAACACAACCGCATATTGCTCATCCAGAGGGGTGGAGGGACCGGCCCTGCGAAGCCCCGGCAACCATCTCGGCATGCGTTTCTCGCGGCACCTGCGAGGCGGCCGAGGCAGGTGCCAACTCCGGCCTGGAGTCAGATCGGCTCTGAGGGAAGATGAGGGGAGACGCCTCGCATGGTGATGACCGCCACCGAATCCGGGACGAGTGCCAGCCGTTCTTTCGGACCCGCTGTAGCCCTGTCCTGCCGGGAGTGCGGAGAGCGCTACGATCTGGGCCCGCGCTTCGCGTGTGACTTCTGTTTCGGCCCGCTTGAGATCGCCTATGAGTTCGGCGAGGTCAGCCGCGAGTCCATCGGCCGCGGCCCGAACAACATCTGGCGCTACGCCGGGCTGCTGCCGGTTCCGGACAGCGTCGCGGAACTGCCGAACATGAACCCCGGCCTGACCCCGCTGGTCCGGGCCGACCGGCTCGCCGCCGAAGTGGGCCTGCGGTCCCTGCACATCAAGGACGACTCCGCCAACCCCACCCACTCGTTCAAGGACCGCGTGGTCGCCATGGCGGTCGAGGCCGCGCGCACGTTCGGGTTCACCACCCTGTCCTGCTCCTCGACCGGCAACCTCGCCGGGGCCGTGGGCGCCGCCGCGGCCCGTGCGGGCTTCCGCTCCTGCGTGTTCATTCCGGCCGGGCTGGAAGAGGGCAAGGTCGTGATGGCCGCGGTCTACGGCGGGCGCCTCGTGGCGATCGACGGCAACTACGACGACGTCAACCGCTTCTGCTCCGAACTCATCGGCGACCCCGCCGGTGAGGACTGGGGCTTCGTCAACGTCAACCTCCGCCCCTACTACGCGGAGGGATCCAAGACCCTGGCCTACGAGATCGCCGAGCAGCTCGGCTGGCGGCTGCCCGAGCAGATCATCGTCCCGATCGCGTCGGGGTCGCAGCTCACCAAGGTCGACAAGGGGTTCCGCGACCTCATCAAGGTGGGCCTGGTCGAGGACCGGCCCTACAAGATCTTCGGCGCGCAGGCCACGGGGTGCTCCCCGGTCGCGCAGGCCTGGGAGAACGGCCACGAGGTCGTACAGCCGGTCAAGCCCGACACCATCGCCAAGTCCCTGGCGATCGGCAACCCCGCCGACGGCCCGTACGTGTTGGACGTCTGCAACCGCACCGGCGGCTCCGTGGCGCACGTCAGCGACGCCGAGATCGTCGACTCCATCAAGCTCCTGGCACGGACCGAGGGGATCTTCGCCGAGACCGCGGGAGGCGTCACGACCGGCGTGCTGCGCAAGCTGGTCGCCGAGGGGACGCTCGATCCCCAGGCCGAGACCGTTGTCCTGAACACGGGCGACGGCCTCAAGACGCTCAACGCGGTGGACGCCGGTGTCACCGCGACCATCAAGCCGTCCCTCGACGCGTTCAAGGACGCCGGGCTGCTCTGAGCAGCTGCCGCAGGGGGATCTTCGCCCACTTCGCCGATTCCGACCGAGCAAGGAGTACCCACCGCCATGAGCGTCAGCGTCCGCGTTCCGACGATCCTGCGCACCTACACCAAGGACGCGGCCGAGGTCACCGCCGAGGGCGACACCCTCAAGGCGGTCCTGGCCGATCTGGAGGCCAACTACCCGGGCATCCAGGCCCGGATCCTCGACGACTCCGGCAAGGTCCGCCGTTTCGTCAACGTGTATGTGGGCGACGAGGACGTGCGGTTCACCGAGGGGTTGGACACGGCTGTCGCTGATGGCAGCCAGATCTCGATCATCCTGCTGTCGCCGGTGGGTGAACGCGGTCCCACCGTTGCCGTCCTGGCAGCATCGCGGAACCCGCGCTCGCCGGCTGCTCCGGTGCGCGCGGGTTCCGTGTGTTCGGCCACGGTGACCTGCGGGTGACCGGGTTCGTGAGCACGGGTGAAAACGCGGTCAAGGTGTTTGCACTCCCTTGGGGAGAGTGCTAAAAAAGGAGCGTTAGCACTCTGAGTTGATGAGTGCTAATTCCGGGATCGAGACGATGAGGCCGCGGCCGCCGGCAGACGGGTTGCCGACCAGGGCCGCGGTCGTCCGTCGCGGGCGTCGCCTCGTTCCTTCGCGTATCAGCCCGGTCACGGGAGGACAAGAAGTCTATGGCAGCCAAACTGATCGCGTTCGACGAGGAAGCCCGGCGCGGCCTCGAACGCGGCATGAACACGCTTGCTGACGCCGTCAAGGTTACTCTGGGCCCCAAGGGGCGCAACGTTGTCCTTGAGAAGAAGTGGGGCGCTCCGACCATCACCAACGATGGTGTCTCCATCGCCAAGGAGATCGAGCTCGAGGACCCGTGGGAGAAGATCGGTGCCGAGCTCGTCAAGGAGGTCGCGAAGAAGACCGACGACGTCGCCGGTGACGGTACCACTACGGCCACGGTGCTGGCCCAGGCGATGGTACGCGAGGGCCTGCGCAACGTCGCCGCCGGCGCCAACCCCGTTGGCCTGAAGCGCGGTATCGAGGCCGCCGTCGCCCGCATCAGCGAGGAGCTGGCGAACCTCTCCAAGGACGTGGAGACGAAGGAGCAGATCGCCTCCACCGCCTCCATCTCCGCCGGCGACACCCAGATCGGCGACACCATCGCCGAGGCGATGGACAAGGTCGGCAAGGAAGGCGTCATCACGGTCGAGGAGGGCCAGACCTTCGGTCTGGAGCTCGAACTGGCCGAGGGCATGCGCTTCGACAAGGGCTACATCTCGCCCTACTTCGCCACCGACCTGGAGCGCATGGAGACGGTCCTCGAGGACCCCTACATCCTCATCGTCAACTCCAAGATCTCCAACAACAACGAGTTCCTGCCCGTCGTCGAGAAGGTCCTGCAGGCGGGCAAGCCGCTGATGGTCATCGCCGAGGACGTCGAGGGCGGCGCGCTGCAGACGCTCGTCGTCAACAAGATCCGCGGCACCTTCAAGTCCGTCGCCGTCAAGGCCCCGGGCTTCGGCGACCGCCGCAAGGCTCAGCTCGCCGACATCGCCGTGCTCACCGGCGGCCAGGTCGTCACCGAAGAGGTCGGCCTCAAGCTGGAGAACACCGAGCTCGACATGCTGGGCCGTGCCCGCAAGGTCGTCGTCACCAAGGACGAGACCACGATCGTCGACGGCGGCGGTGACGCCACCGCGATCTCCGGCCGGGTCAACGAGATCCGCAACGAGATCGAGCGCACCGACTCCGACTACGACCGCGAGAAGCTGCAGGAGCGCCTGGCCCGCCTGGCCGGCGGCGTCGCGGTCATCAAGGCCGGTGCCGCCACCGAGGTGGAGCTCAAGGAGCGCAAGCACCGTATCGAGGACGCCGTCCGCAACGCCAAGGCTGCCGTCGAGGAGGGCATCCTGCCCGGTGGTGGTGTGGCGCTGCTCCAGGCCGCCGTCCCGGCCTTCGCGAAGCTGGAGACCGAGGGCGACGAGACCATCGGTGCCGAAATCGTGCGCCGCGCCGTCGAGGAGCCGCTGAAGCAGATCGCGATCAACTCCGGTCTTGAGGGCGGTGTTGTCGCGGAGAAGGTGCGCAACCTCGACGCCGGCGTCGGGCTGAACGCCGCCACGGGCGAGTACACCGACCTGTTCAAGGACGGCGTCATCGACCCGACCAAGGTCACCCGTTCCGCCCTGCAGAACGCGGCCTCCATCGCCGGTCTGTTCCTGACCACCGAGGCCGTCATCGCAGAGAAGCCGGAGAAGTCCTCCCAGGGCGCCGCTGACCCGAGCGGCGGCATGGGCGGAATGGACTTCTAGAGGTCCTTCGCTGGGTCTTCGCGGTCCTGGATACGCGTCCCGAAACCTGCGACGACAAGGGCGGTTCCCTGCGGGGGCCGCCCTTGCTCGTCTCCGGGCCCTTGCTCTCCGGTTTCCGCGCCGAGGCGGCGGCCTCACGGATCAGGCCCTCCGGTAGAGGGTGAAATCGGCCCCGCTGTTGAAGCCGCGGGTGTGCACCCGTTTGAGCGGTGCGGGGGCGAACTCCCCGGCGAATACGGGGAGCCCCGCGCCCGCGACGACCGGGTAGCGCTTCACGAGCATCTCGTCGATCTCCGGCAGCAGGGCCCCGGCCAGGTGTGCGCCGCCGATCAGGCAGATTCCCAGGTCGCCCTCCTCCCGTTTGAGCGAGCGGACCAGCTCCCGCGGATCGTCGCGGACGATCCGCACCGCGGGGTCGGGGCTGTGCTCGATGGTCCGCGAGGGCACGTACTGCCGCATGTGGGCGTAAGGGCTGGTGATCCCCTCGTCCAAGGCGATCTGGTAGGAGATGCGCCCTTGCAGCAGGGTGTCGAAGTGCCGGTTCGCCGCGGTGATGCCGAACGTCCCGCGAACGTGGGTGGGCACGGTCTCCGGATACTCCCTTGCGGCGTACTTGGTGACGTCCGGGGCGAGCGGGAAGAAGTCGAACGACCCGTCCGGCCCGCAGATGAACCCGTCAGCGGTCTGGGCGACGAAGTAGGTCAGTTTTCGCACGGGGCCTCCCCAGAAGGGAATCGCGGGCAGATGACAACTACAATTGAAGTACTTCAGTTATAGTACTTCGACTGTAGTGATTGTCCAGAGGTTTCCGGAGGGGCCATGGCAAGGAATCCGGAGCGGCGGACCGCCCTCCTCGAGGCGGCGATCGGGGCGCTCGCGGAGGAGGGGGCGCGCGGGCTCACCTTCCGCGTGGTCGACGTCCGCGCGGGTGTGCCCGTCGGCACCGCCTCCAACTACTTCTCCAGCCGCGACGACCTGCTGACCCGGGTGGGCGGGCACCTCTACGTGCGCTTCGCGCCCGAGTCCGCGGAGGTCGCCGAGGCGGTGGAAGGCGAGCGCAGCCGGGAGCGGGTCGCCGAACTGATGCGGTGGATGGTGCGGCGCCTCTCCGAGCGCCGGAACGTCTACCTCGCGCTGATGGAGCTGCGGCTGGAGGCCACCCGCCGGCCCGCGCTGCAGGAGACGCTCACCCGGCGGGTCCGTGCTGACCTTGAGGCCAACATGCGGTTCCACGAGGACACGGGGATGCCCGGGGGCCGTTCCGCGGTGCTGATGCTCTACCTGGCCCTGACCGGCCTGCTGGTCGAGCACCTGACCCTTCCCGGTGTGCTTGAGGAGGAAGGGCCGCTGGAGTCGCTGATCGACACCGTGGTCGAGCGGATCGTCCCGGAGCGTTAGCGGCGGGACCTCGGAGGGGTCTCCTCGGCCCCGCGGTGTCCGGAGCGCGGATCAGCCCAGCGAGGCCATCTTGGCGCTGTCCTCGGCACCGAACCGCTCCTCCAGTTCCTCCGGTGCGGCGTCCACGTCGACCTGGGAGAGCGGAGCGCCGCGCGCCGTCTCGATGGCGCCCAGGCGGCGCAGCGCTCGGTCGTTCGCGTACTCCAGGAGCTCGCCGGGCGGAAGCAGGTACCGCTCCTCCACCTGGGAGTTCATCTCCTCGCCGAACCGGACCGTGGCCTGCACGTGCGGCAGCAGCTCCTCCAGGCGTTCGGAGATCACCCGCCAGTTGTCGTCGTCGGCGGCCACGTGCCGGCGGCAGGTGAAGGTGCCCCATGCCATGTGGCGCCGCTCGTCGTCGCCGATGCGTTTGACGACCTCTCGCATCCCGGGGAAGATCCCGCGCGCCGTACAGATGTGGTTCCAGGCGTAGTACCCGGTGAGCGCGAGGGAGCCTTCGATGATGTGGTTGTAGGTCACCGACGCGCGGACCTGGTTGCGCGGGCTGGGGTCGGCGTCGAGCGCCTTCAGCGAAGCGGGCAGCTCCTCGTAGAACAGAGCGCGGTACCCCGGGTTGTTGTCCACATAGGGGTGCAGGTCCTCGGTGATGCCCAGGGCGTCCAGCCACATCCGGAAGACCTGGACGTGCTTGGCCTCCTCGAACGCGAACTGGGTGAGGTACATCTCATCGCCGATGCGCCCCTCGGCGGCCATGGCGCGGACGAACGGCTGGATGTCCTCGGTGACGGCCTCCTCTCCCGCCACGAACTGGGCGCACAACCGCAGGACGCGTTCCCGGGCCTCATCGGGGAGCTCCTTCCAGTCCTGGGCGTCCTGGCTCATGTCGATGTCGCTGGGATCCCAGAACTTGGCATTGCCTTTGCTGAAGAGCCGCAGAGGGAAGGAATCCCAGTTCAGGCCGCCTGGGCGTAGCGAGTGGAAACCCTGGCGATGCTGTTGGGGGGCGGTGTCGCCGGGGGCGTGCAGAGGGTGCTCGGCCATCGGGTACCTCCGTGCTATCCGGTTTCCCCCAATGATTCGCCGTATGTTACTCGGCTGTAAAGGAGATGGGGGGATGATTGTTGGCGTCGGACGCGGGAGCCGGAACGGGCGTTCCCCGGGGGTCGCGAGGCGGTACCTTCGTGGAGTGGCGTCCCCGCGAGGTCGAGACCGGGCCCGGCTCCCGGTGCCCGCCGGACCGGCGATCGCGCTGGCCGGCGCCGCTCTGGCGGGGGTCGGCTACCTGTCCCTCATGGTCGATCTGCTCGGAGTCCCGGGAGGAAACGTGTTCTGTGGCGATGCGACCAGTCCCGGTTACTCGGACTGCGCCGCCCAGATGGGGCTCTTCGCGATCGCGTCGCTCATCCCCGCGATGCTCGCCCTGATCCTTATGGCCGCCGCGTTCGCCACCCCGGTGATCCGGCGGAACACGGAGCTGCGTGCCCAAACCCTGGGCTACGCCCTCGTCGCGTGGGGGATCGCCGGATTCACCTACATCCTCGGCGGCCTGCCGTCGCTCTAGAGGACCGGTGCGCCCGCACTGGACGCGCGGCTCTCCGGCGCGGACAGTCGTGGACGCGTGCGCCCTCAGACGGCAGCATTGTGAGTGTGTCATTCGAACTCACGCCCGACCTGCGGGAGAAGCTCGACAGTGAGCGCATCGTCTGGCTGACCACGGTGTCGCCCATGGGGCAGCCGATGCCCCGGCCCGTGTGGTTCCTGTGGGACGGCGAGGCGCTCGTCGTCTACACCTCGCGCGAAACGGCGAAGCTGCGGCACATCGACGCCAACCCCCGGGTGACGGTCCACTTCAACGCCGACCGCGACGGCAGCGACGTCGTGGTGCTGATCGGACGCGCCGAGCGGGTCGCCGACCCGGTGCCCCCGTCGCGTTACCCCGGCTACCTGGACAAGTACAGCGACGGGCTTTCGACGATCGGCTACACGGTGGAAAAGCTCGACCTCATGCTGCCGGCGGCTCTGCGCGTCGTCCCGCACCGCTCCTGGAGTCCCCCGGAACCCTAGATCTCCTCTCCCGCGAGCACATCGCCGGCGTCGGCGATGCGGTAGGCGTACCCCTGCTCCGCCAGAAAGCGCTGGCGGTGCGCGGCGTACTCCTGGTCGAGGGTGTCGCGGGCGACCACCGCGTAGAAGCGGGCGGTCCGCGAGTCGGACTTTGGGCGCAGCAGCCGGCCCAGCCGCTGCGCCTCCTCCTGCCGGGAGCCGAACGACCCCGACACCTGGATCGCGACCCCGGCCTCGGGCAGGTCGACGGAGAAATTCGCGACCTTGGAGACGACCAGTGTGCGCAGCTCGCCGCTTCGGAACGCGCCGAACAGCCGCTCGCGCTCTCTGACCCGGGTCTCGCCCTTGAGGACCGGGGCGTCCAGCTCGGCGCCGAGCTCGTCCAGCTGGTCGATGTAGGAGCCGATGACCAGGACCTGCTCCTCTCCGTGGCGCTGCACGAGCTCCCGGACCACCGCCGTCTTGGCGCTGACCGAAGCGCAGAAGCGGTAGCGCTCCTCCGGTTCCGCCGTGGCGTAGGCCAGGCGCTCGGACTCGGTGAGGTCCACCCGGATCTCCACGCAGTCGGCCGGTGCGATCCACCCCTGGTGCTCCATCTCCTTCCACGGGGTGTCGTAGCGCTTCGGCCCGATCAGCGAGAACACGTCGCCCTCGCGGCCGTCCTCGCGCACCAGCGTCGCCGTCAGGCCCAGGCGGCGGCGTGCCTGCAGCCCGGCCGTCGTCCGGAAGACGGGGGCGGGCAGCAGGTGCACCTCGTCGTAGATGATCAGGCCCCAGTCACGCGCCTCGAACAGCTCCAGGTGGCTGTGCACACCCTTCCGGCGCGACGACATCACCTGGTAGGTCGCGATGGTGACCGGCCGGATCTCCTTGCGCGTACCGGAGTACTCGCCGATCTCCTCCTCGGTGAGTGTGGTACGGCGCAGCAGCTCATCGCGCCACTGGTGCACCGAGACGGTGTTGCTGACCAGGATCAGCGTGGTCGCCCGGGTCAGTGCCATCGCGGCCGCGCCGACGAGCGTCTTGCCCGCCCCGCACGGCAGCACCACGACGCCCGAACCGCCCGCATGGAAGCTGTCGGCCGCTTCGCGCTGGTAGCCCCGCAGCACCCAGCCGCCCTCGTCCAGGTCGATCCGGTGCGCCTCCCCGTCGACGTGGCCGGCCAGGTCCTCGGCCGGCCAGCCGAGTTTGAGCAGCGCCTGCTTGAGATTGCCGCGTTCGCTGGGATGCACCGCGACCGTGTCGTCCTCGACCCGTTCGCCCAGCATAGGCGCGACCTTCTTGGACCGGACGACCTCTTCCAGCACGGGCCGATCCAGGGCCTGCAGCACCAGGCCGTGGACCGGGTGCGCGAGCAGCCGCAGCCGACCGTAGCGGTCCATCGTCTCGGTGATGTCCACCAGCAGCGGGTGGGGGACCGGAAAACGGGAGTAGCCGATGAACGCGTCGACGACCTGCTCGGCGTCGTGCCCGGCGGCGCGGGCATTCCACAGTGCCAGCGGGGTCACCCGGTAGGTGTGCACGTGTTCGGGTGCCCGCTCCAGCTCGGCGAAGGGGGCGATCGCCCGGCGGCACTCGTCGGCCAGTTCGTGGTCGACTTCGAGGAGGAGGGTCTTGTCGGATTGAACGATGAGCGGTCCGTCGGCCACGGTTCTCCTTCCACCAGCCGGTTCAGGGGAGGTGGGATCGGCTGCGGAGGTGGGGCTGTGCTCGTGTCCGGAGACGGCCCGGGCACGCGGCATTCCAGGCTATAAGCTCCCTCCCGGTCCTCATGCGGCCGCTCAGATCACGGAGAGGATGGCCGCGATGGCCCCGATGATGAGGACGAACAGGCCGATGTAGACGATGGTGCAGGCCCAGGTGTAGCCGATGAAGCGCTCGACCTCCGGGGGGTCGTTGGTCTTGGTCAGCGCCATACTGCCGAAGACGATCCCCGGGATGTTCACCAGCAGCGCCAGCAGCGGGATCCCCAGGAACCAGAAGAGCAGGGGAAAGGCAAGAGTCAGCACCGCACCGATCAGCGCCGCGACGGCGCTGCCCACGCGGGCGGGCGGGCCGGACGGGGGACTTGACGGCGTACCGTAGATGTCAGGTCTCGAAGTTCCGGAGTACGCCGGATGCTGACCGGACCCGGCCCCGTAGAAGGGCTCGTACCCAGGGGGCTGGAAGCGGGGCCGCTGACCGTTCCCTCCCGGCGGCCGGCCCTCCGGCGCCCCGAGGCCGGGAGCCCCGTGTTCCGGAGGCGGCTGGCCGTACCAGTACCCCTGGGGTTCGGGCCACTGCTTCCTCATGGGGTCCGCCCTTCCGTAGCGTTCCTGCGGCCGACTGGCCGTGTCGGAGTCGAGGGGGAACCAGAACGGTCGACCTGACCGGCCTACCCTCTATTGTGACCCAGGCGTTACGGTACCGGCTCCGTTCTTGCGGCCTCCGAAGGCTAATAGGGGACCGGGGCCATGTCCTCGACCAGGGAGCCCGCCTGCGTGAGGAGCCAGAGGGAGAGGACGAACATCACCACGAACATGACTGCGGCGGTGCCCAGGCAGTACCACGAGTACCGGGTGAGTGTCTCGGCCTCGGTGTAAAGGCCGCGGTCGCGTTTGTGCGCGGCGCGCACGGCGAAGACCGCGCCGATGACCCCGAACAGCCAGTTGGCGCAGCACAGAAAAGTCAGGGCGTGCAGGATCAGCGCCATCGTGGAACTGCTGGCACCGCTGGGGACGCGCTCGCCCCCTTGGGCCCGGCCTTCGCGCTCCCGCTGCTCCCGGGGCTGCGGCCGGTCCGGGCGGCCGTCCCGGGGCGAGGACGCTCCGGGCGGCAGCGACTGGTTGCTCATGGCCTTCTCGCCGTTCCTCTCCGCGGATCCGTGACCGGGTACCCCCGCGTCGGCGGGCTCGGCCTGAGGGGGTACGTCGCCGACTCATGTCTACCGCGAAGCGGCGGCTGCTACACGGATTCCTCGGCGCAATCGAGGCGTGCCACGCCGGTGATGCGGTGTACGGCGAACCGCACGAGGGGCGTGCGTCACCTGGAACGGAACCCAGCATTCGCCGTCTGACCTGCATTTTCGCCGTTCAGCGGTTCTCACTGATTCTCGCTGTTTTTCGCTCGCATGTGCGCCCGATGTGCGCCGCACGGCGCACCGGTTAGTGCCTGCTAGCCGTTGTCCCCCGGGCGGGGTACGCTTACGACGGTTCTGGTACAACGAAGGCCCCGGCTACCATGCCGGGGCCTTCGCTATGGGAGCGGTCTACAGTTCGCCAGTCCTGACAGCCTCCACCAATGCCGCCCACTCAACGGAGGGGAAGGCGAGGTGACCGGCGTCGGGACGAGTGGAGTCCCGAACGGCCGAAACTCCGGGCGCGTCAGCGACCTCTACGCACTCGTTCCGCGTAGCGCTGTAGCTGCTCTTACGGAAACCGAACTTCGGGTTCTGGTGGTTCTGGTACATCACGGTTCTTCCCTACTCATACCTCTTGATCAGGTCGGCCATACGGGCCGTTGAGGCTTCCGGATGATCCGCTCTGACACGGATGTCGTCCCATGCCTCCCGGTAGATCTCCACCAATGGTTCCTCCTCGTGATACAGACCATCGGTCCGGGTCTCGAAATACACGATCGACGGGTCGATCGGGTCCGGGAAATCCAGGATCGTGAACGGGCCGGTGATGCCGGGATGCAGGCCCCGCCCGAGCGGGAGCACCTGGATTCGGATGGTGTTGGGTTCCTCTGAGAGGTGGACAAGCTTCTCAAGCTGGGCCCGCATGACGTCCTTATCACCTGCGGGACGCAGTAGTACCGCTTCGTCGACGACGGCCCACAGCTTCGGCGCATCCTCCCGGTCAAGGACCTCTTGCCGTTCCATCCGGGCGGCGACCGCGCGCTCTGTGGCGTGAGAATCGTGTTGGTGTACGGCCCGATCGGAGGCAGCGGCATACTCCGGCGTTTGGAGTAGGCCAGGCACGACCATCGTCTGATAGGTCGAGATCACCGACGCCTCAGCCTCGAATCCGACGTAAGAATCGGTGATCACGTCGTCATAGCGCGACCACCATCCCTTCTCACGGCTTTGGCGTGCCAGCGTTACAAGAGCCTCGGTCACCTCGTCAGAGGCGCCGTACAGCTTGGCGAGCGCGCGGACGATCACGCTGTCGGGCCGCTTCCACTTGTTCAGCTCCATGTTCGTGAGCCGACCACGCGACCATCCCAGCCGTTCGCCGACTTGTTCGGCCGTGAGCCCCGACGCCTCCCGCAAGCGTTTCAATTCGGCAGACAGCCGACGTCGCCGGACGGTCGGGCTGTATCTGTCCGCCACGGTCCGCGCTCCCTGCTTTCGATTTCGGCGTTTCCCTCTTGCGGCGATGGTAGATCACTCCCCTCACAAGGTTTTTGAGGGCAGCATCCCATCGATCCAAAACTTTGTATTGAAAGTTCGGCGGATTGTGGCCACTATGGGACCTACCAGAACCACGCGGCCTAACCAGCCGCCGACCCCCAGGGGTTCGTATGCATCTCCTCTATCTGCTCCTGATCCCGCTCGCTGCGTTGCTCGCGCCGGCCCGTCGCCCCGGTCGCCACGCGCGCGGCCATCGCCCGGAACCGGCTCCCCTCCCCGCGGCCTCTGAGGTGCCCTGTGCGGCCCGTGTCCGCCCTTACGCGCCGGTCCCCCGTGCACCGAACCGCCCCCGGCCCATGACGTGGCGCACCGGGCCGCCATGGTGCGGCCGTACCTGGTGGCCGCTGAGCGCCAGCGCGCGCAGGCGCGCGTCGACCGTGACCGGCTCGGTCTGGCCGTCCTTATGGACATCGCGCACACGGCGGAGGTGGCACGGTGAGCACCAACATCATCGAAACGGCTCTGCGGGACTACTTCCGCGACGCGCCCACCAGCGGTGATCTGGCGAAGCTCCGCACGGCGCGGCGCCGTATCGCCGAGGCGAAGGCGCGTATCGCCGACGTCGCCGACCACCTCCGCGACTCCGAGCGGCGCGACCCCGACACCGGCGATCACCCGCTCACCGACGACGGCGCGGCACTGGTCGCCCTGCAGATCGACACCGACCGGCTCCTCGGCCGCCTTGACGAGATCATCGGGTCTGCGGCGAACCGGGCGGAGGTGGACCGGTGAACGACATCGACCCGGACCTGTACGTCCAGACCCAAGAAGCCGCTGAGATCCTGAACATCGCGCCTTCCACGATGCGCCAATGGGCACGCGCCGGACGCATCCGCTACCTGCGCAACCCCAAAACCGGATGGCGCCTGTTCAGGGCCGGAGACGTCTACGCGCTGCGCGACTCCCGACAGGAGGCGCAGCAATGATGGACCTGACCCCTCACGAACGCCGCGAGCTGAAAGACCTCACCGAGCAACTGATCGAGGCCACCAACAACAACACCTACTGGCTGAACCAGGTACGCGAGACCTCCATTGAGCTACGCGACCGGCTCAACGCCTGGCTCGACGACGACCAGGAGCCAGACACCTAGAACCCCGCGCGCCTCCTACCCCGTCCAGATCCCGGGGGAGGCGCGCGGCCCAACCGCCGCCCGGCCCCCTCACTCCCTCGGAGACCGGGCGGCACCGGCCCCCGCCGAACCGTCCTTCGGCGGGGGTCTTCTCATGTCTAAGATGCAGGTGGGGAAGGGTACGCCCCGCGCGGGACCGGACACGCGGGTTACAACTAGTTGTAACCTGCCTGAGTCGCGGTACGCCCCGCGCGGGAAAGTTCACGCGTACTCCGGCAGGGTGCAAGTACTTGCACCCTGCGTACGCCCCGCGCGGGACCGGACACTCAGAGCAAACCACTACTGCAGATCTGCAGCCGCAGGTCCGCCCCGTGCGCGGTGGCCAGTGGCCAGCGTCTTACCCGGAAAGCTTTGGCCACTCCGCCCCCGCTCGTCGTCGCGGTCCGGCCCCGTGCGCGGGGAGAAACGGTTTTCGGCGCCGTTTCCCGCGGCCCTCTGCAAACGCGCAGGTCAGGGAGAAAAATCACCAGGGGTGCGGCGGGGTCGGTGGGCTGTCGCGTTTTCGCAGGTCACCGGGCCCCCGGGGGTGGTGGGGGTGCCGCCTGGGGGTGGGTGACCCCGTGCCTCCGGGTGTGCGCCGTGGTGGTGCGCGGTGTGAGGGGTGCTGCTCTGGGCGCGTGCCCTTGCGGGCGTGCTGCGCTGCGGGCTGGTCCAGGTGTCCGGCGTCGGACATCTCGGGGATGTGCGTGAGGTATCGGCTGCTGTCCTGGTCGCTCGCCTTGATCGTGTGCTTCGCTTCGTGTCGTCGAGAGTTGTTCGTCGTCGAGCTCGACGTTGTTCGTCGTCGTTGTCGAGGTTGGTTTGGCGCGCGGCGTCGAGGTGGTTCGTTCGCTCGTTGGCGCTGGTTGTCGTCGAGGCGCGGCGGTCGTCGAGGGTGAGCTGGTGTTGGTCGGCATCATCCGGCGGACGGACGGGAGCGCAGCGCTGAGAGTGTGCGTGCGGCGTGCGCGTGCATCGGTTGGTGTTGGCGCGTCGCTTGCTCGTGTGCGGCGCGTTGTCGGCGTTCTGAGCGCGTTTCTGTGTTCGCTGTCGAGTTCGTGCTGATCGTTGCAGGCGAGTGAGCGTGAGGGGTGAGCGTGGCCTGGTCTGGGGTGGGGTGCTGGGGTGGCGGGGATGGTGGGGTGCCTACGCTCCGGGTGCCCGCGAAAGCACCCCGGCCCGTTTGGTGGTGCCCGCCACCAGTAGGGCCCCGGGGGGAGTGACGACCCCCCGGGGGGTCGGGTGCCGCTGGCCGTGCCCAGGGGAGGCGCCCCGCGGCCAGCGGCACGTCTTTAGGCTGACACGTTCAGCAGAACGAATGCCGAGTCGTTGACGGAGTCGGCCCCGGTGCGCGCCCAGAGCAAGGCGCCCCGCTGCCCGGTCGGCCGCTGGTTGGCTCCCACCAAGTTCGGGATCAATTCGAGTTGCGCGCCGATCCGGTCGACGATCACGAAGTTGGAGAAGTCGCCGTAGAGGAGGACTTTCTCTCCCGCGGTTTCGTGGTCGCCGGACATGTTCGACAGTTCGTTGAGCGGTTTCCGCAACAGCCGGTCATCTGCGATTCCTGGGAAGACCTTGCTTCCGTTGGCGGTTTCCTCTTGGCTCAGATGGTTGATTACCGCGATGTTGGCGGCCCATTGGGCATTCATGGAGAACCGGGCCGGTAGCGCGCTCTGCGTCGCGAAAACGTCCTCTGCCGCGAGGGTGGCCGCGGTTGCGGTGTCGACCTCGGAGGAGGTTCCGGTCAACGCGGTCACGATCCCGGTGGGTTGGCCGGTTCCGCTGCCCGTTGTGAACGCGGTTGCGTGGAGCTGCGCCAGCCCGTCCACGAGAAGCCGCTGTAGTTCCTGCATGAAGTTCACGGCGTCCATTCCCACCTCGAAACTGAAGGGAACGAACGCATCCCCGAAGTGCACCGGAATGTTGGGCTGTTCCAGGGTCGGACTCGCGTCGGCGACTTCGGCGTGTTCGGATTTCCATTCCGCGGTCACGCCAGCGGAGGAAACGCCGTTCCACTCGCTTGATGCGACCTGAACGACCCGGGAGATCTCCCGGAGCGGGTTGTTGGAACCGTCCGAGGTGAGGATAATCGCCGGATCCAAGTGCATGGGCACCATGTGCCCGCCGCCTGCGCCGGTTCCGATCTCCATTTGCCGCATTTCGGACTGGAAATGGGCGACCCGGCGATAGGCTTCCTGCTCCTGCGGTTCCCACAGCAGATGCCCGCGCGTCGGGTCGGCGACCAGTGTCGCGAATGCCCGCGCATAGGCCGGGTCCCCGGTGGCGATGGCCCAGCGCGCGGCCACGGTTTGGGCGTAGGCCGGGCCGTCCCGCAAAAGCTTCTCGACACGCTGCGCGCCGTGGTCGGGGAGTTCGCCGGAGCGCGCGGCGGTGTCCACGTTCCGCATGGCCTGGTCGCGCAGCGCGGCGAGTGGCCCGTTGGTGGTGCGCGTGGGAGCGGCCCCATCGGGGTCGTAGTGGTGGGTGCCGTGCTCGGTGCGCAGATCCCCGCTGCCGTGGCCGGCGGCGTGCTGGCTGAGCCGGTGCAGCGTCGAGGAGCGATCAAACGCCCGGGTCAGCTCATCAAGCCGGGCCTCATCGGCCGCGGTGAGCTTCGCCTTGTTCTCCAGAGCTTCGAGTTCGCGCTGGATACGGCGCATGTCGTTGATCGGTGAGAAAGCCATGGTTCACCCGTCCTGTGTCGCGATTCGGGACGGGTGCCCTTGCTCGGGCGGCGCGTCCGCTAGCTTCAGCGGGTGCCCTGTGGCGGGCGGCGCGCTGGCGGCCACCTCCGCTAGGTGCCCTGTGGCGGGCGGCGTAGCGGAGCGGCCTATCCATCGAAGGAGGCAGAGCCTCACCTCTCAGGATACCCGGTGGATAACCACACCGTTCGGTGCGCTGATCACGCTGCCATCGGTCGGGATGCACCGGGCCGCCCACGGACAGGTAGCCGCGTGCTTCACGACCACCACAAGCACCGCTGCCCCGGTGAGGGGACTCTGGCCACGCGACACCGCGAGGTCGGCCGGGCAGTCCTCACACGCCAGTTCGGCGAGATCGGTCATCGCTCCCCCTGGGTTCCGAATCGGTTCACGCAGTACCAGCCGCGGCATGGTTTGATCAGGCGGCCGGACTCTTCTAGGCGCGTAAGGTACTTGCGGGCGTTCTCTCCGAACTTCTCGACAACGTCCGCGGTGCGTACGCCTTCGGTGCGTTCGCCGACGAATTCGAGGATTGCCGCGCTGGTCTCGCCGAGATCCCCCTGTTCCTCGCGGCGCCGCGCCGTCTCGGCGGACTCGGCGAGGGTGGCACCGTCCAGCGTCCATGTTCCGCCGCGCAACCGCAGGGCGTACTCGGCTTCGACCACATCGCGGCCGGTCACCTTGAGCAGGGCGTCTTGAGCCTGCCGCTTGCGGGCCAGGACAACGATGGTGTCGGCGGCCCCTGCGAGACCGTGAGTGCCGCTGACGCTGTCTACGAAGTCATCCGAGGTGGCCTTGCGGTCGTGGTGCAGCACAGTCACAGCAAGGCCGGGATGCTCGTCTGCGATGCCCTTCAGCGCGGCCCCCACCCTGTAGTCACGCTGGTAGGCGGACTCCCCCTGTAGGGCGGTCGGCATCACCCGCCCCAACGTGTCCACCACGACCAACGCCGTGTCGGGGTAGCGCTCAACGAACGCCGTGATCGTCGCGAGGATGGTCCCGGGCTGTACGCGGGTGATGTAGCAGAACCTCTCGGGGATCGAGGCGTCTGACAGCAGTTGGCGGCAACGGTCCTGCATCCTCCTGTCCCCGTCCTCCAATGCGCAGTAGAGGACACGGCGCGGAGCACCTACGGGGATCGCGCCCAGGGCTCGGCCCCCCGCGGCGACCGCGAGCAACAGATCAAGGGCAAGCCAGGACTTACCAGCTTTGGGCGGCCCCACTAGGAGCGCGAACCCTTCCGGGACGAGCCCGTCCACGGCGTAGACCAGCGGCGGGAACTCTTGGGAGTCCAGCCACGCGCCGGTGCGGAGGTCCGCGAGGAGGTTGTTCCCGCCGTCTCCCGAACGGGTGTCACTACCGTCCCGAGTGTCACTTTCCCTGGTCACAGGGGTATCTGAGTTCGGGGTAGTGTCACTTTCAGATGTATCTGCCTCATCACTTTCCGTGGTAGTGACACTCGGGACACTTGTGACAGGGAGAGGGGTAGAGCACCGCGCGGAGCATTCGGCGCGAACCTCGTCCGCGATGTGCGGCGGGTCGGTGGGCATTACCACGTGGGTACTGGTCGGGCACGTCACGCCGCTACCTCCCGCCGCTCGAATGAAGCCCAGCGGTATTTGTCCGGGGTGAGCCGGACGGGCGGCGGACACTCCAATGCCGGGTCACGGTGCCAGTCCGGGCACCTCGGACACGGGATGGGGGGAAGGCGTAGTGCAGCCTCACGGCGACGCTGGAAGCGGTCGTTGTCCTCGCATACCCTGGCGTCAGATCCAGCCGTCGCCCGGTGTGTGATCTCTTCCGGCCCGTCGTTGCCCGCGGCGGGCCGTTCGTTTCTCGGGACCATCCCGAACTCCTCTCAGTCGTTCGGGTCACCGGAATCGGGACGGTCAGGCAGCGTCGCCGGACTGCTGGTCGAGCCATTTTTCGATGTCTGACCAGCGGTAGCGGATGTGGCGGCCGACACGGCGCCACTTCGGGCCGATCTGGCGATACCGCCACATGGCCAACGTCTTCATCGGGATCTTGAGGTACTCCGCGACCTCGGCAGGGTCCGCCAGTGATGCTTGCGGTTTCATCGTTCCCCCATCATCATGACGTGTTCCTTAAAAGAACACCGTGAGATGCAAGTGGCTCACTTCGTCTCAGAGTGCCCCACTCTTGCGCGTTCCGCAAGCACTAGCTAATGTTCTCCTATGGAACAAGAACCAATGAGTCCCGTTGAGAACATCGGGAAGCGCGTCAAGCAGGTACGACTGCGCCAGGACATGACTGCCGAAGACGTCGCGCGAGAGCTTCGGAAACAGGGGGTGCCCTGGGAGCGCGCCACCGTCGCCAAGTTGGAGAACGGGCACCGGGCCAGCATCACGGTTACCGAGTGGCTAGCCCTCGCCTACGTCCTGTCGGTCAGTCCTCTGCACATCCTCGTGCCGCTCGACGACGATGCCCCGTTCCGGCTCACGCCCAACCGCGAGATTTCCGCGCTGGGCGCGCGCCGATTCATCCGCGGTTTCCATCACCTTCCAGGGATGGACTGGCGCGCGTTCCTGACGGAGGTGCCGGACTCCGAGGTCATTGTGTCCGAAGGAAAGACGGGCGAGTGGACCATACGCCCAGCAGAGGAGGATGACGAAATTGCCGGTCGTTGATCTCTGGCACCAGATGGAGAAGCAGCCGGACGGCTCGAAGAAGAAGGTCCGGTCCGCCAAGTACGGGCGCGGGAAGCGCTGGGCGGCCCGGTGCCGCGATAACAACGGCGACCAGAAGTCACCCACGTTCAAGACCAAGGCGGAAGCCGAGAACCACCTGAAGAACGTCGAGGGTGACCTGGTCCGCGGTCAGTACGTCAACCCCGCGGCCGGGAAGGTCACCTTCCGGGACTACGCGGAGCAGTGGCGGCGCAACGCGCTACATCGACCGTCCACTGCGGAGCGGGTAGAGCGCGCTTTGCGGAACC
The DNA here is from genome assembly GCF_000981225.1 of Allosalinactinospora lopnorensis. Lineage (GTDB taxonomy): Bacteria > Actinomycetota > Actinomycetes > Streptosporangiales > Streptosporangiaceae > Allosalinactinospora > Allosalinactinospora lopnorensis. The sequence continues at coordinate 23,758 of NZ_LAJC01000025.1, forward strand.
ACATTTACCCCAAGCTCGGCAACCAGCGAATGTCGATGATCCGGCCGTCCCACATTCAAGCCTGGGTGAGCGGGCTTCAGGGCAGGCTCGCCCCGTCGACGATCCGCGCCTACTACGGGGACGTAGCCGCGATCTTCACGACCGCGGTCCGGGATGACGTCATCGCGCGTACCCCGTGCCGCGGGATCAAACTCCCCGAGGTGAGCGGAAAGAAGAAGCCAGTGATGCCAGTGGAGCAGGTTGCAGCGATCCGCGCCGCTCTCCCGGAACAGTTTCGTGCGGTGATCGACTTGGCCGCCGGCTCTGGGTTACGGCAGGGTGAGATGTTCGGCCTTGAGGTTCGCCACGTCGATTTCTTGCGGCGTGTGCTCACGGTGGAGCAGCAGCTATCGGAGCGGCCGGGGGAACGGGCGCGGGTGGTCCCGCCGAAGACGGACGCCTCCTACCGGGAGATCCCGCTTACGGAGCGCACCACGGACGTTCTGGCCGCTCACCTTGCGCAGTACCCGGCCGTTGAACTCGAAGTCGAGGACGCGACGGATCCGGACAACGTCCATACCCGCACCGCGGCGTTCGTGTTCACCACGCAGGCGCACCGGCCGGTGCGCCGAATGGAGTGGTCACGCATCCTCGCACCGGCAATGAAGGCGGCCGGTTTGCCCAAACGATCCGGGCTGCATGCGATACGGCGGTTTTATGCCTCTTTGCTGATCCGTTACGGCGAGTCGGTGAAGACCGTTCAGGAGCGCATGGGGCACAGTTCAGCGGCAACCACGCTCGATACCTATGCCGGGTTGTGGCCGGACAGTGAGGATCGGACGCGCGAGGCGGTAGACGCCGGACTTGCTGAACTTGACGATGTGCGCCCGATGTGCGCCGCAGAAGAGGGGTAGGTGTCTATGGCCTGTTCAGGCTATCTCTGCTACTCCGCTAATCCGGTGTACGGCGAACCGGTGCACCGCCGCCCGCGTCGCGTCGTAGGCCGTGAGATAACCGCCGTCGACCTTGGCGGGCTCCACGATCCTGCTGCTCGCGCGGCCGTCGGCGTCGAGATAGCCGATCCATAGGCGGCGCCCCTGCTCCACCGCTGAGGTGAGGGCCGAGAGCGTCGCGGCGGTCGGTGAACGCGGTGGGTCGCCCTCCGGCGCGAGGACGGGAAGGCGGGCGGCCGTGGCGGCCTCGTCGCCGGCCCGGACCGCCCGGACCGCGGCCATCAGCAGTTCGGGTCCGGGAGGCACGGGCTCGGCGAGGTCGCGCGAGGTCGGGATGGCGCTCGCCCGGCGGGTTTCGGGGCGGCTGAGCTGAACCGCCCCGTCGGTGGCCTCAGGGACCGGATGGTACCCGAGGCCGCTCAGGCGTTCCAGCAGGGCCGGGCGCGTACTCCGGCTGGCGAGCACAGTAGGCGCGAGGCGCGTCAGAGCGAGGCCGGTGGCGCGGCGGTCGTTGAGCAGTTCGTCCAGGACCGCGGACTCGTCGCAGCGCAGGTAGCTCGACGCCGTCCCGACGCGCAGCCGCCCGTGCGTGCGCCCCACATCGGAGATGAGGTAGCGAAGCGGCTGCGGCAGCGGGGTGCTGGAGTGGCGCTCCAGCAGTTCGGTGAGGTCCGCAGCGCCGCGGCCGGCGTCCAGGGCACGGCGGACGGAATCGGCGCTGAAGCGGTAGACGGTGGCACCCCCGGTGGACTCCACCTCGGCGGCGAGCGCGAGTTCGCGGGCGAGTTCGGGGACGAGGGGACCCGGAGCGACGGCGGTCAGGTCGCCCTGGATCAGGACGTGCTCCAAGGGCTCGGGGAGCTCGGCGGCCAGGATCGACGCGGCACGGGAGCACTCGCGTTCGGCGATCGGGGAGTCGCTGTCCGCGATCTCCTCCAGGAATGCGCGTGCGGGCGGCGCAAGAGCACCGTCCCCCGTGAAACCGAGCGTGCGGGCCTCGTGCAGGGCCGCCTCCACCAGGGTGGAGTAGCCGGCCCCTTGGCGCCGCGGCCGCTGCCAGGCGAGGTACTCCGAGACGGACTCGGATGCCGGCGCCACCCTGCGGGAGCGTTCGCGAGCGCGTGCAGCACATCGAGCCGGACCTCGGGAGCCGAGCGGCGGTCCAGCCCTTCGCCCAGGATGTTCCGGGACCGGCCGCGATCGTCCTTGGTTCCGGCGATGGAGGCCACCCGGGTCGAGCGCAGCCAGGCCTCGGCCAGTTGCAGCCAGCGCCGCTCCGGAGCGGACTCCCGCCACAGGTCGTAGTCGGAGGTGGGCAGCCACTCCCCCTCGACATCGCCGTCCGCGGCGATCAGGCCGGCGGCGTGCGCCGTCTCGATCAGCACCGCGGCGGTCGGCTCGTCGGTCTCAAGTGCCTGGGCCGCGCGCCGCAGGTCGCGTATGCCCAGGCCACCGCGGCGCAGCACACTCGGAGGGGCGCTGGACCACTGTTCGAGAAGCTCGGCCACCGAGCGGATGACAGTGAACGCCTGTCCCGCGGCACTGCGGGTGACCGCCGCGGGGGAGCGCTCCGTCCCGGAGAGCGCAGGCGGGACCGGCTCGACGTTTCGGAACAGCAGCCCGTCGCGCAGGAACAGCGCGATTTCCCGGGGAAGGGTGACCGTGCTCTCGTCGGTGGGGAGCAGCAGCCCGCGGGCGAGGAGGCGTTCGACCGGGGAGCCCGCCGCGGTGACGTCGATGGTTCGCCTGGCTCCTGAGACGGTGCCGTCCGGCGGACCCCACACGAGCCGGTCGAGAACGGGGCGGGTGTCCGGGCCGGCCTCGGCCAGCAGGGCACTGAGCCGCTCGGGTCGGGCGAGAGTCTCGGCGATCCGGTCGGCCGGGTCGCCATCGGCGTAACCGGTGTTCAGCCCGAGATTGCTCGCGAGCTGATCGCGGCGCTCCGCGCCGAGGTCGCCGAGCAGTGTCCGCAGCGGAGGGCCGAGACCGGCCGGCCGGAGCAGGATGTCCCGCAGCACTGTCACCGGCCGCAGGCGCTCGCCGTCGTCCCATACCAGGGCCATCCCCCTGAGACCGGTCAGGGCGGTGTCGAGCGCCTCACCGGGCTCCCCGAGACCGGAGGCGAGACGGTCGTAGTCGACACCGGTCGGGTCGGCTGAGGCAGAGCATCCCTGCTGAGCGGGGTGGTCGGGCGGTGTCAGGCGCTCGTGCGCGACCACCCCTTCGAGGACCTGAAGGCTGAACCGATCGAGCCGGTCCAGGACCGCAGCGCCGCGGGGCGTGAGGTACAGCGTGCCGCGAGGGCTCCGAGGTCGGCGGGGACCGGGGTGATCAGGTCCGGGCGCGCGGCGAACAGCGATGCGAGCTCGGAGTCGGACAGCTTCCGCAGCCAGGAGGTGAACGTGGGGGGCCGTCCTGTGCGCGCCGCGGGCTCAGCGTCGTCGGTCATCGCTCACCACGCTATGCCATGCCGGTCGGAGGCGGCGGGAGCAGAGCGCCCCGCTGGTGCCGAGGGCCCGGCCAGGTGCACGTCAAACCCCCGTACTCGCGGAAGAACCCGGACGATCTTGCGGCACTATGGGCCTATGACCGAGCGGGCTGAGCAAGCGGTGCTGGATTACCTGTCGCGGGTCGGCCAGGCCACGTACGGGTATCTGTCGGCGCGGCGCCGCGCCGCCTATCTCGCCGAGCTGCGTTCGCGCATCGACGACGCCTGTGCCGGTACGAGAGACCCTGAGCAGATCCGCCGGGTGCTGGCCCAGCTCGGAGATCCCGCGGACCTGGTGGCACGGGAGTGCGCGGCGGATCCCGACGAGGACGCCGGCCACGGGGGGGACCAGGAGGATGAGAAGGCGGACGGTGGCGGGGCGGTACCGCGGCACGCCTACCGCCAACCGCCGCCGTGGCGGGGCGGCCCGGACAGGGGAGTGTTCCGGGGCTCGGACGGTACCGCGGTGCGCAGGCCGGCGGGCGGGACGTCCATCGAGGCGGTGACGGGGGTGCTGGCCGCGGCGCGGACGCGTCCCGCGGAGGTTTTCACCGTCGCCGTCTACCTGGTCAGCGGCATCATCGGCCAGATCGTCTTCGTGTGGGTCGTGGGGGCGGTGCTGCTGGTGCTCAGCGAGGTGTGGTCCCGCTTCGACAAGCGTGTCGCGGTGGGGATCCCGCTGGTCGCCACGCTCATCGGGATGACGCTGTGGCGGGGGGAGGCGCCCTACATCGACCAGATCATCCTGAACTCACTCATGGACACCGGGGTGATCGGGTTGCGGCTGGCAGCGGTGGGGTGCGCGGTATACCTGACCGTGCGTATCACGCGCATTACGCGCTCCGCCGATATCTGACGGCCGCGGCCGAGCCTTCCCAGACGGGCCGTGCCGGTCATCTTCTGGCAAACCCTGAGAAATATCCTGGTTGGCCTGCGATTTCCTGTGCGTCGCGAGCGGCTTCCCCAGGTGATGATGATGACGCGTTCCGTTCCGTATTGGCGAGGGGAGCGCGGTGGGTGCCTTTTGCCGGGGCGACCACAAGGCGGCGCCAGGATTGACGGCACTCCAGTCCCGCCGGGTCCCGTCCCAAACTCCGCAACCTGCGGTGGCTGGGATCGCCGTCAATAGAGAGGCTCGGAGATCCGCATCCGAGCCTCTCGTCCGGTCCCGGGACTGGCACCATTAGTCCCGGTCCCGGGACCGACGCCGCCGCTTCCCAGGGGCCGGCCGGTTATGGCCGATTTTTTGTGGCTGTTTACGGTGATTCACCATCGTTCGATGCTCGCCTGCTGAGATCGCTGAGCACTAACCTGAAAGCGCCTCTGTGGGATGATGGGGCGCTAGGAGGCTAAGTGGACACCCGGCGTTGAACCTGGCCGATTCGCCCGGCTTCCTTCCTTATCAGTACGACGGCGAAAGCGTGAGGTCACACGTGCCCACCGGCAAGGTCAAGTGGTACGACAGCGATAAGGGATTCGGCTTTCTGACCCGGGACGACGGCGGTGAGGTCTTCGTCCATTCCTCGGCGCTGCCCACGGGAACGACATCCCTGCGCGCGGGGCAACGGGTGGAGTTCGGCGTCGTCGAGGGCAGGAAAGGCGCCCAGGCGCTTCAGGTGAAGGTGCTCGACGCCCAGCGTTCGGTGGCCAAGGCGATGCGCAAGAAGCCGGACGAAATGGTGGTCATCGTCGAGGATCTGATGAAGCTCCTCGACGGCATCTCCGGTACCTACCGCAGGGGGAAGCACCCCGACCGGCGGGAGGCGGCCAAGATCGCCCAGCTTCTGCGGGTGGTCGCCGACGATCTGGAGGCGTAGCGCTCATGTCCGCTCCCCTGTTGCGGCAACGGTGACACTCCCGGCCAGCGAGTGTGATACCCGTCACATTTGCAGGGCAGGGGGTGTTGTGACGCCCCCGACTTGGCGTAACGGTCGCCTATCAATCAGGGCCATGGTCATGTCGGTAGGTGTAATCAGCGAAAATGGAGACGTGAGCCGTAGCCGTCGTTCCCCCGCACCAGACAAGGCATGTACCGAGGCGGTCGACATCGCCCGCGCCTCGGCCGTCGAAATCGCGTCTCCGGAGTGGGTTGGCGAACACCTCTCCGCGAAGGTCGAGTGCGACCGCCTCGTCACCCACCTCTTCGCGTGTCTGCACCCCGCCTACTCCGGCTGGCACTACGCCGTCACGGTCGTCCGCGCCGCGCGCGCCAAGGTGGTCACGGTCAACGAAGTCGCGCTGGTCCCAGGCCCCGAATCGCTGCTCGCACCGGAGTGGGTGCCCTGGAAGGAACGCCTCCGCCCCGGCGACCTCGGTGTCGGGGACCTGCTGCCCACCCCTGAGGACGACGAACGCCTCAAGCCCGGTTACGCGCAGGTGCCCGAAAGCGAGCTTGAGGAGGAGGGAGCCGATCACCAGATGATCTGGGAGCTCGGCCTGGGCCGGACCCGCGTGCTTTCGGAGGCGGGCCGCAAGGCGGCCGCGGAGCGCTGGTACAACGACGAGTCCGGACCGGGCAGCGCCATCGCGAAGGCGGCGCCGGCCACCTGTACGACCTGCGGTTTCCTTACCCCTCTGGCGGGGGAGTTCCGCCAGATGTTCGGGGTCTGCGCCAACGAGTACGCGCCCGACGACGGCCGGGTCGTGTCCCTGGACCACGGCTGCGGCGCGCACTCCGAGGCCGCTCAGCCGGTCGCGCACACCGAGCCGATCGCACCGGTCATCGATGAGCTGGGTTACGACCACATCGTCTTCGACGACACCACGGAGTTGGAACTCGTCTCCTCCGACGGCTGAGACGGGCAGGGGCGGGGCCGCGAAGCCGACATCTGCGGCGACTCGAACATTGTGCGGCCGATCGCGACCAGCGGCACGGTCTCATCCCGGCCTTTACCGGGAACGGAACGAAAAAGCGCATGCCGCGACCACCGGCTGGTCGCGGAAAGCGGACAGCGCCGGGTTGGAAAAGCCACGGCACCCCGACGCGGTGGAAAATCGCTCCGTTAACGATCTACCGGTCGCGTACCGTAGGTGCGCACCGACCCGGGAGGAGTCCGCATGGACCCGACACTGGCCGATCCGTTCAACACAGCTGAACTGCGGCGACGTGTGCTAGACGGATGGGCCGACGCCCCTGCGCGGTTCCGGGAGGACGCCAACGCCGAGGAGGACTACGCGCTCGGCGGCTACCGCGACCGGGTCGTTGTGGAGCTCGCGCAGAACGCGGCCGACGCCGCGCGCCGCGCGGGGACACCGGGACGGCTGCACCTGACGCTGGACGGCGCCGTGTTCACCGCGAGCAACACCGGTGCGCCGCTCACGGCAGCGGGAGTGGAGTCCCTTGCTACGTTGCGCGCCTCGGCGAAGCGGGACGAAGGCGCCCCGGGCTCCACCGGGCGCTTCGGCGTCGGGTTCTCAGCCGTTGTGGCGCTGAGCGACGACGTCACCGTGGCCTCACGCGACGGCGCCGTGCGCTTCGACCTCGACCGCGCGCGTTCCGTGGTCAGCGAGGAGCTGCTGGAATCCGGCCGCGCCCGCCCCGATCTCGTCGAGGAGATCCGGCGGCGCGGCGGCCATGTACCGCTGCTCCGGCTGCCCTTCAGCGCCGATGCGGGTCCACTGGACGACTACACCACCGTGGTCACCCTGGTGCTCCGGGACGAGGAGGCGCGCACCCGGCTGGGCCGGTTGCTCGACGAGACCAGCGAGGCACTGCTCCTCGCCCTGCCCGACCTCGCCGAAGTGCGGATCACCACGGACAGCGGCGAACGCGTCCTCACCCGCGAGTCCGGGGGCGGTACCGGGGATGAGCTGACCCGGGTCCGCGACGCGGCGGGCGAACGGATCACCCGCTGGCGCACCGTCGCCCGATCCGGACGGTTCGACCCCTCGCTGCTCGCCGACCGTCCGACTGAGGAGCGTGCGCGCCTGGACTGGACGCTCACCTGGGCGGTGCCGGTGACCGCGGACGGGGCGGCGGCCGGGCTGCCGGAGGGCGTCACCCCGGTCGTGCACGCGCCGACCCCGAGCGACACCGGGCTCGACCTCCCCGCGCTGCTCATCGGCACCTTCCCGCTGAGCCCGGACCGCCGGGGCATCGCGCCGGGCCCGGCGTCCGAGACCCTCGTCGCCGAGGCCGCCGACTCCTACTGCGAGCTGCTGTGCCTGCTCGACGCGCGCGCCGCCCTGGATCTCGTCCCCGTGACCCTGGTCGGCCGCGGGGAGTTCGACAACAGGTTCCGGGCCGCCATCACCAAGCCGCTGCTCGACACACCGTTCCTGGCGACCGCCCGGGGCGAACCGGTCCGCCCGCGCGATGCCGTCGTGCTGGAAGGCGGCCCCGATGCCGCCGCGGTCCTGGCCGAGGTGATCCCCACGGCGCTTCCCGGTGAGTGGGACCCGCGGCATCCCGGGCTGGCGCAGTTGCGGCTGCGCCGCCTCGGCTTCGCGGAACTGGCCGACCTGCTGGCCGACCTCGACCGGGAGCCGCGGTGGTGGGCGCGGCTGTACGCGGCGTTCGGCGCGGCCGGGCGGCAGGGGGCCGATCTCGACGAGCTCGGGGCGCTCCCGGTGCCGCTGGTCGACGGGCGGCTGGTCCGGGGGCCGCGTTCCCTGCTGGTCCCGGTCGGCGCCGGGTTCGGTGCCGGTGCCCTCGAACTGCACACTCTGGCCTCGCTGGACCTGCGGATCGTGCACCCGCAGGCTGTGGATCCGCTCCTGGTGCGGCTCGGAGCGATCGAGGCGAACGAGGCCGCGGTTCTCACCGACCCGCTGACCCGTGCCGCCGTGGAGAACTCGCTCGAAGCCGACGACCCCGACGAGATCGCGGTCCCCGTCCTGGAGCTGGTATCGGCTTCGGGGACGACGGTCGTCGACGCGCCGTGGCTGGCCGAGCTGGCGCTGCGCGACGACGAAGGCGGGTACTCGGTCGCCGGCGAACTGCTGCTCCCCGCGAGCCCGCTCATGGAGATCCTCTCCGACGCCGCTCCGTTCGGCGTCGTCGCCGCCGACCTCGTGGAGCGCTACGGCGCCGAGACGCTTGAGGCGGTCGGCGTGCTCTGGTCCTTCTCGCTGGTCCGGGCCGACGACGTCACTCTCGGCTCGGCGCTCACCGAGAGCATGGACGAGCTCGACGGCCTCGAAACGTGGTCGGGGGAGGTCATGGAGCGGCTCGGCGCCCACGAGCTGCCGCCCGTGGTCCCCGAGCTGGTCGCGGTCGCCGACCTGGAGTTCGTCCGGGAGGACCGCTGGCCGCAGGCCCTGGAGCTGCTGTCAGGGCCCCGGCTGCGCGCCGCGGTCGCCGAACCCACCCGCGTGCTGGGGGACGACGGCCAGGTGGCCGACGTCCCCTCCTACACCGCCTGGTGGCTCCGTACGGGCGCCAGGCTGGACGGCCGGCGCCCGACGGAACTGCGCACCGCCGACGCCGCCCCGGCGCTCGTCGGCCTGTACGACCAGGCTCCCGCCGGCATCGACGGGGAGCTCGCGCGGGCGCTCGGAGTACGCACCTCTCTGGATGAGCTGCTCGCCGAACCGGACGGTCCCGACGACCTCCTGGAGCGGCTGGCCGACCCCGGACGGCACGTGGAGCGTACGGCGCTGCGCGAGATCTGGACGTCGCTCGCCCGCGTTGACGCCGACAGGGTGACGCCGCCGGAGCGCGTGCGCGCGGTGCGCGGCGGGGCGATCGTGGTGGCCGACGCCGACGACACCGTCGTCGTCGACGCCCCCGACCTGCTACCGCTGCTGGCGGACCACCCTGTGGTGCTCGTCCCGGGCGAGCACACCGTGCCCGTGGCCGACGTTCTCGACCTCGCGCTGGCGAGCGAGGAAGTGGAGGGGCGGGTCACGTCGTCGGGTGATGTCCGTCCGGTCCCCGAGGAGGTCAACGTCCTCCTCGACACCGCGGCACTCACCTACGTCCACCACGAGGAGCTCACCGTCGACGGCGTCCCGGCCGAGTGGCGCTGCGACGGCACGGCCCTGCACGCCTCGACCACCGACGGCCTCGCCCGCGCCCTCTGCTGGGCGGCGGACCGGTGGTCCCGCCGGCACCTGGTGGCCGCCGTGCTCAGGGACCCGCAGGCGCTGCCCGTCCTCCTCGCGGAGACCGGTTTCGACTGAGCGCGGATCCGCTGCCGCGGTCCGGGATCGAGGCGCGCGGGACCCCGCACCCCCCTGTCCCGTACCGCTGCCACTAGGCTTGGCCAGGTGACCGAGATTCAGATTCCCTCAGACATCCTGCCCAGCGACGGCCGCTTCGGCTGCGGCCCGTCCAAGGTCCGTCCCGAGCAACTGAACAGACTGGCCTCCTCCGGAGCCACGTACTTCGGCACCTCGCACCGTCAGAAGCCCGTGAAGTCCCTCGTGGGGCGCGTGCGTTCCGGAGTAGCGGAGCTCTTCTCGCTGCCCGAGGGCTACGAGGTGGTCGTCGGCAACGGCGGAACCACGGCGTTCTGGGACATCGCCGCGCACGGCCTGCTCCGGAACAGGTCGCAGCACCTGGCGTTCGGTGAGTTCTCCTCGAAGTTCGCGAAGGTCACCAAGGGCGCCCCCTGGCTGGCCGAGCCGACCGTGGTCGAGGCCGAGCCCGGGACACACGGCGAGCCTCGTGCCGAGGACGACGTGGACGCCTACGCCCTCACGCACAACGAGACCTCGACCGGTGTGGCCGCCCCGATCCGCCGGGTGCCCGGAGCCGCCGACGACGCCCTCGTGCTGGTCGACGCCACCAGCGGCGCCGGCGGCCTGCCGGTGGACATCGCCGAGACCGACGTCTACTACTTCGCGCCGCAGAAGTGCTTCGCCTCCGACGGCGGGCTGTGGGTGGCGATCATGTCTCCCAGGGCGCTGGAGCGCGTCACCGAGATCGCCGGGAGCGGGCGCTACATCCCGGAGTTCTTCTCGCTGACGACCGCGGTGGACAACTCCCGCAAGGACCAGACGTACAACACCCCGGCCGTGGCCACCCTGATGCTGCTCGCCGAGCAGGTCGAGTGGATGAACGGGCAGGGCGGGCTCGACTGGGCGGTCCGCCGCACGGCCGAGTCGTCCTCCACCCTCTACACCTGGGCGGAGAAGGCCGCGTTCGCCACCCCGTTCGTGGTCGACCCCGCGCAGCGCTCCCAGGTGGTCGGCACGATCGACTTCACCGACGACGTGGACGCCGCGGCGGTCGCCGCGACCCTGCGGGCCAACGGCATCGTCGACACCGAGCCCTACCGCAAGCTGGGCCGCAACCAGCTGCGTATCGGCATGTTCCCGGCCATCGAACCGGACGACGTGCGGGCGCTCACCGAGTGCGTCACTACGTCGTGGGCAAGCTGGCCTGACCCGCGTCGACGGATGACCGCGGTGGCCGGGCCGGGACACCCGGGCCGGCCACTACGCTTGTCGGACGAGCGGGAAAAGACGAACGGATTCGGCTGTGCGCAGGAACAAGCGGGAACCCGAGGGCATCGCGATCATCTCGCACCGGGGCGCGTCGGGGCACCGTCCCGAGCACACCCTCGGCTCCTACGAGCTGGGGGCGCGCTACGGGGGCGACTTCATCGAGATCGACCTGGTGGCGACAGCGGACGGTCGGCTGATCGCGCGGCACGAGCCGGAGATCTCCGGCACCACCGACGTGGCGGACCACCCGGAGTTCGCCGACCGCAGGACCACCAGGCTCATCGACGGCACCGAGGCGACCGGCTGGTTCGCCGAGGACTTCACCCTCGCCGAGATCAAGACGCTGCGCGCCACCGAGTGGATCCCGCGCATCCGCCCCGACAACACGGCACACGACGGCGAGTACGAGATCCCGACCCTGCAGGAGATCATCGATCTCGCCAAGAAGCTCACCACCGAGCTCGCCCGCCCGATCGGCGTCTACCCCGAGACCAAGCACCCCGCCTACCACCGCTCGATCGGCCGTGACCTGGAACCGCCGCTGATCGCAACGCTGCGCGAGAACGGCCTGGCCGGTCCGGACCCCGAGGTTCCGGTGTTCCTGCAGTCCTTCGAGGCCGAGAGTCTGCGCAGGCTCTCGGAGACCGGGCTGCCGCTGGTGTTCCTCATGGGCGCCGGGGACCACTGGCAGCGCTACCTCACCCCCGACGGTCTGGCCGAGGCGGCCTCCTTCGCCCACGCCATCGGCCCGGCCAAGAACCTGGTCGTCAGCCGCGACACCGACGGCAACCTGGACGAGCCCACCTCCCTGGTCGACGACGCCCACGAGGCCGGCCTGCTGGTGCACCCCTACACCTTCCGCAGCGAGAACCACTTCCTGCCCGCGAACTTCCGCTCCGGCGACGATCCGAACGCCTACGGCGGTTTCGCCGCCGAGTACGAGGCATTCTTCGAGACCGGGGTCGACGGCGTCTTCACCGACCACTCCCGGCACGCTTTCCTGGCCCGGGAACTCTTCACGCAGCAGGAGTGAGCGCCTGGCGGGTTCGCGGCGCCCGGTGTCACTGCAGCCCGACCACCTCGGTGGCGCTCGGCAGGGTCACCACCGCCGCGCCGGGGGCCAGGAACAGCGGAGGGGACTCGGTTGGCCAGTCGTAGACCCCGGCGTTCCCGTTCTCCACGTCGAGGTCCAGGGTCAGCGGGTCGGGCTTCCCGGCGGACCCCCACGGGGCGGCCGCCACCGAGACCTCGACCGAGTCGAGCGTTTCGGGATCGTTCGCGCCCGTCACGCACACCGACAGCACGGCGTCGTCCAGTGCCCGCCCGTAGGGGACCGGTGAGTACTCGGATTCGTCGTCCCGGTCGTTCGTACAGTAGTCGTGCAGCACGGCGGTGCGAGGGTCGCCGCCGTCGTTGGGGTGCCAGGCGTACTCCAGCGGACCGCCCTCGGGCGCCCGTCCGACTCCCGTCTCGGTGAAGTGGTGGCCGGAGTCGAACCGGGTCCAGCTCGCCCTGTCCTTCGACGGCCCTCCGTGGGTGGTCCAGGCATTGGCGACGGAGAACTCCGAGGGTTCCTCGGAAACGGGTTCCCCGCTGCCGGTGTCGAAGAACTGCGTCGAACGGTCGTCGCTGTCGTCCATCGAGCGTTCGACGGCCAGCGCCGCGCCGTCCGCGGAGACGCTCAGGTCCGTGCCGACGGAGCCGACGACCCGCTCGTCCTCGAAACGCCACAGTTCGTCCCCGTCCCGGTCGTCGAGCGCCAGCAGGGTGAAGGTCTGCCGCCCCCCTTTCCCCGCGGCCTGCGCGTCGTCGAACTCCTCCGGGGCCCCGCAGTACATGGCCAGCGCCGCGGCCTCGGGGAGCAGCGCGAAGTCGCCGAAGACGATCGAGGCCGGAGAGAGCGCGAGGGAGCATCCATCGGGTGCGGTCCACCGCCACCGTTCCCGGCCGTCCTCCCGGTCCAGTACGATGACGCCGTCCTCGCCACGCAGCACGATCCCGTTCCGGGTGAGCCCCAGGGACTCGCCCACCCTGGTTCCGGGCCGGGAGACCCGGTCGGTCTCGCTGTACCCGGGTTCACCGGTCGCCGCGTCGAAAACCGCGACCGTGCGCTTGATCTCTCCGTCGGCTGTGTCCGCACCGGCCAGGAACGTCACCGCAACGGCCGTCCCGCCCGCGTCGGTGATCAGGTCCTGCGTCTGCGTCCCGAATCGCCGGTGGTGCCAGCGTTGTTTCCCGGTTTGGCCGTCCAGGGCGACCACGCTGTCGTCGAGTAGCACCACCATGCCGGGGCCGGTGCGCACGGCGTCACGCACCCGGGTCCCGTCAGGGGCCTGCCAACGCCAGCCCTCCTCGCTGACGGTGTCGGGAACATCGGCCGGTTCGCTTTGTGGGGGCTCTGCGGTGCTGGTGTCGACGGCGAGCACCGGAACGGCGAAGTACGCGGGAAGCAGCAGCGTCGCCACGGCCGCGCCGGAGGCGGTGGCCGCCCCGACCCGGACGGGGCTGGCCGGAACCGGCCTCGGGTCGTTTTCGGTGGCGGCAGGTCTGCGGGCGGCGCAGGCGTGTGCGCCCAGAGCCAGCAGTACCACCAGTACCCCGGCGGCCAGCAGCGGCAATGCCTCGCCGAGAAGGCCGGTTCCGAACACCTCCCAGGACAGCCAGCCGCAGTAGCCGGCGACCACGAACGTGATGACCAGCGGGAAGCCCCACCGGTGCTGCTCGGGCGGGGCGGGCTTCCTGCCACGCGTGGACGCGACCAGGGTGCGGATTCCCCGGACCAGCGCCGGTACCAGGGTGGCAGCGGCCCCCAGCAGGGCGAGGCCGAGCAGGAACGGAAACGCTCCGTCCCTGTCTTCCTCCCACATCACCAGGGCGGCCAGCACGGCCGCGCTTCCCAGGACGAGCGCGGCTGTCGCGGCGTGGCGCACGTATCGGAACATAGGCGGAGCAGTTCAGCGGAGGCCCGCACACGCCCGGCTTCCGGGACGGTCTCAGCTCTTGCGGACCAGCAGCACGATCCCGCCGATGAGGAGGGCGGCCACGGCCGCCCCGACCCAGATGAGACCGGAGGCGCCGCCGGTCTCGCTCTTCTCGGAGGGGGCGGCGGCCGGATCGTCATCCTCGCCGGCCGGCTCGTCCACCGTAAGCTCCTCCGGCACCGGGATCTCCCAGACGGGGCTGCGCTCCCCCTCCGAGCCCACGAGCAGTGACGTGCCGTCCGGGCCGAAGGTGAGCGATTCGCCCTGTTCCGTCTCGGGCAGCTTGATGTGCGCCACGCTGCTGCCGGGCACCCCGTCGGAGGCGTCGTAGAACGTGACCGCCCAGTAGGTGCGGATCGCGTAGTAGGAGCCGTCGGAGGCGAACGCCGCGTCGGTGGCGTACAACGGCGCCGAGTCGATTCGGGTGAGCTCGTTGGGACCCTTTGGGTCCAGGGTCTCCGGGGCCGCGTAGACACCGCCGGCGACTTCCTTGCTGACGATGTAGAGGCGCTGGTCGCGCGGGTCGATCATCATGCCTTCCGCGTCGCGGCCGCCGTCCTCGTAGCGGAACGTGAACGTCTCCACCTCGATGGTCTGGTCGACCGGCTCCGCCGGTTCGGTCAGCCGGTACACGCGGATGTCCGGCCAGGCGCCCTGAAAGTTGTCGCCGATGTCGCCGACGTAGACGGCCGGGTCGCCGTTGTCGTCGACGCCGGGCGAGACGGCCTCCCAGTCGCGTGCCTCCATCCCCGGGCCGGAGAGGGAGACCGTCGCCTTCGTCTCGCCGTCGCCGTTCACCGCGTAGATCTCCGGGAGGAAGTCGCCGCTGTCGTTGTGCGTCCAGTAGACGTCGTCGTGCAGCTCCGAGGCCGCCATTCCACTGGATTCGGTGATCCGCGGATCCTCCAGGTGGAACGCCACCTCCGAACCCTCGGGAACCTCGTTCTCGGGCGACTCCTCCGGGGAGGGGGCGGCGCCGAGCGTCGCGCTCACCGCGGACGCGATCGATACCGCGAACGCGGCGCGTTTCCTCATGCACGTTATCTTCGCATCCCCGGAAACTTCTCATTGCTTGCGACCGGCACCTTGTGGGCATGCTCCGCTCAACAGTGGCGCTCAAGGCGAGAGGATGGCCATGAGGATCGTCGCCTGTCTCAACGGTGATCGCCGTCCCGGGGCGCACCCGGCCCTGCCGGTCTCGGCAGAGCAGTTGGCGGCAGACGCCCGATCAGTCGTCGACGCCGGAGCCGACGAGATCCACGTCCATCCGCGCGATGCGACGGGGGCCGAGGCGCTGGAGCCTCAGGTCATCACCCCCCTGCTGAAGAGGCTTCGGGCCGAAATCCCCGGTGTGCCGATCAGTGTGACGACCGCCCTCTCCGCGGAGCCCGATCCGTGGCGCCGATACGACCTGGTGCAGCGCTGGGGCGGGCTCCCCGACTCGGCGACGGTGAACCTGCACGAACCCGGCTCCGTGGAGATCGCGCGGCTGCTGATCGACCGGCGGGTGAGGGTGGAGGCCGGTGTCTGGACGGCCGAATCGGCCCGCATCCTGGCCGCCACAGGGCTCGCGGACGACTTCTTCACGGTCCTGGTCGAGCCGACCCAGGCCACTGTCAGCGAGGCGCTGAGGAACGCGTCGGCCATCGAAGCCGTCCTCGACAACGCCGGCATCGAACTCCCCCGCATGCTGCACGGAACCGACGACACCACTTGGCCGCTGCTCGACGCCGCGATCGCCACGGGCCGTGACATCCGTATCGGCCTGGAGGACACGCTGCGCGGCCCGGACGGCAACGAGACCGAGAACAACGCGGCGCTGGTCGCCGTGGCGGTGGAACGGGCCGCCGCGGCGGCCTGAAACGGCCCGGCGAGCCTCGGCCGGTGCGGTTAGAGGAACGCGCCGATGATGACGAGGAGCACGATGGCCGCCAGCACCGTGGGCAGCAGCCACCGCTGCTTGCGGTTGTTGGTGAGCATGCTCATGGGCCGTCCGCTCTTCGAGGCGTGCCGCACTGTGCGGCACGCCTTCAGAATAAGGGCCAGGAAGAGACGGTGCGGTAGCGGGGACGCGAGCCGGGACGGCTGTGCACGAGGTGCACATTGGTGGCGGTGAAAGGGGTGGACTCAAGCGGGTCCAGTCGCGTGCGCAGCTCGTTCAGGTCGGCCGGGGCGCGGCTGCGCGCCAGGGTGAGGTGCGGGACGTAGGGCCGCTTCTGCACGTTGATCCCCGCTTTGCGGGCGGCCCTGCGCAGCCCGTAGGAGAGCAGGTTCAGCCCCCGGACATCGCCGTCGATCCCGGCCCACAGCACCCGGGCCCGCGTTGTGTCACCGGGGAATGTTCCGGTCCCGCGCACGACGAGCGACAACGGGTGGTGCAGCGCGACCTCCGCCCCGAAACGCCGCCTGATCTCGGATAGGCGCTCGTCGGGCACCTCACCGAGGAAGAGCAGTGTCAGGTGCCGGTCCTCGCGCTCGGTCCACCGCAGCGCCGGCGCCCAGGGGCGGAGGAAGGCCACCGCCTCCTCCATCTCCTCCAGCACCCCCGCCGGCGGGTCGACGGCGACGAAGAACCTCACGTCCTCCCCATACCAGGGGAACCCTTCCGCAGCCGCACCCCGAGCGCGCGGCAGAGCAGCACGGTCACCGCGAGTGTCACCAGGACCGTCACGCTGCCGCCGGTGGCGAGACTGACGCGGGGGCTGAACGTGTCGGCAAGGAACCCCACAATGGGCGCCCCAATGGGGGTCATCCCGAGGAGCACCAGCATGTACATGCTCATCACCCGGCCGCGCATCTGCGGATCGACACTGAGTTGGAAGTGCGTGTTCAGGGAGGTCGTGAACGTCATGAAGGCGATCCCCATGGGCACCAGCACCGCGATGAAGGGCAGGTACCCCGGTGCCAGGCCCGCGGCGATCTGCGCCACCGCGAACCCGAGCGCCCCGAGCAGCACCATGCGCAGCCGCGGCCGCTCCCTGCGGGCGGCCAGCAGCGCCCCGATCAGGGCGCCAACGGCGAGCGAGGCCGCCGCGACACCGAACGCGGCGGCGCCGGCCTGGAAGACGTTGTTCGTCATCAGTGCGATCTGCGTCTGCCCGCTGGTGCCGAACATCTGCAGAAACGCGGTCAGCCCCAGGAGGAGAAGCAGGTCGGTGCGGCCCAGGACGTAGCGCACGCCCTCGCGGATCTGCCCCTTGCCGCGCGGAGCCGGCTCGGTGACCTGCAGCTCGCGCGGACGCATCAGCCAGAGGCCGGTGAGGACCGCGAGGAAGGAGAGGGCGTTGATCAGGAAGACCGGGCCGCTGCCGATCGCGGCGATGAGCAGTCCGGCGACGGCTGGGCCGGTCACCCGGCCCAGCTGGAAGCTCGCGCTGTTCAGCGCGATCGCGTTGGGCAGGTCGCGGTGTCCCACCATCTCCACGGCGAAGGTCTGCCGCGCGGGGTTGTCCACGACGGTGACGAGGCCGAGGACGAAGGCGAAGACGTAGACGTGCCATACCTCGGCGGCGCCGGTCGTGGCGAGCACGCCGAGGCCGAGCGCGAGCACGCCCATGGCGGCCTGGGTGACGATGAGCAGCCGGCGCTTGTTCATCCGGTCGACGAGCGCCCCGCCCCACAGCCCGAACAGCAGCATGGGCAGGAACTGCAGGCCGGTGGTGAGGCCCAGTGCCATCCCGCTCCCGCCGCTGAGCTGGAGCACCAGCCAGTCCTGGGCGATCCGCTGCATCCAGGTTCCGGTGTTGGAGACGACCTGGCCCATCGCGAACAGCCGGTAGTTGCGGACGGCCAGTGAGCGGAACATGGCCGACCCGCGCGGCGGCCGGGGCCGCGCGCGGTCGGGATCCTCCTGCGGACCGGGCTCCGGGTCGGGCCCGGTGCCGGCTAAGACTGGCTCAGACGCTCCAGGATCTCCGCCGCCCTGCGCAGCGTCTCCTTCTCCTCCGGAGCCAGCTCCCGGAGCCGCTGGGCCAGCCATGCCTCGCGCCGGCGCTGGTCCACACGCACCAGCTCCCGCCCCTCGTCCGTCAGGGACACCAGTTGCTGGCGGCGGTCCTCCGGGTGCTTGATCCTGCGTATCAGCCCGCGTTCTTGTAGTCCCGTGACGATGCGTGTCATCGACGGCGGCTGCACCTTCTCGTGTTCGGCGAGCGCGCCGGGCGTCATCTGGCCGTGCCGGGCGAGTGTGTACAGAACGGCGCTCTGACCCAGAGAGAGGGAGGCGTCGGGACGCTGTGCGCGGAGTCTCCGGGCCAACCTGCCCACCGCCACGCGCAGCACTGCCGCCAGACCGGCGTCGGTCCGGGTCCGGCGGGAAAGGCGTGGCTGATTCGTTAGCATGGCTCATTACTCTTGCTAACGATATAGGGGCGTGTCAAATTCCCCTGTCACCAGGGGCACCGGCCTGCTCCTCCGGGCGGGGCCGCATCACCCGCCGGCCGGCGGGATGCGGAGGTCGCGCTTCGATGAGCGCGGCCGGCCGATCGTCTAGCCTGAAACTGTGCCTAAACCCCGGCCTAAACCCCGCCAGCCCGACCCTGAGGTCCTGGAGAGCGATTACCGCGTTCCCACGGCGCTCGGTACAGCGGCGTGGACCGTGGCCCTGGTCGTGTTCATCGCAATGGGCGACCGCCTGGACGAGTCCGACAGGTGGTGGCTCTGGGTCTGCCTGATGGGGATAGCGCTGGGGCTCTTCGGGTTCCTCTACATCCCCCGGCTGCTCCGCAAGCACGACGAGGCCGAGCGCAAGCACCTCGCCAAGATGCAGGGGGAGCGGAACGGCGCGGCGGAGCCGGGGCCGGAACGGCCCGGCCAGGGCGAAGAGGCCGGGCAGTCCTTCCGGGGCGACGGGGATTGACGCCGTTCTCCCGCAGGAGCGCCCAAATCAGTGCCGCATCTGTCCGATAATGGGCCCGTGCCTGATTCGCTCCGCCCAATTCCGCCCCGGCTCGCCGACCAACTCCGGCACGTTCTGATCGACGCGGACTACACCGTCCACGGTGTACGTGACCGGCTCGGCGACATGGCGGCGCGGGCCCTCGCTCGAGAACAGCTCATCCCGGCGCTGCGCGCCACCGGCGGGGAGGAGCATCTGGGGCTGCTGCTGCGCCTGTGGTGGTTGCACGCCCCGGTGCCAGAAGCGTCGGTGCGCGCCATTCTGCCGCTCCAGGAACTCGCGGACGTCGGCCTGCTCACGGCGGACGGCGGCGAGGTCCGGGCCGCGGTGCACCTGGAACCCCGGGAGCTGGCGGACGAACGGCCGGGGTACGTGGTCTCCGATCCCATCGTCCGCCCCGGTGACGGCCAGCCCCGCTCCGACCATGTCGTGGGGGCCGGCGGCGCCTCGGCGACCCTGTCGAAACTGATCGTGGAGGGGCCCGTTGAGCGCGCCCTGGACCTCGGCACGGGATGCGGCGTGCAGGCGCTGTACCTGGCCGGGCGGGCAGCCGAGGTGTGCGCGACCGACGTCAATCCGCGCGCGTTGCGGCTGGCCGAGATCAGCTGTGCGCTCTCGGGCGTCCACAACGTGCACATGCGGTCGGGTTCGCTGTTCGACCCGGTCCAAGGCGAGCGGTTCGACCTGATCACGTCCAACCCCCCGTTCGTGATCACGCCCGAGCCGGCGCGCTACACCTACCGGGAGTCCGACCTCCCCGGTGACGGGCTGTGCGCCGATCTGGTCCGGCAGGCGCCCCGCTACCTCACCGACGGCGGCTGGTGCCAGATGCTGGCCAACTGGCTGCACGTCGACGGCGAGGACTGGCGCGACCGGGTCGGCGACTGGACGGCCGGAACGGGGTGCTCCGGGTGGGTGGTCCAGCGCGACGTCCAGGACCCGGCGGAGTACGTGGAGCTCTGGCTGCGCGACTCCTGCGAGCACGGGACCCCCGAGTACACCCGTCGTTACGACGCCTGGCTGGACTACTTCGAGCGCGAGGGTGTCAGGGGGATCGGCTTCGGCTGGATCTGCCTGCGCAACGATGTCGCCCAGGACGCGACCGTGCGTGTGGAGGAACTGCGCCACGAGATCGAGCAGCCGGTCGGCCGCTACCTGCCCGACGTCGTCGACGGGGCCATGACCTCGCACCGCCTGACCGACGCGGCGCTGCTCTCGGCGCACGTGGCGCTGGCTCCGGGCGTGACCGAAGAGCGGATCGGCGTTCCGGGGACGCCCGACCCCGAGCGCATCCTGCTCCGGCAGCGCAACGGCCTGCAGCGGGTGGCGCAGGTGGGCACGGTCGAGGCGGGCCTGGCGAGCGTCTGCGACGGGACGATGCCGGTGGGGCCGCTGCTCGACGCCATCGCCGAGCTCACCGAACAGGACCCGGCGAGTGTGCGCGAACGCGTCCCAGACGTCCTGCGCTCCCTGATCGCCGAGGGGTTCTTCCGGGTGGCGCGCTAGGCGGCCGCCACGGCGCCGGGGGTGTGTACCCGGTCGGGGAGAGGACTCAGACCCCCCGGGCCAGGGCATCGTCGGCGCCAGGGACCTCCTTGACGTCGCGCTCGGCCGGGCCGATGTAGTGGGCGCTCGGACGCACCAGGCGGCCGCTGCGCTTCTCCTCCAGGATGTGCGCCGACCACCCGGCGGTGCGGGCGCAGGTGAACATCGACGTGAACATCGACGACGGGATCTCCGCGAAGTCCAGGACCACCGCGGCCCAGTACTCGACGTTGGTGGCGATGACACGGTCGGGTTTGCGGGCGTGCAGCTCCTCCAGCGCGGCGTTCTCCAGCGCGATGGCGACCTCGTACCGCGAGGCGTCGAGCTCCTCGGCGGTGCGGCGCAGCACGCGGGCTCTGGGGTCCTCGGCCCGGTATACACGGTGGCCGAAGCCCATGAGCCGCTCGCCCTGGTCGAGGGCCCTGCTGACGTAGGTGCGCGCGTCGCCGATGCGCTCGGTCTCGTCGAGCATGTGCAGCACCCGGGCCGGGGCGCCGCCGTGCAGCGGGCCGGACATGGCGCCCACGCCGCCTGAGAGCGCGGCGGCGACGTCGGCACCGGTGGAGGCGATGACGCGCGCGGTGAACGTGGAGGCGTTCATGCCGTGCTCGGCGGCGGAGGTCCAGTAGCGTCCACAGCCTTGACGTGCCGCGGATCGGGGTCGCCGCGGAGCTGGATCATGAACTGCTCGACGACGGAGGCGCCTTCGCTGACCCGGCTTTGCGGTACCTGCGGCTGGTCGCCGCGCGCGGACTGGGCGATGACCGAGAGAGCGGCGGAGGTGGCGTGGGCGACGTTGTCCCGGGCCTCGTCCTCGTCGATGTCGAGCAGCGGTTTGAGGCCCCAGAGGGGTGCCAGGGTCGCCAGCGTGCTCTGCACGTCGACGCGGACGTCACCCGTGGTCACCGACAGGGTGATCGGTTCGGCGTAGGGAAGTCCGGGGTCGAAGCTGTCGTCGACCAACAGCCCCCACACGCGTCCGAAGCTCACACGGCCGACGAGGCTCTCGATGTCGACACCGCGGTAGCGGAGGGCGCCGCCCTCCTTGTCCGGTTCGGCGATCTCCGTCTCGAACGCCACTACTCCCTCAAGCCCGGGTTTGAAGTCCGACATGCCGGCTTCCTCCGTCTCCTCGGCCCATGGACGCGGGGTGGGTCCTCGGACCTTTTGCGGATGTTTCGGTAACACGTGAGGTCTCGCTGTTGGTAACGCGTCCCAAAGTGGCGCGTACCCCACAGATCGTGTGAGGATGCTCCACTGTGAACCATCGTGACCTCGCTGATCTGCGGGAACCCTACGACGGTACGCCTTTGTGCCGGGACGACCTGTCCGCCCACCCCATGGAGCAGTTCCACATCTGGTTCACGCAGGCCCGTACTTCGGGTCTGGCCGAACCGAACGCCATGGCACTGGCGACAGTCGGGCCGCGAGGCATTCCCCGGACGCGAACGGTTCTCCTCAAAGGATATAACCGGTCCGGTCTGCGGTTCTTTACCAACTACCGCTCGCGCAAGGGGGAAGCGCTGCTGGAGAACCCCTACGTGAGCGCCGTTTTCCCATGGCATCCCGTCCAACGCCAGGTCACGCTCGTGGGGCGGGCGGAAAGGCTCGGCGACGAGGAGAACGACGCGTACTTCCGCACGCGGCCGCGGGGATCGCAGGTCAGCGCGTGGGCGAGCGAGCGCCAGTCGTCGCGGGTGCCGAACCGGGCCGAGCTTGAGAGGCTCTACCGGCGGTTCGACGACGCCTGGGGGGCCGACGAGGAGATCCCGCGCCCGGACTACTGGGGCGGTTTCCGGATCAGCCGTTCGAGGTGGAGTTCTGGCAGGGGCGGGCCGATCGGATGCACGACCGGTTCCGTTACCTGCTCAGGACCGGGGAAGGGGCCGACAGTACGTGGGACATCGAGCGGTTGTCGCCGTGAACCGCGGCCCCGGGGGCGGATTCGCCCGCACCGGTGGGAGGTGGGGTTCGCGCCACCACGCTATGATTAAAGCCATCGGTGGCCGCTCCCGCGGCCAGGGGCGAACGGTACCGGGGAATGCCGCCGGACATCCGAGAGATCGGGCCGGGGCCGCTTCGGAATCTGCTGTCTCTGGCCTGTGTTGAGAGATCTGCCGTTGCTTGACTCTCAACGGGCCCACGAGGGGAGGGGGAGCCTTGACCGCACACGGGCTCATCGACACTACGGAGATGTACCTCCGCACCATCTTCGAGCTCGAAGAGGAGGGCATCGTTCCGCTGCGCGCGCGCATCGCCGAGCGCCTCCAGCAGAGCGGTCCGACGGTCAGCCAGACGGTCGCCAGGATGGAGCGCGACGGTCTGCTCCGCGTCGAGAACGACCGGCACCTCGTGATGACCGGTGAGGGAAGCAGGCTCGCCACCCTGGTCATGCGCAAGCACCGGCTCGCTGAGCGTCTGCTGGTGGACGTGATCGGGCTGCCCTGGGAGGACGTGCACGTCGAGGCGTGCCGTTGGGAGCACGTGATCTCCGAGGCCGTCGAGGAACGACTGGTCCGCCTGTTGAACGGCCCCTCTGTCTGCCCGCACGGCAACCCCATCCCCGGCCTCGATGAGCTGGGTCTGGCCGACTACGAGCCCGAGCCGTTCTCGGACGACTCGATCGTTCCGATGCTCGACGTCGCCAACGCCACCCAGAGCACGGTCACCGTTCGCCGCATCAGCGAGCAACTGCAGAGTGACACGGATGTAATGCTGGATCTCAAACGTGCCGGGGTACGCCCCGGGCAGGAAGTGACGCTCGTCGCGAGCGACGGCGGTGTGCGAGTGATGGGTGGTAGCGGCGAGAATGACGGCCCGAGCGAACTGTCACGGCAGATCGCCGGTCATATCTTCGTGGCCAAGCCCTAGGCGCGCCCCGGGGCCTCCATAGTCCCCCCGGGGGAGCTGAAATGTCGCGTTGCTCTGCGGATATGTCCGGACTGTTGCTACGCTCAGCCCATGGCGGAGCTGGTGGGCGTGGTGTGGCACAGGCTCGGCGCACAAGGCCGGCGTGGGGCTCGTGGAGCACTATGAGTACAGTCCGTGACGACGAGGTGGCGGCTTTATGACGCTGTGGGGGGATGCCTTCTCCGGCGATGATGCGCTCACCGGGTCTGCTGTTATGGAGCAGGCCCAGGTCGCCGTTGTCGTGATCGATCGCTTCAGCCACCTCCGTTACTGGAACGCGTTCGCCCGCGAGCTGTTCGGTTTCGTCGGCGGCCGTGACTACCGGGGGATGTCGCTCCTCGACATCGGCATCCACGAGGCCGACCACGAACGCGCCTCCCAGCTCGCCCGGAAGGTGCTCAAGGGCGAGACGTGGGAGGGCACGTTCGCCGTCGTACGCGGTGACGGCACCTGGGTCCACGTGCGCGCCCAGGCGGTCCCGATGCGGCAGGAAGCCGACACGATCGACGGCGTCGTGCTCTTCGCGCACGAGGCCCTCCGCAACGGTCGGGTGGAGGAGCAGTACGGTCTCCTGGAACGGGTCGGGAGCCGGCTGGCGAGCTCGCTGGAGTTCGACTCCACCATGAAGTCGGTCGCCGAGATCCTGGTACCGCAGTTCGCCGACCACTGCTTCATCGACCTCTTCGAACACGACGGGCTGGTGCGGCGGGTCTCCGTGCACGCCCAGGGCTGGACGCCGCCGAACGGGACCTGGTTCGACGTCGGTGAAGAGGTCCTATATCCGGACCGCCACTTCATATCCACCGCGGTGCGGCGCATGGAGACCATGGTCATCAGCGACCTGGAACCCTCCATGTACGCCCCCAGCGAACGCTCGGCCCAGGTCGCTGAGCAGGTGGGGGTGACATCGGCCATAGCGGCACCGCTGCGTGCCCGCGGTGAACTCCTGGGCGTGATCACGCTCGCCCTCTCCCATCTCACCTACCGGGACAAGCGGAGCTACGACGGCTTCGACCGCGACCTGGTCGGCGCGATCGCCTCGCGTGTCGCGCTGGCCATCGACAACGCCCGGCTGTTCGAGGAGGAGCGCAGTACGGCGCTGGCGTTCCAGAACAGCCTGCTCCCGAGTTCGTTTCCGCAGTGCGACGGTTTATCGATCGCGCACCGGTACGTTCCGGCCAAGCCACTGGAATCGCAGGGACGGGGTATCCAGACCCAGGTCGGGGGCGACTTCTACGACGTGATCCCGCTATCGGCGGGGCGGGTCGGGATCGTCGTCGGTGATGTCGAGGGCAGGGGACCGCACGCCGCCGCGGTCATGGGCCAACTGCGTGCCGCGTTGCGCGCGTTCGCCCAGGCGGACCGGGAACCGGCCGACATCCTCCGCGAGCTCGACGAATGGGTCCGCCAGCTCGGCCTGCCCGACGGCGACGGCGAGATCTGGGTGCCCAGCGTCAGCTGCCTGTACATGGTCTACGACGCGTGGTCGCGCGAACTCTCCTATGCCAACGCCGGCCACATGGCGCCGCTGCTCATCAGTGGTGGAGGGGTCGACGATCTCGCGCTGGAGGTGTCCGACACCCTACTGGGCGTGAAGCTCAAGGGTGTTCCCTACGATGACGCCATCTACCACCAGGCCGACACCACCCTCCCAGCAGGGGCCACGCTGGTCCTGTACACCGATGGCCTGGTCGACCGGCGGCCACTGGGCGGGACGGTCGACATCCAGCGGTCCCTGGCGCAGTTGTACGAGCGCGTGCGCGAGGTCGCGGACAAGGACGTCGAGCAGATCGCGGAGGCCGCCGTCACCGCGGTCCCGGGGGAGATCGACGACGACACCGCGCTGCTCGTCGTGCGCTCCCACCCGGAGGAGCTGGCCCTGGAGGAGGGCTGGTTCGCCGCGGAGCCGCCCACGGTCGGAGAGGCCCGCCACCTGGCGGCGACCACGTTCAAGAACTGGGGTATGGACCGCGACCAGGCCGAGCTGGCCTGCCTGCTGGTCTCGGAGATCGTCACCAACGTCGTCATCCACGCGACCCCGCACCCCGTCCGCCGGGAGTTCCACACCGAGGGCGTCACCGACACCGATTCCCCTTTCGATATCGGAGGCCTGGCGGGGGACTTCGACGAGGACTGGTCGGATCTGCTGGCGGAGGCGGCGGAGGAGGACACCGACGAGCAGAACGGGCGGGAGTTCCTGCTCCGGTTGCGGCGCGGGGCGTCGTCGGTCTGGGTCGAGGTGTTCGACCACGACCTGAGCTTCCGCGGATCCGCAGTGCCGGGGCCGACGACGAGGGCGGCCGGGGGCTGTACCTGGTCGACCAGCTCGCCAGCAGGTGGGGGTCGCGCCCGACACCAGAGGGCAAGGCCGTCTGGTTCGAGATTCCCATGCGGACGAAGTAGCCCCGCCCTTTTCGGGGTCAGCTGAAGCCCAGCCCCAGTACCAGGCTCAGCATTATGTGCAGCGCGATCGCCGGGACGAGGGAGCGCGCGGTCCGGCGCACGCAGTACAGCGTGGCGCCGATGCCCACGGCGAGGACGGCCCGCCCCAGGACCACCGGTACGGAGGAGCCGAGCAGGACGTTGAACAGGGGGAGGGCACCGAACAGCGCGGTGGACAGCGTGAACGCCTGCCATTCGGCGCGGAACCGGCGCCGCGCCCCGACCAGGAGCAGCCCGCGGAAGTGGACCTCCTGGGCGAATCCGGTCACGGCCACCGTCGCCAGGAGAGCGGCGACCTGGGGCAGGCTGAACACGCGGATATGGCTGATGGCCGTGGACTCGTACACGGCCAGTGCGATGATCGCCGCGACGGGGAGCAGACCGGCCCACCACATCCACCAAGGGGCCTCCGGGACCGAGGGCGGCTCGCGCCAGATGTCCCGGAACAGCCCGTAACGCGCCGCGATCACCAGCGTGATGGCGCTGGCGACCGCCATAGGCACCATGCCCTGGAGCAGCGCCGAGCGCGGGTCGTTGAAGACCTCGCTGTAGGGGCGGAAACTTATCAGTTGGCCCAGCGCCAGGTTGAGGCCGACCCAGACGCCGACGAAGACCAGGAAGAACGCGACGAGCGACGGAATTCCCACCTGCGGGCCACCGTACTCCGGGTCGTGCTGCCGACCTCGTCTCAGCATCGTTCCACCGTCGTCGGGTCCGACGGGCACGCTCGGGGAAAAACGGGGTGATGTCGTGGGAAAGACGCCCCCGGGTGACTGACACCACAGCAGCACGTCACCTATACACACTAGGGTCGGTTGGGGCCACCGCGCCATTGCGTCGGCTACTGGGCCCTCCGCGTGACCGCTGCCCTCTCGATTTTCCGAGGAGGATCCGTGCACGAGTCCATTGCGGAACACTACGAGAACCTGGCCCGCGACTACGACGGCAACTGGGAACACAGCGCCGAGTACGTGATGTGGATGAACGGGCTGATCGCCGGCACCCTTGATGTCCGTCCGGGGGAACGGGTCGCCGACATCGGCGGCGGTACCGGTATCTTCCAGCGCGGCCTGCTCCCGGCCGTTTCCACCGACACGCCGCTTCTCTGCGTCGACCCGTCACCCCACATGCTCGAACAGGTGCCGGAGGATCCCCGGGTCCGTACGGTGCAGGCGGGTGCCGAGGACGTCGCGACCGGCCGGGTCCGGCTGCCCTACGAGCGGCTGGACGCGCTCCTGGTGAAGGAGACGGTGCACCACGTCGTGGACGTGGCGGGGACGGTCCGGAGCCTGGCGGACCTGCTCGCGCCGGGCGGGCGGCTGCTGATCATCAGCCTGCCGCCGAAGCTGGACTACCCGCTGTTCCAGGCCGCTCTCCACCGGTTCGCCGAGAACCACCCCGAGCCCGACGCCATCGCCGATGCGATGCGGGCCGGGAACCTCGACACGACGCTCCAGTACCACGACTACCAGGTGACGGTCGACCGCGAGCACTACGTCCGGCTGGTGCGGGACAACAAGTGGATGTCGGTGCTCTCCACCTTCACCGAAGAGGAACTGGACGCCGGTGTCGCGGAGATGCGCGCCAACCACCCCGAGGAGACGCTGCGGTTCACCGACCGGTTCGCGTTCGTGCTGGGGAAACGGAACTAGCGCGCCCGCGCTCCTGGCGACCCCCTCTGCCGCGGAGGGGGTCGTCCTACCGCCAGGACCACGCCCACAGCAGCAGCACGAGGAAGATGAAGAAGACGACGATGCCACTGGTCTTCCAGGGGATGTGTACGCGCGGGCGGAGCTTGCGCACACCGATGACCAGAAGCAGGACCAACAGACCGAGGACGATCAAGCCGTCCCATGCGCCGCTCATGAGCGTTTCGACCCTTTCGCTGTGACCCTTCGGGGGTGGCTCACAAGCCCAGCGAACGTCCCACGATCTCCTTCATGATCTCGGTGGTGCCACCGTAGATCGACTGGATCCGGGCGTCCTGCCACGCTTTCGCCACGGGGTATTCCATCATGTACCCGTACCCGCCGTGGAGCTGTAGGCAACGGTCCATCACCTTGTTGCTGAGCTCCGTGGTCCACCACTTGGCCTTCGCGGCGTCGTCGACCGTCAGGTCGCCGCGGTTGAGCAGCGTGACCCCGCGGTCGACGTAGGTACGGGCGATGTCCACCTCGGTGGCCAGCTCCGCCAGGACGAACCTGGTGTTCTGGAACTTGCCGATGGGGCGCCCGAACGCGGTGCGGCTCTTGCAGTACTCGACCGTCTCGGCGAGCATCGTCTCCGCGGCGGCCACCGCGGAGACCGCGATCGACAGCCGCTCCTGGGGCAGGTTGTCCATCAGGTGGACGAACCCCTGGTTCTGCCGCCCGATCAGGTTGGCGGCGGGCACCCGCACGTCGCTGAAGAAGAGCTCCGCGGTGTCCTGCGCCTTCAGCCCGGCCTTCTCCAGGTTGCGGCCGCGCTCGAAGCCCGGCATGCCGCGCTCCACGGCGAGGAGGGAGATGCCGTGCGCGCCGGCGTCGGGGTCGGTCCGGGCGACCACGATCACAAGGTCGGCGTTGATGCCGTTGGTGATGAAGGTCTTCTGCCCGTTCAGGACGAACGCGTCCCCGTCACGGACCGCGGTGGTCTGCACTCCCTGCAGGTCGCTGCCCGCGCCCGGCTCAGTCATCGCGATCGCGGTTATCAGCTCGCCGCCGCAGAAACCGGGCAGCCAGCGCCGTTTCTGCTCCTCGGTGGTCAGGTTCACCAGGTAGGGCGCGACGATGTCGTTCTGCAGGCCGAACCCGAGCCCGCTGGCGTGGGTACGGCAGATCTCCTCGGTGACGACCACGTTGAAGCGGTAGTCGTCGCTGCCCGAACCGCCGAACTCCTCCGGCACCCCCAGGCCCAGCAGCCCCACCTCGCCGGCCTTCGCCCATACCGAGCGCGGGACGATCCCCTCCCTCTCCCACTCGGCGTGGAACGGGACGACCTCGCGTTTAAGGAACTCGGCCACCGATTCGCGGAAAAGCTCGTGGTCGGTGTCGAAGAGTTCCCTCTGCATGGGCTGACTCCTTTGCTCGTGCCGGCTCCGCGCCAGGGACAGCGGGGCGGACCTGTGGAAACCACCCTAACCGAATAGTGTTCGGTCTGAAATGAGCGCGGCGGAGGCGGTGGAAGGTACCCCCGGTGTCGTGCCGCCGGAATGAAACCGAATATGGTTCGGTTCAACAGGTAGGTACAAGGCTTCTCCAGGAGGACACCGTGGCTGAAGCATTCATCGTCGGGGCTGTCCGCACCCCGGTAGGAACCAAGAAGGGCGCGCTCGCGGGCGTGCACCCGGCGGACCTGGGAGCGCACGTCCTCAAGGAGGTCGTGGAGCGTACCGGTGTCGACCCGGCGGCCGTCGAGGACGTCGTCATGGGCTGCGTGAGCCAGGTCGGGCCGCAGGCGCTGGACCTCGCCCGCACCGCCTGGCTGTCGGCCGGGCTGCCCGAGACCACGGCCGGGGTCACCATCGACCGCCAGTGCGGCTCCTCCCAGCAGGCCGTGCACTTCGCCGCGCAGGGGGTCATGTCCGGCACCCAGGACCTCGTCGTCGCCTCGGGCGTGGAGAACATGGGCATGGTGCCCATGGGGTCCAACGTGCAGTTCGCCATCGACAACGGACTGGAGCTCTACGGGGCGGGCTGGACCGACCGGTACGGTACCCAGGAGGTCTCGCAGTTCCGCGGCGCCCAGCTCATGTGCGAGAAGTGGGGCTACAAGCGGGCCGAGCTGGAGCGGTACGCCCTGGAGAGCCACCAGCGGGCCGCCGCCGCCCAGCAGGCCGGGCACTTCGACGCCGAACTCGCGCCGCTGGCGGGCGTGGCCCAAGACGAGGGCGTCCGCCCCGACACCACGCCGGAGAAGATGGCCGGACTCGCGCCGCTGCGCGAGGGATGGGAGCTCACCGCGGCCGTGGCCAGCCAGATCTCCGTGGGCGCGAGCGCCGTTCTGATCGCCTCGGAGCAGGCGGTCAAGGAGCACGGCCTCACCCCGCTGGCCCGGATCGTGCAGCTCTCCCTGGTCGGCGACGACCCGGTGTACATGCTCACCGCCCCCATCCCGGCCACCAGGATCGCGCTGAAGAAGGCCGGCCTGGGCATCGGCGACATCGACGTCACCGAGATCAACGAGGCGTTCGCGCCGGTGCCGCTGGCCTGGATCGAGGAGATCGGCGCCGACCCGGCCAAGACCAACCCCAACGGCGGGGCGATCGCGCTCGGGCACCCGCTGGGCGCCACCGGCGCGGTCCTGATGACCAAGCTGGTCCACGAACTGAAGCGCACCGGTGGCCGCTACGGCCTGCAGACCATGTGCGAAGGCGGCGGCCAGGCCAACGTCACCATCATCGAACGGGTGTAAGCCCGGCGGCGCCCTTTTCCGCCGATATTGACGAAATCGGTCCTTCCCGGCGTTGGGAAGGACCGATTTCGTCAATATCGGCGATGGTTGCGGAGGAATCGGCTACAGCTGTGCCGCGTCGGCCAGCTAGCCGACGAGCACCCTGCCCTTCATCGCGGCGAGCAGCGTCTCGGCATCGAACTCGCCGTCCTTGACGCCCGCCACGAAGGCGTCCCACTCGGCCCTGGTGAAGACCAGGGCGGGCTGATCGGGGTTCTTGGAGTCACGCAGGGCGAACATGACCTCTTCGGTGGTCTTGTTCTCGGCGGCGACCGCGGTACCGTCCACCGCCGAGGCTTCGACGCAATCGCCCCCATTGGTGCTGTGGGTGCTCTTGCGCCACTGAGCGCGAGCGCGGTCGTGCAGCGCGGCCATCCCGCGCCTCCTCTCTCCACAAGGGGCCTTATTGTCCGTTGTGGATGAGCCCCCGCAGGAAGGCGACCGACTCATCCGGTTTGAGTGCTTTGGCGAGAAGATTCCCGAACATCAGGGTATACCGGCGCACCTCTTCGGGATCCTCGGGCATCAGGCCACTGCTCGCCTGCTCCAGATAGACCAGGTCAGGCTCTCCGGGCTCGGGGAACTCCAGGAGGTTGAACTGACCGTCCATCCCGGCGTGGGCTCCCTGGGAGAACGGCAGCACACGAATGGTCACATTGGGCCGCTCGGCCAGATCGACCAGGCGCTGAATCTGCTCCCGCATCGTCGCCGGGCCACCGACCTGGCGCCGGAGCACCGCCTCGCAGAGCACCGCGACCACCTGGATCGGGTCGCCGTCGCGGGTGAGCAGTTCCTGGCGCGACATGCGCACGGTGACTTTCTCATCCACGTCATCGGGCGCGGAGGTGATCGCGGTCTGTTCGATGACGGCGCGTGTGTAGGCCTTGGTCTGCATCAGTCCCGGGACGACGATCGGCTGGTACGTGCGCAGCACCGAGGCGGCGGCCTCCAGGCCGATGTAGGAGTCGAAGCCGGGCTTGAGGGTTTGGCGGTAGCGGTGCCACCAGCCGCGTTTGCGCGCGTCCTTGGCCAGCTGGATCAGCTCGTCGCGTTCGGCTCCATGCACGCCGTAGACGTCGAGCAGGATGGCCACATCACCCGGCTTGGGCCGCGTTAGCCCGTTCTCGTAGCGCCACACCGTGGTGTCCCGGGTGCCGATCTTGTCGGCGACCTGTGCCCTGTTCAGGCCGCTCTGTTGACGCAGCCGGGCCAATTCGGCCATGAGACGGCGATGCCGCGCGGTCGGGCTCGGTCGTGGTGCCACGGTCAGCCTCCTCCATACGTCGGGAGCCCTCACCTTACAAGGACGCATCTCGTTCAGTAGCGATCTGAATTATCTATTTCTGAAGTATTGCAGATTTAGTTATAGCAAGGCATCCTGGAGGCTCTGTACACACCGAGTGAGCGAGATGGTGGTTCGGGTGACGACGAGACTTCTACTCCAGGACGAACAGGAACGAGGGCAGGGGCCGCCAGCCGCACCGGATGGAGGGAACGATGGCATGAGCAACAACCACAAACCCCCGGCGCCGTTGCCTCGGCGCGGCATCGACGTCGTCGACCGGGCCCCGGCGAACGGGCGCGCCGGAGAACCCCACCGCGGCTTCACCACGGTGCTGTGGTGCTGTCCCGAACACGCGGTGCTGGTACGGCGGAACGTGCGCCTGGTGGCGGACCTGCCCAAGTCGGCCAGCGAGGTCCTTGAGCAGCTGGCCTCAGAGCTGTTCAACAACGCCTGGGTGCACTCCCGTTCGCGAGAGACCGGCACCGTGCGGGTGTCGGTGTTCCGGTTCCCGACCTGTACGCGGGTCAAGGTCACCGATGACGGCCCGCGTCCGGACAGTCCGACGATTCCTCGGCTTCGACCGCTCGACGTCTACAGCGAGCACGGGTTCGGACTGTTCCTTCTCGACCGCGAGTCCGACCGCTGGGGTGTGCTCCGTGAACCAACCGGGGGAACCTCCGTGTGGTTCGAGAAGGACCGCCCCTAATCGCGGAGAGACCGCGACACAGTGACCGGCACGGCGGTGCGGGCGCCTCCCTCCTTCTCCCCTTGGCCCGTGCCGCCGTGCCCGTGATCGCCTCCGCGACCGATGCCGGATGCGGTCGGTGTGCGCGGGGAGGCGGGAACAGGGAACAAGCTGGGAGTTCGACGAGCCCCAACCCCTTGGAGGAAACTGGAGTATGAACCCCCAGATGTTGGTCTCCAGGCACGCGCCCACCGACGAGTACTCGACTTCCCCGGACGGCGGGCACCGGGGTGTGATCGCCCGCGCGGGCGACGTCTTCCCCCTAAGCCCGCCCGGGAACTTCGTGGTCCCGCCTTCCGAGCGGCCGAGCGGCGTCCGCCCTTGGGGGATGTGGTTCTCCCGCCCCGCCCCGATCCGAGCCGGCAAGCACGAGGGCGGGACCAATGAGACCACCGGCCACACCGACGGCTCCGGCCCCGGTGAGGAACGCGCCAGCGACTAGGGAGAGCCCGGCTATGACGGAGCGCGCCATGTCGGTGCTGATCCTGACCCACGAGGAGGACCGCACGGCCACCCGGGTGGCCGAGGAGCTGCAGAGTCGGCGCGTCGGCGTGGTGCGGGCCGACGCCGGGGATTTCCCGGTCCGCCTCCGGCTCTCCGCCGAGTGCGGCCCCGACACCTGGCGCGGCGTGCTCTCGGGGGCGGACCGGTGGCGGCCGGGAGGTCGATCTGGACCTCAGCGCCGTGCGCAGCGTCTACTACCGGCGGCCGACCCAGTTCGCCTTGGAGGAGGGCATGTCGGGGCCGGAGCGGCGGTTCGCCTACGGCGAGGCGCGCTTCGGCTTCGGCGGCGTCCTCCAGGCTTTGGACTGCCTGTGGCTGAATCCGGCCGTCGCCACGGCGGCGGCCGAGTACAAGCCGCGCCAGCTCGCCGCCGCGCGGCAGTGCGGCCTGCGTATCCCTCGAACGGTCATCACCAACGACCCGGAGTACGCCTACGCGTGGGCGTCCGATCTCGGACGGCCGTTCGTCTACAAGCCGCTGTCCGGGGTGTGGCACCCGGAGGCCGGCGAGATCCGCATCCTGTACACGGCCAGGCTCACCGATCCGGCCGTGGTGCGCGATCCCGCGCTGACACGCACCGCGCACATGTTCCAGGAATGGGTGGACAAGAGGCACGAGGCCCGCTCGGTGGTCGTCGGCGACCAGGTGTACACGGTGGCGATCCACGCCCGCAGCAACGAGGGACTCGTGGACTGGAGGGCCGACTACGACTCGCACACCTACGAGCCGATCGAGCTTCCCGCCGACGTCCGCGACGGGTTGGTGCGGCTGCACCGAAACCTCGGACTCGTCTACGGGGCCTGTGATTTAGTGGCGACCCCGGACGGCGGGTGGGTGTTTCTCGAAACCAACGCCAACGGCGAGTGGGAATGGCTGGAAGGCGAAGGCGGCGCTCCCATCACCGGCGCCATCGCTGATGTGTTGCAGAAGGGCCAGGCATGAGCAGTCCGCCGTCCGCTTCGGCGAACCGGCCGGCGCGTCTTGCCGATGCGCTGCGCGCTAAAGGGGATATCAGGACCCGGGTCTGGCGGGACGTCTTCGCGGCCGTGCCGCGCGAGGTGTTCGTCCCCTGCTTCGCGACCCACGAGACCGGGCCGCGCGGCACCGAGTACCGGCTCTACGAGGGCACCGACCCCGCGCAGCGGGACGCGTGGCTGGACCTGGTCTACAGTGACACCACCCTCATCACCCAGGTCGACGAGCGCCCCGTCGAGGAGGCCGTCACCGCCGGAGGCGGGGTCGGGCAGGCGACCAGCTCCTCCACCGCGCCCGGCCTGATGGCCAGGCTCCTCGAGGCCCTGGACGTCCACGACGGCCACGACGTGCTGGAGATCGGCACCGGGACCGGGTTCAACGCCGCGCTGCTCGCCCGGCGGCTCGGCTCCGAGCACGTCACCACCGTCGACATCGACGCCGACCTCACCGCGAAGGCGCGGCGGCGGCTCACCGGCCTCGGCCTGGCCCCGGCTGTGCACACCGTCGACGGCCGGCGGGGATGGCCGGGCAGCGCCCCCTACGACCGGATCATCGCCACCTGCTCCGTTCCGTACCTGCCCTACGCCTGGGTGGAGCAGACCCGCGAGGGCGGGCGCATCCTCGCCAACATCGCCGGAGCCTCAACGGGGCGATGGTCCTGGCCGAGGTTCGTCAGGGCACCGCGCGGGGCCGGTTCCTCCCCCAGTGGGCGGGGTTCATGTGGGCACGCCCCGGTTTCGCCAAGGTCGGTGACATCCGGGCGCTCGACACCGAGGAGGGCAGCTACCAGACCACCGCCCCCGCCATCAGCGCCGACGTTCTGCGCGACCAGGGGTTCACGTTCCTGCTGCAGCTCGCCCTGCCGGACGTGCGGCCCTACTGGGCGCGCCACGAGCACGACGGCGAGGTCACCGGCCTGATCGCTGCGGACGGGTCGTGGGCCGAACACGTCGCCCCCGTGGGCTCCCGCCCGGCGTTCGTGGAGCAGGGCGGGCCGCGCCGCCTCTGGAGCGTCACCGAGGAGACGCATGCCTGGTGGCAGGCGCACGGAAAGCCCGACTGGAGCAGGTTCGGGATCACCGCCACGGCCGGCGGCCAGACGGTCTGGTACGAGTCCCCCGACAGTGACCAGCGGTGGCGGCTGCCGACGTGAGGCGCCGGGAAGGCCGGTTTCGTCACCATCAGCGCCGGGTCCACCGGATTCCCCGCGTAGCCGGAACGATCATGGTGCTGGGGCCGCCCCTGGTGAGCCGGGGTGGTGTCGGCACCATGATCGTTGGGAGTGAGGGCGTGCCCGGCTCACCATCAGCGGTGGTGGACT
This sequence comes from Allosalinactinospora lopnorensis, assembly GCF_000981225.1. Classification (GTDB taxonomy): domain Bacteria; phylum Actinomycetota; class Actinomycetes; order Streptosporangiales; family Streptosporangiaceae; genus Allosalinactinospora; species Allosalinactinospora lopnorensis. Next base: position 58,606 of record NZ_LAJC01000025.1, read on the forward strand.
CCGTTGGGCAGGCCCAGCCAGTCGGCCATGCGTTTCAGTTCGGCGGTCAGCTCTTCGGCGGTCTCCGGCGGGGCGCCGTCCTCCAGGGTGGTCTGCTGGACCAGCAGGGCGCCGGCCCTGCGGTCGGCCTTGAGATCCACCCGGGCCACGAGCCGGTCGCCGAGCAGGAACGGCAGGACGTAGTAGCCGTGCACCCGCTTGCCGGGCGGGACGTAGATCTCCAGCCGGTAGCGGAAGCCGAACAGCGCTTCGACGCGGTCGCGCTCCCAGACGAGCGAGTCGAACGGGCTGAGGAGCGCGCGGGCGTCCACCCGGCGCGGGATCCGGGCGTCGGGGCGCAGGTAGGCCGGGCGCTCCCAGCCCTGCACGGTCACCGGGGCCAGCTCGCCCGCGTCGACCAGGTCGTTCAGGGCGTGCCGCGCCTCGGCGGCGCGGAGCCGGAAGTAGTCCCGCAGGCACTGCTCGGTTCCCAGACCGTGCGCCCGGGCGGCGATGCGCATCAGCTCGCGGCGGGCGTCGTCCGGGTCGGGGTCGGGCGCGTTGTGCACCTCGGCGGGCAGGACCCGTTCCGGCAGGTCGTAGCGGCGCTCGAACTGCCGGGTGCGGCCGTCGGTGGTGATCCGGCCGCACCAGAACAGGTACTCCAGCGCGCGTTTCACCAGCGACCAGTTCCACCCCCAGTGGTCCTTGGAACGCGGCTGGTCGTGCTCCAGGGCGGCCTCGATCTCCCGCGAGGTGGCCGGGCCGATCCGCTCCACCTCCGCGTACGTGGCCTTGATCAGCTCGGGAAGGTCCTCGGCGATCCGCCGGATGGCCCCCCACGCCTCGTCGCGGGCCCGGGCCATGCGCCACCGCAGCAGCCGGTGCGTGCCGGGCGGGATCAGGCTCGCCTCGTGCGCCCAGTACTCGACCAGGCGCCCGCCGCGCCGGGCGGCGGCACGGTCCAGCAGGGCGGGGTCGTAGCCGCCGAGCCGGGCGAAGACGGGCAGGTACTGGCTGCGCGCGAGGACGTTGACGCTGTCGATCTGGATGACCCCGACGCGGTCGATGACCCGCTGCAGGTGCCGCGCGGTCGCCCGGCCTGTCGGGCGGCGGTCGCCGAACCCCTGGGCCGCCAGCGCGACACGGCGGGCCTGGGCGGGGGAGAGGGAGGAGTCACCTGTCGAACGAGAAGGCACGCCGGAATCGTACATCAGTACTAAACCTAGCGGTGCGCGCCGTCATCTGCCAGCGGGCACTCCTTGGGGAGGACCCTGGCCGTTGCCTCCCCCCGGAGGCCCCTGGCCGTTGCCGTTGTTCCCCCTCTGCGCGGGGGGACCGGAGGGCTGGTCGGGGGTCTCCTCGGTCGCAGGCGGGGCGGAGTCCTCGGGAGGAGGTACCGCTGCTTCCTCCTGCCGGTCGTCGGGTGGGGGTGTTTCCGCGGGAGGAGGCGCCATATGGGTGTCGTAGGGAGGATTGTCGTCTTCGGCGGGGGTGATCGTGCTCTGCGCGCTCTGGTCCGCTTCGGTGGAAGCGGAGGCCTCGCCGGGAGCCTCGCCGAGCGTCTCATCGGGCTGCTTGGCCGGGGCCTCGATGAGCGGCATCGTCAGATCGGGGCCGCCCGTCTCGGAGCCGGGATACTGCTGGAGGCTCGCCATTACCGCGTATCCCGATCCTGCGAGCAGCATCCCGCAGGCGGCGACGGCGAGGGTGACGCGCGGCCATCTCCGGGCGGGCCCCGGGGCGGAGCCGGAGGGATCTCGGCGCCGCCGGGGATGCGGAAGTCGATGATGGGTCTGGAATACGCGGCGGAGACCCGTTTCTGCACGCCGCGTTTCGCGGGTTCGTCGTTCGGGAGGTGAAGGGGCACGGCGGTCTCCTGGAGGACGAGGCTGTGGTCGGCCTTGAAGGCCGCTGGGTGTCCGACGTGACCCGCGGAATACTAACCGTAGGCACTTGTCGCGAACAACCGGTAGCGCCGCATTGACGGCGCGCCGGGGCTCCACCGACCCCAACGCGCCGCGGGCTCGTGCGCCGATGCGCCCTAATGGTGCGCGCTCTCGCCGCCGTGGGAGTTCCGGTGGTCCTCGTCCTGCCAGTAGTCCTCGCCCTTCGACTCGCGGTCGGGGCAGTCGTAGTAATCCTCGATCCAGGCGCGGATACGCTCCTCGGGATCGGTTTCCTCCTCCGCTTTGTCGTCGGAGGGGGGCGGCTCCTCGGCGGGAGGCTCCGGCTCGGGGGAGGGCGGAGGGGGCTCGGGGGCTTCGGCGGATCTGACCGTGGTCTTCGCGGTCAAGCTGGCTTTGGAGAAGGCGGGCATCTCGGTCGGGGGCGGAATGGGCGGCAGTGTCGGATCGGGACCGCTGGCCTCCGCGGGGTCGGCGGAGGGCTGGAGGTTCGCCGCGGTCGTGTACGCCCCCGCGAACAGCGCCCCGCAGGCCGCGACGGCGAGGACGGCGCGCGGCCACTTCCGGGCGGGTCCCGGGCCGGGACCCGGTGGGAACTCGGCGCCGCCGGGGATGAAGAAGTCGGTGACCGGAGAGGCGTTCGCGATAGCGGCCCATCTCTTCTTCCGGTGCCGTCCTCTCTGGTAGTCGTTGTCGGCAGGGAAGTCAGAGGGGTCATGGGGGGCACGACAGTCTCCTGAAAAGGCACGGGATCGAGGGGAAATGTCAGAGGGTGACTCGCGGAATACTAGCCGTGGGGTTTGCCGCGAACAACCGCTTCGATCTCAACAATCCCGTTGTTGTGCCGGGCCCGGAATCCTACCGGGCCCGATACGGTGCGCCATTCACCCCATATTCCGGTGCACGTCCTTCTTCTCCGAAGGGCCGGGCGTGGCGGGAGCGATCAGTGGTCCTGGAACGGAGGGGTCGACGATTCCCTCTTCGAGCCAGGTGTAGTGGTCGTCCATGACGCGACGCGCGAGCTTGCCGTCCACGTCGTCGGTGTTGGCCCACAGCGCCCCGAACAGCTCGTCGATACGGAGCCTGGACTGTCGGCAGAACGTGTCGGCCAGTTCGTAGGCGCCCTGGCCGCGCTGCGGGTACTCCCCACGGTCGGAATGCGCGCGCAGGATCACCGAGCTCATCGCGAACAGCTCCGCCCCGATGTCCACGATCCGGGCGAGGAAGCCCTGCTTGGTCTCCAGCCGGCCCTGCCAGCGCGACATCCCGTAGAAGGTGCACCGCGCGAGCTTCCGGCTGGCGCGCTCCACGAAACGCAGGTGCTCGGCGAGCGGGCCGAACTCGCTGAACGCCGACGGGACCTGTCCGCGGCCCGCGACCAGGGTCGGCAGCCACGTGGCGTAGAACCCGCCGGCCCGGGCCATCGCGCGAGCCTTGTCCGCCTTGTCGGCTTCCGGGTCGATGATGTCCCCGGCCACCGCCAGGTGCGCGTCCACCGCCTCGCGGGCGATGAGCAAGTGCATGACCTCGGTCGATCCCTCGAAGATCCGGTTGATCCGCAGGTCGCGCAGCATTTGTTCAGCGGGAACCCCGCGCTCGCCGCGCGCGGCCAGCGAGCCCGCGGTCTCGAAACCGCGCCCGCCGCGGACCTGGACGAGCTCGTCGGTGAGCTTGAACGCCATCTCCGAGGCCCACAGCTTGGCGATGGCCGCCTCGATGCGGATGTCGTTGCGCTCGTCGTCGGCGAGCTGGCCGGAGAGCTCCAGCATCGACTCCATCGCGTAGGTCGTGGCGGCGATGAAGGAGATCTTCTTCGCGATTTCCTCGTGCTTGCCGATGGGTCGGCCCCATTGCACCCGCTCGCGCGCCCATTCGCGGCTGACCTTGGTCGCCCACTTGCCCGCTCCGACGCATATCGCCGGCAGCGACAGCCGGCCGGTGTTGAGGGTGGACAGCGCGATCTTCAGCCCCTGGCCCTCGCGTCCGATCATGTTTTCCGCGGGGACGCGTACCTGGTGGAAGCGGGTCACTCCGTTCTCCAGGCCGCGCAGTCCCATGAAGCGGTTCCGGTTCTCCACCGTGATTCCTTCGGAGTCGCCCTCGACCACGAAGGCGGTGATCCCGCCGCGGTGCCCCTCGCTCTTGGGTACCCGGGCCATGACCACGAGCAGGTCGGCCACCACACCGTTGGTCGTCCACAGTTTGACGCCGTCGAGGATGTAGGCGGAGCCGTCCTCGGTGGGCGCGGCGGTGGCGTGCAGCCGTGCCGGGTCGCTGCCGACATCGGGCTCGGTGAGCAGGAACGCGCTGATGTCCGTGGTGGCGCAACGGGGGAGGTACGCGCGCTTCTGCTCCTCGGTGCCGAACATCTTGACCGGCTGCGGCACCCCGATCGACTGGTGCGCCGACAGCAGGGCGGCGATCGCGGGGTTGACCGAGCCGACGAGGGTGAGGGCGCGGTTGTAGTAGACCTGGCTCAGCCCGAGCCCGCCGTAGGCCTCCGGGATCTTCATCCCGAGCGCGCCCAGTTCCTTGAGGCCGCGCATCACGTCATCGGGGATGCGCTCCTCCTCCTCGATGCGCTGGGCGTCGATGGTGCCGCAGTATTCGCGCAGCCGGTCGAGGAACTCCTCCCCAGTCCGCCGCGAGTCCTCGTCCGGTCGCGGGTACGGCTGGACGAGGTCCAGGCGCAGCCGGCCGAGATAGAGTTCCTTTCCAAAGCTTGGTCTGCGCCACTCGGCTTCACGCGCGGCCTCGGCGACCGCGCGGGCCTGCCGTTCGTCCACCTGCGCTTGGCCGGAATCGGGCTTGATCGCGGTCATCGGTAGAGCACCTCGCAACGTGATCGCATTGGGGAGATCGCGAGATCCGGAGAATCCCGGACGTGTTGTCGTTCACATGACTACCCGTCAGTAGCCTCAATGAAGCATCGACCGCCCAACGGCGGCGGTTTCCCGCGTATCCCGCTGACCGGGGAGGCGACCGGCCGAACCGCTCACTTCTCGGGGCGGTGCAGCGGAATCCGTACCGCCACCGTGGTGCCCTCGCCGAGGGTGGAGACGATGTCCACCTCACCGCCGTGCGCGGCCGCGATGGCGTACACGATCGCCAACCCCAGCCCGCTGCCGCCGCCCGGCGCGCGGTTGCCGCGGTAGAAGCGGTCGAAGGCCCGGTGCTGGTCCTCCTCCCCCATGCCGGGCCCTTCGTCGGCCACCTCGATGACGGCGTGGCCGTCTTCGGCGCGCAGCCGGACGGTACTGGGCGTGTCCTCAGGGGTGTGCTCGACCGCGTTGCTCAGCAGGTTCGACAGGATCTGCCGGATGCGCGCCTCATCGGCCTCGCACTCCAGATGCTCCGGCACCTCCAGCGTGATCTCGCGCTCGGGGTGCAGCGCGCGGATGTCGTTGGCCACCTCGCGCATCACATCGGCCAGGTCGGCGGAGCCCAACTGCAGGGAACCGTCCCGGTCCAGCCGCGCGAGCTCCAGCAGCTCGGCCACCAGCCGGCTCATCCGCTCCGCCTCGTCCTCGATCCGCCGCATGGCCCCCGGAAGCTCGCTGTCCGGTATGGCGCCCTGCCGGTACAACTCGGCGTAGCGCGGATGGTGGTCAGCGGGGTCCGCAGCTCATGCGACGCATCGGCGGCGAACGCGCGGACACGCTCCTCGGATTCGCGCTGTGCGGTGAACGACTGCTCGATCCTGCCGAGCATGGTGTTGATCGCCTGGCCGAGCCGCCCCACCTCGCTGTACGAGTCGGAGCCCGGCATCCGTTCGGAGAGGTCCGAGCCGGCGCTGATCCGGTTGGCGATCGTGGCCATCTGGCCAAGAGGCTCCAGGCCGCGGACGATGAGCCAGCGTCCGGTCAGGACCAGCCCGGTGAGCAGCAGCACCGTCGTGATGAGCTGGGTCAGCACGAGCTGCCAGGAGTACTCCTCGCGGTCGTTGGTCGGCACCCCTGTGATCATGACCGATCCCGGGCGCAGCCGGACGGTCGCCCGATGCGGCGGCACGCTGGCGTCCTGGCCGTCCAGCTCGAAGATCTCTTCGCTGACGCCGTGACTGCTCAGGTCGCTCACCGGAACCGCGGCGATGCGGTCCATCACCACGTCCTCGCGTTCGGTGTCGCCGTAGATCTGCGCGACATCACCGGTCTCCGCCTCAAGCAGTACCACGAAGTAGGGGGAGGGGCTGGGGGCGTCCACGCCCACGGGAGGGGTGTCGTGGTCCAGCCGCACCATGGCGCGTTCGGCGGCGAGCACGAGTTGCGCGTCGAGGCGGTCGGTGATGAAGGAGCGCAGGGTCAGGAAGCCGACCACGGTGGTGACGAGCAGCCCGACGCCGGTGACGGCGAGCAGGCCGATCAGCAGCCGTGAACGTAGCCGTCCGTGCAGCATCTACGCGCCGTCCTTGGGACGCAGAGCATAGCCCACCCCCCGCTGGGTGTGGATCAGGGACGGCCCGAGCGGGTCGAGCTTGCGCCGCAGGTAGCTGACGTAGGTCTCGACGATCTGGGAGTGTCCCGCGTAGTCCCAGCCCCACACGTTCTCCAGCAGCTGGGCACGGGTCAGCACCTGGCCGGCGTTGCTCATCAGGTACGAGAGCAGGCGGAACTCGGTGGGGGACAGCTCGATGGGGACGCCGCCCCGGCTCACCTTCCAGGTGCGTTCGTTGAGTTCCAGGTCGGCGACGCGCAGCGAGCCGTCGTCATCGCGGGCCGCACCGGTGGCGGACTCCTCGCGCCTGGCCCGGCGCAGCAGGGCGCGGATGCGCGCGATAAGGGCCTCGACGGAGAAGGGTTTCGTGACGTAGTCGTCACCGCCGAGGGAAAGCCCGGTGACCGTGTCCGACGGGGTGTCGCGGGCGGTCAGGTAGATGACCGGGACCTCGTTTCCGGCGTCGCGCAGCCGCCGGCAGACATCGAAACCGCTGACATCGGGGAGCAGCACGTCCAGCAGCAGGATGTCGGGATGGTGCTCGTGTGCGAGAGAGAGACCTTCGTCTCCGGTCTCGGCCGTACTCACACTGAACCCGTGGAATCGCAACGCGGCCTGCACGAGATCCCGGATGTTGGGTTCGTCATCGATCACGAGCACGTGGGGCTGTATCGCGCTCTCGCTCATTTCGCACCTCTGAGGTTCGCGAGGGTCCTGGCCGACCGTGCAGTCTCGCTCGAAACTCCCATGATGCCGCAGGACCGCCGCTCTTTGGACCCTCCCGATCCACCGGGGATCACGTGCGGCCAGAGGAATTCCAGGGAACTCGTGTGAACCGGAAACCGCATGCGGCCATCTAACCAACGGCGCCCCTGGGCCCGTTTCGCAGGTGCCTGGGAGTCGCGCGAGGAGGTCTCGGTGTGGAGGACGGCCACGCCGAGACCTCGGTTGTCCTCCCCGCGCCCCTTTTCCCGCGTATGGCGGGATCGCCGCTTCCGGGAGCGGCACTCGCGCTAACCTGGCTGCGTGCGAATCGCCACATGGAATGTGAACAGTGCCCGCGCCCGGAGTGGGCGGATCGCGTCCTGGCTGGAGCGCAGCGAGGTCGATGTCGTCGCGATGCAGGAGACGAAGTGCCGCGACGACCAGTTTCCGACCGAGATCTTCAGCGAACTGGGATACGAGGTCGCACACCACGGCCTGTCGCAGTGGAACGGCGTGGCCATCGCCTCCCGCGTCGGGCTGGAGGATGTGCGGGCCGGTTTTCCCGGGCAGCCCGGCTGGGGGGACGGCGACCCCCCGGAGCCCGAAGCCCGCGCCATAGGGGCCACCTGCGGCGGTGTCCAGGTCTGGAGCCTGTACGTCCCCAACGGTCGGGAGATCGACGACCCGCACTACGACTACAAGCTGCGCTGGTTGGACCGGCTGCGCGCCGCCGGTGAGGCCAGGCTGGCGGAGGAACCCGGCGCGCAGGTCGCCTTCTGCGGCGACTTCAACGTGGCCCCGCAGGACGACGACGTCTGGGACATGGCCGAGTTCGAGGGTAGGACCCACGTGACCAAGCCGGAGCGCGAGGGGTTCGAACGCCTGGTCCAGGCCGGTTTCGCCGATGTCGTCCGCCCCTACGCGCCCGGTCCCGGCGTCTACACCTACTGGGATTACCAGGGGCTGGCCTTCCCCAAGCGCAAGGGGATGCGGATCGACTTCGTGCTCGCCTCCCCCCGGCTCGCCGAACGCGTCTCCGGCGCGATGGTGGACCGCGAGGAGCGCAAGGGCAAGGGAGCCTCCGACCACGCCCCGGTCATCGTGGACCTCGACGGCGCGGACGGGGAACGGCGCCCGTCCTAGAGGGAGCCTGGGTAACCTCTGCGACGTGGATATCGCAACAGCGCCGCGCATCGCGGTATTCGGCAGTGTCAACATGGACCTCGTCGCCTACGTGGACGCCGCCCCCGCCAAAGGGGAGACCATCACGGGCAGGGAGTTCCGTCAGATACCCGGCGGGAAGGGCGCCAACCAGGCGGTCGCCGCCGCGCGGACGGGAGGGGAGGTCACCTTTCTCGGGGCCGTCGGCGACGACCCCTTCGGAACGCAACTGCGCAGCAATCTGGTGGAGTCGGGTGTCGAGGTCTCCGGGCTGCGTGTGGAGGCGGGTGCGTCGGGTGTCGCGCACATCATCGTCGAGGGCGACGGCGGCAATTCGATCATCGTCATCCCGGGCGCCAATGGGCGGGTCACCGACGTGCGCGATGGCGATCTGCGGCTGCTCCGGGGCAGCGCCGCCCTGCTGCTGCAGCTGGAGTTGCCGATGAGCGGGGTGATCGCCGCGGCCCGCGCCGGCCGCGAAGCGGGAGTGCCCACGGTCCTCACTCCCGCGCCCGTTCAGGAGTTGCCTCCCGAACTGCTCGACGCGACCGATCTTCTCGTGCCCAACCAGCACGAGGCGGCGGCGATCACCGGGGAGGAGGACCCGCTGCGCGCACTCGAGGCGCTCCTTCGCCGGGTCCCCGAGGTGATCATCACGCTGGGCGCGGTAGGTTCGGTCTACGGCCGTCGCCACGAGGAGCCGGTGCGGATCCCCGCGTACCAGGTGGCAGCGGTCGACACCACCGCGGCCGGGGACACGTTCTGCGGGGCGTTCGTCGTGGCGCGCGCCGAAGGACAGGTTCCCGAGGCCGCCCTGCGTTTCGCGTCGGCAGCAGCGGCGCTGTCGGCACAGCGATACGGCGCAAGTACATCCATGCCCGACCGGGTCGAGATCGACAAAGCACTCGCTCGGGGCTGACACCGTAGTTGACAGCTCAACGTACCCAGTAGTGGGGTGTCAGCAGCACAATCCGCGTGAGACCGGCGCCCGCCCGCCGATGGACTTGGTGCCCCTCTCCCGAGAAGGACGCGTTACCCCCATGGCCGGTGTACATCCTGAAGAGGGTCCCCGGAGCGCTCGGAGGCGCGAAGCACGCCGCAGACGGCGAGGGCGGCTGTTGATGACCGCGGCGTTCTGTTTCGGCACGCTCGCGGTCGCGATCGTCGTCGCCGTGTGGTTCGCCGAGCAACCGGTCAGGGTCGAGGCGGAGGAACCGCCGCGGCCGTCGCCGAACGCTTATGAAACAGACGCCCCGAGCCCGACCAGGGGCGGTGCCGAGCCGTCGGCCCCACCTCCTCCGCCGTCCCAGTCTGCGCCGGAGGCGGAGCCTTCCCCGGAAGGGGCGGCCGAGGCGGAAGCGGAGCCCTCACCCGAGGGAGTGAGCGAGGAATCGTCCTCCGCGGCCCCGACACAGGGGGAGGACGAGCCGGCCGGCGGCGGCAGTGGTGGTGACGAGGGCACCGCCGAAGGTTTTGACGAGGAGGACGGGAACGGGGGAGAGAGCGCATCGCCTTCGCCGCCGCAGCCGCCCGATGACGACGAGACCGAAGATCCGGGATTCCCGATCTGGCCGCCGGACTGGTGGTGACAGGACCTCAGGCGGATCGCCGCTCGCGAGGGCCGGCGCTGACGGACTCCGCGGCTCGCACGGGCACCGCGGGCGGACCGCGCGCCCGAAGAACCGACAAAAAGCGGCAAAAGGGGTGCAACACTCTGATTCGGTGTGACCTTCGTCACACCGAATAGTCGAGAAAGTCGCCCAATGCTGGCGTTGCGACCGGTATTGGTCAGATGTCCGATGATCGTCCGGTCTGTTGTTCTCTACAGTGCTATGAGGCATTGAAAGCGACCGGTCCGTGCCCCCGGCCTGTGTCCAGCCGTCCGCGGCACGCGGACGGGCCCCCAGCACGAAGAGGTCAGCGATCCCTATGAGCGGTGTGCCCCCGTCGGACGGGCTCTCCCGGTCCGCCCGGCGGCAAGAGGAGAAGCGCCGGCGGCGAAAACGGCGCCTCGCGGTGGCCGGTGGACTACTGGCGACCGCGATCGTTACCGGAACCGTGCTCGCGGTAGCGAGTACCAGCGGGACCCCTTCGAGTGTCGAGGCCGACCGGCCTCCCTCGGAGGACTGGAACGTCGCGGAAGGGTCGGAACCGGCCCCCGACTCCTCGTCTCCGCCCGGGGCGGCTTCGGGCGGTGCGCGGGCGAACGCGGACCGGGCGGCGGAGCAGACGGAGCAGACGCAGGGCGAGCCGCCCGCGGACACCGGCGAAGCGCCTGAAGGGTCCGATCGGGAGTCCGGGGGCTCTCCGGAGTCCGGGAGCTCGTCGAGTCCATCCGGCTCATCAGGGGAATCCCGCGGTTCTGGAGGAGCCCGGACGTCCGCGCCGGAGCCGCCCGAGAGGCCGGCCCCCGCGGACGGGCCGTCGGAGCCTCCCTCCCGGGAATCCGAGGCGCAGCCGTCGCCCACACCGGAACCCACCAACAGCCGCACCTACGAGCCCGAGGAGTCATTGGACGAGGTCGAGGAGCTGTCGGAGGAACTCCTCGACTCCCTCCAGGACGAGTGATCCCGGCGGCCACGGACAGGGCCGGCACCGGGATGCCGCGGCCGCGCGCTGTTCGGA
>NZ_LAJC01000026.1 GCF_000981225.1 Allosalinactinospora lopnorensis
CGCCGGGGGCGCCGTCCGCGGCCTCGCGGCGCCGAGGTTTTCCGTGGACTCGCCGCGGGGTCACCCGGCCCGGCATCCGCCGGCGGCGCGCGCCCCGGCCGTCACGCTTTCATCTGCCGTACACGCGTGGAGACCTTGAGCGCGCGCAGCGGTCCGAGAGCGGCCAGCCGGCGTTCCACGGCCCGCGTCACGTCTTCGGCCGGGGAGGCCGAGCTCCACGGTTCGGTACGCACCCGGACGTGCACCCGGCGCCTCCCCACGGAGACGCAGGCACTGCGCACTCCGTCGACATCGTGGGCCGCCGCGGTCAGCGCCCGCCGCAGCGCGGACCGCTCCAGCCCCACGACGAGGTCCGGGGCGTCGGTACTCGGCGCGGTCCACGGTGCGCGCCCGGGCAGCAGCGCCAGAACGATCAGTGCCAGGCCGACCACCGCCAGCATGACGGATGCCCCCTGCACCGGCGGATCGCTCCAGCGCGCCTCCCCCGTGTAGCCGGCGGCGCCCTCGAACGGCAGGAGGCGCAATGGGTGGCCCGCGAGTCCGGAGATGACCTCGGCCGCGGCGACCCCGGCCAGGACCAGGATCGGCACACCGATGATCAGTTCCGGCCAGGACCTGCGCGGCCGGAAGGTGCGCACGGCCACACGGTGTGCGCGCCGGACCGTGGCCGGTTCCGGCCGGCCCAGTACGTCTTCCACGGTCGTCACGGTTTCTTCTCCCCCCTCCGCGTCCCGGACCGCTCCGCTCAGGGCAGGGCGGTACCACTCGACACACGTGTTGCGCACCGGCTCGGCGGCGATCCGCATCCGCCGCTTCGCGGGACCGCGGCGCGGCGGCCCGCGCCCCGGGATGGCGGCGCCCCCGGCACCCTGCGGGACGTCCTGCTCCCACCGCACTCGCACCCCGGTCGCGGCCTTCTCCGGCCGAATCGGTCACGCTCCTGCACCCTATAACTACTTATCGTAATCGCCAATGGCTGTGGGGTGATGATCTGTGCGGCCGCGCGAGACACCGGCCCGGCATATGGGCCGGAGCGGGAAGCGGAGGCTACTGGAACACCACCGTTTTCGACCCGTTGAGCAGCACCCGGCGCTGGGCGTGCCAGTTGACCGCCCGGGCCAGCGCCACCGACTCCATGTCACGGCCGAGAGCGGCCAGCTGTTCCGGGCTGTGGGTGTGGTCGACCCGCGAGATCTCCTGCTCGATGATCGGCCCCTCGTCCAGATCGGCCGTGACATAGTGCGCCGTCGCGCCGACCAGCTTCACCCCGCGGGCATGCGCCTGGTGGTAGGGGCGCGCCCCCTTGAAACTCGGCAGGAACGAGTGGTGGATGTTGATGATCCGGCCCGGCATCTTCGCGCACAGCTCCTCCGAGAGCACCTGCATGTAGCGGGCCAGCACCACCAGGTCCACGTCGTAGGAGTCGACCAGCTCCAGCAGCCGCGCCTCCTGCTCCCGCTTGTTCTCCCGCCCCACCGGCAGGTGGTGGAAGTCCAGTTCGTAGGACCGGGCAAGGAACTCCAGATCGGGATGGTTGGACACCACGGCCACGATGTCGATGTCCAGCAGCCCGCTGCGCTGCCGGTACAGCAGATCGTTCAGGCAGTGCCCGAACTTCGACACCAGCACCAGCATGCGGGGCCGCACATCGCGCCGCCGCAGATCCCACTCCATGCCGAAGTCGCGGGCCAGGGACGCGAACGCCCCGCGGAGCACGTCCTCGCCGACGGCCTCCCCCGCGGACGCGGGCTCGGCGACGAACTGGACCCGCATGAAGAAGCGGTCCGTGTACCGGTCTCCGAACTGCTGGCTCTCGGTGATGTTGCACCCGTGTCCGGCCAGCAGGGTCGCCACCCCCGCGACGATCCCGCGGGTGTCCGGGCAGGACACCGTCAGCACGTATTCGCGATCACTCGCACGGTCACTCATAGGTCAGGCCCCCGGACGACTCCCGCTGATCAGCGCGGCTCTTCAGCGTATCCGCCCCCGTCCTTCCCCGCGGGTAACAACGCCCCCGAGTTGCGCGACCAAAAGTGAATATATTTCACAAAATATGGCATGCTGCACACCATGAAAAGCGTGCAGAAGCAGTACGACGCGGCGACGCGGGACATCGAACCGCCGTTCGCCATCGTCGATCTGACCGCCTTCCGATCCAACGCGGCCGACCTCGTCCGCCGCGCGAACGGTAAGCCCATCCGGGTCGCCAGCAAATCCGTCCGCTGCCGGCACCTGATCAAGGAGCTCTCGCCCTCCCCGGCTTCGCCGGGATCATGGCCTACACCCTCCCCGAAGCCCTCTGGCTGGCGGCCGGCACACCCGACGGCCCCCTGAGCGACGACATCCTCGTCGGCTACCCCACCGCCGACACCCGCGCCCTCGCCCGGCTCGGCCGGGAGCCCCTCCTCGCGCGGAGCATCACCGTCATGGTCGACGACCCCCACCACCTCGACCTGATCACCCGGGCCAACCCGGACCCGGTCCGCCCCATCAAGGTCTGCATCGACATCGACACCAGCTGGCAGCCGCTCGGCCCCCGCCTCCGCTTCGGCACGCACCGCTCCCCGGTGCGCACCCCCGCCCAGGCCGCGGCGCTCGCCCGCGCCGTCACTCGCCGGCCCCAGCTCCAGCTCGACGGCATCATGGCCTACGAGGCCCAGATCGCCGGCGTCGGCGACGCCCCGCCCGGCCACCCCGCCTACGGGCATGCGCTGCGCTGGTTCCAGCACCGCTCCCGGATCGAGCTCGCCCGCCGCCGCGCCGCCGTCGTCCGCGCCGTCCAGGACATCGCCGACATCCGCTTCGTCAACGGCGGCGGCACCGGAAGCCTGCACACCACGGCCCGCGAACGCGCCGTCACCGAGCTCGGCGCGGGGTCCGGCCTCTACCAGCCGCGACTGTTCGACCACTACCGCGGTTTCACCGCAACGCCCGCGGCGCTCTTCGCCCTCCCGGTCGTGCGCCGCCCCGCCCCCGGCGTCGCCACCGCGCTCGGCGGCGGCTACCTCGCCTCCGGAACCGCCGACTGCCAGCGGTTACCCCAGCCCTACCTGCCCGCCGGCCTCTCCTTCAGCCCGACCGAAGGGGCCGGCGAGGTCCAGACACCGCTCATCGGCGCCGGCGCCCTCGCCATCGGCGACCGCGTCTGGATGCGCCACGCCAAGGCCGGCGAACTCTGCGAACGCTTCACCGAACTCCACCTGGTCGACGGCGCTCCGCCGCAGGTCGCCGCCAGCGTCCCCACCTACCGCGGCGAGGGGCAGGCCTTCCTTTGACCCCTTGGGAGCAACAGCGCGGGGGCGGAGTCGCCGGACTCCGCCCCCGCGCTCACGTACCGCGGACTCAGCGCCTCTTCGAACGCCGCCGCCACATGACCACCAGGCCGACGGTGACCACCAGACCCGCTCCCAGGCCGAGCAGCACCGCCTCGGTCGGCACCGCGCTGCGCGAGGCGTAGGTCGAGACGACCTCGTCGTCGCCCTTGAGCAGGACGCTCCCCTCAGGGGGCTCGACGACGTGGCTCTCCAGCCGGATCGTGCCGTCCCCGGTCGCCATGGCACGAGCACCGCCGGCCAGGTGCACACCGGTGTCGCGCATCCGCTGCCAGCCGCGCCGCGCCACGTTCCGGGGGCTCGTACGGTCGACGATCTCATCGACCGCCCACGCGAGCCGCCGCTGCGTCCGCTCGATCTCCGCCTGTACACCGGCCGGATCCCGACGCGCTTCCGCAGGGTCGCGTCCCTCCATGCAGCCGCTCCCTTTCGCTAACGCAGGGTCGCCTGAGAACCACTCGCGGCCGGCTCCCGCCGCTCGGCCACCTCATCGTCAGACGGACGCCTGTACCCCAACGCGCCTTCGATTCCGTCCACGACACGGAAGAAATCCCGCGTGGACAACCACAGTTTATAGACAACCGCAATCTCGAACGCGAGAAGCACAACGCCCACCACGACGGTAATCCACCCGATCGCCGCGGCCGACACGACCCCCGCCAGCGGTGCCAGGACGAAGACCGCCATCTGGAACTCGATGCCGCTGACCAGGTGGGTGCGGATCCGCCGGGCGCGCAGGAAGTCCCAGAACCGCTGGTACCAGGGAAAGCGGCTGCGGAACTCCTGGTGCAGGTCCACTTTCGGCAGCGCCACGTCCGGCTGCTTGCCGGCGCGGCGGTCGTAGGTGCTCTCCTTCTCCGTCTGCGTGCGCAGGATCTGCTCCAGCACGGCGATCCCGTGCCGCAGCACCGCCTGCTCACCCTGGTCGCTCATCGGGCGCCGGCCGGCGGACGGCGCGTCCTCCGCCGGCTCCAGCATGGACAGCGTCGCCCGCGACCGCTCCAGCGCTCCCGCGAGGTGCGAACGCATCTCCCGGCGCACCTTGTAGACCTGCAGCGCGTTCAGGTAGCGCAGCATGTCGCCGAAGACGACGACGAGCGCCAGCCAGACGAACGCGACGTTGCCCGTCAGTACGTACTGCCCGCCCATCAGCGCGATCGCGCACACCAGGACCCGGAACCGGTCGAAGAGGTAGTCCATCCACGACCCGAACAGGGACTCCCGGTCCGTCAACCGCGCCAGCTTGCCGTCCATGCAGTCCAGCAGGAAGCACAGGTAGTACAGCACCGCGCCGGCTATGAGGAACTGCCACAGGCCCAGCGCGAAGCAGGCCGCCGCCCCAAGCCCGAAGAACAGCACGGCGACCGTCAACTGGTTCGGCGTTACCGAGGTCCGGTTGGCCACCAACCGGACCAGGCGCACCGCCAGCGGATCGACCATCCACACGGTCCACCAGGAGTCCCGGTCCCGGCACGTGCGTTCCCTGACATCGTCCAGAGTGAAACCAGCCATCGTTGCCTGAACTCCCAAACGCGAAGCGGACGTGCCTCCGGTCCAATAGCGCCGACCTTGAGCGTCGAGAGACGGGGACGTGGCACACGCGTCTACGCACAAGGTGTCGGCCGGTGGTGGCGAGGCCGGATGCACGGATCTGCTCAACGATAAGTGATGAGTCAGCGGAATGGCGGCGCCCCCGGGGAACCGAACACAGATCGAAACCGAAGGGCGACCGAATCCAACCCGCTCTGGAACAATCCGGCGCCATCCGGAAAGCCGCGCCCGCCCGAACATGCCGGTGTCCTCTCCGGCGGTCACCGCGCGCCCATAGGCTGGGACCGAAGCCGACCTCGGGAAAGGGAGCAAGGAACACGATGAGCGAGACCACCGTCCGCCTGGAACCCGGCGACACCGCCCCCGATTTCACCCTCGACGGCGCCGATGGCGATCCGACCAGCCTCAGCGAGGTCCTGAAGTCCGGTGGCAAACGGGTCGTGCTGTACTTCTACCCGGCCGCGATGACCCCGGGCTGCACCACGGAGGCCTGCGACTTCCGCGACAACCTCCGCGAGTTCGAGACCGCCGGGTTCACCGTCCTCGGCATCTCCCCCGACAGCCCCGAGAAGCTCGCCCGGTTCCGCGACAAGGAAGGGCTCACCTTCCCCCTTCTCGCCGACCCGCAGAAGGAGGTACTGCGCTCCTACGGCGCCTTCGGCGAGAAGAAGAACTACGGAAAGACCGTCCAAGGGGTGATCCGCTCCACCTTCATCGTCGACACCGACGCGAAGGTGCAGAAGGCCTTCTACAACGTGAAGGCCACGGGGCACGTGGACCGCATCAAGCGCGAATTGGGGCTGTGACACGCGCCGGCCCGGCGCCCGCCGGGCCGCCGCGACGACTTGCGGCTGCTCTGTCCCGACTGCCATTCTCAGAGCCGTAATTCTCCGATCGCTTGACGGACCGAACGGCAGCGATACGTCGAGCGCACGGGGCCGTAGCCCAATAGGTCGAGGCACACGGTTTAGGTCCGTGACAGTGCGGGTTCGAGTCCCGCCGGCCCCACAATGGGTCTTGCGCTGGGGTTCCACAGACGGCCAGGGAACGGCATCCGAACCCCAGCGCAGGGAACCGCCGTCAACCGTTGTGACGCGGGGGCACGTCGCGGCGGTCCAGCGTCGCTTTCTGGGCGACACAGGGACCCCGAAGTCACCCACTGAGGGCTCGAACCCGCTTCGCGCCGGAGAAACGAGTCAGCGCGAGCTTGCTCCGGTCGCAACTCCTTGGAGCGAACGAAACCCTCGGCGTCCGCAGCTAATGTCTGCCCATGGTCAGGTCGGGGTCGTCGATACCTTCGGGGGCCGGAGGCCGCGTAGCTGATCACGGGTGGGCAGAGCGGTAGCGTGCCGCTTTCGCCTGGTTCCCGCAGGTTTTCATGCTGCACCACCGGCGACGTCGGCCGCGGGAGGTGTCGGTGAAGAACCAGCCACAGCGATCGCAGGAACGTACCGGTTGGGACGATGGGCTCAGCGCCAGCCTGACTCCGTGCAGCGCGAGGACGGTGAGCGCCCCCTGAGCGGTGAGGGGCGCCGTGGAGCCGTCCGGACCTACGGCGACGTCGCTACCGATGCCGCGACGCGCCGTATCGAGGAGATCGGCGAGGGCGTCCGCGGGGAGATCGCGACCATCCGTCTTCGCCTCGAAGATCCCCCAGAAAAGCTCACGCATCCTGCGCGCCTCGCACAGTGCGGTCTGGGAGCCGTCAAAGCGGTCTCGCGCGTCGTCGAGCGCCGGCAGCAGCTTGGCGTGATGGAGCCAGGCGGTCAGGGCGTTGGCGCTATCGAGAAGGTCGATGCCGATCTCCGGCGTGCGGCGGTAGACGGTGTTCGCGAAGTCGAGTGCGACGTCACCAGCGATGAAGTGGTCATCGCTCCAGGCGGTGGCGGTGTTCATCGGAGTGGGTATCGCATCACGGGGCGGTCGCTTCGAGGACGAGCGATCTCGGTGAACCCGGCGGCAAGGAACGCGCTGGCTATACCTGTCATCGCGTTGTCCGCGCCTGCCTTGCGGCCCTTCGCCGGTTCCACCGGATAGGCCTCGACCGTTCGTGTCTCGGCGGTTTCAGCGAGGTAGTCGCATACTGCGACGATCAACTCCGAACACAAGCCTTCCCCGCGATGCCCATTCTTGATGAGCAGGCACGTCAAGGAGATGACCGGCTCATCGTCGATCGGTTTCAGCAGCGAGGAGCGCTGCATGCGCGGGAAGTCCGAGCGGTCTCCGAACCCGCACCAGGCGACCGGTTCGTCATCCACGTACGCCACGACCCCCGGTGGTGTCTTGCGTTTGGCGAGATTCCGCATCGCGGCCTTGTTGCCGTCGCCCTTGCCCTCCATCCACTCCTCGATGCTCAGGCGCCAGTGCATGCACCAGCAGCCGCGGGCTCCGCCGTTGGTGCCCATGACGGTCTCGACGTCGTCCCAGGTGTCCGACGTCAGCGGTCTGACCGTGATGTCCAGCGTGCTCACGAGTGAACTCCCGCGTGGTCGAGCACGTCACCGATGAAGGTGACGAGCAGTGTGCAACTTCGGTGGCGTGCGCCTCCAGCAGGAAGTGCCCGGCGTCGTAGAGGTGAGCTTCGAGGGAGGTCATCGATCAGGGCCTCGATCACGTGAGACAAGTGCCCGAAGGTGTACTCGTACTCATCGGGCGGCGGCGCATCCGAGAACCCGAAACCGGGTGTGTTCGGCGCGATCGCGTACACCTGCCCCCCAGCGTCGGGAGCACACCGCGGAACGAGTACGACGAGCCGGGGAAGCCGTGGAGCAGGAGGACCGCGGCCGATGATGGCACCCCCGCCTCGCGGTAGTGCGCCTTCACTCCGTCCAGCACCCGGAACAAATGCCTCGTCTTCGCTGCGTACTTCACCGGACTCCCTATCGAGGCCAGGACCCTCCATGCTCCAGAATAACCGCACTACGGCATTTTAAGGGTTACTCCTGAAAACCGTAAGAGGATGGACACCAGGGCTCGGCCAACGGTCAGGGCGGCGCGGCGGTGTCGTGTGCGGCCGCCGCGCACCAGGCGGGCTCGCCGTGGCGCTGCACCTGGCGGCGGTCGCCCTTTGTGCGGCTCCGGCGAGCACGCCGGAAGAGGCGTCCTTCTCACCCGCTGCCGGTCTCGCCGATCGCGCCACCGGGCCTGCCCGGCTCCTGCCCGAGGGGCGGAGCGGGAGGGTATGCCGCCGCCGTGGTGGGCATCGAGCGCGCCCGCTTTCGGGCCGTTCTCCGGCCCGGCTCAGCCGCCGGGCCGGAGAACAAGCCCTTCACCGAAAGCGACGCTGCGCTGCCCTGCACACCCTTACGGTGAGTTCCTCCCGGCCGCCCGATCCACTGGCGGTGAAGCCCAAAGCGGGCACCCCCGCAGGAGGACTCCCGCCCCCGGCTTTCCGCTGGGAAGCGGCCTTCCACCGCAGAGGACCTCCAGACCGTCTTACCCGCCTGCCCCACTCATCGCTATGTCGTCAGGGCTCCGAAGTGTTGGGGGCGACCACGACCACGCACTCCGGCCGGTCCGGTCCTTCGGCTCCGGGCACCTCGGCGTTCAGCATGGTTCCGTCTCGACGCGGTCCACCTCCTCCGGCCGCGGCAGCGTACCGGCCTTCACACTGTGGTCCAGGTAGCGGTACACCAGTTCGCGGTCGATCCGCGGGCATCGGATACCGGTACCGGCGAGCCCGCGGTCCAGGTTCTCCGTGCGCACCGGTCCCAGACGGAGACCGGTCGCGCTGCCGGAGTGCAGGTCGAAGAACGCCAGGGTGGCCGCCGCCTCGTCGTCTGTGTCCCGCAGCCGGTCCAGCCAGGCCGGGACCGGCAACCGGAGCACCGGGTAACCGTAGTCGGCCACCCAGTCGAACACCTCGGTCAGCCGGACCTGCCGTACCGGCACGACGTTGTACACCCTCGGCTGAGGAGTCTCCGCCGGCGTAGTCGCCATGGCCAGCCGCACCACGGCGCGGGCCACGTAGTCGACGGGCGTCCAGGGCTCGGTCACGTCCAGCTCCGGCAGTACCCCGGCGGGCAGGCCCACGCGGAGTATCCGCCAGAGCAGATCGTTGGGGTTGGCAAGGCCGGTTCCGGGTGCGGCGACGATCCGGCCCGGCCGGTACACCGCCACTGGGAGCCCGCGCTGCCCCGCCTGCTCGACCAGCTGCTCGGCGACCCATTTGCTCTGCTGGTAACCGTCCTGCAGGCCGGGGTGAGCGGCCACGAAGTCCTCCGGCACCTCGGGCAGCACCGTGTCCGGCGGGGCCACCGCGAGGGTGGAGACGTGATGCAGTGCGCTGGGGCGGCCGGCGGACGCCAGGCGCAGCACCTCGCGCGTGCCGCCGACGTTGATCTGGCGCAGGCTCGTATAGCCGCGGACCACGCTGACCATGGCCGCGTTGTGGACCACCGCGTCGGCCTCGGCCGCGAACGCGGCGAACTGGTCGGCGTCGAGGCCCAGCCGGGGCTGGGCCAGGTCTGCCCGTACCGGAACCACCCGGCCGTCCAGCGCGGTCGAGGGCAGCGCCTGGTCGGCCAGGGCCCGGGTGATCCGCTCGGCGGCGTTGCCGGTGTCGCTCGCCCGCACTGGGCAGACGACCTGTGCGTCCGTCTGGCCCAGCAGTTCGGTGAGCAGGTGCGGCCCGAGGAAGCCGGTGGCGCCGGTGAGCACAACGGTCGCAGCGGCGGGAGCCGTCCGGGCGGGACTGCCAGGCGCCGGCGTTGGCGTGATGTCGTCCGGCAGTTCGGTGTCGACCATGTACCCCTCGCCGGGCGCACCGGCCGGAGTCGCCGCGTCCTCAGGGGTCGACGCGCCGGCCGCGCCGGTCCCCCCTGCCGGGGTCGGCATGCCGCGCTCGGCGGTTGCGAGGGAGGCGGCCAGCTCGGCGACGGTCGAGTACCGGAACAGCATGGCGGCCGTAACCTCGAAACCCAGCTCGTGGCCCAGCCGGGTTGCCACCTGGACACTCTGCAGCGACTGCCCGCCGAGTCCGAAGAAGTCGTCGTGTACGTCGTTCGGACGCACCCCGAGCACCTGCTCCCATACGTCGGCGACCAGCTCCTCCGTCCTGTCCCGCGGTGCCTGGCCGGACGCTGCCCGGCTCGCGGCCGTCCGCCCGGCCCGGGGCTCCGGGAGCGCGCCGTAGTCGATCTTGCCATGGCGGGTCAGCGGCAGCTGGTCGAGCACCACGAAGACGTCCGGGAGCAGATGCGCCGGCAGATCGCGGCACAGCTGGCCGCGGAGGCCGCGGATAAACGCGTTCTCCCGCAGCGGGCGAAGCGGATCGTTGGCCACGACGGTGCCAGAGGGCGGTTCCTGCACGCAGGCCAGGCGTAGGTACGGTTCGGCGGAGTCATCGGCCGGTGTGAGCAGCAGGTGGAGCCGGTCGGAGCGGTGCGGCGACAGCAGTACTTCGGCGGTACAGGGAAAGTCGCCCCCGAGCGCCCACAGCTCCTCCGGGGCGATCCCCGCGCCGGTCCAGGTCGGCTCCGAACGCAGCCCGCCCAGCAGCGCCCCGCCGGTCCCGCCCGCGCGAAGTTCCGCGGCCAGGTCGCACAGCTGTGCGACCCGGGCGTTCGGAATGTCGCGAATGAGGAGTGGCCGGGTCAGCTGCCGGGCCCGGCGGTGCAGCTCCTCCAGGGAGAGTGAGCCCGGATCCCAGTCGAGCACCGCGAGATGGTGGCCGGCTTGGCCGGGTTCACCGATGGTGAGGACCGCGTCGAACCGGAAGCACGTCAGTTCGTTCTCCAGGCGCCCGCGCTTGGGGAGCAGCCGAACGGCAGACACCCCGGGGAGCTCCCGGGCCAGCCTCCTGACCGCGTCCGGGTGCACGACCAGCTCGGTCTCACCGCGCGCCCCTTGTTTGGCCGCGTTCCAGATCGCCGCCGGAGCCCGGTCGCCGCGGTCGCCGTACAGCTCCAGCGCGAGGTGGAACTCTTCCAGCAAGCCGAGGTGGCGGAGGTCTCCCAGGAAGACGTGGCCACCGGGCCGGGTGGCGCGGGCCGCATTCTCCACGGTCCGGCGCAGGTACTCCAGGCTCGGGAAGTACTGGGCCACCGAGTTGAGCACGACCACGTCGAAGTACCCTTCGGGCAGCCCGGTGAAGTCGTCCGCCGCCTGCCGGAGGAGCCTGGCCCCAGAAGTTCCGCTCGCGGCGTCCAGCTGCCGCCGTAACTGGTCAAGCGCGTTCTCGGAGATGTCCAGACCCCAGTACTCGACGCCGTCCTCGACCAGTGGCACGGCGAGCAGTCCGGACCCGCAGCCGAGTTCGAGCACCCGGCGCGGCCGCAGTGCGCGCAGGCGGTCGACCGTGGTCGTCACCCACTCGTCGAGATCCGCGGCCGGCATCGCCTCCCCGGTGAAACTGCTGTGCCAGCCGACCGTGGCGTCGCCGCGGTCGGCAGAGGCCCCGTACATCTGCTCGCTCAGTGCGGTCCAGTGCCGCAGCCGCTCGCCGGTGAGCTTGTCGGTCTCCTCGTGCGTATTCGCCGGCGGCTCGGAAGGGACCACGTAGGCGGCCAGGTAGCGGTCGGTCTCCGCACCGTAGGCGGTCACCGCCGCCGCGGTCACGGAGTCGTGTGCGAGCAGCGTGTGCTCGATCTCACCGGGCTCGATCCGGAAACCGCGGACCTTCACCTGCCGGTCCACCCGGCCGAGGAACTCCAGCTCCCCGTCGGGGGTGCGGCGGACCAGGTCACCGGTACGGTACATGCGCGCGTCCGGTCCGGCGTCAAACGGGTCGGGCAGGAAGCGCGCGGCGGTCAGCTCCGGCCGGTCGAGGTAGCCGAGCGCCACCGTCGGCCCGGCCACGTACAGTTCGCCGGCGACTCCGGGAGCGACCGGTCGGCCGTCCGGGTCGAGGATGTAGGTGCTGAGCCCCTCGACCGCCCGGCCGATGGTGGGCTCGCCGTCACCGTGGCCGACCTCCGCGTACGTCGCCCACAGGGCCACCTCGGTAGGTCCGTACACGTTGTAGAAGCTCCGGCCGGCGCCCCAGGTGCGGACGAGACCGCGGTTGCACTGTTCCCCGCCGGTGATGATGATGCGCACGGACGGCAGCGGCACATCGGCCGGCAGCGACTGCAGCGCGGACGGGGTCATGGCGACGACCGACACCCCATGCTCGTTGATCAGCTTGGTCAGGCCGGGACCGGGCAGCTCTCCCGGCTCCGGCAGACTGAGCGCGGCCCCGGCGGACAGCCCGAGTCCGATCTCGAACAACGAGGCGTCGAAGCTCATGGGGAGGAACTGCAGCACTGTATCGTCCGGGGTGAGGGCGAACACGTCGCGCATGCGCTGCGTCGCCAGCGCCAGCCCGCCATGGTGGTTCAGAACGCCCTTGGGCTTCCCTGTGGTGCCCGACGTGTACATCAGGTAGGCCGCGTCGCCGGGAGCCGGGCGGTGGAGGGCAACGTCCCGCGAATGCGCGGCGATGTTGTCCCGCTCCGCTTCCAGGTCGATAACCGGTGCCGTCGCCCCGGTCAGCACCGGCGCGGTCGCGGCGGTCGCGATGATCGTCCGGGGGCGGGCGTCGGCCAGTAGGAATTTGATCCGGTCCGGCGGGCTGGACGGATCCAGCGGCATGTACACCGCTCCCGCCTTCAAAACCGCCAGCAAGCTTATTATCAGGTCGAACGAGCGGGGTACGCAGACCCCGACCGCGTTCTCCGGGCCGACACCGTTCGCGGTCAGGTAATGCGCCAGCCGCTCGGATCGCGTGTCCAGCTCACCGTAGGTCAGGGTCCGGTCGCCCTCCCTGAGCGCGACAGCGGTGGGACGCGCGGCGGTCAACCGGCGGAATGTGTCCGGGAAAGACGCGAGATCCGTGGCCTGACCAGGCCAGAATCTGTCCATCGCCGAAGAGCTCCACGTTGGCCTGTGCATATTTCACCTCGTGAGTTAGGGAATAGGGGGAGGGGAGTTCAGGCTGCTCCGCTGCACCACGCCCTCCGGAAACCGGACCTCTCACCTGCGACATGCGAGGTAGCCACGCGATAAACCACGGCGTTGGTACCGGGACGTATGCGCAGCCGGACCGGCGATTACGGCTACTCCCGTGCGTCGGGACTCAGGTGCCCTGTTCGGTTTTCCGAGGGAAACCGGAAAGCTCAGGTCGGGGGCCGAACCGGCCCAACTCATAGGCCGAGCGGAACCCGCCGTGAGCGGTCACGCCGGTGAAGGTAGGCGGAAAGGCGCCAGGTTTCCGCAGCTCGACGACGTGCTTGTGCTCGTTCCGGTTACCGAAAACCCATCCATGGATCCTTCCGCGGTGTCGGAGAGCACCCAGGCTGCCGGGACAGCGAGCGCTCGACACAGCCCTGTGGAGGTCGACCTATGGTGCCCCCAATCGGGTAGCCCGAGTGGGCCCGCCAGCGCTGCCGGGGCTTGACACCCCCGTGCCCTGGGAGAAGCGCCCTCCGCCGGACCGTTGGACCGGACCGCCCCTGGAAGAGCGCAGCGCCCCGACTCCTCAGGCGTCCGCCGAAGCCGGACAGGAGCGGCGCGGGGGCTGCCAGCCTGGGCGCGGGCTAGCCGCATATCTCGGCGAGCGGCGAGGGCGGCGAGTGGGGCCGGCGAGGAACGCGGCGGGGCACACCGTGAGTACGGCGGGCGGGTACTTCGCGGCCCGCGCACGGTGCGGGACTTCCCGATGGCTCCTAGGCGGCCGGGAGATGTCCTCAGCCGGAGGATGCTGGCGCAGCCGGTCGCGTCGGCCGTACCGCGGGTACCAGGCGCGGACGGTGTCGCGCTGCGCAGGGGCATCCCCTCATCGGACCGACGCGCGCCGCCCCGCCCCTCCTCCCCTCCCCAAGAGTTGTGCCAGCGGGTACTATCGGCGTCCTTTTAGACCAGGACCATCAACAGCGTCCGGAAATCTAAACTGCATCCAGTAGTGATGTGTCGTGTCGGCGCAGGGGGCGACACACGGGCGAGGAGCGCGGCGGCGAGTTCTCCCCTATCACGCGTTTCTACTGGTGTTGGGTATAGGCGAGTTTCCTCATCATGGCAGTTGAGATTTCCGTAGACTCGTTCTATGCTTCACGTCGCCGAGGCCTTCTACTTGAATCATGCGATATCCGAAATACGCTCTATAAAAGTATGAGGGTCGTACGGGGGGCGCTCGGTGATCTGATCCTGGCCGGGGCCGCTGTTCAGGACTCCTCCGCGTCGGCGTCGAGGTGCTCTGCGGAGACGGCGTCACGACCACGGCGCCTGAGATAGTGAAGAGGTAGCTCCCAGATGCAGCCATTCGTGGGACATGACCATGAACTGCTGACATTCCTCACCGGCCTGCGAGAGGCGTGGAGGGGCTCATCTTGGCTATTCCCGGCCACGGTGTCCCATGCGGCGGCGAAACCCCTAACACGCAGCGCCGAAACGTTCGGTACGAGGCTGCCGACCCGCACCGCGCGAGGGCGGCGCACATGCCTCGTCCAAACAGGGCGGCGGATGTCGCCACCGGGAACCGTCGACGAGCCCCGAGAGCCGGAGGCGCTATCAGTCGCGGTCGACACCGCCCCGATACGGGGAGCTCCCCTCACCCCGGTTTCCGCCGAACAGATGGGCCGCCCTGATCGCGTCTGATCTCGAACTCTTTGTGCGCTCGTCGCGCACACCAGGAGAGGGCTCGGCCGCCTATCCCGGCGGAAAGGCGCGTCGCGGAGTTCGCCCCGGCATCGGCCCACGGACAGAACGCCAAAGAGCCTGGTGAGCACGTACTGTACTGTCGCCCCTCGCCTGTCCGGGGGTCGCCGCGGTCCCGGCGCCGGGCTGCTGGAAGTTGCTCGTCCTTACCTGGGAAGGCACGCCCGGACCCCACTATTGCCTCCGTCGCTCACGCTCTGTTTGCGGTCACGACCTCTACCGCCAGAAGGCTCGTGACGACCACCAGGCCCGAGATGCAAAGAGTTCCGGTATCTCCGTGGTGCCATCGCACGGAGTCCGTAACCAAGATAGTCATGGCGAGAAAAGCTGACATCGCGGAAGGGGCGCCTTTCATCGAGACAGCGATAAGGCAGGAAGGCTGCACGTGAAATTCATTGATTATTCAGCATCTTCCCCCTGTAGGTCAGGTACCGTAGCCAATGTTCCGACTGGCGGAATGGAATCCTCTGTCGTTATCCTGCACCAGGACGAGGTCATCAGATCCGGGCTCGAAACGATAATCGACAGAATTCCACAGGTCAGTCACTCGAAATCATATTCAGACTGGTCCGCGGTGGCCCCGGTACTGCGAAGTTTCACCGCGGGAAGCATATGGATCGTCTCCCACACTGTGGTGCGCCAGGATCCGGACCGCGTGCCGATGCTCCAGTCTCGGGGGATGAAGGTCATCCTTCTCCTGCACGGGGCCGACGGAAGGGAGATCACGGACGCCGCGGACCTGAGCCCGGACGGGTTTCTGAGCGCAGGCGACGTCAGCAGGGCGGTGCTGCTGGAGACCATACGCGCGCTCAGGCAGGGGCGCATCCTCATGTCTCCGGAACTGACCCGGGGTTTGCTGACTGAGCTCCGGCGCCCCGGGAAAGCCGGCGCCAACCTCCTCACCCCGCGCGAGACACAGACCTTGAAACTGTTGGTCGAGGGCTGTAGTAACAAGCAGATCGCGAAGCACCTCGGAATAGGCATTAACAGCGTCAAGCGCCATGTGGGAAACATCCTCGCGAAACTCAACTGCCCCAACCGGACGATGGCGGCGGCCGAAGCCGTACGGCTGAAAATCATCTGATCGCGATCCGGAGTGGACGCCCGTGACGAACGAATCCTTGACCAGTGCGGTAGCCCGCGTGGCCGGCCGCCGCGTTCTCAGCGTCACGGCCGGTACGCGGTCGAGCCCTGGTCAGGAGAACCCGAACACCCCTTCAGTCGTGTGCGCGACGGAGGTGGGCAGCACACCTCCCACTGGCGTGCCGAAAACTCATTGCCCGCTCCAGCACCGCGCGAGGATACGGCGGTGCTGGGGCGGGCCCTCGGCGGGAGCACGGTGCGGCTATCTCGCGGGGTCGCGGTTGTACAGCTTCTTCGCCCAGATGTAGGCGGCCAGTGTGATGCCGGCGCACCAGGCGACAGCGAGTACCGCGCTGTTGCCGATCTCGGTGCCCATCAGCAGCCCACGCAGGGTCTCGATGATGGGGGTGAAGGTTGGTACTCGGCGAACCACCGCAGCCCGGTCGGCATCGTGTCGGTGGGCACGAAACCGCTGCCGAGGAAGGGCAGGAAGACCAGGGGCATAGGGAGGTTGCTCGCGGTCTCGACGCTCTCGGAGACCATGCCGAGCGCAACCGACAGCCAGGTGAGGGCGAAGGTGACCACCGACAGCAGGCCGGCGGCCGCGATCCACTCGACAGGGCCGGCGTCGGGCCGGAATCCGAGGAGCAGCGCCACCCCGGTCACGATCGCGACGCTGATCAGCGTCTGGACCAGGGTGCCCACGACATGGCCGGTCAGCACCGAGACGCGGGCGATGGGCATGGTGCGGAACCGGGCGACGACGCCTTCGGTCATGTCCGTGGCCACCGATATGGCCGTGCCCTGGGCCGCTGAGGCCACGGTGATCAGCATGATCCCGGGGACGATGTAGTCGAGGTACTCGGCGCGGCCGCCGGACGCGCCGGCGAGTCCGGCGCCCATGGCACCGCCGAAGACGTACACGAACAGCAGTAGGAAAACGATCGGCATGCCGGCGAGCAGGAGCGTCATGGACGGGTAGCGCAGCATGTGCCGCAGTTGGCGGCCCAGCATCGTGGCCGAGTCGCCAGCGGCGTGGGTGAGGGTGTTCATCGTGAGGCTGCTTTCCGCTCGTTGTTGTCCGCGCTGGGGTGGCCGGTGAGGGCGAGAAAGACGTCGTCGAGGTCGGGGGCGTGTACCGACAGCTCCTCGGCCTTGATCGACTCGTCGTCGAGGCGGTCGAGGAGCGCCCGCAGCGACTCGATTCCGCCGTCGCCGGGGATCTGGAGCGCCAGCGCGTCGTCGTCGCGCGACCCGTCGAGGGTGCGGGCTGCCGACTCCAGGTCGCCGGCCTCGGCGAAGCGCAGGCGGAAATGCCCGCCGGGGACGCGGCGCTTGAGTTCGGCAGGCGTGCCCTCGGCGACGAGCGTGCCGCGGTCCAGGACCGCGATCCGATCGGCGAGCCGGTCGGCCTCTTCCAGGTACTGCGTGGTGAGGAAGACGGTGACCCCGTCGGCCACGAGGGCGCGGATGATCTCCCACACGCCGCGGCGGCTGCGCGGGTCCAGCCCGGTGGTCGGTTCGTCGAGGAAGATGAGGCGGGGGTCGCCGACCAGGGTCATCGCGAGGTCGAGTCGGCGGCGCATGCCCCCGGAGTAGGTGGCGGCCGCCTTCTTGGCCGCGTCGACCAGGTCGAACCGCTCCAACAGTTCGGCGGTGCGCCGTCGGGCGCGACGGCGGCCCAGGCGATGCAGGTTCGCCATCAGCAGCAGGTTCTCCTCGCCGGTGAGGAGGCCGTCCACCGCCGAGTACTGGCCGGTGACGCCGATCGCGGTGCGCACCGCGTCGGGGTCCTGGGCCAGGTCGTGGCCGAGGACACGCGCCTGGCCGCTGTCTGCGCTGATCAGCGTGGACAGGATCTTCACGATGGTGCTCTTGCCGGCGCCGTTGGGGCCCAGGAGCGAGAAGATCGTCCCCGCGGGAATGTCCAGGTCGATGCCGTCCAACACGACGTGGTCGCCGAAGGACTTGCGCAGCCCGGTGGCCGTGATGGCCGCTTGGGGAGGGTGCAAGGTCATGTCTGCCTCGTTTCTCGTTCGCCGCAGGCGGCGGCTTCGAAAGGGGTGGGGGTCCGGGCGGAGCCTTGCGAAGGCTCGCGGGCGTGCAGGAGCGAAGGACTCAGGCGCGGCGGACGACGATGTCGCCGTAAACGCTGTGGGCGCGCACCTCGGCGGTCTCCTCAGCGGTGCCCGGGTCCTCGGCCGATTCCAGGGAGCTGCTCACGCTGCCGTGCTTGGAGCCCACGTCCAGCCAGGCGGCGGTGCCTTCGCGGATGCCGATCTCCAGTTCTCCGTAGGAGGTCTTCAGGTCCGCACGGCCGCGGACCAGCTCGCCGGTCCGGACGTTGCCGTGGGCGGTCCTGGCTTCGACGGAGGCCAGGGGGCGCTCGGCGGTGATGTCGCCGTGCGCGGATTTCATCCGCAGCCTGCCGGTCACCGTGCCGAGGGTGATGGCGCCGTTGGACGTCTTGACCGCTGCGCTGCCGTCGATCTCCCGG
Source organism: Allosalinactinospora lopnorensis (assembly GCF_000981225.1). Classification (GTDB taxonomy): domain Bacteria; phylum Actinomycetota; class Actinomycetes; order Streptosporangiales; family Streptosporangiaceae; genus Allosalinactinospora; species Allosalinactinospora lopnorensis. The sequence goes on from NZ_LAJC01000026.1 coordinate 18,097, forward strand.
GCGCGGATCCAGCCGTGCGTCGAGGTGAGCTCGGCGCTTCCCGTCAGCCGGTCCAGCGCGATGTTGCCGCTGGAGGCGGTGAGCTTGGAGGCGCCCAGGGTGCCTTCGCAGCGGATGTTGGCGTCCCTGGTACTGGCCTGGATCTGCGAGCCGGTCGGCAGGTCCACGGTCACGTCAGCTACGCCCTTGCGCAGCAGCCGGCCCAGCCCTGTGGTGGCGGGGTCCTCGACCAGCAGTCGGCCGTCGGCGTACTCGATGCGGATCTGTTCTGCGGCGCGCACGTCGGCGTCCTTGGCGGGGTCGCGCGGGCGGACCTCGACGGCGGTGTCGGAGCGGTCGCCGGCGTTGATCTGGACGGCGCCGAAGACCAGGTTGATCTCGGCGGTGATCGGTTCGGGTGTGTCGAAAGTAGGCATAGGGGTCTCCCGGTCATGGCGCTTGTGGGCGTCTCCGCTGGTGGGAGACGTGGTGGGTGCGGTGTCGGGTGCAGGGGCGGCTAGCGGACCCAGCCGGTGTAGCCGCGTCCGACCTGGCGGCTCGCGGCCTGGCCGGCCCGGCGGGTACCGGTGTCGAGCGCGCCGGACACGGCGCGCACCAGCCAGGCGTTGACCGAAAGCCCTTCGCGGCGGGCCGCCTCCTCGACGCGCGGCTTGAGGTGGTCGGGCAGGCGCAAGGTGATCCGCGACGTGCCCCCTTCCTCGGCCTCCGGCGGGACCGATCCCGCGGGCGGCCGGCCCTCTGCCGCTGTGTCGTGCGGGCGGCCGTCCTCGTCGGCGTCCTCGAACGCTTCGCCGACCGGGGGTGACGTCACAATGAAGTCAGTCTGGCCCCCGCGCAGCCGGACCTCGACCGAGCCCGGGGCGAAGTCGCGGGTGATCTCGTCCGCGGCGTCGGCCAGCGCGTCCAACAGGGCCAATCGGGCAGCCGGTTCCAGCGCCGCGGTCAGGCGTTCGGCGACCGCCCGAGTGTCCTCGCCTCCGGCTTCGGCGGCCGCCACGAGCTGGCGGCGGAGGTTGTCGACATACGGCATCAAATCCATGACTTCACTATGACGTCTATTATGACGTCACGTCAAGCCATTCCTGACTCATCTTGACGCCATGGCCCTAGTTCCACCCGGCACACCCGACGACTGCCGGCCCCCGGCATCGCCTTGGGTGCGACCCTCGACCACGACAGTGGTTTCGACCTCCCCTTCGTACACACCTCCGAGCAGTCTGACTAGACTAAACTTAGTCATGTTGACTATGCTGAGGATATGACTGTGGAAGTCAACATCCACGAAGCCAAGACGCACCTGTCCCGGCTGCTGGAGCAGGTCGCCGCCGGTGAGCAGGTCGTCATCTCCAAGGCCGGCCGACCTGTCGCCGACCTGGTGCCGCACCGCTCGACTCCTGTGGTGTTCGGCGGCCTCAGGGGCGAGCTTTCCTACGACGACGCCGCGTTCGACGAACTCGACCCCGACATCCAGCAGATGTTCTACGGCGACGCCGATGCTGCTTCTTGACAGCCATGTCGCCCTCTGGGTCATGGATGACAACCCGCGTCTTGGCCGGCAGGCGCGCACCCGGATCGGCGCCGCCGACCGGGTGCACGTCTCCGCGGCTACCGTGTGGGAACTCACGATCAAGGCGATGCTCGGCAGGCTCGTGGTTCCAGACCGGCTCAGCGAACGCATCGAACAGCAAGGGCTCACGTTGTTGAGCATCGCCGCCCAGGACACCGAGGGCATCCGCGGCTACCCGGAACTCGTGCGGCACGACCCATTCGACCGGCTTATCGTCGCCCAGGCCGAACGCGCCGGGATGCAGATGCTGACCGCCGATACCGTGTTGCTCGACCTCAAGCGCCCGTTCATCCTCGACGCCCGGGAGTAACGGGAGACGAACCCGACCTCGTGGCGCGGCCAGACGGTACATCACCCGAAGCAGCCGTCTGACGAACCTTCACGTGCGCTGGGGGAAGTCCAAGTGTGGCCCCCCGATCACGGTCTGGGGGTTCGCATGCTGTCAAGGCCGTACGGGGCACCGTGATCCCCGCGGACTGCGCTCAGGCGCGCTCCACGGGGATCCACAGCTCGGCCTCGGCGGTGGCGCCGTCCCCGGTGTAGTCCACCCGCAGGATCTCCGGCCCCTCGGTGGCCCGGTAGGCCGGGTTGGCGGGGAACCACTGGCCGAAGACGTCCGCCCAGATGCGCTGGAGGGCCTGGGGGCACTCGCTGGAGGGAGCCGACCTCGGGAAGACCGCCCAGACGCCCGCGGGCACCTCCAGAGTCTCCATGCCTTCGGCGCCCCGGGCCGAGGTGGCCGCGGCCTGGTAGTAGTCGATCTCGCTGCCCTCCTCGCGATCCGGGGAGAAGGCCGCGGTGACCCCCAGGACACCGCGGGGCTCCTGGTCGGACAGCTCCCCGATCCGGGCGAGGGTCTCCTCGCCCAGGCCCGTGACGAACTCCTCCATGGCGGTGTTGCGGCCCTCGTAGACGATCGGCACCCGCGTCCTGGGACCGACGAGGCGGAAGGCCCCCTTCTCCACGATCCGGTACTGCACGGTGGTTCTCCCTTCGACAGTGAGGCGGAATGCCATCCGCGGCTGTGAGGAGAGCACCGCGCCGGTACGCCGGGCCTCGCCGGGCGCTACGCCGTGCATGGCACGGAAGGCCCGCGCGAAGGCCTCGGCTGAGCCGTAGCCGTAGCGCACCGCGATGTCGAGCAGCGTGTCACTGCCGCCGACGACCTCAGCGCCGGCCAGGGTCAGCCTGCGCCGCCGCACGTACTCTGCCAGGGGCATTCCCGACAGCGCTGCGAACAGACGGCGGAAGTGGTGCTCGGAGGTGAGCGCGACCCTGGCCATCGCCGCCGCGTCCACCGGTTCCCCGGTGTCCTCCTCGACCATCTCCAGGGCCTGGTTCAGCCGGTCCAGCACGGTGTCCCCTCCTTCGTTCACCATCGAAGCTACGGAGGACGGCCCCGACCGCACCCGACATCTCGCGTCCGCGTTCGGTAGGGCCACCAAGGCCGCCTTCCGGCCGCACCGCGAAGGTTCCCGGCCCCGTTCAGCGGGTGTGGCCCGGAGTCGCCGGTGGAGTCCGCGGTCCGCCTTCCCGATCGCGGGCCCGCCCTCCGGGAACCGGCGGCCGGAATTCTCCGTGTCCTCAACCGACGAATCCGCGCGCTCATAACCCGCGCCGGAATCGAAATGGCCGCGCAGTTCCCGGCGGTCGCCGCCGGGGCCTCCATCGTGTGGGACCGGGAGATGGGATTCCTGCGGGAGATGCTGGTGGCACCCGTTCGGCGCGGGTCGCTGCTGGCGGGCAAGTGCCTCGGCGGTGCGACCGTCGCCACCGGCACGGACGGGGCGGTGCTGGCGATGGCGGGGACAGCGAGCGTGCCCTACGATCCGCTGCTGCTGGGGGTACTACTGGTCCAGATGGCGTTGACGGCGTTCGCGCTGACGACACTCGGCACCCTGTGCGCGGTGTGCATCAGCCGCCCGGAGACCTTCCAGACGGACCTGACGGTGGCGATGCTGCCGCTGCTGTTCCTGTCGGGCGCGTTCTTCCTCCTGTCCTCGCTGCCGGGCTGGATCGCCGTCCCCGCGCTCGCCAATCCCCTCTCGTATGCGGTGGACGCGCTGCGGCGCACCATGGCGGCCTTCGAGGCGGGCCCCGGTGGCCGCCGGGCCGATGTGGGGCACCTGGCAGCCCCCGGTCGCGCTGGAGCTGGGGGTGGTGCTGCTACTCGCCGCGGTCGCGCTGACCGCGGCACCCCGCAGGTTCGGACGCCCCTCGTAGGCGCTCCGGCACACGGCATCCGCCTCGGCCGTTCCGCGGCAGGGGCTCACCGACGCTGCCGCCGGCGAGCCGGGAGGCCCCGCCCGGGGAGCCGCTCATGGCGGCGAACCTCGCGCACCGGCCACTACCGGAAGAGCAGCGCCCAGAGCACGATCGCCAGCAGCGCCAGGACACCCGCGCCCACGGCTATGGCCATGGGCAACTGGCTCCTGCTCCGATGCCGGCCCGAAGCGGTCAGACCGAGGGTATCGGTGGACTCCCGGATGGAGGTGAGCAGCGAGCTCACGGACTCGGGGCGGTGCCGCTGCAGTTTCTCCTGCAGGTGCGACATCGACTCCGACACCTGCGACACCGATTCGGACATCGACTCCTGCAGCGAGTTCCGCAGGACGTTCGCGCCCTGCCGGAAATGCTCCTTGGCCTGTTCCCGCGCGGAGTCGTTCTCCTTATCCGACTCGTCCTCGGACTCCTCCCCAGTCCGTTCCACGATGACCGGCCGCTCCCCGGTCGCGGCCGCGCTCCTGGCGGCGGTCTCGGGGCTGGTCTCCGGCGCCCACGGGGCGAGCGCGGCGATACGCAGCATCTTCATCGCGTTGTCCGCGGTGAGCCGGTCCTCCGGCCGGACGTGCAGCAGGCCTGCGAGCACCGGCGCGAGCGGCCCGGCGTTCTCCGCCACCGGCGGCTCCTCGAGTTCCTCGCCCCGCAGGATCTGGATGTAGCCCTTGCGGTCGTAGGGCGGGCGCCCTTCGACCGCCGCGTACAGCGTGGCGCCCAGCGACCACAGGTCCGACTCGGGGCCGACCGGGCCGGCCTTCGCCCGCTCCGGCGGAATGTAGGACGGCGACCCGATGATCCGGCCCGAGCTGGTCAACGCGGACTCTCCGGTCCACGCGGCCAGCCCGAAGTCGGTCAGCACGACCCTGCCGTCCTCACTGATCATGACGTTGTCGGGTTTGACGTCGCGATGCACGATGCCCTCGTCGTGGGCGACCTTCAACGCGTCGATCAGTTGCAGGCCGATCTCGGCGACGCGCTGGTACGGCAGCGGGCCGGCCAGCTGGACGATCTCGTCAAGGGTGCTCGAAACGACGAGCTCCATGACGATCCAGGGCCGGCCGTCCTCGTCCACGACGTCGAGAACGGTCATGAGGCCCGGGTGGGTCAGCCGAGCGGCGACCCGCGCTTCGCGTGTGGTCCGCTGGAGCAGCGATTCGCGCTCCGTCTCGCTCAGGTCGGTGGGCAGCCGCAGCTCCTTGACCGCGACCTCGCGCTCCAGCGCGAGGTCCGTCGCTCGCCATACGGTGCCGACACCGCCCCGGGCGATCTCCTCGAGGAGCTGGTAGCGCCCTTTGAGTACACGCTCGCCCGGGCCGGCTTCGATCGTGCCTTGGCGCGCGGATTCCTGCGGCGACCCTGGCCGCTCCGCGTGGGGCTTCTCAATGGAGGACACGGCTTGTCAGCGAGTCAGATCACGGGCCACGGTGGCCTCCTGCGGGCTGTTACGTTCGGGGTCGCATCGGTTGCCGGACAGATCACTCGTTATATCAGGTGAGAACGAAAACCGAGCAAAGGGCCACCAGGCCAGCGGCACAAAGGTTCGGATTCGTTATGTCCAACGGAAACGTACCCCATGCAGCGGCCTTACTCTCCTCGCTCGTTCTCGCCCCGACAGCACCCCGTGGTGCGGCACGGGTCAGGTCCAGAGGGATTCCGGATCGCGTACGAGGACCGGTCCGAAGCCGGTCTCCCGCAGCGGCTCCTCGAGCTGCGCGGCGTCGCCTGCCACGATAACGACCGATTCCCGAGGTCGCAGAAGGTTTCGGGCCGCGTCCGCGAGGTCTTCGGCGGTGACCCGCTCGAAACCGGCGCGCAGCCGGTCCACGTGGTCCTCGGGCAGGTCGTACACGACCATCTCGACCAGCGCGTTGGCCAGGCCGCGGGCTGTGGAGTAGGTCACAGGAAGCCCGACCGTGTTGGACTCGCGCACGGCGGCGAGTTCCCCGTCGGTGACACCATCGGTCTGCAGCTTCTCGATCTCGCCGAGGATCGCGGTGACCGAGTGAGCGGTCGTGGGTGCCTCCACCTGCGTGCTGACCAGGAACACCCCACTGTCGCGGCGGAGGTCGAAGCGGCATCCCACACCATAGGTGTAGCCGAGCCGCTCGCGCAGTTCCATGTTGAGCCGGGACGTGAACATTCCACCGAGGACGTCGCTCATGCCGTCTGCCTTGGGCAGATCGACCTCGGAGCGAGGCGGCGCGTGGTGCGCCAGGATCAGCGCGGACTGCACCGACCCGGGCCGGTCGAGCACGAGGATGCGCGGGAACTCGCCCGTGGCGGGTTCGGGCGCCGTGATCTCGGGCGCGGGGGCCGGGGCCGCGTCGGCGAAGACGGTCTTGCCGATCTCTTCCAGGTCGACGTCGGCGAGGTCGCCGACGACCACGAGGGTCCCCGCGGCGCCCGCGACGGAGCGGGCGTGGAAGTCCGTGACGATCTCGGGAGTGACGTCCTGCAACCGCACCGGGCCCCCGCTCAGCGGGGTGGCGTAGCGGCCGGTGAAGAGCTGGCCGCCGATGGTCCTCATGGCGAGAGTGGAGGCGACGGAGGCGTCGAGCCAGAACCGCTCGATGAGCTGGTCCCGGCGGCGCAGGACGTCTTCGGCGCGCAGGGCCGGGGTGCGGACCGCCTCAGCGAACAGCGCCGTGGCGTCGGTGATCCGGTTGACGGGGGCGTCGACACCGGTGACGAAGCTGTCCCAGGTGACACGGGAGACCCACTCGGCGCCGTGCTGCTCCAGGGAGGGCGCCAGGGAACTGTTTCCGTGCACCCCGTCCTCGAGCGCTTCGCCGGTAAGGGTGGCCACACCCATGCGGTCGAGCGGTTCGTTGGCCCCGCCGACCGGCTGGACGAGCCGGATCGCGGCGTACTGCTGGCCGGGTACGTCGATGGCGACCACGGTTCCGCCGCCGACGCTCAGGCGCCGGGGCCTGGGAAAGGTGTAGGGCTGCGGCGGGCCGAGCTCGGGACGGGACTGGAGCATGCTCAAATCGACTCTTTCTTCGACGTGCGTAAGCGGGCCGGTAGGGCGCGGCGACGGGGTCAGGCGTCTCCGCCTTGGGTGTCCGGGTCTTCGGGGTCGAATCGGACGATCAGCAGGTTCTCCTCGGTAAGGAGCCGTTTGGCGCCGGCCACGATGTCGTCCGTGGTGACGTCGGCCCAGCGCTGCGGCCAGGTGTAGGCGAGCTCGGGGTCGCCGAACAGCTGGGTGCAGCTCCCGATGGTGTCCGCCAGGCCGCTGGGGTTGGAGAGCGACTGCAGGTGGTCCCGCTCCAGTACCGCGCGGGCACGGTCGAGCTCCTCCTCGGTGACGCCGTCGGCCAGGCCGGCGACCTCTTCGAGGATGGCGGCCTCGAGCTCGTCGCCGGAGACCCCATCGCGGGCGATCATGGTCACCAGCATGAGGCTCGGTGTGTAGCGGAACGGCAGAACGTCGGCCGCCGCACCGCCGTCGTCGACGGCGAGTCCCCGCTCCACGACGAGCCGCCGGTAGAGGCGGCTGCCCTGGCCCTGGCCGAGAACGGCCGAGACGAGGTGCATGACGTCGAATTCGCGTTCGCCGTAAGCCCCCACGCGGTAACCGAGGAAGACCGCGGGGGCGGGCACGGCCTCGGTGACCATGTCGCGCGCCGGGCCGCCTATGGGCCCCTCAAGGCTGCTGTCGGGCGCCTCGGCGACGGTCTCCCGGGCGGCGATCCCGCCGAAGTACGTGGCGACGCGCTGGTGGACGTCGTCCGGGTCGAGGTCGCTGACCACGGTGAGGACGAGGTTGTCGGGACCGTAGTGCCTCTCGTGGAAGGACAGGACGTAGTCGAGGTCGGCGGCGTCGAGATCCTCCATGGACCCGATGGTCGGGTGGTGGTACGGGTGGCCTTCCGGGTAGCCGAGGCGGAGGATCCGCTCGAAGGCGGTGCCGTAGGGGACGTTGTCGTAGCGCTGGCGGCGCTCGTTCTTGACGACGTCGCGCTGGTTGTCGAGGACCTCCTGGGTCATGCCGGCGCGCAGCGTGGCCAGACGGTCGGCCTCCAGCCAGAGGGCGAGGTCGAGCGCGTGCTCCGGAACGGTCTCGAAGTAGTTGGTGCGGTCGGTGGAGGTGGAGGCGTTGATATCGCCGCCGAGGCGCTCCACCGCGTCGAAGTGCTCCCCCTTCTTGACGTTGCCGCTGCCCTGGAACATCAGGTGCTCGAAGAGGTGGGCGAACCCGGTCCGGCCGGGGACCTCGTACCGGGAGCCGACGCCGTACCAGAGGTTGACCGCCGCCACCTGCCCGGTGGCCGCCGGCGCCGTCACCAGGCGGAGTCCGTTCTCCAACGTGTATTGACCGACCCGGCCGGTCGCTCCGTTCGTGGTCACCAGTCCATGCACCCCTTGTCCACGGCTCTCGAAGGATCTCGCCCTGCGGTCCGAGCCTATGCGCTCGGACGGGTTTTCGCTCACACAAAGCCGTCCGGTGGATTGCCGGGCGTGGCCGGTGCCGCGCGTTCCGGCCCCGAGCCGCGGAGGGCCGCACGTCACCGCGCCACCGCCGGTGTCGGCGTCAGCGCCGCCGTTCCAGGACACGCATCGAGCCGACCGCCCGGACCTCGGTGAACTCACCGGTGTCCAGCGCGCGGCGGTAGATGTTGTACGGCGGCCGGCCGCCGTCAGCGGGGTCAGGGAAGACGTCGTGGATCACCAGCGCCCCGCCCGGCCGTACGTGCGGGCTCCAACCCGCGTAGTCGGCCTGGGCCGCCTGTTCGGTGTGGCCGCCGTCGACGAAGAGCATGCCCAGCGGGGTGTTCCACAGCCGCGCCACGTCCGCGGAGCGCCCGACGATCGCGATCACGTCGTCCTCCAGGCCGGCGGCCGCCATGGTCTCCCGGAAGCCGCCGAGCGTGTCGAGCCGTCCGGTAGCCGGGTTCACCATCGTGGGGTCGTGGTACTCCCACCCCTCCTGGTGCTCCTCGGAGCCGTGGTGGTGGTCCACGGTGACGACGGTCCCGCCCGCCTGCCGGGCGGCCGCTCCCAGGAAGACGGTGGACTTGCCGCAGTAGGTGCCGATCTCCAGTATCGGGCCGAGGCCGGCGTAGCCCAGCGCCGCCTCGTACAGGGCGAACCCTTCGTCGGTGGGCATGAAGCCCTTCGCGGCCTCGGCCGCGCGCAGCGGTTCAGCGGGCATGGTGGTGGGCGGTGTGGGCATTGGGCCTTCTTTGCTCGGCGAGAACGGCTGGGACGCCCCTCCGGGAGGCGGTTCGCGGGACGCTAGCGGCCGGCGTGACGGGTGAGGCGGGTGACGGCCTCGTCCAGGACCTCGTCGCGCTTGCAGAAAGCGAAACGGACCAGGTGCCGCCCTTCGTCCAGGTTGTCGTAGAGCACCTGGGCCGGGACAGCGGCGACCCCGGCGGTACGCGGCAGTGCGCGCGCCAGTTCGATGCCGTCCGTGAAGCCGAGCGGACGGATGTCGGTCATGACGAAGTAGGTGCCCTGCGGGCGCAGGACCTCGAACCCGGCCTCGCGCAGCCCGGCCGCCAGGCGGTCGCGCTTGCGCTGCAGGGCGTCGCGCTGGGCACCGACCCACGCCATCTCGTCGCGGATCGCGTCGGCGATCGCGAGCTGGAGCGCGCCGTTGGCCGTGAAGGTGAGGAACTGGTTGACGGTGCGCACCGCCCGGACGAGGGGTTCCGGCCCCATGACCCAGCCGGTCTTCCATGCCGTCACCGAGAACGCCTTGCCGGCGGACGAGACCGCCACGGTCCGGTCCCGCATCCCCTGCCGGGTGGCCAGCGGAATGTGGACGGCGTCGTCGAAGGTGAGATGCTCGTAGACCTCATCGGTGAGGGCGATGAGGTCGTTCTCCCGGCAGACCCGCGCGATCACGTCGAGTTCGGCGGAGGTGAGGACCGTACCGGTCGGGTTGTGCGGGGAGTTGACGATGATCATTCTGGTGCGCGGCCCGACCGCCGCGCGCAGTTCGTCGGCGTCGAAGGTGAACCGCCCGCCCTCGCTCGCGCTGGGTCGCAGCGTGACCGGGCGCCGCACCCCACCGGCCAGTGCGATGACGCCGGCGTAGGAGTCGTACATGGGCTCGAACAGCACCACCTCGTCGCCGGGCTCGATCAGGCCGAGCACGCCGGCGGCGATCCCGGCGGTGGCGCCGACCGTGATGTAGACCTCGGTCTCGGGGTCGTACTCCAGCCCGTAACGCTGCGCGCGGTCGGCGGCGACGGCGGAGCGCAACTCCACGCGCCCGGGGCCGGGCGGGTACTGGTTCACCCCCTGCTCGATCCGGCGTATGGCGCCCTCCAGGAGCGAGCGCGGGCCGTCGGTGTCGGGGAAGCCCTGACCGAGGTTGATGGATCCGGTCTCGGCGGCAAGTCGTGTCATCTCGGCGAAGATGGTCTCGCCGAACTGCCGCATGCGTGCCACAAGAGGTTCGTCCACAGCAGGCAGCATAAACCGACCGCCCACCGGGCCTACGAGGCGATACCGCGTCGTACCCGGATCTCGTGGAGAGCGTTGTGGAGACGTGTCATCTCCTCGTCCGTGAAGTTCTCGATGAAGCGGAGCATGGTGGTGCCCGGATCTCCGCAGCCGCTGAGAACCTCGTTCATCATCCGCGCGCTGTACTCCTCACGTGACTCATGGGGCCAGTAGCGCCAGGCCCGTCCGGCCTTCTCCCGCTCCAGCAGCCCTTTGTGGTACAGGATGTTGGCCACGGTCATGACGGTCGTATAGGCAACGTCGCGGTCATAGGCCATCGTCTCGCGCACTTCCCGGACCACGAGCGGACGGTCGGCCTTCCAGAGTGCGTCCATGATGGCGGCTTCGAGTTCACCGAACTCTTTCACCCTCCCCCACCTCCATTTCCGCAATGTTAGGAGCGGGAGTGCACGAAGGACCGGCAAACACGATCGATCGTACGGATCCGTGTGCCGGCGCCAAGGCGTCAGTGCGATTCGTCATTGGGACGGCGCCGCCGCCTGCGGATTGCGCCCACTCCGGACGTCGATTCAACGGCGGAGCCGCTCAGAACAGCCTGCTGAAATGCTCTTGGGCGTGCTCCGCGAGGCTGCGGGGGATCACGTAGGGGCGCTCGGCGTTGATGTCGGGCCAACTGTCGCGGATGTCCTCGGGGGCCGCGTCGCGGAAGACGGCACCCGGCCCTTCCGCGACGAAGACCCGGGCCACGCGGCCCCCGCCGACCGTGTAGATCTCGCCGGAGGTCTCGCAGTCCTCGTGGGCCAGCCAGACCACCGCGGGGGTGACACGCTCCGGAGCGAGTTTCTCCTCGGTCCCGGGGGGCAGCAGGTCGCTGGTCATCCGGGTGTAGGCGATCGGGGCGACCGCGTTGGCGGTGATGTCGTACCGGGTCCCCTCGATGGCCAGCGTCTTGGTCAGGCCGACGACCCCCATCTCGGCCGCGGCGTAGTTGCTCTGGCCGAAGTTGCCGAACAGGCCGGAGCGCGACGTGGTGTTGACGATCCGGCCGTAGCCGTGCTCGCGCAGATGACCGAATGCGGCGCGGGAGACGAGGAAGGTTCCGCGCAGGTGGACGTCGAGCACGGCGTCCCATTCGGAGACGCTGATGTTCTTGAACGACTTGTCGCGCAGGATCCCGGCGTTGTTGACAACGATGTCCACCCGGCCGAAGGCGTCGAGCGCGGCCTCCACGAGCGCCTCCGCCCCGGCCTCGGTCGAGATGTCCCCCCGGTCGGCCAGCGCCGTGCCCCCGCGGTTGCGGATCTCAGCCGTGACATCGTCCGCGGCCATGGGGGGCGCGGCGGCGGTCCGGGCGTCCTCGCCCGTGTCCCGCACATCGTTGACGACGACCTTCGCACCGCGCGCCGTGAGTTCGAGGGCGTAGGACCGGCCCAGCCCGTGGCCGGCTCCGGTGACAATGGCGACTCGCCCATCGAACCGCAGGTCCGACATGGTTCCTCCGTCTTTCTCCAGTGGCCGGTGGTATCGGCTGCTGGCCGCGGTTCCCGCGGCCAGAGGCATCATTACCCGTTCTGGCACCGGATGTGCCTGCGTGGAGGGAGCGCCACGGGAACGGCGCCGACCAGAATATGTTCCGCATGCCGGAGGGTTCGGCGGAGGCGGGAACGCGGCCGGGCCCGGACCCCCGTCGGCGGAGCCCCCGTAGGTCCGTCGAGCGAGGGTCCGGCCGTCCTGCCCGGCCTCGTGTGTCTGGTAGGACGCCGGAACCGCGGCCGCGGTTCCGGGGGGTCCGGCGACTCCCGCGGATCCATGGGGTTAGGCATGACCGGAAGTGGGCATGGTGAAGGCGACCTTGTAGTCGCCGTCCCCTTCACGAGCGGTAAGAACACCGTTCGCAGCCAGAAGCGGCCACCGCCGTTCATGTCTTTGTGAATGATTGTTAGGTATCTCCCAGTTCTGTATCGTCCTGGGCTCCCCACGGGCGTGCCTGGACAAGTAGCCTGTTAGTCGAGATTGCTGGCCGGGCGTGTGTCCAGATGGCAATGTGTGGCCGCCGGACTCTGAGCCCGCCCTGCTGAGCGGCCATCTCTGACATAAACATTCACAAGCGAGCTGCGGAAGAGGGCGATCTCCGCCGTGTCGTCTGAGGCGTCTCAACCCCTGACAGATTTCGGCCCCAACGAGTGGCTGGTCGAGGAGCTTTATCAGAAGTACCTGAACGACCCGAACTCGGTCGATAAGGCCTGGTGGAACTTTTTCGCCGACTACAAGTCCGGCACCACCCAGGCCAACGGTGCGACCGGCGGTACCCCGGCCGCAGGCAAGCCTGCCGCGAAGAGCACGGCCGCGGACCCGGCCACGGATGCGAAGCCGGCCAGGACGGCGGCTCCCAAGAAGGAGAAGCCCGCATCGGAGTCCGCGGAACCGGCCGACGACACTCAGAAGGTCCACGAGGAGCGGTTGCGCGGCGCACCGGCACGCACCGCCGCCAACATGGAGTCCAGCCTCTCGCTGCCGACCGCCACCAGCGTGCGCGCCGTACCGGTGAAGCTGCTCTTCGACAACCGGATCGTGGTCAACAACCACCTGCGGCGCGGGCGCGGCGGGAAGGTCTCCTTCACCCATCTCATCGGCTACGCCATGGTCAAGGCCCTGCAGGCGATGCCGGAGATGAACTACTCCTACGTCGAGGTCGACGGCAAGCCGGGCGTGGCCAAGCCCGAACACGTCAACTTCGGCCTCGCGATCGACCTGCAGAAGCCCGACGGTTCCCGGCAACTGGTCGTGCCCAGTATCAAGGCCGCCGAGACCCTGGACTTCAGGGAGTTCTGGACCGCCTACGAGGACCTGGTCCGCAAGGCCCGCAACAACAAGCTGGGCGTGCCGGACTTCCAGGGCACCACGATCAGCCTGACCAATCCGGGCGGTATCGGCACCGTGCACTCCGTGCCGCGGCTGATGCCGGGCCAGGGCGCCATCCTCGGTGTCGGGGCCATGGAGTACCCGGCGGAGTTCCAGGGCGCCTCCCCCGAGACCCTGAACAGGCTGGCCGTCAGCAAGATCATGACCCTGACGTCCACCTACGACCACCGCATCATCCAGGGCGCCCAGTCCGGCGAGTTCCTGCGCCGGATCCACGAGCTGCTGCTGGGCGAGGACGGCTTCTACGACGAGATCTTCCGGTCGCTGCGCATCCCCTACGAGCCGGTCCGGTGGACGCAGGACATCTCCACCGACCGCAACCAGCTCGACAAGGCCAGCCGGGTCCAGGAGCTGATCCACGCCTACCGCGTTCGCGGCCACCTCATGGCCGACACCGACCCACTGGAGTACAAGCAGCGCCGGCACCCGGACCTGGACATCCTGCAGCACGGCCTGACCCTGTGGGATCTGGACCGCGAGTTCCCCACCGGGGGTTTCGGCGGCAAGCAGGTCATGAAGCTGCGCGATGTCCTGGGCGTGCTGCGCAACACCTACTGCCGCACAGTGGGTATCGAGTACATGCACATCCAGAGCCCCGAAGAGCGGGAGTGGATCCAGGGGCGCATCGAGCGGGAGCACGAGAAGGTCAGCCGCGAGGAGCAGCTGCACATCCTGCGGCGGCTGAACAGCGCCGAGGCGTTCGAGACCTTCCTGCAGACGAAGTACGTCGGCCAGAAGCGGTTCTCGCTCGAAGGCGGCGAGTCGCTCATCCCGCTGCTCGACGGTGTCATCTCGAAGGCCGCCAAGGCCGAGCTGGACGAGGTCATCATCGGCATGGCGCACCGGGGACGGCTGAACGTGCTGGCCAACGTCTGCGGCAAGTCCTACGGCCAGATCTTCGGCGAGTTCGAGGGCAACCTCGACCCGCGCAGCGCGCACGGCTCCGGTGACGTCAAGTACCACCTGGGGACCGAGGGCACGTTCGAGACCTTCGACGGCGACAAGATCACCATCTCGCTCGCGGCCAACCCCTCCCACCTTGAGGCGGTCAACCCGATCACCGAGGGCATCGTCCGCGCCAAGCAGGACATCCTGAACAAGGGGCCGCACGGCTTCACGGTGCTCCCGCTGCTGATCCACGGCGACGCGGCCTTCGCCGGGCAGGGCGTGGTGGCCGAGACCCTGAACCTGTCGCAGCTGCGCGGCTACCGGACCGGCGGCACCGTCCACGTCATCGTGAACAACCAGGTCGGATTCACCACGTCGCCGGCGGACAGCCGTTCCAGCGTCTACGCCACCGACGTCGCGCGGATGGTGCAGGCGCCGATCTTCCACGTCAACGGGGACGATCCCGAGGCGGTCGTCCGTGTGGCGCAACTGGCCTTCGCCTACCGGCAGGCGTTCACCAAGGACGTCGTCATCGACCTGATCTGCTACCGGCGCCGGGGGCACAACGAGGCGGACAACCCCTCGTTCACCCAGCCGCTGATGTACGACGTCATCGACGCCAAGCGGTCCACCCGCAAGCTGTACACCGAGGCGCTGATCGGACGCGGCGACATCACGGTCGAGGAGGCCGAGCAGGCGCTGCGCGACTACCAGACCCAGCTGGAACACGCCTTCACCGAAACCCGCGAGGCCGACAAGAAGCCGGTCGAGCCGGGGGCGGTGATCAAGCCCGAGGTGTTCGACGAGGGCCGCATCGACCACGAGGCCGTGGACACGGCGATCTCCACCGAGACGGTCAAGCGAATCGTCGAGTCCCAGGTCAGCCTGCCCGAAGGCTTCTCGCCGCACCCGCGCCTGCAACCGCAGATGCAGCGCCGCGCGCAGATGGTCGAAGAGGACGCCATCGACTGGGCCATGGGCGAGACCCTCGCCTTCGGCTCGCTGCTGATCGAGGACCACCCCGTCCGGCTGGTCGGCCAGGACAGCCGGCGAGGGACGTTCGGCCAGCGGCACGCCGCCCTGGTGGACCGGCACACCGGCGAGGTGTACACCCCGCTCAAGCAGTTCGACCACGGGACATCGCGGTTCTACGCGCACGACTCGCTGCTCAGCGAGTACGCGGCGCTGGGCTTCGAGTACGGCTACTCGACCGTCCGCCCGGAGGCGCTGGTGTGCTGGGAGGCGCAGTTCGGCGACTTCGTCAACGGCGCGCAGAGCGTCATCGACGAGTACATCACCGCCGGCGAGCAGAAGTGGGGCCAGCGCTCCAGCGTGACCCTGCTGCTCCCGCACGGCTACGAGGGGCAGGGACCGGACCACTCCTCGGCGCGCATCGAACGCTTCCTGCAGCAGTGCGCCCAGGAGAACATGACCGTGTCCATGCCCACCACCCCGGCGAACTACTTCCATCTGCTGCGCTGGCAGGTGAAGTCGCCGTACCGGCGCCCGCTCGTGGTGTTCACGCCCAAGTCGATGCTGCGGCTGAAGGCCGCGACGTCGGCCGCGGCCGATTTCACGTCGGGTTCGTTCCAGCCGATCATCCCCGACTCCTCCGGGATCAGCCCCGAGGACGTTCGGCGCGTGGTGCTGTGCTCCGGCAAGGTCTTCTACGACCTGGAGGCGGCGCGCGAGCGCACGGGCGACAAGCACACCGCCATCATCCGGGTGGAGCGGCTGTACCCGCTGCCGACCGAGGAGATCCGGCAGCGGCTCTCCTCCTTCCCGAACTCCGGCGAGGTGCTGTGGGTGCAGGAGGAGCCGGCGAACATGGGCCGTGGCCGTTCGTGGCGCTGGTCTTCTCCGAGCAGCTCGACCGCCCGTTCACCCGGGTGTCGCGCCCGGCGGGCTCCGCGCCGGCGGCCGGCTCGGGCAAGCGGCACGAGGTCGAGCAGCAGGCGCTGATCAACACGGTGTTCCCGCCGGCGGAGTAGGCCATGTACTACACCGATCGCGGAATCGAGGAGCTGGAGAAGCGCCGCGGGGACGAAGAGGTCTCCCTGGCGTGGGTCTCCGATCAGCTGCGCACGTTCACCGATCTGCACCCGGAGTTCGAGACCGCCGTCGACCGGCTGGCCACGTGGCTGGCCCGGTTGGAGGACGACGACGAGGAGTAGGCGCGGCGGCGCCGAGCGCCGTGCCACCGTAGAGGGGATCCCGGTCACCGGCCGGGATCCCCTCTGGCTTTGCCGGCGCTGAGGCCGTGCTCCCCGGCGGCACCGCGTCCCACCGCTCCCCGACACGCCGCTGATTCTTCACGACATATCTTGAGTACCGCACGGTCGCGACATATCGTGTTCCTATAGGTATATCGAGTCGAAAGGGCCCGCGATGGCGCGATGGACCATCGACCAGCCGATGACACGCACCCTCGACGGGATCGTGGCGCTGCGCGTTCGCATCATCGGCGGTTACGTCAACATCCTTCCCACCGACGATCCGGTCACCTTCGAGGTCTCCGACATCGTGGGCGAGCCGGTTCTCGTCACCCAAGAGGCCGGCATCCTCACCGTCACCTACGAGGACCTCACCGGGAGCGGGCTGCTCGATCGGCTGCGCCCGATCCAGCTGTCCGGGTACAAGAGCATGGGGCGTCGCGCCTCGACCGTCAGCCTGCGAGTGCCCCGCGACTGCCCGGTCGAGGTCACCACGCTCTCCGCTCCGATCGTGGCCGCGGGCCTGAGCTCCAAGACCCAGTTGCGCACCGCGTCCGGGGATGTGACCCTCGACGACATGAGCGGTGAGGTCGATGTCAACACCGTCTCCGGCAACCTGGACGTCCGCGACCTCGACGGCAGCCTGCACTTCAACAGCGTCAGCGGCGAGATCGCCGTGGCCGGCGGACGGCTTGCCGACTTCTCCGGCAAGACCGCTTCGGGCCAACTGCTCGCCGACATCGATCTGGCCCCGTCGTCCCGCGTCCGCCTGGCGTCCATCTCCGGCGAGGTCGCGCTGCGCATTCCGGCCGGGACATCGGCCGCGGTCGAGCTGCGCTCGGCCACCGGAACGCTTGACACGGCTTTCGGCCTGAACCGGCGCGAGATGCGCGGACGCCGCTATGTCAGCGGCAAGATCGGTGACGGGGTGGATCCGGCGAACATCACCACAACGACCGTCTCGGGCTCGGTCTCGCTGCTCCGACGCGAACCCGACGCCCCCGCCGCGATCCCGAGGGGGACCCGATGAGCACCATCTTCGGCCATGGCCGGCTCCGCCTGTACCTGCTGAAACTGCTGGACGAGAGCCCGCGGCACGGCTACGAGATCATCAGCCTGCTGCGTGACAGGTTCCTTGGTGTCTACTCCCCCTCCCCCGGCACCATCTACCCGCGCCTGGCCCGCTTGGAGGAGGAGGGCCTGGTGACCCACGAGGAGGTCAACGGGCGCAAGGTCTACCGCCTCACCGACAAAGGCCGCGAAGAACTGCGGAACCGCAGCTCCGACCTTGACGACCTGGAGCGGGAGATCACCGACTCGGTGCGCGATGTCGCCCGCGCGGTGAAACAGGACGTCCGCGACACCATCAGCTCCCTGCGCGAGGAACTGAAGTTCGCCGCCGGCGGTGGCCGCCGCTCCGGCGGCGCCGGGGAGAAGGCCGGCTCCGGCGCGGAGGACTCCGAACAGGACACCGGCGAACACCGGGAGGAGGAGCGCGAGGGCCGGAGCGGCACCTGGTGGGAGCGCGACTGGGAGAAGCTCGCGCAGGGCCTCGGTTCCTGGGGAGGATCCTGGGGCAAGCACGAGAAGACCTC
The DNA here is from genome assembly GCF_000981225.1 of Allosalinactinospora lopnorensis. Classification (GTDB taxonomy): domain Bacteria; phylum Actinomycetota; class Actinomycetes; order Streptosporangiales; family Streptosporangiaceae; genus Allosalinactinospora; species Allosalinactinospora lopnorensis. The sequence goes on from NZ_LAJC01000026.1 coordinate 35,982, forward strand.
GGAGCGCCCTGACTTCGAGCACGCGCTGCGCGACTTCTCCGAGCGCGTCCGCAACGTTGTCCGCGACGCCGGACACGCCGGCGAGTCCACGTCGCACAACCTGCGCCGCATCCTGGACGACACCATCGAGGTGATCCGGCGCGACCTCGCCTCATGGGGACCGCGCGAAAGCGATGAGGAGGCGGCCGGCACGGGAGAGGGCACGGCCGGCACCGCGGAGCGGGAAGAGGAGGACAGGGACACCACCGCGAAGTCGGGAACCGCATACGGCCCCACCAGTCAGCCCACCGCCGATCCGCGGACCGAGGACCGCGGGGAGGCGCCCGCGTCCGGCGATCCCTGGAGCACCGCGATCCACGAGGAGCAGGAGGCCGAGAGCGAGGACCGGGACGAGCCCGGCCCCGGCGGCCAGCGGTGACCCCGACCACCCGAAGGGCGCCGCCCGCGGGCGGCGCCCTGATTCTGTACAGAATTCGCGCCAGAAACGAGCTACACTGAAGACATGACGAGTATGTCGCTCACAGAAGTGCGCAACCACCTCTCCGAACTCATCGACGATGTCGAGCGTACGCATGAGCGCGTGGCGATCACCCGACACGGCGAAGTCGCCGCGGTGCTCATCTCCCCGGACGATCTGACCACCCTGGAAGAGACGCTGGACGTACTCGCGAGCCCTGAGGCGATGAGGCAGCTGGCGGAATCACGGAACGACATCGCCGCCGGCGACGTGCTGGACGCTGACGAGCTGGGAGCTCTGCTGGAGAGGCAGCGACGCGACGCATGACCGACGGCTCCCCCCGGTACCGGCTTGTCGTCACCCGCACGACCGCCCGAGCGCTCAGCGGCCGCCTTCCGGAGAAGGTGGCCGCCGCCGTGCATGAATTCATCACCACGTCATTGCTCGAACGTCCTCACCGGCTGGGAAAACTCCTCCTGCTGCCGCCGTACGCGGGTACTCGGTCAGCGCGGCGCGGCGCCTACCGGGTCCTGTACGAGATCGATGAGGACGAGCGCACTGTAACGGTGACCTCGATCGAACATCGCGCCGACGCCTACCGATCTCGTTGACGTTCCGCGACATCGTTCAGGCGAACGCCCCTGAGCCCCGGATTGACGATGGACGTTTGTTATGTGCTGGAGCAGGACGAGGACGGCGTGTGGTGTGCGCATGCGCGGCTGCGTCCAGGTGTGGGCGCGCATGGTGAAGGTACCGACCCTGAGTCCGCGATCGCCGACCTCCGGGTCGCCCTGGCGGGGTCGACCGAAGACCTCACGTAGCCCGCGCTTCTTCGGTCACACTGTGAACACGATCTTGCCGAACAGGTCGCCCTTCTCCATGGCGGTGAAGCCTTCCCGCGCCTGGTCCAGAGGGAGCACGCGGTCGATCTCGGGGCGGACACCGGTCCGGGCGCAGAACTCGGCGAGGCGGTGCAGCTGGCCCCGGGGCCCCATAGTGGACCCCACGACCGACAGTTGCAGGAAGAACACCCGGGTGAGCTCGGCCGATGGCGCGTCACCGCTCGTGGCCCCGCAGGTGACGATGCGGCCGCCGGGACGCAGGCAGCGCAGCGAATGGCGCCAGGTGTCCTGGCCCACGTTGTCGAAGACGACGTCGACCCTCTCCGGGAGCCGCTCGCCCGAAGGAACGGCCGCGTAGGCGCCGAGCTCCAGCGCGCGCTCGCGTTTTGCCTCGCCGCGGCTCGTGGCGTAGACGCGGTGGCCGACCTCGCTCGCCATCCGGATCAGGGCACTGTTGACGCCCCCTCCGGCGCCCTGCACCAGGATGGTCGAACCGGGCTGCAGCCCGGCCTTCTCGAAGAGCATCCGGTAGGCGGTGAGCCATGCCGTCGGCAGGCAGGCGGCCTCCTCGAAGGAGAGCTCCGCGGGCTTGGGGACCAGGTTGCGCCGGGGAACGGCGACCTTCTCGGCGAGCGTGCCGTCATAGACCTCCGACAGCAGAGAGCCACGCGGGTCAAGAGTCTCGTCTCCCCCGCCGGCGTCCGGGTCGCCGATCACGGCGTGCACGATGACCTCGCGCCCGTCCTCGTCCACGCCGGCGGCGTCGCATCCGAGCACCATAGGGAGCTTGTCCTGGGACAGGCCGACCCCGCGCAGGCTCCATATGTCGTGGTGGTTGAGTGCGGCGGCCCGCACGCTCACCGTGGTCCAGTCTCCCCCCGGCACGGGGTCGGGTCGCTCGCCCGCCTCCAGCCCGGCCGAGGGAGTGTCCTTGTCGATACGCGCAGCGTGATAGCGAACATGCCCCCGACACTAGCGATCCGCCATGGGCGCACGCACGGGGCCCGGCACGCCGGCTCCACGATGTGGGCCGGCGCGGCACGTCGCTCCCTGTGAATCACCCGCTGCAATTGCCCCGCGGAATTTCCGGCATGATCATTCTGCTCTCTGTGTCGAGTAACCTGCTTTCGTTCCGGAAGTAGCCCTTCCCCGGAATAAGGAGGCTCCTGATGGCCACTGGTATAACCCGACGGTCCGCCGTCGCCGTCTTGGTGTGGAATTGCGACGTTTACGGGAAAACGTCGGAATGACTGGCGAAGAGGCCGCGGAGAAGATGTCGTGGTCCGGCAGCAAACTCTCCCGTATCGAACGGGGACAGGTGGCCAGCAACTCCGACGACATCCGTGACCTGCTGGAACTCTACGGAGTCAACGAGCCCGGCCTTCGCCAGACACTGGTGATGCTGGCCCGCGAGTCACGGCGGCGCGGCTGGTGGCACGTCTACGGCGATGTGCTGCCCGAGCGCTTCGAGGTCTATCTCGGCCTGGAACCGGAGGCGAACGCTCTCCACTTCTACCAGTCGGTCGTCGTCCCCGGTCTGGTCCAGACCGAGAGGTATGCCCGCGCCCTCCTCCAAGCGCACCCCATGGAGGTCGACGCCCGCGAGATCGAGCGGCGCGTGGAGCTGCGGATCCGCCGTCAGGAGCTCCTGTTCCAGGAGAATCCACCCAAGACCTGGGTGGTACTGGACGAGGCGGTGCTGCACCGCCCGATCGGCGGTCCCGAGGTGATGGCCGAACAGCTCCAACACCTGATGAAGATATCCACGGAACAGCACATCACCGTGCAGGTATTGCCCTTTGGCGCGGGAGCCCATTCGGGACTCAACGGATCATTCGACATCCTCGAGTTCCCGGAAGCGGATGTCTACGCACCACGCCTTGTCCATTTGGAGAATCTGACGAACAGTCTCTACATAGAAAAGGCGAAAGAGGTCCAGAATTACATACTCGCCTTCGAGTACCTGCGTGCCACCGCCCTGCTCCCGGAGCAGAGCCGAGAACTCATCGCCGAGGCGGAACAGCGCATACGGACGCGGGAAGCCGGGGGCTGACGACACACACCGAAAGGGCGCGACATGACCAAGAAAGATCCATACCGCCCGCGCTGGCGCGCGAGCTCCTACAGCGGTACCTCCGGAGGGCAATGCGTCGAGGTCGCGAGGTTGCCCGGGACTGTCGCGATGCGCGACTCCAAGACCCCTGGTGGTGCGGTGCTGAGCTTCTCCCCAGATTCGTGGACGGCCTTCATCGAGGCCGCCACGCGTGCGGACCTCTGACTCCCCTTCAGCCGCCCGGCCCCGCCGGTGCGAGCTCCCCGGCGTTCCGCTGACCCGCACAGAGCCCGGTAAAACGATCCGGAGCGGAAACCCCGCTCCGGATCGGCCACTTTAGATAATCAACCGGTTACGTACGGGTAACACCGTCCGTGCGGGCCTGCTCGGCAACGGCGGCGGAGAGCGCCGGAACCACACGGTCGTCGAACGTGCTCGGCAGGATGTAGTCGGCGGACAGGTCGTCGCCCACCAGGTCCGCGAGCGCGTTCGCGGCGGCCAGCTTCATGCCCTCGGTGATGTCGGCGGCGCCGGAATCCAGTGCGCCCCGGAACACCCCCGGGAAGGCGAGAACGTTGTTGATCTGGTTCGGGAAGTCGCTGCGCCCGGTCGCCACGACGCTCGCGTACTTGTGCGCGACGTCCGGGTGGACCTCCGGGTTGGGGTTGGCCATCGCGAAGATGACGGCGTTCTCGGCCATCGTCGCGACCACTGATTCCGGCACCTCGCCGGCCGACAGCCCGATGAACACGTCGGCCCCGGCCAACGCGGTCTCGATCGACCCGCGCAGCCCGGCCTTGTTGCTGATCGCCGCGATCTCCTCCTTGAACGGGGTCAGCCCCTCGCGCCCCGCGTAGATGAGACCCTTGCTGTCGGCCACAGCGATGTCGCCGATGCCGCTGTCGACCAGCATCTTGGTGACCGCGATACCGGCGGCGCCCGCACCGGAGACGACGACGCGCAGGTCACCAAGGCTCCGGCCGGTCACCCGGGCCGCGTTGCGCAGCGCGGCCACCGTCACGATCGCCGTCCCGTGCTGATCGTCGTGGAACACGGGGATGTCCAGACGCTCGCGCAGCCGCTTCTCGATCTCGAAGCAGCGCGGCGCGGAGATGTCCTCAAGGTTGATGCCGCCGAAGGAGGGCGCCATCCGCTCGACGGTCTCGACGACGTCCTCAACGTCGTTGCAGGAGAGCGCGACGGGCACGGAGTCGACGCCGGCGAACTGCTTGAACAGCAGGGACTTGCCCTCCATCACGGGCAGGGCCGCCTCGGGTCCGATGTCGCCCAGCCCGAGAACGGCCGTCCCGTCGGTGACGACGGCGACGAGGTTGCTCTTCCAGGTGTAGGTGCCGACGAGCTCGGGGGTCTCGGCGATGGCGCTGCACACCCGTGCAACGCCCGGAGTGTAGGCGAGGGACAGCCCCTCGTGGTCGTTGACGCTGACGGACGAACCGACGTTCAACTTACCGCCTCTATGCAGGGCGAACGCCGGATCTTCGTCCAGATGGGCATATGGATCGGTGGTCAACTTCAAACCCCTCGGTCTTCACGCTCGTCCGCGACGGCCATGACGCGGACGGCCTGCTTCTCCAAAGACAGCGCGCGGAGAGGTGAATGCTAGGGGATGTTCCACCACAACGGTCGGTCGCGACCGGGGTTCGGAGGGAATGTGCTCTCCGCTGGGCTCCTATGCGAGCTCAGCGCCGCCGTGTGTACGGGGTTGACCCGTTACCCAATCCTCTCACAACAGTGACCACAGCCTTCATCCGGGTTGGGGACGATAGTAATCCCACGTCACAAGCCGTGTTTGGATTATGTGCCCAGTCACGGGCATGAACGGTCGGGCGACACAGCCGGCCGTTCAGCACAGATCAAGGAGGCCGAACATGGCCGTGTCGAAGCATCCGATCACCTCGATCTTCCGGACCGGAAGCATCCTCGCCGGCGGGCTCGCCGCCGCCCTGGCGCTCTCCGCCTGCGGAAACGGTGAGGGCACCCAGGCGGAGGAAGAGGCCACACCGCAGGTCGAGGCCGACCCCGAACTCGAAGAGATGGTTCCCGGGCAGTACCGCGAACAGGGCACCCTCACGGTCGGGGTGGACCCCAGTTACGCACCGGGGGAGTTCCTGGACGCCGACGGGGAGACCGTCATCGGGTTCAACGTGGAGCTCTTCGACGCCGCCACCGCCAAACTCGGCCTGCAGACCGAGTGGGAGGAGTCCACCTTCGGCACCATCGTCGAAGGCGTCGACACCGGCAAGTACGACGTGGGCGTCTCCTCGTTCACCATCAACGAGGAGCGCCTGGAGCAGGTGAACATGGTGAGCTACTACACCGTCGGCACCCAGTGGTTCACCGCGGCGGGCAATCCGGAGAACGTCGACCCAGACAACGCCTGCGGCAAGCGGATCGCCGTGCAGCGGGACACCGTCCAGGTCCCCGACATCGAAGAGCGCAGCGAGCAGTGCGAGCAGGACGGGGAACCGGCGATCGACGTCCAGCAGTACGAGCGCCAGGACCAGGCCACCGAGTCGATCACCTCGGGCCGGAACGACGCCGGGCTCGCCGACATGCCGGTCGCCGTCTACGCCGTCGAACAGACCGGCGACCAGCTCGAGACCCTGGGCGAGCAGTACGAGGCCGCCCCCTACGGCGCGATCGTCCCCAAGGAGGAGACCGAGCTCGCCGAGGCCATCGCGGCCGGCTACCAGGCCGTCATGGACGACGGCACCTACGACGAGATCCTCGGGAACTGGGATCTCGCGGGACAGGGGCTCCTCGAAACGGCCGAAGTCAACCCGGATGTCACAGAAGACGGCAGCGGAGATGACGAGGCCGAGGAATAGGGGAATGTGAGTACGACCACCGAACCGCCCCGGCCCCCGGGAGAGCCGGTGCCGGGGCGGCCCGAGCCCGAACCGATCAAGGCGGTACCGGTCCGGTATCCCGGACGGTGGATAGTCGCCGCGATCCTCCTGGTCCTCGCCGGAATGCTGGTCAACATGCTGGTCACGAACGACGCGTTCGACTGGCCGTTCATGCTCGACAACATGTTCACCGAGCCCGTGCTCGTCGGCGTACGGACCACGCTGATCCTGACCGTGCTGTGCATGGCCATCGGCATCCTGCTCGGGATCATCGCGGCCGTGATGCGGCTGTCCGGGAACCCGATCCTGGTCGCCATGGCGTGGCTCTACACCTGGTTCTTCCGGGCGGTGCCGCGCCTGGTGCTGTGCGTGGTGTTCGGCAACCTCGGCATCCTGTACTCGCATCTGGAGTTCGGGCTGCCCTTCGACAACTACTGGATGCCGTGGCTCGGATTCGACGGGGACGCCCGCTTCTTCTCCGTTCCGATGAACGACCTGCTCACCGCGTTCATGGCGGCGTTTCTGGCGCTGGCTCTCTCCGAGGGGGCCTATATGGCCGAGATCGTCCGCGCCGGGCTGCTCTCAGTGGACAAGGGCCAGACGGAGGCGGCCCAGGCCCTGGGCATGAGCCGGGGCAAGGTGCTGCGGCGCATCACGCTGCCGCAGGCGCTGCGGGTGATCGTCCCCCCGTCCGGAAACGAGACGATAGCGCTGCTCAAGGACACATCGCTGGTGTCGGCCATCCCGCTCACAACGGAATTGTTCTTCCAGCTCCAGGCCGTCGGCAACCGGACGTTCAACCTGTTCCCGATGCTGGTCGCCGCCTGTCTGTGGTACCTCGCGATCACCAGCCTGCTGATGGTCGGGCAGTATTTCCTGGAACGCTCCTTCACAAAGGGGGACCGCCAGGCGCAGACCGGTGTGAAGGCGATGCAGAGTAAGGCTGGCGCATGAGTGAGAACGCGTCGACGGTCCCGGACGACCACGTGACCGCTACCACCGACGACCGCATGGTGGTGGCCGAGAACGTGCACAAGACCTTCGGCCGCCTCCGGGTGCTGCGCGGCATCGACCTGGAGGTGCACCGCGGCGATGTGATGTGCGTCGTCGGACCGTCGGGCTCCGGCAAGTCCACGTTCCTGCGGTGCGTCAACCACCTGGAGAAGCTCACCGCCGGCCGGCTGTGGGTCAACGGCGAGCTCATGGGGTACCGGCAGAGGCGGGGCAAGCTCTATGAGCTGCACGAGACCCAGGTGGCCGCGCAGCGCCGCGGTATCGGCATGGTGTTCCAGAACTTCAATCTCTTCCCGCACATGTCGGTGCTGGGCAACGTGATCGAAGCGCCGGTGCAGGTGAAGCGGGAACGCAGGCAGGAGGCCCGGGAGCGCGCCCTGGCCCTACTGGACCGTGTGGGGCTGGCCGACAAGTCCGCCTCCTACCCCCGCCAGCTCTCCGGCGGTCAGCAGCAGCGCGTGGCGATCGCCCGAGCCCTGGCCATGCGGCCGGAGCTCATGCTGTTCGACGAGCCCACGAGCGCGCTCGACCCCGAGCTCGTCGGCGAGGTGCTGGACGTGATGCGGGACCTCGCCCGTGAGGGGATGACCATGCTCGTGGTGACCCATGAGATGGGCTTCGCCCGCGAGGTCGGCGACACGCTCGTCTTCATGGACGAGGGCGTCGTGGTGGAGTCGGGACCACCGCGCGAGGTCCTGACGAATCCGCGGCACGAACGCACCCAGGCGTTCCTGTCGAAGGTCCTTTGAACCCCGTCCTTTCGGGCGCCGGCCGCGCGGCCGGCGCCCGATACCGTGGGGCGTGTCAGCCTCGTGTTCTGCCTTGGGGAGCGCCGTGATCCGCCCTGCCCGTCCCGACGACGTACCCGTGATCCACCGCCTCGTTCGCGACCTGGCTGAATACGAGAGGGAGCCCGATGCCGCGGTGGCCACGGAGGCCGATTTCAAGGAAGCCCTGTTCTGCGGCGATCCCGCGGTGTTCGCCCACATCGCCGAGCACGTACCCGATGAGGGCGAACCGGTCGTCGCCGGATTCGCCCTGTGGTTCAAGAACTTCTCCACCTGGACCGGACGCCACGGTATCTATCTTGAGGACCTCTACGTACGCCCGGAACTACGCGGCCACGGCTACGGGAAGGCCCTGCTCACCGAGCTGGCCGCGATCTGCGTCGAGCGAGACTACACGCGGCTCGAATGGTGGGTGCTGGACTGGAACACGCCCTCGATCGACTTCTACAGGCCCCTGGGCGCGCATCCGATGGACGACTGGACCGTTTTCCGGCTCGACGGCGACGCCCTCTCCTCACTCGGCCGCCGCCGAACCGGTACCGGAACGCGCCGCCCATCTCCCGACCTGCCGCGGCCAGGCGACGGGACACGACGTGGACCGGAGTGCACCGGAGGCTAGGGGAAACAAGATAGATTGCTCTCAAGCGGAAATCTCGCTTCCCTAAGGAGGGACGTGACTGAAGAAACCGCGGCGCCAGTGGCGGGCGCGATGGGAGTACGCGACGCGGTGACCGTGCGCATGCCGGCCGACAGCGCGTACCTCTCGGTTCTGCGCACAGCCACGGCAGGCCTCGCGGCGCGGCTCGACTTCACCCTGGATGAGATCGAGGACCTCCGCATCGGGGTTGATGAGGCCTGTGCGATGCTGCTTTCCCAGGCGCTGCCCGGAACGGACCTGACGACCGAATTCGAACTCAACGGCGGTGGGATGCGCGTTGCTGTTTCGGTGCTGACCGCTGACGGCCGGCTGCCGGCCCGGGACACCTTCGCCTGGACCGTGCTCTCGGCACTGGCCGGCGATGTCAGCGCACATGCCGGCCCCGACGACCGCGTGACCATCGTTCTGCACAAACATCGCGACGCGGTGGAGTCGGCGTGAGCGAAAGGGGGCCCGCTCTGACAGCGAAGACGGAGTACTCTGTGCCTGACCGGGCCCGTGCACGAGAGCTGTTCGAGCGTTTGGGCGAGCTGCCGCCGGACGCACCGGAACGGCAGCGCATCCGCGACGAGCTCGTGGAGCTGCATCTGCCCCTGGTCGAGTACCTGGCACGGCGCTTCCGCAACCGCGGCGAATGGCTCGACGACCTCACACAGGTCGCGACGATCGGCCTGATCAAGTCGATCGACCGGTTCGACCTGGATCGCGGGGTCGAGTTCTCCACTTACGCGACACCCACCATCGTAGGTGAGATCAAGCGGCACTTCCGCGACAAGGGCTGGGCGGTTCGCGTTCCCCGCCGACTGCAGGAACTGAAGCTCTCGCTCACCAAGGCGGTGAGCGACCTCTCGCAGCGCGAGGGGCGCGCGCCGACAGTCCACGAACTCGCCGAGCACCTGCAGATGACCGAGGAGGAGGTGCTCGAGGGCCTGGAGTCCGCGAACGCCTACTCCACGGTGTCGCTCGACGCTCCCGACAGCGGCGACGAGGACGCTCCCGCGGTGGCCGACTCGCTCGGTATCGTGGACGACTCCCTGGAGGGGGTGGAGTACCGCGAGTCGCTCAAGCCCCTGCTGGAGCAGCTACCTCCACGGGAGAAGCGCATCCTGCTGCTGCGCTTCTTCGGCAACATGACCCAGTCGCAGATCGCCCAGGAGCTCGGGATCTCGCAGATGCACGTCTCGCGTCTGCTGGCCCGCACGCTGGCGCAACTGCGCCAGGCGCTGACCACCGAGGAATGACCGCCAGGCCGGAGGATCTCAATTCGTCCGGTCCCGCCTCCCCCGCTCACCGGAAAACAAGGTGGCGGTGGTCGACGGCGCCAGTACCAGTGCGGCCCCGGCCGCGGCGACCAGCGCCATGCCCACGCTGAGCGCGTACTGTTCGCTGGTCCACATGTAGTAGGCGATGATGAGCACGAAGATCTGCGTCAGCAGCACCGGTGTCCGTGCCCAGTCCCGCAGTTCGAACAGCCCCCACGCGGCGTAGCCGACAGCGGCCGCGGCCCCGAACGCCAGGACCGCCAGTGGAAGGGCCGCGGAGACATCACCCGCCCTCCCCAGGGGCGTGTTGTACAGGACGTAGAGTCCTCCCGCCGCGAGGACCAACCCGACCAGGGCTTCCACAGCGGCCGCGAGGACGATGGTGACGGGACGCGGCGACACACTTCGAGGATATCGGCCTCCCCGCACCCGAGCCGCCCACCCAGTGGAAATGATCATTACACTGTCGCGGGTGCGCGCCCTCTTCATCGTCAATCCCCAGGCGACCGCCACCACGCCCCGCGCCCGGGACGTGATCACGGGAGCATCGCGCGTGACGTCGAACTGCACGTCGCGCACACCGAGTACCGCGGCCACGCCCGGGAACTGGCCGCCGACGCCGCCGCAGCAGGATACGAGCTGGTGGTCAGCCTCGGTGGGGACGGGACGATAAACGAAGTCGTCAACGGACTGCTCGCCACACCGGCCGAGTTCACACGCCCCAGCTTCGCCGCCCTTCCCGGCGGAAGCGCCAATGTCTTCATCCGGGCACTCGGACTTCCGGGCGCCCCCGTGGAGGCGACGGGCGCCGTGCTGGAGGCGCTGCGGTCCGGCCGCCAGCGCACGGTCGGACTCGGTCGGATCTCCAGTGAGGAGGACGACCGCTACTTCACCTTCTGCGCCGGGTTCGGCTGGGACGCCGAAGTCGTTCAGGAGGTGGAGCGGCAGCGCCTGGCCGGCCGCCGCGCGTCGCCCTCGCTGTACGCGGGCACCGCGTTGAAGCTGTTCCTGCGCGGCGACGTCCGCGCCCCGTCGCTGCGGGTCGAGGTTCCCGGACACGACCCGGTAAGCGGGCTGTACTCCGCGCTGGTGACCAACACCACACCGTGGACCTACGCCGGTTCGGTTCCGGTCCAGCCGACACCGCGCTCCGGTTTCCAGCTCGGCCTCGACGCGTTCGCGCTCACCCAGGTGCACACGGTGACGACGGCACGGCTACTGCTGCGGATGATGTCGCGTAAGGGGGTTCCGCCGCACGGCCGCGGATACGTCGGGTGGCATGACGAGGACACCTTAACGATCAGTTCGCACCATCCCCGAGCGTTCCAGATCGACGGTGAATACCTCGGACCCCGCAAACGGGTCAATTTCCACTCGATACCGAAGGTATTACGAATATTCGGCTAAGTCAGGGCAAAGCATGCAGGTCATACCGCATGTGATGCACACGACATCGCGTTGTCGCAGATAGACAATCCTCACCCTTGCGCCCGTCCGTCAACCCTGCCACAGTCAAAAGTGTCGCCGCACGTTACGGACGAGTAAAACGAATGAATCCGCGGTCACAGCCCGCACCCCGACACTGACTCGGCGGCGCCGCTGGGACTGTCGGATCAGACTGGTATCACCGCGCTCGTTCAGCGACACGGAACGGGGACCGACAACGGCGTGGCCCTGAAGCATCGTCAACTTCGTGAATTTGTTCACAAGGGCACGTCCCCCAGATTGCTTCACGTGAGGAGTGGACCGCATGGACTGGCGCTACCACGCCGCCTGCCGTGACGAAGACCCGGAGCTGTTCTTCTATCGGGAATTCCGGTCCGGCACTGATCCAGATCGAGGAAGCCAAAGAGGTATGCCGGAGTTGTCCCGTGAGCAGCTCCTGCCTGCAGTGGGCACTTGAGAGCGGGCAGGACAGCGGTGTCTGGGGCGGCATGAGCGAGGACGAGCGCCGTGCGATCAAGCGCCGCCGCACCTCGCGTCCGATGCTGCGCACCGCCGTCTGAAGCCGCGCACCCGCTACCCGAGAACCCCATCTTCCGGCGGCCGAGTCCGGGCGTCCACCAGCGGTACGACGACGCCCGGGGCCGCGGGGGGACAGGGACGGTAATCCACTTCACACGTAGGACTCTACATCCCGTTCGACCGGGAGCTCGATCGAGACCTTTGTTCCCCCGCTCTCCTGCGGCTTGATCTCCAGTTGCCCGCCGAGCTCCCCCACGATCAGGGTACGCACGATCTGCAGTCCCAGGCTCGCCGTGTCGTCGATGTCGAACTCCGGGGGCAGCCCCCCGCCGTCGTCACTCACCTCGACCAGCAGTCGGCTCCCGTTCTCCTCCTCGTCGGGACGGGCGTCCTCCCGGTACACCCGCACCTCGATCCGACCCGGACCGTAGTCGAGACCGTGCTCCACCGCGTTCTGCACCAGCTCGGCCAGCACCATCGACAGCGGTGTCGCGACCAGCGCCGATAGCAGACCGAACTGGCCCACCCGGTGCGGCTCCACCGGATCCCCGGTCGAGGAGACCTCAGCGGCCATCTCGATCACCCGGTCGGCGATGTCGTCGAAGTCCACGACCTCGTCCGGGGTGTGCGAGAGCATCTCGTGCACGATCGCGATCGACCCCACCCTGCGCACGGCCTCGTCGAGCGCCGCCCTGCCCTCGGGGTGCCGCAACCGCCGCGATTGCAGGCGCAGCAGCGCCGCCACCGTCTGCAGGTTGTTCTTGACCCGGTGATGGATCTCCCGGATCGTCGCGTCCTTGGTCATGAGCTCGCGCTCACGCCTGCGCAGCTCGGTCACGTCTCGGACCATGACCAGCGCGCCTATCCGGACTCCCCCGATGACCAGCGGGATCGAACGCAGCTGTACCGTCGAGCCGCGCGCCTCCACCTCGGCCTCCTGCGGGACGCGGCCACCCGCGGTCCAGGTGAGCACCTCGTCCCGGGCGTCCCCCGCGGCGGCGAGGTCCAGGGTGGTCCGGTCCAGCCGGGCGCCCACCAGGTCCGCCGCGAGTCCGAGACGGCGGTAGGCCGACAGCGCGTTGGGACTGGCGTAGATGACCTCTCCGTCCTGGTCGAGCCGGAGCAGACCGTCGCCGACGCGCGGCGAGCGCACCATCAGCGGACCCTGGTCACTGAACGGGAACTCGCCCTCCGCGATCATCTGCGCCAGGTCGCTGGCGCTCTGCAGGTAGGTGAGCTCCAGGCGGCTGGGCGTGCGCGCCGCGCTGAGGTTGGTGCTGCGCTGGATCACACCGATCAGCCGCCCGTCGCGGCGGACCGGGATCGTCTCCTCCCGGACGGGCACGCCTCCGGACCAGTCCGGATCGCCCTCGCGGCAGATCCGGCCCTCGCGCCACGCGTGGTCGATCAGGACGCGCTTGCTGCTGGGACGTGTCCGGCCACTCCCGCCCGCGGTTCCCGCCGGGTCATCCCGGAGAATGGTCTCCACCAGATCGTCCTGGAAGGCGGTCGGCCCGGTGGTCGGGCGCATCTGCGAGACCGCGACCCAGCCGGTGTCGTCGCGCAACCGCACCCAGAGCACCAGGTCGGCGAACGACAGGTCAGCGAGCAGTTGCCAGTCGGAGACCAGCGAGTGGAACCACTCGAGGTCGCCCGTTTTGAGCGCCGTGTAGCGCCGGATCAGATCGCTGAGGTGAGGCACTCACAAATCATCCATGGTTGAGGGCATACTCAAGGGACGGACTCGACCAGTGGTCCAAACCAATGGCAGCCGGTTCGGCAGCCCGCAGCCGACCCGGGGCCCGACCCGGCGAGGACGCGACGAGTCGCCGAACGGGGTGGGAAGTGGTGGAGGAAGCCGACGTGACGGGTCAGCGAACGCTCGAGGAGAATCCCCGTGTCCCCAAGTACTACCAGGTCAAGAAGCAGCTTCTGGACCTGATCGAGGCGATGCCCGCGGGCAATCCGGTGCCCCCGGAACGCGCGCTCGCAACCCAGTTCGGCACGTCGCGAACCACGGTCAGGCAGGCCCTGACCGAGATGGTGGTCGAAGGCCGGCTGCTCCGCATCCAGGGCAAGGGAACCTTCGTCGCCAAACCCAAGGTGGCGCAGGTCCTGCAGTTGACGAGCTACACCCAGGAGATGCGCTCGCACGGTCTGCACCCGGCGACCCGCATCCTCGATGTGAGTTACATCAACGCCGACGACCACCTGGCCGAACTGCTGGCGATCCGCTCCGGCGGCCGGGTGCTGCGGATCGAACGGCTGCGGCTGGCCAACGGCGAACCCATGGCGGTGGAGACCGCGCACCTGGCGGCGCGCAGGTTCCCCGGGCTGCGCCGCCAGCTTGAGCGCTTCGCGTCGCTGTACGAGGCGCTGGCCAGGGCCTACGACGTCCGACTGGCCGAGGCCGAGGCGTCCATCGAGACCGTGCTGGCCACACCGAACGAGGCCCGGCTGCTCGGGGTCGACGTCGGCCTGCCGCTGGTGCTGCACTGCCAGCACAGCTTCGACGCGGAGGGCCACCCGGTGGAGTGGGTGCGTTCGCTCTACCGCGGCGACCGGTACAAGTTCGTCACCCGCCTGCGCCCCCCGGCGGAGGAGTGAGGCGCTCCGCCGGGAAGGAACGCAATGCTCAAGATCGGTGGGAGCCGGCCCCGAGACTCCCCGCTCGGGAAGTGTGGACTGGCTCACCCCCGACCCTACTGACTGGTAAGTTATGGAGGTGTCCGGCAAGGCGCCTAAGGAGAGTGTTATGCCCCCGTCCCCGCCCCCGTTCACCGGCCGCCTCACGGGCCACGGAGGATCGCACGCCGTCGCCGCGGCACGGCACCACGGCGTCGACACGATGTTCACGCTGAGCGGCGGGCACGTGTTCCCCCTCTACGACGGCGCGGTGCGGCCCGATCCGACGATGCGGCTGCTGGACGTCCGGCACGAGCAGACCGCGGTGTTCGGCGCCGAGGGGATCGGCAAGCTCACCCGCCGGGCGGGCCTGGCCGTGGTCACCGCGGGCCCCGGCGTCACCAACGGCGTCAGCGGCGTCGCCACGGCGCACTTCAACGGCTCGCCGATGGTCCTCATCGGCGGCCGCGCCCCGGACGGCCGCTGGGGGCAGGGACTCCTCCAGGAGCTCGACCAGCCGCCGCTGCTGGAGACGATCACCAAGCGCGCCCGGACCGTGCACGGCACCGACGAGATCGGCGTGGACGTGGACGAGGCGTTCACCCTGGCCAACACCGCCCACCGCGGCCCCGTTTTCCTGGACATACCGATGGACCGGCTCTACGACCAGGCGGAGGTCGAGGTCAAAGGGGCCGCCGCTCCCGCGGAACGCGCCGCCGACCCCGACCGGGTCCAGGAGATCGCCCGGCTGATCAGTGAGGCGGAGCGCCCGGTCCTGGTCTACGGCTCCGATGTCTGGCTCGACGGCGCCGAGCGCACCGCCCTTGAGGTGGCCGAAGAGCTCGGCCTGCCCGTCATCACCAACGGCCAGGGACGCGGTGTGCTGCCCGCGGGCCATCCGCTGCTGGCCGCCCGCGCGCGCGGAACGGCGTTCGGCCAGGCCGACCTGGTCGTGGTGGTCGGGACACCGTTGGACTTCCGCCTCGGCCACGGCCTGTTCGGCGGAAGGGACGGCGCCCCACTGGCGAAGGTGGTGCACATCGCCGACTCCCCCGGCCAGGTCGCGACCCACCTGACACTGGCCGGCTCGGCCTGCGGTGACCTGTCGGCCATCCTGCGGAGCATCGGCGACACCGCCAAGCCCGGCCCCGGGGTCGGCCGGTGGCGCGGCACCCTCGCCGAGGCGGCGGCCGCGGCGTCCGGGGACGACACCGAAGCGCTCGCCAGCGACGCCGACCCGATCCACCCCGCCCGGATCTACGGCGAGCTCAACCGGATACTGGACGACGACGCTGTGGTGATCGGCGACGGCGGCGACTTCGTCTCCTACGCCGGCAAATACGTCGAACCGCGCCAGCCCGGCACCTGGCTCGACCCGGGCCCGTTCGGCTGCCTGGGAACGGGGATGGGCTACTCCATCGCCGCCCGGCTGGCCCGCCCGTCCGCGCAGGTCGTGACGCTGATGGGCGACGGCGCGGCCGGGTTCTCGCTGATGGATGTGGACACGCTGGTCCGGCACGAGCTGCCCGTGGTCATGATCTGCGGTAACAACGGGATCTGGGGCCTGGAGAAGGCGCCGATGCAGATGATCTACGATTACGACGTGGTCGCCGAACTGGCCCCGCAGACCCGCTACGACGAGGTCGTCCGCGCGCTGGGCGGCGGCGGGGAGCTGGTCACCGATCCCGGTGAGATCGGCCCTGCTCTGCGCCGCGCCTTCGATTCGGGCGTGCCGTACATGGTCAACATCGCCACCGACCCGGAGAACGTCTACCCGCGGAAGACGATGGGGGTCTAACGGCCAGTGCCTCCGTCGCCACTCTCGGCGGAACCGGTGCCCCGGCGAGCGCTGGGACCGGTTCCGCCGGGACCGGCGGAACGGAAACGCTAGCCGACCACCGCCAGGAGGTCGCCCTCCTGCACGACGTCGCCCTCGAAGACGTCGACGCTGACGATCCGGCCCGGCTCTTCGAGCAGAACCGGGATCTCCATCTTCATGGACTCCAGGATCACCACCGCGTCCCCCTCCTCAAGCTCGTCGCCGGGGGCCGCCGTCACCTTGAAGACGTTCGCGACCATTTCCGCGCGGATTTCCGCCATCTCGCGCCCCTTTTCCTACCCGGTGACTGCTTCCTACCCGACGGGGCTGATCTTACGGCAGTACCCGCAGGTAGAACTCCCGGTCACCACCGGGGTGTCGGCCGATCGAGCACCCGGGCCATCGCCTCGACGACAGCGGGATCGTACTCGTGACCGGCGTCCATGCACAGCCGCTGCAGCACCGCCTCGGTCCGCTCGCGGTCGGTGGACTCCCCCACGAGGTCGTCGAACGCGTTGGCGACCTTGATGATACGGCTGCCCAGCGGCGGCGGGCCTTCGTCCCCGTCGCCGTGGCACGACTCGCACTGGCGGCGGACCAGTTCGGCGACGGAGTCCAGCACCCCGGTCTCCCGGATCACCGCCGACCCGAGCTCGGCGATCCGACGCTGCTCGCGCGGCGAGGCGAGCACCGTCGCCCCACTGGCGATCGGCGAGCGGAGGGAGAGCTGCCCGATGTCGTGCATCAGCGAGGCGTACTCCAGCTCCAGCAGCTCCGACTCCCGCAAACCCATCTCGCAGCCGATCTCTCCGGCCAGTCGGCTCACCCGGCGGGAGTGGCCCGTCTCCACGTACCCGCCGACCTCGGTGACACGCGACAACGCGCGCACGGTCTGCAGGTAGGTGAACCGGATCTCGGCGTAGCGCCGGAACGCCACCTGTGTGACCAGGAGCGGGGCGGTGAACACCAGCAGCCCCGCGAGCCCGGTCACGGTGCTGGCCAGGGCTATGAGGATGCCCGAGGAGCCGATGGCCATACCGATCGCGAACTGCGCCCGCAGCTCGTCGCGGAACGCCACGTTGAGCCGGGTCCGCAACCGTTCGGCCCGGATCGCCGCGGCGATACCGGAGTCGATCACCCACGCCATCATGACCAGGCCGGCCATCACGGACAGCACGAGCCACCAGCGGCCGGACTCGGGGACCACCTGCTCGGCGAAGGGCCGGAACACCAGCGCGATCACCACGACGATCAGCACGCGGCGGGCGAGGTCGCTCCAGCGGGGGCCGCGCCCGACAGCGATGTGCGGTAACTCCCCCAAGGCGAGACCGAGGGCGACCAGGGCGATGGCCTGCCAGGCCGAATGGTGGACCGGTTCCCCGCCGATGTCGAGCAGGAAGGTGTAGCCGAGGGCGCCGGCCGACGCGATCGGCGCGATCTCGCGATGGCCGGGCAGTGTGATGCGGGCCAGCTCGCCGGCCGCGATGAGCGCGCCGAAGGCGAGCGCGGCGTTCGGCTCCACGAACCCGGTGAAGAGCGTCCACAGCAGCGAGCCGCCGGCGCACACCGCCGCAACGATGATCACTAGCGATCGCGTCGGGTTGATCCGGCTATTCTGCTGCCAGCGGCGCTGCGGCGCCTCGTTCGCAGAACCCAGCGTTATCACCGCTCGGCCTCCTCTGTGAGACGGAGCGGGACGCTTGGGTCGTCGTGGTCCTGCTGGGCGATCTCCGCGATATCGTCATCGGGCGGCTCGACGATGTCGGGAGTCTCCCAGCCGTCGCGGCCGACCGCGCTGATCAGGGCGTCCACCATCACCGGGTCGAACTGCGTTCCGGCGCAGCGGCGCAGCTCGGCGATCGTCTCCTCGACGGAGCGCGCCTTGCGGTAGGAGCGCGTGGAGGTCATGCAGTCGAAGGCGTCGGCCACCGAGATGATCCGGGCGAACTCCGGGATCTCCTTGTCCGCCAGGCCCATCGGGTACCCCCGGCCGTCCATGCGCTCATGGTGGTGCATGATCCCGGCGAGGGCCTCGTCGAGGAAGCCGATCTCCCGGACGATCTCATACCCGCGCATCGGGTGCAGCTGGATGGCCGCGAACTCCTCTTCGGTGAGCCGACCGGACTTCTGCAGCACCTTCGTGGGCACCCCGAGCTTCCCGACGTCGTGCAGCATCCCGGCGTAGCGGATGGTCTGCACGCGTTCGGCGTGCATACCCAGCTCCTGGGCGATCATCCGGACGCCTTGGAAACCCGCATGCAGTGGCCGCGCGTGTAGTAGTCCTTGGTCTCGACGGCCTGGCAGAGAGTCGCGAGAGTGGCGTCGTGCGCACGCTGCTCGGCGATGTACTGGTCGAAGGTCCAGCGCGCGATGAACAGCGGCAGCAGTACCAGGAGCACGGCGAAGGGCCCGACCACCCCCCAGATCGCGGCGATGAACAGGCCCAGCGTCCCGTAGCCGATCGAGGAGAGCTCCAGGGTGGCCAGCGGGCGCCAGCGGATCTTGTGCGGCCGCTGGATGCGCACGACGCCCAGGCACCACATGAGTCCGGCGACGAGCGCGGCGTTGACGACCGTGTGCGCCAGGATCGCGGCGGTGAAGGGGAGCACGATCCAGGGGAAGTCCCCGCGTTCGGGAACCCCGATTCCACCCCCCAGTAGCAGGAAGACCTTGCCCGCCAGGTACCCGGCGAGAGCGAATTGGGCGCCGTTGAACACGCGTTTGACGATGCTCTGGCGCCGGAAGATCAGACATGAGGAGAAGCCCACCACAGCGGCGCCGACAGGCCCCACCAACACGACGGCCGCCAGGGACGCCGACGAGCTCGGGGAGATGCCGGCCTTTCCGCTGTCGACCATCGTGCTAATGGATTCCGCGATCACGAACAGGATCGCGACCAGGATCAACGTCGCCGGGTCGATCTCGTCATAACGGCCAAGAAGAACGATGACGGCCGCGCTCAAGGCGACGAGGCCGACGTACAAACGCGCCGCCAGAGGAAGCGAACGCATTCCCCGGCACCTCCTGCCCCGTTGGCGACCGAACTGTCACGGTTTCACTTGTTCCGTTCTACCACCACGACCACCCGGAGACCGTCGCGATGAGCCATACGGCGTTGATTACCAGGTAAACGAGCTGCACGATCAGTACGCTCATGAACATTCCGCCTCTCCCCTTCCCTGAACCGGGCCCCACCTAAATGCCGGGACCCGGCACGCGAATTACCCCATACGGTGGATTGACGGCCAGTTTAACGGTGCACAAGAGCCGTCCGATTCCTTCTTCCCGAACTGCCGAGACGAACTCGGGAAAACATCTCCGAGCAGATTTTCAAACTACGGAAATACTAATTTAATTAGAAGTGCGCCATGTGACGCTACGCAGTCCCCGACGAAAACACGCCGGGAACGGAAACGCCCCCCACCCCGAGGAGGACGGATAGAATCCCAGTTGACACGACCAGGCTGCAGTCACTCTAAGTAGCGGCAATTAACAGGGGCGAGATGTATCGGCTCTTCCGGTGAGCCGATCTGACCGGACTAAAAATCCTGTATCCCATCGGCGTGTCGCCCCCGTGCGCCCGTGGCGGGACGGGACCCTTCTCCAAAATACGAAGACCCTTCGGAGGCGAAACCAGCACAATGTCCGGATACACCAAGACGGCGGCCGATGTCATCGACCGCCGCCATTGCGGCCATTGTCCGCCCTGTCCCGATAATTCACGTCTGCGGATTTCCGCTACTCGGCGTGCGCCTCCCGGATCCTCAGATCCGCCCTGGCCGCCTCAAGCCGGCTCAGAACCTTGCTTCGCAGGTCACTGGGGGGCGTATCATGCCCGCAGTGCTTGGCGACCAATTTCTTGACGACCTCTTCCAGGCCGTACTCCTCCAGGCACGGCGAGCACTCGTCGAGGTGGACGCGGATCTCCGTGTAACTGGTCTCTTCGAGCTCGCCGTCGATGTAGGCATAGACCTTGGCCAGTACCTCGCTACAGGGTGTAGCGTGCGGTCCTCCACAGCTCATCGTTGGTCCCTCCGATTTACCCCACCTTGAGACGCCTCCAACGCCATGGAGTCGCGCTCCGCCTCCTCGAGGATTCCGCGGTCCACCGCGTACCCCTCCAGCAGCGAGCGCAGCTGGCGTCTACCGCGGTGCAGCCGCGACATCACAGTCCCGATCGGAGTGTCCATGATCTCGGCGACTTCCTTGTAGGCGAAGCCCTCGACGTCTGCAAGGTAGACGGCGATCCGAAAGTCCTCGGGCAGCTCCTGCAGCGCACGCTTGACGTCGGTGTCGGGCAGGTGCTCGAGTGCCTCGGCCTCTGCGGACTTCAGCCCACTGGACGAGTGCGACGCCGCTTGGGCGAGCTGCCAGTCCTCGACGTCCTCGGTGCCGGCCTGCTTCGGCTCCCGCTGCTTCTTGCGATAGGAGTTGATGAAGGTGTTGGTGAGAATCCGGTAGAGCCACGCCTTGAGGTTCGTTCCTTCCTTGAACTGGTGGAACGAACCGAACGCCTTCGCGAATGTCTCCTGGACGAGGTCCTCGGCGTCGGACGGGTTGCGTGTCATCCGCAGGGCTGCCGAGTACAGCTGATCCAAGTACGGCAGTACATCCCGTTCGAACCGAGCTCCACGCTCGTCGACTGTCTCCTCGACCTGATCCAAGCCCGCCGGCCTCCTTGTGCTGGTCTCCCGTGGAGCAACCGTAATCTCACGATACGACTCGAACGGCGCGGACCGCACATCCACACCAGACGGACGCGTGTCCGGGCGTGCTTCCCGCGGGCTATCTGTGGCAGCCGGCATAGATCCGCCTCAACCTCCTTATCGACGCGCCATTGACATCCCCGTGAGAGTCAGAGACGGTCCTGGTTACTCTGGGGACGGCCCGTCGTGCAGTGATGCCACGTCTCAACAACGGCCCGGTGCCGCTGATTCCGGCCGGCGTGCGTCGACGTACCCGCCGAACTTGCGTTTTCGGCTGAGCCCGGCAGGTGAAGCGTGGAAGAGTACGGGTAAAACTTTCTTGGAAGGCGTGGAGAGGAGCGAGTGTGCGACCGTCCTCCGACTCCGCGGCCCGCATATCAGCACCCGGAACGGCCGCCGAATCGGGAACCGCCCCGCAGCCGGACCGTTCGCCTGCGGCCCACTTCGCCACGACCGACTCGCTGTCGGCGTACTGGCGGTTCTACTGGGCGGTGGCCGGCGCGCAGCTCGCACGCTGGCTCCCTAGGTCTCCAGGACGCATCCTGGACCTGTCCAGCCCGGACTTCCGCGGCGCCCAGCGTGCGACGACCGCGGGTCATGACGTCGTCACGTTGCTGCCCTCTGCGGAGATGACGCGGCGGCGCCAGCTCACGCTGATCAACGGGCACGCGCCGAGACCGCCCCGTGGCTCCCCGGGACGGCTGCGGCAGGTCGTGGGCGAGACGATGTTCCTGTCGAGCTTCGGTTCCGACGTCTTCGACGGTGTCCTCGCCGATAACCGGATCCTCTCCCGGCACCTCGCCACCGAGGCGTCGCTGACCGAGATCGCCCGCGTGCTGCGCCCCGGTGGACGCACGCTGTTGTGCGTCGACTCCGTTGTTCTGGGCATGGCGCTGCTCGCCGAGCAGGACTGCTGGCCGGAGCTGAGCCACGCGCCCAGCGCGGATGTTCTTCTGGTCCCCTGGCCCGACGGGTCCATCACGCGCTGCTTCACCGCCGAGCAGCTGACCGAGCTGCTGACCGAGGCCGGCCTGGAACCCGAATGGATCAAGCCCCGGACCGTGCTATCGGCCTCCACCGTGGAGACCATGATGGCCAAGGGCGATCCGCAGGCGTTGAACAGGCTGGTCGAGATGGAGCTCAAGGCGACCGACTCCGACGACTACGTGGGCGTGCACCTGATCGCGAGCGCCAGGAAACCCGGCTGACGGTCCACGCCCCGGCGGAGGAACCGCCCATACAGTAGAGCGGGTTCCCCGGTGGCCAGGCCACCGGGGAACCCGCTCTGTCCGGCTACTCCGCTATCGGGAGGTAGACCCGCTTGCCCTGGTCCGCGAACTCCGCGGACTTGTTCTGCATACCCTTCTCGATCGCGGCCACCGTCGACAGGCCGTTCTCCTCGGCGTACTTGCGGACGTCCTGCGTGATCTTCATCGAGCAGAACTTGGGTCCGCACATCGAGCAGAAGTGCGCGGTCTTGGCGGGCTCGGCCGGAAGCGTCTCATCGTGGAAGGACTGCGCCGTCTCCGGATCCAGCGCCAGGTGGAACTGGTCCTGCCAGCGGAACTCGAAGCGCGCCTGGGAGAGTGTGTCGTCCCACTCCTGCGCCCGCGGGTGCCCCTTGGCCAGGTCGGCGGAGTGCGCGGCGATCTTGTAGGTGATCACACCGGTCTTGACGTCGTCCCGGTTGGGCAGCCCCAGGTGTTCCTTAGGCGTCACGTAGCACAGCATCGCTGTTCCGTACCAGCCGATCTGCGCCGCGCCGATGGCCGAGGTGATGTGGTCGTAGCCGGGGGCGATGTCGGTCGCCAGCGGTCCCAGCGTGTAGAAGGGGGCCTCGCCGCACAGCTCCTCCTCCAGCCGCACGTTCTCGGCGATCTTGTGCATGGGGACGTGCCCCGGGCCCTCGATCATCACCTGGACGTCGTGCGCCCGCGCGATGTGCGTGAGCTCTCCGAGCGTGCGCAGCTCGGCGAACTGCGCCTCGTCGTTGGCGTCGGCGATGGACCCCGGCCGCAGCCCGTCCCCCAGCGAGAACGTGATGTCGTACTCGCGGAGGATCTCGCAGAGCTCCTCGAAGTGCGTGTAGAGGAAACTCTCCTTGTGGTGCGCCAGGCACCAGGCCGCCATGATGGAGCCGCCGCGCGAGACGATGCCGGTGACACGCCGCGCGGTGAGGGGGACGTAGCGGAGCAGGACACCGGCGTGCACGGTCATGTAGTCCACGCCCTGCTCGGCCTGCTCGATGATGGTGTCGCGGTAGATCTCCCAGGTCAGCTCGGCCGGGTCGCCGTTGACCTTCTCCAGCGCCTGGTAGATCGGCACGGTGCCGACCGGCACCGGCGAGTTGCGCATGATCCGCTCGCGCGTCTCGTGGATCCGCTTGCCGGTGGAAAGGTCCATGATCGTGTCGGCGCCCCAGCGGGTGGCCCACACCATCTTCTCCACCTCCTCCTCCACCGAGGAGGAGACAGCGGAGTTGCCGATGTTGGCGTTCACCTTCACCAGGAAGTTCTTACCGATGATCATCGGCTCGGACTCCGGGTGCCGGCGGTTGAGCGGGATGACCGCCCTGCCGATGGCGACCTCGGAGCGGACGAACTCCGGATCCATGCCCTCGCGGGCGGCGATGAAGCGCATTTCCGGGGTGATGACGCCGGCCTTCGCGTAGGCCAGCTGGGTGACCGCGCCCTTGACGGGGTCGCGGCCGTTGATCCAGTCCTCGCGCGAACGGGGCAGCCCCGCGTGCACGTCGATGGTCACAGAGGAGTCGGTGTATGGGCCTGAGGTGTCGTACAGGTCAATGTGGCTGCCATTGCTGAGTCCAACCCGCCGATGCGGAATCCGGAGCGTCTGTCCGGATCCCGGGTCCTCGATCTCGTGGTAGACCTTCTCCGAGCCTTGATGGGGCCGGAGGTCACGGTGGGTTGGACACTACGGTCGTCAAGCGCCGTCAAGGCATGCCTCCCTACGTCGGAATTACCCGAACAGGTTCTGCGGTCGGCGGCACCCGTCCCCTCCAGGGACAGCCGCCCTCTCAGCCCGCCATGGCGCGAGCTCCCGCGGTTTTCATTTCTCGTGTGTCCACGCTGTCGTCACAGCGTGCGGCACCCATCGCGTGGGTGCCGGCGATCATATGACCGAGGCCACCTTACCTGTGCACTACCGGACCGATCCAGGCCCTCCCCCTTCAGAACAGCGTCTCGCCCTCCGAGGGCGGCTCCTCGTCCACCGGTTCCAGCAGTTCGGGGCCGTTGTTGCGGATACTGTTGACCGCGTCGCTCACCCGGTGGACCGCGAAGTCGCCCGCCGGTGTCGACGCCATGACGTGCTGCAGGGCGGGCAGGTCGGCGTTCGGGTCGAGCCAGGTGTCCCACTCGCCGCGCGGGACGACGACGGGCATCCGCTCGTGGATGTGGCTCAGCTCCGGCGCGGCCTCCGCCGTGATGACGGCGCAGCTCCACAGCCAGGCGGCCGGGTCCTCCTCGGGCAGCTCGGGGTTGCGCCACCGGTCGAACAGTCCGGCCAGCGCGAGCGGGGCGCCGTCCGCGTAGTGGACCGCGTAGGGGAGCTTCCTCGCCCTGGCCTTGCGGCGCTTGTGACCGGGGTCGGTGGCCGGTGACGTGCCGGGCTCGGCGGCGGCCGGAACGTCTTCGGGCAGCAACTGCCATTCGTAGTAGCGTCGGCCGGGAGCAGGCAGCGGCGCCGGGCGAACGCCGTGCGGAAGGCGGGCCTCTCCGCGACGGTCTCGCTGCGCGCGTTGATCATCTTGTAGCCGACGTTGCTGTCCTTGCCCCAAGACGGCACGAGCCCCCAGCGCAGCGCGTGCAGCGACTGCGGGCCGGCCCGGCCCTGGCATGCCTCATTGGGCGGGGTCCCGAGCACGGCGTAGACGGACGCCCCCGGGGAGATGTTGTAGTCGGGCCGCAGCTCCTCCAGCGGCGGCCACGCCCGCGGGTCGCGCCCCTTCTCCCCTGCCGGTTCGCCGACCTCCGGGACGTCGAACGCCAACCGCAGTTGATGCCGGTTGCGCGCCTGCGCATAACGACCGCACATACCACCAGTTTCGCACCGCGACCCACCTCCGCGAAGCGAGGAAGGCGAGAGCGGCGACCGGCACCGCGATCGTCCGCCCGGCCCGGTGTCGCGGGAGGTCGCCACGTATGACAATGAAGACCGGCACCGCGGATCCGCGCACGCCCGGCATCCCGACTACGACGAAAGGCAGTGGCCGGTGGCTTTCCCCCCTCCGCCCCCTCCGCCCCCTATGCCTGTTCCGGACGGCCGCCCCAGCGGCTACGCCACGGCCAGCGTCATCATCGGCGCGGCCAGCCTGCTGGGCTGCTGCTTCCTCATCGTCCCGCCTTTCGTCGGTCTCATCCTCGGCGTCATCGCCATGACGCGGACCCCGAGGACGAACCGCAGGGCCGCCACGTGGGCCGTGACCGGCACGGCCCTGAACGGGTTCGTCTGCGCGGCCCTGCCCCTCCTCCTCGCGATCGGGGCGATGGCCGATAGAGGGTGATGGGGATTGGGGGCATGTGTCCGGATGCGGTCACGTGGTGTGGGGCCCGGTGATCGCGGCGTAGTCTCGGATCCGGAACGCGGGCCGTACCCCGCTTGCCGGTATTCAGCCGAATAGGCGGTGGTTGTCCCTCCATGGCCGTTGCGGACCACTCCTCGGGCAACGTGTTCAGCGGTAGCGGTGAGAACGTGGTGCAGGCCGGGGAGATCCGCGGCGATGTCCACCTGAATGCCCCGGAGCGGCCCCGGCCGCCGGTCCCCCGCCAGCTTCCGGCGACGACGGCGCACTTCGTCAACCGCGCCCTGGAACTGGCCCGCCTGGACGGCTACCTGGACGCGGAGGCGGACCGCCCCTCCTCGGTGGTGATCTCGGCGATCGCGGGCACCGCCGGGGCGGGCAAGACCGCCCTGGCCATGCACTGGGGCCACCGGGTACGCGGGCGCTTCCCCGACGGGGACCTGTACGTGAACCTGCGCGGCTACGACACCGGACCGCCGGTGAGCGCCGAGCAGGCGCTGCAGCGTTTCCTGCACGCGCTGGGCGTTCCCTCCCGGGCGATCCCCGCCGACGTGGAGGCCCAGGCGGCGCTGTACCGCTCGGTGCTCAACGAGCGGCGGGTGCTGGTCGTGCTGGACAACGCCGCCAGCGTGGAGCAGGTCCGCCCGCTGCTGCCCGCCGCACCCACCTGTCTGGCCCTGGTGACCAGCCGCAGCCGGCTGGCCGGGCTCAGTATCCGCGAAGGAGCACAGGCCATGTCACTCGACCTGCTCAGCGAGGAGGAAGGGCTGGCGCTGCTGCGCACGGCCATCGGAACCCGGGTGGACGAGGAACCCGGGGCGGCCGCCGAACTGGTCCGGCTGTGCTGCCACCTGCCGTTGGCGCTGCGCATCGTGGCCGAACGCGCGGTGAACACCCCCGGCGGTGCCCTGGCCGACCTGGTAGAGGACCTGACCGCCGAGCACGACCGGCTCGACGTGCTCTCCAGCGCCGACGACGATGAGGCGTCCGTCCGCGCGGTGTTCTCCTGGTCCTACATCGCGCTCCCGGCCGAGGCCGCGCGGATGTTCCGCCTGCTGAGCCTGCACCCGGGCGGCGACATCAGCGCCCACGCCGCCTCCGCCCTGGCGGGAATGTCCTTGCCGAAGACCCGCCGCCTGCTGGAAACCCTGTTCAGCGCCCACCTGCTGGAGCAGACCGCCCGCGAGCGCTACCGCTTCCACGACCTGCTGCGCGCCTACGCCACCGAACGCGCCGAGGACGACCAGCCCGAGGAAGACCGCGAAGCCGCGCTGGACCGGCTCTTCTGCTGGTACCTGCACAGTGCCGACGCGGCTGTGAGGGAGGGAGTCAGGGCTTTTAGCCAATTCCCGCTCTCCCTACCCCCTATGGGCGACGCCGTTCATGCCATGGATTTCAGCAGCACCATAGACGCCCTTTCATGGCTGGACGTTGAATCGCAGAATATCGCGGATGTCGTTCGGTTCGCTGCTCAGGCAGGAAAGGATTCGGCGGCATGGAAGCTCCCTGTAATATGTTTGCCGTACTTCCGTCTACGCAGACTCTGGTCCATCCTGATAAACACTCACAATATCGGTCTTTCTGCTGCACAGAGCAGTGGTGAGGATTACGGGGAAGCAGCGCTTCTTAATGATCTAGGCGTCTTCCATAGGGAACGCGGAGAAGTCGACGACGCTCTCACTTGCTTCGATCGATCCCTTCACCTGTGGGAGCGAGTTGACGACGACTGGGGAGCAGCCTGGCACTTAGCAACCTGAGCGGTATCTACAGAAGACTCGAACGCCAGGAGGAAGCGTACGCGGCAGCTCAGCGCTCGCTGGCTCTCTGGCGAGAGCTCAACGACCAAGGTGGTCAGGCTGAAGCGGAATACGGACTAGGGATTCTCCACCGCATTGCAGGACGCTACCAGGAGGCTCTAGAGAGTCTGGGAGCCGCATATCGCTTATTTGCGAACCTGAGCAACCGTCTGAGCCAAGCAGCGGTCTTGGTCGAACTGGCCGCAACGCACCGGCTTCTCGATGATCCAACCAAAGCCGTCGAATCCTTGCGGCAGGCGCAGGAAATATTCCGAGAATCCGGTGACAACTGGAGAGAGGCCACCACATCAGACGATCTGGGCCGGCTCCTCAGCGATCAAGGCAAAACTGCCGAGGCCCGTGAGGCGTGGCTGGCAGCCCTCTCCGTATTCGAGTCCGAGGATCCAGAACGGGCGGCTCAGACCCGAGCCCGGTTGGAGGCCCTGCAGGAGGCAAGCTCCGACGATCTGCCCAAGTGAGCTGTGCTGACTGGTGGAACCGTACCGGTGTATCATGCCCGCGGATGAGTACAAGGAGGCCCCGCGATGCCGGGGCCTCCTTCTTTTCATCGATTGTTACAGCTCACTGGACTTGACGACACCGAGAAGGGCTGCCCACTCAGTCTTCGGGAGGAAGAAGTGCCCCTTCTCTGGGTGCTTCGAGTCACGCACTGCTGCACCGTCCGGGAGGTCGGCCACCTCCACACAGTTCTGCGGATTGCTGTAGGACGACTTGCGGAACGCGAGCTCGACGGATGAGTACATGATCGTCGGTTCTTTCTAGGCGGTCAGGTTTCGCAAGTAACCCGGAACGTCGTCCGGGTCCAGGGCCTTGGCCAACAGCCGGTCGAAGATGCGGCGGTACCGTTCGATCTCCTTCGGCTGGTCCAAATACAGGCCGTCGGTGTCGCTTTCCAGGAACACGATCGCTTCGGACGGTTCCCCATAGTCCAGGATCGCAAAAGGGCCTCCCATGCCCGCATGCAGCCCTGCGCTTACCGGTAGCACCTGCACTGTCACGCTGTTCGGTGCTTCGGCGACCTCGATGAGCTGTTGGATTTGGGCGGAAAATAGGCCCGGCGTCGCGCGCAAGAGCTGAAGGGCGTGCTCGTCGATGATGGCCCACAACTCGGGGGGCTCCTCGCCGATGAGGATCTCTTGGCGCTTCATCCGGGCCTCGACGGTACGTTGGACGTCGTCGGGATCGCGGATCAGCGTCGCCTGACAGACAGCCGTGGCGTATTCGGCGGTCTGCAAAAGGCCGGGGATGTACAGCGGTTCATAGGACCGAAGGCTCGTGGCACCGGCTTCCAGAGAGGTGTAGGCGCCGGTCAGGACGTCGTCGTAGCGGTTCCACCATCCCCGCTGACGTGACTGGCGGGTCAGATTGAGGATGGTCTCCCGCTCGCGGTCGTCGTCCACACCGTAGACGTCCAGCAGCAGTCGGATGTCGGTCACAGCGGGCTTCTTCGAGCGCCCGGTCTCAATGTTGGAGACCTTGGTCATCGACCACTCAAGCGTCTCGGCGGCCTTCTCAATCGTCAAGCCCGCGCCGAGGCGCTTGCGGCGCATCTGCGCTGATAGCTGGCGACGGCTCACTGACGGACTGCTCAACTCGACCTCCTGACTGGCTGCCGTCGATGCTACCCGGTTTCGATCCGAAACGGACATTTCGCAACTCCTGGTTCGCAACTACCTGCCAACAAATCAGGATATAAGAGTTGCGATTCGAAAGTTTTAAATACAGGATAGAGCTCGTACTCATCCACGGCCGCCCTCATCCAGCGGCCCCGACCCCCTGGGGTGTTCTCATGAGATTGCTGTGTCTGCTGCTGATCCCGCTCGTGGCGCTGGTGGCGCCGTCCCGGCCTGGTCGGCATGAGCGCGGCCGGATGCCCGAACCGCGGCGGGCGCCGATCATGGCGCTCCGTCCCTGTGCTCCTGTCGGGCCTGGCGGTCTGGACGGGTTGTTCGTGCGGACCCGGATCGTGGGCCCGTGGTACGAGGAGTGGGAACGCCGCCGGGGCGATGGCCTCGATGGGGTGCGCGCCGACCTGGCACCCCTGGTACGGGACCTGCTAGCCCGGCGCGGCGAGGCGGCGGGGGTGGGACGGTGAGCACGAGCATCCAGCCCGGCCGCCGGCCGCTGTACGTGGTGCCCCGGCAGCGCGACGGCGCCCCGTTGCCCGCCGTCCGCATGGCCGGTGACTTCGCTGAGCTTCAGGACTGGGCGAGCGCCATGGACGTTCCCATCACTGTGGCCGAGGAGGACTGGCACAGCCTCACCTACCAGGCCACCGCCCTGGTCTCGGGTGAGCGCGTCTGCTATC
>NZ_LAJC01000027.1 GCF_000981225.1 Allosalinactinospora lopnorensis
CCCCGGCCCGGGGCGGCCGCCCGCGTCCCGCCCCGCCGTCGGCGCTCCCGCAGCGGAAGACCCGCGAACACTTTGTTCCCCTCTTGGAAAAGAGCCGGGTCTTTTGCGGACCGGGTGTAGTACGACCTAATGTAGTACTACAATCGGTCGCATCGCGCTGAAGCTCTTATGGCACCGTCATCGACAGCCTTCGCGCGAGGTCCCACGGGTCGGTGAGACGCACCGACGGGACAAGGGACACGAGCCAGGGATCGGAGGCGCCTGGTGAACCGCCTGTACCACGAAAGTGAAGACTGGGTCGAACAGGGCGCGTGCCGCCAGTACGACCCGGAGCTGTTCTTTCCGGTGAGCACCACCGGGCCGGGTCGGCACGACGCCGAACTCGCCAAGGCCATCTGCCGCACCTGCACCGTCCGCCGCGAGTGCCTGCAGTGGGCCCTGCGGGCCGGAGAGGCGCACGGAGTCTGGGGCGGAACCACTCCGGAGGAGCGCCGCTCCATGCGCCGGGAACTGGTCCCCGCCGGCTGACACCGCAGAACGGCGAGCACGGCAGGTACCACGAAACGCTGCCAGGGCCCGGCGAGGCCCTGCAGCGTTTCCCGAGACTTTCGAAGTCACGGCCTCTCCGCTAGGTTCAGGAAACGTGCACGCTCCCAGCCAAGGCCCTCTATGGGGGGCACGCACGGCGCTGCTCGCCGCCGCGTGCACCGGGATCGCATGGAGCGGACACATCGCCTGGGGCGGCTCCGCCGTGTCCAGCGGATCGTTCCTTCTGGCCACCGCGGCCCTGGGGCTGCTCCTCGGCCCGTTCACGCGTTCCCAACGAGGGTTCGGCGAGATCTTCGCCGTTCTCGCCGCCGCGCAGTGCGGGCTGCACATCATCTTCCAGTTCACCGCCGCCCCGGCCCCCTTGACGGCCCACGCCGGCCACGGGCTCCTCGGCTACTCTCCCGGCATGCTCGCCGGCCACCTGTGGGCGGCGCTCCTGGCCGCCGCGCTGCTCGCGCACGGCGAGGCCGCGCTGTGGACGCTTCTGGCGCTCCTCGGCCGCGCCCTACCGCGGCCGGTGCGCGCTCCCCGGCTGGTCGCCGCGGGACCGCCGCGGTTCGCGCCGGAACCGCCGGACCTCCGTCCGGGCCTGCGCATACTGCGCCAAGACCGCCCGCGGGGCCCGCCGGACGCCCGTCCTGTCCCCAGGTAGGCGCGAACGCGCCTGACAGCAACGACGGAGACGTCCGACCGAAAGGGCACAACGCATGACGACCAGACCCGTGGCGTGCCGCTGCGCCGTTCTGATCCCCGCACTGGGCGCTGCTCTCCTGCTGGGACTCGGCTCGGCTCCCGCGGCACTGGCGCACAACTACCTCGTCGAGTCCTCCCCAGAGGACGGCGAAGAACTCGACAGCGCCCCCGAGGAGATCACCCTCACGTTCAACGATGACGCCCTGGAGGGCGGCAACACCATCATCGTCACCGGCCCCAGCGGGGAAACCTACGAGGAGGGCGGCGTCCGGCTCGACGGTGAAACGGCGTCGACCGGACTACGGCCGCTCGACACCGCCGGCGAGTACACGGCCGCCTACCGGATCGTCTCCACCGATGGCCACCCGATCGAGGACGAACTGGCCTTCAGCCTCTCCGAGGACGGTGTCGCCGAGGACCAGGCCGCGGACGAGGAAGAGGACGCTGAGACCACCGGCGATCAGGACACCGCGGACCAGGACGGCACCGCGGACGAAGGGCCCTCTGAGAACACCACCGCCTCCGACCCCATGGCGCGGTTCGGTCCGGTCGCCGGTGTGATCGCGGCCATCGCCATCGCCGCACTGATCATCGTCCTGCTCGTCCGGATGCGCAACCGCCCCGGCCAGGGCGGCGGCAGCGATCAGGCCGACGGACCGTAAACCACCACGAGGATCCCGAGTACCACTCGGGATCCTCGTGGTGGGCCGGGCGCGGGTGGTGTGCGTGGCCCTCAGGCCCGGCGCGCGAGCATGATGCTGACGTTGTCGCGACCGCCGCCTTCCATGGCCGCCTGCCAGAGCGCGTGCACCGCCGCCTCATCGCTGCCCGCCTCAGCGAGGATGCGCTCCATCTCCTCGACGGGCACCAGGTCCGAAAGGCCGTCGCTGCACATCAGCCAGGCCGACGGGTCGGGTTCCGGGTCGCGCCCGACGTGCGGGGTCATCGCCGTGTTGCCGCTTCCCCCCAGGGACTGGGTGATGAAGTTCGTCGTGACGGGTTTTCCGTCCTCCGACGGCGGCAGGGGCGGAGAGTCGTCCTCGGAGAGCTGGCGGAGCCGACTGCCCTCGATCCGGTAGGTGCGGGAGTCGCCCACGTTGAACCAGAAGTTGGCGTCGGGGACGAGCAGCACCCCCGCCACTGTCGTCCCCATCCCGGAGAACTCCGCGTGCTGGGTCGCGTGGTCCTTGATCTCCTCGTCGATGTTCTTCAGAAGGATGTCGACATCGTCAGGGCTCGTGAGCCGGGGACTCATTTCGGCCATGCGATGGACGGCGTGCTCAGAGGCGATCTCACCGGCCGCGTGCCCCCCGAGCCCGTCGGCGACCGCGAGGATCACCGGCTCGCTCAGCGCCAGCACGGAACGCACCGGCATCGTCATGTTCGCACTGGCGACCGTGAGCGCCCCCATAACCACGGCGTCCTCGTTGGCCGGGCGTACAGCGCCCCGGTGCGTGAGGGCCGTGACCGTGACTTCCCCACCAGCGACACCCATACGCCCTACCTCCTGTTCCGTCGGCAAGCTTCTGCCGCGCACTCCCCAGCAACGCCTCTTTGGACGGTAGTCGAGGCGCAGTGATCATGTAACCGTATCGGGATACGGCTGAACGCGGTCAAAATCCGTGTACATCATGACGGAAAACGCCCTGATACGCAGTTCCACGCCGGCCCTTCACGGTCGAACGTCCGTTTCCGGCCGCGGCCACGAAACCGGTTCCGGACGGGGCGCTCCCTGCCCCGGTCAATTCCGTATGTGCAGCGGCTCCGGACCGGCCCGTCCGTCCTCCGCGCCGGGCGCGCCGCTGCGAGAGGCGAGCGCTACATAGGCCGCCGCGATGTCGGCGGGGGAGTCGCCCTTCGCAGGGGACACACCACCGACGCGGACACCGCGCTCCCGCAGCGCTTCGACGAGCGGCCCGGGCAGGTTGGGCACACTCTCCCCGGCCGCCGTGCCGTTGCGGCTCCCACCGTCGGTCGCCGGCAGGATAACCGAGGCCTCACCGGTCATGAACACCCGGGCCGCCTGAGCCAACCAGGTCGTGCTACTCAGCCGGGTGACCTCCCCGGGCCGGTCACCGCTGCAGACGGCGAGCACGTCGATGGCACCGAACTCCAGCGCGGTGTGCGCGACCGCCGCCCGGCAGCCGCCCTCGGTGGCCAGATCGCAGTGGATCGGCAGGGTCCGGGTTCCCAGCGCCGAAAGCAGCCGCGCGGTGGCGAGCAGCGCGTCGTCCCGACCCCGGTGGTCGAGCGGCCACGCGCCCGGGAGACCGGAGCGTCCGGTGGAGTCGGCGACCGCGACGACCGCCCCCTCCTTCGCCAGTGCGACCGACACGGCCCGGCCGAGTCCCGCCCCGTCCACGACACCGCCGACGACGAGGGCGCGCCGCCCGCGGAGCGATCCACTGCCCGTGTAGCCGGGTATCGGGTCCCCGAGCCCCGTTGTGCTTGCACCAGGCGACCGCCAGGGTGGACGCCCGCTCATCACCGACCTCCGTCCGAGGATTGCCTACCCCATCTCAGCTGTCCCCGCCGTCCCTGCCCCGGAGAGGGCACGCCAAACCCATCCAGAACTCGAACCGCGTCACACATCTCACGTTTACGCACGTCACAGCGACCATTGTCGGCTCACGCCGCGGTCTGGCAGAATAAACACCTCATTGGGTGTCTAAGACGCAGACACACCGCCTTTCGCGCGCTCGCGCCCGGCGCCAACCGCCCGGTTCTGCGAAGCGAGCGCCTCCCGTGCTCCAACCGAACGGTCGAAGGTGTGGTCTCGTTGCGTCTGCCCATGTCCCGTTTTCCCGCTTTTCCTCCCCTCCCCTCTGTTCCCCCATGCCCGTCCGGGCTCTTTCAGGCCTGCCCGCCCTTGCCTGAGCGGCCCGAGGGCACGCACGACCGGACACGCCGGGTCCGCCGTCCCATCATGAGGAGTCATACGTGAAGATCGCCTTGGTTGCCGAGCACGCGAGCCCGCTCCCAGCGCACAGAGGGGAGCCGACCTGCGGTGACAGCGTCCATGTCGTCCAACTCGCCCGCCACCTGGCCAGACTCGGACACCGCGTCACCGTCTACTCCCGCTGCAGCGCTCCCGGGCTGCCGAGGCACTACCGCCTGGGGCGCGGGGTCGGTGTCGAACACCTCGCCGCCGGCCCGGAGCGGGTACTGAACGAGAACGAGGTCGCCGGACACACGGGGAGCTTCGCGACAGGCCTTGCGGCGTCTCTCGAGGAATCGGGCGCTCCCGACGTCATCCACACATTCGGCTGGACCAGTGGCCTCGCCGCGCTCTCCGCGGTCCGCACCGGCCACGGGTCGGACACCGCGCCGCCGATCGTGCAGACCTTCCATTCGCTGAACGTGACCGAACAGCGCGCCGGGTTGCCGGAGCGCTCCGACCGGGCCCGTATGGAGACCGCGCTCGCCGGACAGGTCGAGCGCATTGTGGTGACCTCCGCCGACCAGCGCTTCGAACTGGCCCGGTTGGGGGTTCCGCGGCAGCGCGTAAGCGTGGTGCCCTACGGCGTCGACACCGACCACTTCAGCGTCGAGGGAAGCGGCGCGACCGAGCCCTGGACAACGGGGCGTCGCGAGGACCGGCCGCGGATCATCACGGTGACCCGACTCGGCCCGGGGGGCGGCGCCGACGCGCTGATCGAGACGGCGACCCGGCTGCCCGAAGTCGAGTTGCTGATCGTGGCCGGACCCGCGCCGGTGGAGCTCCCGCTCGACGACGACGCGCGGCGCCTGGAACTGCTCGCCAAGGAGGCCGGGGTGAACGACCGCGTCACCCTGACGGGCCCCGTCGACCGCAGGGAACTGCCGCGGCTGCTCCGCTCCGCGGACATCTACGCCTCTGCCGCCTGCTACGACCCGTATGGCGGTGCCGTTCTGGAGGCCATGGCGTGCGGGCTGCCGGTGGTCGCCACAGCGGCCGGCGGTGTCACCGAGGCGATGCTGGACGGCACCACCGGCGTGCTGCTGCGTTCCGCCCGCCCCGAGACGCTCGGGCGCGCGCTGCGCGGTCTGACACTTGAGCCCACGATGCGCAGCGCCTACGGCATCGCCGGGGCCGATCGCGCCCGTTCCAGGTTCACCTGGCAGCGTGTGGCCGCCGAAACCGAGCAGGTCTACCAGCGCGCGCTACCGCGGGAAAAAGAGATGCCCATGGCGGCGGGCGATGGTGCACACTGGTCCGGGTAATCGGAATCAACGCCACGAAACCGCAGAAGTCAGCCCTGGCTGGGCGGGATGCCCGGGGTGATGTTGTTATGACGTCATGCGCGGAGTCCGACGGAACCGGGTCCGAAGGATTCGAACACTACGGTGTGTTCGTCGATTCAACCCGCGACCTGCACGAGATCATCGTTTCCCGGATCCGCGCCGCCCTCGCCGAAGGCGACCACGTCACGGTGGCGGTGAGCCCTCGGCACGAGGAGACGCTGCGGTCCGCGCTCGGCGGCAGGCCGGACACGGACCTCGACTTCACCGACCGCGCCGGGCTCTACGACGCCCCCGGCCGCACACTGGCCGCACTGCACCGCCTGACGCTCGCCCGGCCCATGCGACACGTCACGGTCGTCGGGGAGCCGGTGCTGCCCGACGATCCCCTGGAGCTGCGGGAGTGGCACCGCCTGGACTCGGCGCTGGACTCGGCGCTCGCCGGCACCCGGCTGCGCCTGCTGTGCCTGCACGACACCCGTACGCTCCCGGGGGAAATCCAGCGGATCGTGCGCCGCACCCATCCGATACTGGTGGCGCGCACCGGGGTGTGGAGCAGCCCGGACTACCGCGACCCGGTCGCGTTCAGCGCCCCCGACGCCGATCGCTCACTGCCGCCGCCGAGCGGCGACGTACGGACAGTGGAGGTCCGGTCGGACCTTCTCGCGCTGCGTGAGGAGGTCAGCGGGCTGGCCGCCACCACCGGCCTCCCCCCTCCGCGCATCGGGGACCTGGTGATGGCGGTGAACGAGCTGGCCGCCAACGTCCTGGAGCACGGAGCGGGGAAGGGCACCATCTCCGTGTGGCGGTCCTCCGGGCGGATCGTCTGCGACGTCTTCGACGAGGACGGCAGCCTCACCGACCCGCTCGGCGGCTACCACCCCGCCGACCCGCTCAGCCCTCGCGGCTACGGCCTGTGGATCACCCGCCAGGTCTGCGACTTCATGGAGATCAGCGGCGGCAGGCACGGCTCGCTGATCCGGATGTACTTCCGGTCGGATTGACGCCTGCTCCTAGGCGAGCACGGCCTCCATGGCGTGCCGGGTGTCGTGGTCGATGGTGATCACTTGGTCGATCCCGGCGATCACGAACAGCCGGTAGACAGTGCGCTGCGGGGCGGAGACGGCCAGACCGATCCCGAGGTCGCGGGCCTGCCGGTAGGCCGCGACGAGAACCCCGATGCAGCGGGAGTCGCAGAAGGTCACCTCGGAGAAGTCGATCACGATACCCCGGCAGGGCTTCCCCGTTCTGAGGATCCCGGCAAGCGTCTCGGCGAGATCGGGAGAGGTGACGGCGTCCAGCTCACCCGAGGGCGCGACCACCACGACATCGCCTTCGGTCCGGGTCGGGATATCGGACGCCACGCTCACGCTCCTCGTTCACTACGTCTCCGACGACGTCGAGCCCTGCTCTCCCATTCGCTCGCGCTCCACGCCGCTACCTTAGGCCATTGCCGGAGGTGAAGACAGGCTCCGGCGGAAGCCGTCATCGCACCGATACCCCGCGTGTCCACGGGCCCGGACCGCCTCCGGGGCCGCCTCAGCGCTTCGCGGGGCCGGTGTTCGCGGCGTGCTCCTCCACCAGGCTCCGGGCGACCTCCGCCACCCTCATCCGGTTGCGCTGGGCCACCTCGCGCAACTGCTCGAAGGCCTGAGCGGCATCGCAGCCGCGTGCGTGCATGATGATCCCCTTCGCCTGGTCGATGACGGCCCGCGCGTTCATCGCGCGGCGCATGTGCGCGGCCTCCCGCGCGACATCGGTGTAGCGCCCGGCGCTGTGCAGCGCCATCGCGGCGTGCTCGGCCAGCAGGGCGACCAGAGGGGTCAGCACGGTCTCGTCGAAGGCGTCGGCCCGCCCCGCGTGCACGCCGAACGTCAGGACCGCGCCTTCGAGCTCGCACGGGAACGTCACCGAGGACCGGTCGCCGCACTGCACCGCCATGCTGGTATAGCGAGGCCAGCGGTCCTCGCGGAGGACGTCCCCCACGGTCACCGCGGTCATCTCGCGGACCGCTTCGACCGTTGGCCCTTCGTCCGTCGTGTACTGGTGCTCGAAGGCCATGGCCAGGTCGGAATGCGAGGCGCCGTAGTCCACCACGACCTGGCGGCCCGCGACCTCCGCGGTGCGTTCCTCACCGGGGACGACATCCCGCCAGATCACGACCAGCGCCGCGGAGCACCCCGGCACCCCCCGTGCGGCGGCCATACTCATCTGGTCCAGTGCGCGTTCGGGGGTGCTTCCCTCGGCCTGCCCGTGCGCGCCGATTTCGCGCGCAAGGCGTTCAATCCACATCGGCGCGCCCCCCTGGTCTCCTGCGCCGCGCCCGGCCCTGTTCACGTCTGCCTCGTGCGCGGCGACCTCGCCTCCACGGTAGCCTCCGTCCCGATCATCCAAGCCATGCGTTAGCGTCGGCGACAGGGCGTGGCGTCGCCGTACTCCGCCGCCACGGGCCCAGGGTTGGAAACGTCTGGAGTCATAAGCGTGCCGGAGAACGTCCCCGATCTGCAGCGCGAGGTCACCGAGCTGAGCGACCGGGTCTCAGCGCTGCGCAGCACGCACGCGATGTTCCCGAACGACGCCGCCGGGACGGCCGAGGCCGCGCTCGCCGAGCTCGGGTTCGCCGAGCAGCTGCTGCGCGACTGCAAGGATCGGCTCACGGCCCAGGAGGCGAGCACGCCCCGGCGCTCCGGCCACGACGACGATCGGGCGGTCCTGCGCGCCGTCTTCACCGAACTGAGCATCCCCGTGGTGCTCCTGGACCGCGAGGGCTACATCCGCAGGATCAACGCGATGGGAGCCGAGCGGCTGGGCAGCGCGAGCGGGTACCTCACCGGAAAGCCGTTCTCCAACTTCGTCGACCTGCGCCGGCGTGCGGCCATGCGGTCGTGGCTGGCCGCGGTGCTGCGGGGCGGCGAGCCCGCGTCCTTCGAATCGCGGCTGGCGCAGCGCGGCTGGGCCGAGGACGTGCACCTCACACTGACGCGGCTGGACGTGCCCACCGAGGCCGAACCGCTGATAGTCGTCGTGATGTCCCCGCCGCTGAACAGCGTGCACGACGAGGGCCCCGCCCCATTGGAGTCGGAGGTCGAGGACCAGGTCGTCGTTCTCGCCGCGCGCCGCCTCGACGTGCTGACGCGGATGACCCGCCTGCTGCTGCGCGGCGCCGGCCCCAGCCGCTCCCTCGCGCTGGACGACGCGGCGGAGCTGCTCGCCGACTCCTACGCCGACTGGGTCCTCATGGACGTCTGCGACCTGCCCGGTGACGCCGGCCGGGCGCGGCGCGCGGTCGTCGCCGGTCCCCGGGGGGAGGACCACCGCGGGCTCGTGGAGTCGCTGGACCCGCAGCGCTCGGAGGTCCCGCGCGATGTCCTGGCCAGCGGCAAGTCAGTGCTGCACCAGCTCATCGAGGACGAGCGCATACTCGGCCGGGACCGCGACGGAGCGCCGCTGCTCAGCGCACTCGGCGCGGGGTCGCTGATGTGCGTCCCGTTGCGGGGCAGCCGCGGCGTGCGCGGGGCGCTGACCCTGATCCGGCGCAGCAACCGGGGCGCGTTCAGGCTTGCCGATCTCGGGCTGATCGAGGAGATCGGCGAGCACATCGGGCTCGCGCTGCCGCCCAGACCCGCCGACTGACCACGCTCTCACCCGTGCGGGTGCCCGTACGGTCCCGAAGGGCCGTAGGGACGGTGCTGCGGCGGCCCCGGGTGGGGAGGCGGGTAGGAGTACGGCGGGGCCCACGGCGGCGGAGCCGATGCGCCCGCCCCGTAGGACGGCGGCGGGCCGTACCCCGGGACCGGGCCGGCCGGCGGCCGCCGGGAGAGCAGGAACTCGACCAGGTTGTAGCCGGCGATCGCGACGAGCAGGACCAGCGTCACCCAGAAGCCGTAGCGTGTACCGCCCGCGACCTCGTCGCCGGCCCAGCCGGCGTACTCCTCGACCCGGTCCTCCAGACCGACGAGCACGGTCACCTGGTTGGCCGCGATCAGCGCGGCGGCGGCGCCGGAGGCGATGAGACCGGCCAGGGCACGCGCGAACACCGACTGCAGGATGCTCCCGGCCACCGCCCCGGTGAGGACGGCCAGGATCCCGAGGAGCATCAGGGGGTGCGCGCCGACGCCCTCCTCCTGCGACTTGAAGACGCCCGGAAGGTCGGCCCCGCTCCCGTACACCGCGCTCGAACCGCTGACCGAGGGCGTGCCGTTGACGGCCATGTCCCACCCGCTGGCGTGGACCCGCAGTCCCCAGCCCACTTTCGCAGGAGACCCCGACGAAAGGTAGGAACAGGCAGAGCAGAACGAAGACCAGTCCGGAAGGGCTGATCAGCTTGCGCGGCCACGAGGTGTTCCCGGGCGCGCTCACACCGCTCCCCTCGTGCCGGCGGCCGGCCCCGCGGCCCTGCTGCCCGCCCGGATGCTACTCAGGGCCATGGATGGCCTCGACCAGGGTGGTCAGCCGGGCGACGGAGCGGTCGAGGTCGCGTACCGCCTCGATGGTCTTCTGGTCGCTCTCGCGCTCCTCCGTCACGATCCGGTCGCGCAGCAGTCCGAGGTTGGCGTTGATCTCGGCGGTCCGGCGCGAGAGCTGCCCGGCCACCGAACCGGCGGTGGCCCCGGACTCCGGGTTCAGGTCGCGCTGCAGCATCCGCGACTGGTCCCGCAACCGCTGCTTGGTGTGGTGAAGGTCGACGAACACTTCGACCTTGGACCGCAGCACCCACGGATCGAACGGTTTGGTGAGGTAGTCGATCGCCCGGGAGGCGTACCCGCGGAACACCTGGTGGCGGTCGATTCCCGCGCCCGTCAGGAAGATGATCGGGATGTCCTTCGTCTTCTCCCGCTGCTTGATGTGGGCGGCGGTCTCGAACCCGTCCATCCCCGGCATCATGACGTCGAGCAGGATGACCGCGAAATCCCCTTCCAAGAGGGCCTTCAGCGCCGCCTCGCCCGAGTTCGCGCGCACCAGGTTCTGGTCGAGGGAGGTGAGGATCGCCTCCAGGGCTGTGAGATTCTCGTCGCGGTCGTCCACGAGGAGGATGTTGGCCTTATGGGGCACGTTCATTGCTCCTGCTTGTTATCCGTGTCTTCTCCGGCCGAGTTCTGGTCCAGCCACGCGCGTATCACGTCCAGGAGATGGTCCAGGTCCACCGGTTTGGTGACATAGTCCGACGCGCCCGCTTCCAGGCTACGTTCCCGGTCGCCCTGCATCGCCTTAGCCGTGAGGGAGATGATCGGCAGGTCGGCGAACTGCGGCATCTCCCGAATGGCGAGGGTCGTCGCGTCACCGTCCAGCTCGGGCATCATGATGTCCATCAGTACCAGGGCGATGTCCTCGTTGGCCTCCAGTTTCTCAATACCGGAGTGGCCGTTGTCCGCGTACAGGACCTCCAATCCGTGCGCCTCCAACGCGCTGGTCAGCGCGAACACGTTGCGGATGTCGTCGTCGACGATCAGCACGCGCTTCCCCGCCAGCGCGGCGTCGCGGTCGGGGTCGTCGCGCGTCTCGGGGTCGGCCTGCTCGACGCCCTCGATCGATTCGTCCGCGACCTTGAGGACCGGTACCGGCGCCGGCTCCCCCTGTTCGTCGGCGGCGCCGTCCGCGCCCTCGTCCAGTGCCGCGGTACCGGCCGGGCTCTCCGGGAGCTCCGGACGGATCTCGGTGAGCGGCTCGATGTCCGGCTGGGTCTCCGCGGGCAGCCCCGAGACCGCCTCCAGCGGGTCCTCCAGCCGCTCCGCGGTGCCCTCCGGCAGCCGCACCGGCATCAGCAGGGTGAAGGTGCTGCCCTCGCCGAGCACGCTCTGCACCCGGATCTCCCCGCCGAGCAGCCGGGCGAAGTTCCGGCTGATGGACAACCCGAGGCCGGTGCCGCCGAAGCGCCGGCTGGTTCCGCCGTCGCCCTGGTGGAACGCCTCGAAGATGACCTGCACCTTGTCGTCGGGGATTCCGATCCCGGTATCGGTCACCGAGAACGCGATGACCTCTTCGTTCTCGCCGAACATGTCGAGGTCGGCGTCGTCGAGCGCCCAGGCGGGCTCGATGAGCATCCGCACCTCGCCGGAGCTGGTGAACTTCACCGCGTTGGACAGCAGGTTGCGCAGGATCTGCTGCAGCCGCTGCTCGTCGGTCCACAGGTAGTTCGGGATGTCCGGCGACACCTCGACGGCGAACGCGAGCCCGCGTTCGCCGGTCATCGGGCGGAAGGACGCCTCGACGTAGTCGACGAGCCAGCCGATCGACACGTCGCTCGGCTGCACTTCGGCGCGGCCCGCCTCCACCTTGGACAGGTCCAGGATCTCGTCGATCAACTGCAGCAGGTCACTTCCCGCCTTGTGGATCGTCTGGGCGAACTCCACCTGCTTGGACGTGAGGTTCTGCTCGGAGTTGTCGGCCAGCAGCCGCGCGAGGATGAGCAGGCTGTTGAGCGGAGTCCGCAGCTCGTGCGACATGTTCGCGAGGAACTCCGACTTGTACTTCGAGGAGACCTGCAGCTGGTGCGCCCGGTCCTCCAGCGAGCGCCGGGCCCGTTCGATCTGCCGGTTCTGCAGTTCGATCGCCCGGTTCTGGCTGGCCAACTGGCCGGCCTTGCTGTGCAGTTCGGCGTTCTTGCGCCGCAGTTCCTCCTGCTGGCGCTGCAGCTCGTTGGAGCGCTCCTGCAGTGCGGTCGTGAGCTGCTGGGACTGCACCAGCAGGTACTCGGTCTTGGTGTTCGCCAGGATGGTGTTGATCGTGGTGCCGATCCGCGTCACCAACTGGCGCAGGAAGTTCAGGTGAACCTCGCGGAACTCGCTGTAGGAGGCCAGCTCGATGACACCGAGCACGCGGTCCTCGGAGACGATCGGCAGGATCGCGAGGGTCAGCGGCGGCGCCCCGCCCAGGCCGGACTCGACCTTCACGTAGTCGGGCGGCACATTGTGGATGATCATCTCCTTCTTCTGCGCGATGACTTCGCCGGCCAGCCCGGAACCGGCCCGCACCCGGCGCCGCGGCTCGCTGGGCTGGTAGCCGAAGCCCGCGTAGAGGCGGAAGGTCTCCTCCTCGTCCTTCTCCTCCGGCAGGAAGCACGCGCCGTGCTGGGCTTCCACCAGCGGCGTCACCTCGTTCATGATCAGCCGGGCCAGCTCGTTGAGGTCGCGGTGGCCCTGGATGAGGCCGGAGATGCGGGCGAGGTTGCTCTTCAGCCAGTCCTCGTCGCGCTGGGCGGCCGTGGTCTCGCGCAGGTTGCTGACCATCAGGTTGATGTTGTCCTTCAGCTGCTGCATCTCGCCGCGGGCGTCGACCTGGATGTTCTGGGTCAGATCGCCCCGGGTGACCGCGCTGGCCACCTCGGCGATCGCGCGGACCTGCGTGGTGAGGTTCCCGGCGAGCTCGTTCACGCTGTCGGTGAGCTGCTTCCAGGTGCCGGAGACCCCGTCGACCTTGGCCTGGCCGCCGAGCTGCCCCTCGCTGCCCACCTCGTGGGCCACCCGGGTGACCTGGGTGGCGAACGCCGACAGTTGGTCGACCATCGTGTTGACGGTGTCCTTCAGCTCCAGGATCTCGCCCTGCGCGTCCACCGTGATCTTCTTGGTCAGGTCACCGTTGGCCACGGCCGAGGTCACCTGGGCGATGTTGCGCACCTGGGTGGTCAGGTTGTGCGACATCGAGTTGACGTTCTCGGTGAGGTCCTTCCAGATCCCCGACACGCCCTTGACGTCGGCGCGGCCGCCCAACTGCCCTTCGGTACCGACCTCACGCGCCACCCGCGTGACCTCATCGGCGAACGCCGAGAGCTGGTCCACCATCACGTTGATGGTGTCCTTCAGCTCCAGGATCTCGCCCTTGGCGTTGACCGTCACCTTCTTCGTGAGGTCGCCGCGCGCGACGGCGCGGGTGACGATGGAGATCTGGCGCACCTGGTGGGTGAGGTTGTTGGCCATGGAGTTGACGTTGTCGGTCAGGTCCTTCCACACCCCCGACACGTCGCGGACGTGCGCCTGGCCGCCCAGCTTGCCCTCGGTGCCCACCTCACGCGCCATGCGGGTCACCTCGTCGGCGAAGGACTCCAGCTGGTCCACCATCGTGTTCACGGTGTCCTTGAGCTGCAACATCTCACCCTGCGCGTCCACCGTGATCTTCTTGGTCAGATCGCCCTTGGCGACCGCCGTGGTGACCTGGGAAATGTTGCGGACCTGGTAGGTCAGGCTGTTGGCCATGGAGTTGACGTTGTCGGTCAGGTCCTTCCAGATCCCCGACACGCCCTTGACATTGGCACGGCCGCCCAGCTTGCCCTCGGTGCCCACCTCACGCGCCACCCGCGTGACCTCATCGGCGAAGGAGTCCAGCTGGTCCACCATCGTGTTCACGGTGTCCTTGAGCTGCAACATCTCACCCTGGACATCCACCGTCACCTTGCGGCCCAGGTCGCCGCGCGCGACGGCCGTGGTGACCTGGGAGATGTCGCGCACCTGGTTGGTGAGGTTGTCCGCCATGGAGTTGACGTTGTCGGTCAGGTCCTTCCAGATCCCCGACACGCCCTTGACATTGGCACGGCCGCCCAGCTTGCCCTCGGTGCCCACCTCACGCGCCACCCGCGTGACCTCATCGGCGAAGGAGTCCAGCTGGTCCACCATCCTGTTGACGGTGTCCTTGAGCTGCAACATCTCACCCTGGACATCCACCGTCACCTTGCGGCTCAGGTCACCGCGCGACACCGCGAAGGTCACCTCGGAGATGTCGCGCACCTGCGCGGTGAGCCGGGAGGCCATCTGGTTGACCGACTCGGTGACGTCGCGCCAGGCACCGGAGACCCCCTCGACCCGGGCACTGCCGCCCAGCTTGCCCTCGGTGCCCACCTCACGCGCCACCCGCGTGACCTCGTTGGTGAACCCGTGCATCTGATCGGCCATCCGGTTCACCGACGTGGCCAGGCGGAGCAGGTCGCCCTGGAGGGCGCCGTGCCGGCTGGTGAGGTCGGCCCGCTGGGACAGGTCGCCTCCGGCCACGGAATCGAGGATCTGCGCGACCTCGGTCACGGGCTCGCTGACTTCGTCGAGCAGCTGGTTCAGCGCCTGGACGCTCTTGCTCCACGCCCCTCGGGCCGGACTGACGGAGATCCGCTCGTTGAGCCTTCCCTGGCTGCTCACCACGCCGCCAACGCGCTGCAGTTCGCTGCTGAGCTGCTCGCAGTGGTCCAGGACCTCGTTGAAAACGGTCGCGATCTCACCGTGCTTTCCGCCGTTCGGGGAACTCAGGCGTACACTGAAATCGCCGTCCCTCATGCTGTACAGGGCACTGAGAAGCTCGTCCAGCTGCGCTTCCGATGCCGGTTCTCGGGTCGCTTCGGGCATGGATTCCCCTCCTCCGCAACTCATATGCCGGTGACCCCGTTGACCGGGGTCAGGGGATATACCGCTCCGCTGGGGGTGCGGGGTATCTCGCCCCGGCGGGTCTCCGCTACGACCACCGGAACCGTACTGCAACACGCGGTGGGCGCACCGGGGTACCGCGGTGCGTTGGATCAATCGGCCTGGCTGCTCAAATACACGTACGTTCTGACATCATGTTTGCGTTGTCCCTACTGTGCCCGCGGACGCGGCTGTTGTGACACCGCCGGGCCAGCAGACGACGACTCGATAGGGGGTGTAGGGCCAATCGTAGTAACGCCTTGATCCCGTCTGC
Organism: Allosalinactinospora lopnorensis; assembly: GCF_000981225.1. Lineage (GTDB taxonomy): Bacteria > Actinomycetota > Actinomycetes > Streptosporangiales > Streptosporangiaceae > Allosalinactinospora > Allosalinactinospora lopnorensis. The sequence goes on from NZ_LAJC01000027.1 coordinate 15,118, forward strand.
CCCGTTCAACGCCGAAGGAAACCGTACGGCTGCACAATGCCACAGGACTCGATGAAGGTCTCCCAGCGGGAGTTCTCCCCCGCTCCCGAGACAGCGGGCGAGGCGCGCGTGTTCGTCCGGGAAACACTGCGGGACTGGGGGATCGAATACCCCTCCGACGACATCATTCTGCTCGTCAGCGAACTGGTGACGAACGCGGTCATCCACGCGGAGAGCACGCTCGAACTGACCGTGCGGCGGCTGTCGGCGGCTGTCGAGGTAATCGTGGCCGACCGCGCGCCGGAGCGCGCCGTCCCCAAGGTCGGGCCCCTGACGGTGGACACGGCACCGCCGGCCGACGACGGGCGCGACGGAGGCCTTGGCCTGGCACTCGCGGCGGCGATCGCCTCCAGTTGGGGCGTCAGCTACAGCAAAGAGGACAAGGCCGTCTGGTTCCGCATCGAGGACGAGAAGGTCGAGGACGAGGACACCGAGCGTCCCGTGCTCTCCCCGCCGGACCCGGTGCGCCCGCACCGCCGCCGCTCCGCGCGCCCCGGCCCGTGGGCGGCGCTGGAGGCCGCGCTGTCGGCCCGGCTGACACTTCCCGAACTGCTCGACCGCACCGTTGAGTACGCGCGGTCCGCGCTGGGCGGCGACGCCGCCTACATCGCACTGGCCACGACCGACGAGACCGAATGGGAGGTCCGCGCGGCCACCGGGCTGACCAACGGTCCCTGGCGCCCGTTCCGCAGCCGGACCGAGGAGACCTTCCCCTCCGCCGCTCCGGAACCGGGCCCCGTCATCAACGACGACCTGATGATCGCGCGGGCGCACCGCGGGCGGCTCGCCGGAGCGGGCATGCGGTCGCTGGTCACCGCGCCGCTCATCGTGGAGGGCCGAATCACCGGACTGATCGGTGTCGCGTCGCGCCGCATCCGGCACTTCGGTACCACCGCGGCCCGGCGGCTACAGGAAGGCGCCGACCGCATCGCCCTACCCATGGAACGCGCCCGACTGGCCGAGGTGGAGCTGGCGCGCCGCGCCTCGCTGAGCTTCCTCGCCGAGGCCAGCGACCTGCTCACCGGCACACTCGACGAGCAGATGACCTCGGCGCTGGCCGCACAGCTGGCGACGTCGCGCCTGGGGAGCTGGTGCGCCGTGCACACCACCACGGAGCTGGGGATCTCCCGGCTGACCCACACCGTGCACCGCAACGAGAACTACAACGACATGCTGCGGACCCTGTTGGGCACGCTGCCGCCTCCCGAGCAGCGCGAGCCGCGCCCGCTGTGGACCCGCGGGCAGCTCCTCTCAGCGGGGCTCGACGACGAGTTGACGCTGGAAATGGCGGAGAGCCCGGCCATCAGCATCCCCCTGGTCGCGCACAGCAGGACACTCGGGCGGCTGACGCTGGGCAAGGACCCCGAAGCGGATTTCACCCGTGAGGACGTGGACGTCGCCGACGACCTCGCCCAGCGCGTCTCCTCGGCGATGGAGAACGCGCGCCTCTACGCCAACCAGACCTCGATGAGCGAGGCACTGCAGCGGAGCCTGCTCCCGGCCAAGGAGAAGGAGCCGACCATCCCGGGCGTGGACCACGCGGTGTTCTACCGCCCGGCCGACGAGCGCACGGTCGTGGGCGGCGACTTCTACGACGTCTTCGCCACCGACGGCCGCTGGTGCTTCGCGATCGGCGACGTGTGCGGCACCGGCCCCGCGGCGGCCGCGGTCACCGGACTGGCCCGGCACACGTTGCGGGCGCTCGCCCGCGAGGGCTACTCCCCCGCTCACATCATGCACCGGCTGAACCTCGCGATCCTGGAGGAGAACACCTCCACGCGCTTTCTGACCATGCTCTACGGGGAGATGACCCCGCTGGGCGCCCCCGGCGAGGGGATGCGCATCCGCCTGGTGTCGGCCGGGCACCCGCTGCCGTTGCGGCTGAACCAGGAGGGGGAGGTGACGACGCTCGGGACCTCCCAGCCGCTCCTGGGGGCGTTCGAGGACGTCGGCTTCTACACCGAAACCGTCGAGGTCTCCCCGGGAGGCGTGCTCCTCGCGGTCACCGACGGTGTCACCGAACGCCGCAGCAACGAGGACATGCTCGGTGACGAGGGGTTGCAGCGCATCTTCTCCGGCTGCTCCGGACTGACCGCCCAGGCCGTCATCGCCCGCATCGACCGGGACCTGGAGGAGTTCGCGCCGGGCGGGCACACCGACGACACGGCCATGCTGGTCCTGCGCTTCCTCTGACCGCCGGCGGGCCGCGGATCCTCCGGACGCGGAGCGCGCTCGGCCCCTACTCTGGGAAGCGCAGGGTCGTCTTCGAAAATGGAGGACTCCCGATGACCCAACCGACGAACGTCCGACTCACTGCTCGCATATGGCCGGAGGAAGGCGGTTTCGTGATCCAGTGCGTCGAGAACGGCGTCACCACCGAGGGCGACACCTATGAACAAGCCCTGCGGAACATCCAGGAAGCGGTGGAACTCTATTACGAAGACGAAGACATCGACTTCTCCCTCATCCACCCCGAAGCGGCCGTCCTTCCCTTCGACATCAAACTCAGCGCATGAGCCCACGGACTCGCAGGATGTCCAGTAAGGAGATCATCAAACTGCTCGAAGCTGAAGGATTCGAGCACGTTTCCACACGGGGTGACCACTACAAAATGCGCAGGGACGGCCGTTCCATCATCGTGCCGCTCGGACGCGATCCGCTGCGCATGGGCACACAGAAATCCATACTCGACGCCGCGGGTATCGACCCGAAGAACCTTCCCTAACGCTCCTCCTCGCCGTCCGCTTCGCGCGAGCGCTCGGCGAGCTCGTCGAAGCGGTTGATCCGCGCCAGCGGCGTACCGGACCGGTAGGCGGCGCGGGCGATGGCGAAGCCGCCGACCGCTGCCGTGATGAGCTGCAGCACGATGGCCACGAGGGTCTTGACGACGGCTGCCGGGTCGGGCATCAGGATCACCGTCCCGGCCAGTGTGAGGACGACGCCGAGGCTCGCCGCCTTGGCGACCGCGTTCATCCGGTTGTAGGCATCGGGCAGCCGGAGCAACCCGATCCCCGCGAGCAGGGTCAGCCCCACTCCCAGCGCGATCAGCACGCCGCCCACGAACGCCCACATGTCAGCTCCTCCTCTCCCCTCCGCCCATGAGCCGCGCGAGCCAGACGGTGGCGATGAAGGCCGTGAGCGTGCCGGCCAGCACGACGTCGAACACCCAGGGGCTGCCGACACGCAGGCCGATCAGCGCCACCGCCCCCACGAACACGAAGAAGCTCAGGTCGGCCGCGACAACCCGGTCGGCCGGGCCGGGCCCGCGGATCATCCGGACGATGGCCATGACGAACACGGCGCCCAGTACCGCCAGGGCCAGATCGAGCAGGATCATCGCGTTCCCCTCTCCTCGGGGCCGCCCGCCCGCCATGCCGGCGGCCCATGGGGGCGCCCCTCGAAACGCAGCACGTCGAGTATCCGGTTCTCCAGCTCGTCGAACTGCTCCCGGAAGGTGTGCGGGTCCCCGGCGTGCGACCCGTGGACGTAGAGCGTGGGCGGGTCACGCTGGATGGCCACGGTGAGGGTCCCGGGAGTGAGCGTGATGAGGTTGGCCATCGTGGCGATCTCCAGGTCGGTCCGGCAGCGCAGCGGCAACTCGGCGATGCCTGGAGCGAGGGCGCTGCCCGGCGTGATGATCTCCCAGGCCACGGTCGCGTTCGCGCTGGCGAGCTCCCACCCGAAAAAGCCGGCGAACGCCACGAACCGTCCCAGCCACCGCACGGAGCCGGTCATCAGCCGCAGGAAACCGTTCATCCCCCCGCCACCTCACGCACGTATTCCCCGGTGTCGACGAGCGCCTCCGCGGCCCGCTCCGACAGGGACAGCAGCAGCTCGCCGCCGATCCCCAGCCCCAGCGAGAACAGCATCAGGACCAGGGGAGGGACGATGAGAGCGGCCCGCACCCGCGGCATCTCGGCATCCGCCACCATCTCCTGCTCGTGGTCGACTTCCCTGATCATGCGGCCCCAGAACACGCCGAGCCAGATCTTGATCACGGACGTCAGCACCACAAGGCCGGCGATGAGCGCCACCGCGGCGGCGACGTACTCCCCCTCGACGACCGCGGCGCGGATGACGAGGAGCTTGGCCACGAAGCCGGAGAACGGCGGAACACCGGCCAGGGAGAACGCCGCCCCGATGAATGCCAGCCCCAGGACCGGCTCGCGCCGGGCCACACCGCCGAGGCGCTCGGGGTGCCGGCTTCCGTAGGTGGCCTCCACGGCTCCGATGGACAGGAAGAGGGAGGCCATAACCACTATGTGGTGCACCATGTAGAACATCCCCGCGGCGATCCCTACCGGACCGAACAGCGCGAGCCCCAGCAGGATATAGCCGATCCCGCTGACCATGTTGAACGTCAGGACCGAGCGCGCGGCGGGCCCGCCGACCGCGCCGAGGGCACCGACGGCCATGGTGGCCGTGAAGACGGCCAGCAGCACAGCGAGGTAGCGCGCGTCCCCGTCGTAGACCAGGGCGTAGATCCGGTAGATGGCGTAGACGGCGACCTTGGTGTGCAGGCCCGAGAACAGCGCAGCGACGACCGGGGACGTGTACGGGTAGGTGTTCGGCAGCCACCCGTGCACCGGGAAGACCGCGGCCTTCACGCAGAAGGCGACCAGCACGATGCCCCCGGCCAGCGCCACGGCCGGGCTCTCCCGGGCCGTTCCGGCGAGGTCGGCGAGGTTGACGGTGCCGGCGAGCCCGTAGACCGCGGCGATCCCGATGAGCAGGACGGTCGAGGCCAGCAGGCTGACCACGATGTAGAGGCGTCCCGCCGGTATCCGCCTTCCGTTGCCGAACACGCTGATCAGCACATAGGACGGCGCCAGCATGACCTCGACGAACACGAACAGGTTGAACAGGTCCGCCGTGAGCAGCGCACCGCAGACCCCGCCGAACAGCACGAGGACCAGTGAGGGGAAGTAGCGGTTCCTCCCCTCGCCCGAGAGGGCCGCGAACACGGCGCACACCAGGGTGACCAGCGCCGTTACCGTCAGCATGAGCGCGCTGAACAGGTCGACCGCGAACGTGATCGCGATACCGTCCGGCCAGGCTCCGACGTTGTGCGCGATGGTGCCTCCGTCGCGCACCGCCACGAGCAGACCCACGTTGTTGGCCAGAAGCGCGGTCAGCACGGCGACGAGCACGGCGCGGCGCGGGAACCCCGGGTGCCGGACCAGGGCGAGTACCGCCGCGGCCAGCAGCGGCACCGCAACGGTCAGCGGAAGAAGCACGCTGTTCACGGCAACCGCTCGGTGTCGTCGTCGCCTTTACCCGCCGCGGCGAGAACGAGCAGGTAGATCGTGATGCCGAAGGTGATGACGATCGCCGTCAGGACGAACGCCTGGGGCAGCGGGTCGGCCATCTGCCCGAGAGCGGCGGTCCCCTCGATGGGCGGCTCCCGGCGCTGCGTTCCCCCGGCCGCCAGGAACAGCAGGTTCGCGGCGTGGCCGAGGAGGACGAACCCGAACGTGATGCGCACGAGCCCGCGTTGCAGGACCAGGAAGACGCCTCCGGCGACGAGGACGCCGATTCCGAGGGCGAGGGTCATTCTCCACCTCCGTTCCGGTACCTCTCGGCGTGTCCCGCCTTTCCGCCCTCCGGCGCCCTTGGTCGGGCCTTGGAGCGCCGGATGACCAGGCCGTCCAGCACGCCCTCGCCGCCGTGGGCCAGGGCGCCCGAGAGCCCGCTCCCCATGCGGCGCAGCGCTGACACGATCACACCGATGACGATGAGGTACACGCCGACGTCGAAGATCAGCGACGTGGTGCCCTTGACGGTCGCCCCGAGGAGTTCCAGCTCGCCGTGGAAGGGGCGCAGGAAGGAGCCGTCGGCGAGGCCGATGAGTCCGGCGGCCACCGCGATCGCGAGTCCCGCGCCGGCCAGTCCGACGGAGGGCCATGCGGCCGACCTGCGGTCCGGAGCCAGCGAGGCGATATAGACCATGGCGAGGCCGGCGCCGCCGACGAGCGCGGCGATGAAGCCTCCGCCCGGCGCGTTGTGCCCCCGGAGCAGCAGGTAGAGGGAGAACGCGATGATAACGGGCACGAGCAGGCGCCCGAAGACGCGGATGACGACGGCGTTGTCGGCCGCGTTCTCGATCGGGCTGCCCCTGGGGAGGAGCTCCCGTTGCAACGCGCTCCGAAGGAGGGGCGTGCTCTCCACGAAAGCGGCGACACCGATGGCCACGGCGGCGAGGACCGTGATCTCCCCCAGCGTGTCCAGAGCCCGGAAGTCGACCAGGATGGTGTTGACCACGTTCGTCCCGCCGGTCGCCTCCTCCGACTCGCTCAGGTAGTAGTCGCGTACCGCGGACGGGCCCCGGCGGCCGGTGAACGCGAAAGCGACGACGGTGGCCCCGGCGCCCGCCAGGAGGGCGATCGCCGCGGACGCTCCCGTCCGCAGCCTCCCGCCCGGCTGGAACAGCGCGGGCAGCCGGCTCAGCGCGAGTACGGCGACGGCAACGGTGAGGAACTCGATCAGCAGTTGGGTCAGCGCCAGGTCGGGCGCGCCGAGCATGAGGAACCACATCGCCACGACGAACCCGATGACCCCGAGCAGGCAGACCGCGGCGATACGGAAACGGGTGGCCGCGATCGCGGCCACCGCCGCAGCGAGGACAGCGACGATGAGCCAGTCCTCGATCCGCGTGGTTCCCGGGGCGCGCGGCGCCAGCGGCACCCCCCACCAGAGGCCGACCGCCGCGAGAGCGAGCAGCACCAGAACGATGGGCAGCATCTGGACGCTTGGGGCCAGGCTTCGCGTGGGGGCGCCGACCCAGCCGCCGAACCGGATCACCGCGCTGTAGCAGCGCTCGAAGACGCTCACACCGCTGAAAGGCAGCCGCCGGCGCTGCAGCCAGCGGTCCACCGGCGCGCGGGCACGGAACAGCAGCAGCCCGAGCACGACGGTCAGCGCCGACATCGCCAGCTCCGCTGAGAAGCCCGGCCACAGTTCGAGGTGCGGGTCGCCCGACATGAACCGGGTGTCCAGGATGATCTGCTCGACGAGGAGGCTCAGAGTCGACACCGCGATACCCAGCACGATCCCGAGCACAGCGGCGACCGCGGCGGGGGTCCGGAACGGCCATGACGGTTCGACCAGCCGGCGCTGCACTGTGGTGCCGCCGAACGCGCCGTGCAGGAGGCGGAACCCGTAGGCGAAGGTGAGGACCGCGGCGAACACCGCGACCGCTCCGAGCAGCCAGCCGAGCCATTCGGGTCCGGGGAAGTCGACGAAGGCGGCGTAGATCTTCTCCTTGCTGACGAACCCGAGCGCCGGGGGGATGCCGGCCAGCGACATCGCGGCCAGCCCCGTGAGTGTGGCGGTGACCGGCATGACCCGCCACAGTCCGTCGAGCCTGCGCACGTCCCGGCTGCCCGCCTCGCGGTCGATGATCCCCACCAGCATGAACAGGGTCGCCTTGAACAGGGCGTGCGCCAGCGTGTGCAGGGCCGCCGCCCCTAGGGCCTCCGGTGTTCCGATCCCCACGAGCGCGGTGAGGAACCCGAGCTGGCTGACGGTCGAGTACGCCAGCAGCGCTTTGAGGTCGTGCTGTTTCAGCGCGAGCAGCGCGCCGACCACCGCGGTCGCCAGGCCCGTCCCGACGAGCAGCGCCGTCCAGAGCGCCCCTTCCGCGAACTCCGGGGAGAAGCGCATGAGCAGGTAGATCCCGGCCTTCACCATCGTGGCGGCGTGCAGGTAGGCGCTCACGGGGGTACTGGCCGCCATCGCGTCGGGCAGCCAGAAGTGGAAGGGGATCTGCGCGGACTTGGTGAAGGCGGCGAAGACGAGCAGCAGCAGCACGACCGTCGTGAACGCGGGGTCGGCCGCCCAGTCGAACTCGCGCAGGATCACGCTGAGGCGGGTCGTTCCGGCGGCGACGGCGAGCAGGAGCACAGCGCCGAGCAGACCGAGCCCACCCATCGCGGTGACCAGTAACGCCCGTTTCGCGGGCTGGGCGGCGGCCAGTCCGGCGTTCCCGATGAGGAAGAACGAGCAGACGCTGGTGAGCTCCCAGAAGACGAACAGCAGCACGAGGTCGTCGGCCAGCACCAGGCCCAGCATCGACGCCGCGAACAGGGTGAGCAGCAGGTAGACGGTGCCGTGGCGGGCGCCATGGCCGAAGTACCGCGTGCAGTACGCCATGATCAGGGCGCCCACGCCCAGGATCAGCAGCGCGAACAGCAGTGACAGGCCGTCGAGGCGGAGCGCGAACGCGACGTCGATGGACGGGAGCCACGGCCACGTGAAGGCGACCGGCTGGTTCGCCAGAACCCGCGGTGCCGGCCACGCGATGGCGCTTCCCAGGACCAGGAAGATCACCGCGAGGGGCCAGCCCGCGTTCCGGCCCAGGAACCGCTCGAAGAGCGGCGCCGCCGCCGCGGACACGACCAGTGCGCCCAGCACGAGGACCAGTACCACCCGGCGCCCCCCTAAGCTCCGGCGCACCACTCGTGTGCGGCTCGCGCCCTCCTTCACCTCCGGGCCCGACAGCGGCCCCGGAAGGCCGGTCTGCGTGTCGTCGGAATTCCGTTCTGTAACTTCCGGGTCTTCGGGGGTGTCCCGGCGCGCGGGCGTCGGCTAGGGGGCGTCAGGCGGCCGGGGAGCACCGAAGCGGAGTCCCCCTCGCCGATGCGGAGCGACAGGTCCGGTCAGGAGCCGAAGGAGGGGCCGTGGGGCGGAAACGGCCGTGCCGGACACACCGATATCCACGGCAAACGACCCCCCAACGTCTTCCGGGCCCCTGCCCCCATCCCCGGACGGCGACGTAAGAACGTGCTACCCCGGGTACCCCGTGTACCAAACAAGAGGCGTCCCGCGGACGGTTCCGCCTGGTCGTCGCACTCCCCTGGACGCACGAGGCGCCGTGGTCGCGCGCGCTGCGGCCGCTAGAGCCATCCCATCTCCCTCGCCGTGCGGATGGCGGTCAGTCGGTTGTCGGCGCCGGTCTTGGTCATGGCACTGGACAGGTAGTTGCGCACGGTCCCTTCGCTGAGGTGCAGCGCCCGGGCGATCCCGGCGACGGACTCCCCTTCGGCCGCGGCACGCAGAACCTCGGCTTCGCGGCTGGTCAGAGGGCTGTCGCCGGCGGCCATCGCCGCGGCGGCGAGGTCGGTGTCGATGTAGCGGCCGCCCTCGTACACCTTGCGGATCGCGCCTGCGAGCTGCTCCACCGGGGCGTCCTTGGCCAGGAAGCCGCGGGCGCCCGCGGTGATCGCCCGGCGCAGGTATCCCGGCCGGCCGAAGCTGGTCAGGATGAGCACACCGCAGTCCGGCGCCGCCTCCTTCAGCCGTCCCGCCACGTCCAGGCCGCCGGCGGCGGGCATCTCGATGTCCAGGACAGCGATGTCGGCCGCGTGCGCGGTGACCGCGTCGAGCACCTCGTCGCCCCGCCCTACCTCGGCGACGACCTCCAGGTCGTCCTCCAGGCCGAGCAGCGCGGCGATCGCGCCGCGCACCAGCTGCTCGTCGTCGGCCAGCACAATGCGGATCACGCGGTCACATCCTCCCGGTCCCGCCCCGGCTCGGTGGCCGGCTCCCGTGCGGCCTCCTGGGACGCGAGGGGCAGCACGGCCCGCACCAGGAACCCGTCCCGGCCGCTCGGGCCCGCTGTCACGGAGCCGCCGGCCGCGGCGGCGCGTTCGGCGAGTCCGGTGAGACCGTTCCCGAAACGCACCGCGGCCTCCCCGGCGCCGCGCACCCCGTCGTTGAGCACCTCGACGACCACCGCGCGCTCCTGCCGTTCCAGGGCGATGGCGCAGCGCGCGGCGGAGCTGTGCCGCAGCACGTTGGTGGCGGCCTCGCGCACCAGCCAGGCGGCGAGCGCGCGCAGCTCGGCGGGAAGGTCCACCGCCCCGCCGGTCACCTCGCACCGGACGCCTGCAGCGGAGAGAACAGCGCGCACGCTGGCGATCTCGGCGTCCAGGTCCACCTCCCGGTACCCGCTGACAGCGGTCCGGAGCTCGCGCAGCGCGTCCCTGGCGAGCCGCTGCACGGCCGTCATCTCCCGCGCGGCCCTTTGCGGGTCCCGGTCGGCGAGCCGGGCCGCGAGCTCGCTCTTCACCGCCATTCCGGACAGGCTGTGTCCGAGCAGGTCGTGCATGTCCCGGGCGAAGCGCAGGCGCTCCTCGCTGACGGCGAGCCGGGCCTGGGCCTCCCGGGCTGCGGTGGCTTCGGTGATGATGTCCCAGAGCACGATCACGGAGGCGTAGCTGGCCCACATTACGGCCCATGTCACGAGGGCGATGGCGGTGAGACCGAGCGCGAAGAGGATCCCCTGCCCCACCTCACCCGGCCAGCCCAGGACCACGGACGGGGGAACGGAGGCCAGGAGCATGATCAGCAGGTAACCGGCCCTGCGCCGCCTGCTCCCGGTCACGCACACGCCGGAGCCCCACGCCAGCACGACCCCGAGCGTCCAGTTATTCCCGGCCAGGGTGAGCGCCGCGCCACCGAGCGCGACGACGGACAGCAGGACGTCGCGGTCCAGTGTCGTATCGGGCCGGTCGACCCTCGTGCGGACGATGCGCAGCAGGAAGTACGCCAGTACCGCGCTGCACAGGATGCCCGCGATGCTCAGCACAGCATCGAGCGGGTGCGGCGCCCGCCAGGCCAGCGGCACCAGGTCCTCGTCCTCGCTGGCCGCCCCCAAAGCGGCCAGCGCCGCGGCGACGCACATGAAGGGCACCATCGCGACCGTTGCGAGGACCAACCGGCGGGCGAGGACCAGCCGCCGCCCGAACCGGTCCGCTCCCTCCGCGGGCACAGAAGCGGATGCCGCCACCGTCACTCCCCTCATCGCCCGGGGTCCAACCCTAACCAGATCGAGGGGCGGCCGCCGGTCCCCGTCCCGGCCGGCGCCCGCCCCGCACCGCCGGAAGCGCGTGCCCGTGCCTTCCGGCGGTGGTCCATGCTCGACACGAGCGCTCACTGCTCCTGGCGCGGGTCCCAGCGGAAGTACCGGAGCAGGTAGACCGAGAGCGCCAGCCAGGCCAGCAGGAGGCCCACCGAGGGAAACGCCGCCGTCCACAGGGCCGGCCCGGTGATCGCGCTCGCCTCGTCCACGCCGTTGACCAGGTCGTAGCCCAGGTAGCCGGAGCGGATCATCTCGACGGCGGGTGCCAGCGGAAGCAGGCCGAGAGCGGCGGCGAGCCGGTCCGGCATCATCTCCAGCGGCACCATGAGCCACTGGCCCCGTAGAGAATCAGGAACGGGAACATCGCCATCAGCTGGGCGCTCTCAGCGTTGCGGGTCAACCGGGTGAAAGCGGCGCCCAGCAGCGACATCAGCACGGTGGTCAGCACCAGGGGCAACGCCACCATGGCCGGATCGGCCGGCCACACGCCGTAGCGCCAGGCGAGGACCCCGCCGATAACGGCCGTCAGCAGGAGCACCACGGCGAGCACCGACAGCGTGGACGCGCCGAACAGCGCGAACGGCGTCACCCCGCTGGCCCGGAAGCGCTTCAGTACCAGCTGCTCGCGCCGCGCCGCGTAGACGTTGGAGATGTGCCAGAGCCCGATGGCCATCGCGACCAGCGCGGGGGTTCCCGTGATGTAATACGGCGCGGCGTCGACCCCGGGGAGCGTCTCCTCGCCCTCCGACGCGACCCCGATGAGCACGAAGACCAGCGGGAAGACCGCGATGTAGAGGGCCATCCGGTACCGGTAGAAGAGGGTGAGTTCGGTACGTGTCAGCCGCAGCAGCTGCCGGTACGGGCTGACGGGCGCGCGGGCGGCGCGGGGCCGCTCTGTTGTCTGCTGAACCGTCGGACTGGCCATGGTCGGCTCCTTGGTCGGATCCTTGCGCGGACGGGCGGGGGCGGTCCGGGCTCAACGGCCGGCGAGACCGGCCGCGGCCGCCCCCGAGGCCGCGGAGAGGAAGACGTCCTCAAGCGAGGCGCTGCGCAGTTCCAGCCGCTCCAGGGTGACCCCGTTCCGTTCCGCCCACGGGAGCAGGCACGCCGCGGCCCGATGGGCCCGTCCGGCCGTGTCGTCGCCGGTGACGACGTAGCTGACCCACGGCTCGCCCCCGCGCACGTCCATCGAGGCCGCCGCGTCCGGTAGGGCCGGGAGCTCCTCGAACCGGAACCGGTCGGGCATCCGGAACCCGATGCGGTCGCCCCACCCCCGCAGAACCTCGTCGATCCGGCCCGCCACCCGGATCTCACCAGTGTGCATGATCGCGATCCGGTCGGCGAGCCGTTCGGCCTCCTCCAGATAGTGCGTGGTCAGCAGAATGGCGACCCCGTCCGCGACCAGCTCCTCGATGGTCCGCCAGGCCGCGCGCCGGGCTTCGGGGTCCATCCCGGTGGTGGGCTCGTCCAGGAACAGCACCTCCGGCTGGGAGAGCACCGCCAGCCCGAGGTCGAGGCGGCGTTTCTGCCCGCCCGAGAGCTGCCGGACGGCCACCGCGGCCCGGTCGGTGAGGCCGGTGAGCTCCAGTACCGAGTCGCGGTCGAGAGGATCGGCGGCGAGGTCGCGGGACAGGTCGATCGTCTCGGCGACGGTCAGCTCGCCGAACAGCCCGCTGTGCTGCAGCACCGCGTCCACGCGCTCGCGCAGCGCGGCGGGTTGGCCATAGGGGTCGGTACCGAAGACCCGGACCGTGCCCGAGGTGGGGCGGCGGAAGCCTCCAGGGTCTCGACGGTGGTGGTCTTGCCCGCGCCGTTGGTGCCCAGCAGCGCGAACAGCTCCCCGGGCGCGACGTCGAGGGAGACGCCCCTGACCGCCTCGAAGTCGCCGTAACTCTGCCGCAGGTCGCGAACGCTGATCGCGGCCTCGGCGGCGGCCGCGCTGGAGGAGGTCTGCTGTGCCGTTCCCATGCCAGAAGTCTGGCGGGCAGCGGGTTTTCCGGTGTAGATCCCGATGTCACCGCCCGGCCGTGACGTCCGGGACCGGCGCGGCATGACAGATGTCATCCCGCCCGGCCGCTCGCGGGTGTTCGCATGGAGCGGCCCCCGCGGGAGTCTCCTGCCGGCTCTGCGTGGTGCCGGACTTCGCCGTGCTTCAGCGTCCTCACGGTTCGCGCCCCGGCTACTAAAAGGCAGAGCAGGGGAACAACAACAGTGTCATGCAACCGACCGCCCCGAAGAGAAAGACCCCCACATGACCCCCCAGAACAATCCCGCCTTGTTGGAATCGCCGGATGGTGAGTCCCACGCCGAGTTCGCGCGGGTCAGTGACGCCTTCCCGTTGGACCCGACCACGGCCGTCTTCAACGCCAGCGCCGAGCCGCCCTCCGGCTCGGGAACGCGCCCGTGGGGCCTGCGGTTCGCCGTAACCCCTCCGCTCCGCCGTGAGGTCAGCGACGCCGTCGATCGGTGGGTCTATGACCCGGTGAGCCAACAGGGCATCGACCGGCTGACTGGTGCCCCGTCGCTGGGCAAACGCTCCAGCGGCACCAAGGAGACCACCGGCGAGCCGGACGGCAACAAGCCCACCCCTGAAGAGGTGACCTACGACTGATGGCGTCGTCACCGCTGCGTGAGGCGGTGCTGGTCCTCACCGACACCGAGGACGGCACCGCCGACCCCGTTATCCACGAACTGAATGAGCGCGGTGTCCCGGTGGCACGGATGGACACCGGCGACTTCCCCCTCTCCATGACCATGGAAGCCGAGTTCGACACCCCGCGCTGGCGGGGCTCGATCCATGATGCGTTCCGTGGCGTTGATCTGGAATCGGTACGTAGTGTCTACTACCGCCGTCCGGGGCAGTTCACGCTTGCTGAGGGCATGTCGGGGCCGGAACAGCGCTGGGCCTACCGTGAGGCCCGCATGGGGTTCGGTGGTGTGCTGCTGAGCTCGGACTGCCTGTGGGTCAACGACCCGCGCGCGATGACCTCGGCAGAGTACAAACCCGCCCAGCTTGCCACAGCGGCCGGATCCGGGCTTACCGTTCCGCGTACGATCATCACCAACGTCCCCGATCACGCCGCCGATTGGGTGGCCAGTGTGGAAGGTCCCGTGGTGTACAAGCCGCTCGGTGGAGCGTTGCACACCGAGGATGGTCGAACCAAGATCATTTACGCCACGCCGGTTGAGGCCCTGCAGGATCTACGCGATCCCGCGCTCTCCCTGACGGCGCACTGTTTTCAGCAGTGGATAGCCAAGGACTACGAGGCCCGGGTGACCATCGTCGGGAGCGAGATGTTCGCGGTAGCGATCCATGCGCAGTCACAGGCGGCATACCAGGATTGGCGCAGCGATTACGGCGCCCACCGGTATGAGGTCATCGGCATCCCCGGCGAGGTGCGCGCGGGTCTGCAACGCTATATGCGAGCCTTCGGCCTGACCTTCGGAGCGGCCGACTTCGCTGTCTCTCCTGACGGGACATGGACCCTGCTGGAGATCAACCCCAACGGCGAGTGGGGCTGGCTCGCTCACCACTGCGCGCTTCCCATCGCCGAAACCATCGCCGACCTGCTGGAGAAGGGGCACCCGTGAGCCGTCCTGTTCACCCGCCGTCTTCGGATCTCACCGACCTTCTCATCGCCAACGACTCGCTGCACGCCGACGACCCGCTCACCGATGCGTTCCGGCATGTGGATCGCGGGGCGCTCGTCCCGGCCTTCGCCGTCTACGAGCACACGCCCCATGGCACGCGCTACCGGCTCATACGCCGCGACGACCCCGAGCAGTACGACGAATGGGCCTCGCGGGTCTATGCCGACGAAACACCGATCATCGAGATCAAAGGCGAACCGGTGATCGACGCCTTGCCCGCGGGCACCGGCAAAGGGCGCTGGACCAGTTCCTCCACCATGCCTGGCCTGATGGTCCAGATGCTCACCGAGCTGGATCTCACCGAGGATGTCCGTGTGCTGGAAATCGGTGTGGGCTCAGGCTATAACGCCGCGCTTTTGTGCGAACGTCTCGGCTCAGACCAGGTGACCAGTATCGACATCTCATCCCGCCTCGTCTCCGACGCCGCCGAACGCCTGAACGCGCTCGGCTACCGCCCGGTACTGGCCACCTTTGACGGCCACCAGGCTATCCCGACAACGCCCCATACGACCGCATCATCGCCACGGCCGCCTTCACCCACATCCCCCCGAATGGATCACCCAGGTCAGGCCGGGCGGGGTGATCCTGACCAACATCGCGGGCGGCGCCGGAGGGGCGATGCTCAAACTCCACGTAGGCGCAGACGGCACCGCCCAAGGCCGGTTCCTTCCGCAGCGGGCGGGTTTCATGCCCGCCCGTACCCGCAGTCCCCGGCACCGGGCCACCGTCGATGACGAGGGCAAGGAGAGCACGACCACGATCAACCCCGCTACCGTGCAGGAGTTGGAGTTCGCGTTTCTGGCCCAACTCGCCACCATCGACGCCGACACCGTGGGCAAGACCGCAGACGACGGCACCGACTTCCTGTTCATGGAAGCCGCGGACGGGTCATGGGCCGAGATCGACATGGAACCCGTGGACGACCGGTACCGGGTGAGCGAAGGGGGGCCGCGCCGGCTGTGGGCCGCCGTTGAGGACGCTCACCACTGGTGGACAGCCAATGGTCGGCCCGGCTGGAGCGCCTTCGGCGCCACCGTCACCCCCGAGCACCAATATGTCTGGTACGGCTCACCGGCCAGCGGAAAAGGTGGCCCCTGCCCATATAACTCCTGGGAAATCTACTCCCCGGCGACGAACACGGCCCCCGCGACACGGTCTTGGCGTATGCCCGGCCGCCCGCGGGTGTTCGCATGGAGCGGCCCCCGCCGGGGACGGATCGCGGCGGGGGCCGGGGCGGCGCACCCTCCGGGTTCTGGGGAGGAGGGGAAGGCGCGCGGGGTTGGGGCGCGGTGGCGGTGGCCCTGGTGGGCTGTCTTCCGCGCGGGGTGTCTACAGCGGGCAGGGGTGGGAGATCGGGTGGATGGCGGCGAAGCGGCATCCCGAGGCCGGGCACTGCCAGTTGGCGGTGACCGGTTCGACCACCGGGGAGGAGCCGCCGTCGAGGCGGTCGCGGATCTCGATGGCGGTCCGGCGGACCGGCCCCAGCCAGCAGAGATGGTCGCCGGTGGCGGCGATCAGCTGCTCGACGAGGTTTCTCAGCGCCGCGTGCTCTTGTCGGGCCAGGTCCGTCATTGCCGCGCCTTTCGGGAGTCGCGTAGCGCGTAAACGTCGCCGGCGCGGTAGATCCGCCATCCGGTCTGGGGGTTGCGCAGGCAGCGGATCCGCCCCTGGCGGGCCCAGGCCCGCAGGGTAGAGGGGCGATGCCCAGGATCTCGGCGGCCTCCTGGGTTCGGACGTAGAGGCCGGGATCGATGTCGCTCACCGGGGCACCCCCGCACGTTCCAGGCACAGCAGGTAGGGGCGAACCCGCGCACTCCGGCGCGGTGTCAGGATGGACAACGTCATCAGCTCCTTGGGATAGCTGGTGGCCACGCCCCGGGGCCGAGTCAGCGGTCGCCGGGGTCTTGTCGTGTTCGGAGGTTCCAGACTGCCGGGGGTGAACAGTCACCTGCCATAGAGGACACACTTTTGCGTTCTGCTGTGGATTTCGCGTCCAACTGTGTCCGCGTTATGGAACGCTGTTCCTCATGAGCGATAAACGGGATCCGAAATGGGGTCAGTGGGGGGCGGCGCTAAAGCAATTACGCGAGCAATCTGGGAGAACGCAACGTGAACTCGGCAAGAGTTCTCTCATGGGCAAATCAACGATCAGTTCGTTCGAGTTGGGAACACGGTCCCCACGACTCCACCATGCAGAAGCACTCGACACTGCGCTGTCCACAGGTGGCACCCTTGCCCGGATGTGGCAGGAAATTGCCAACCAGCGCTACGTTCCCGAGTGGTTCAAGGACGCGCTACAGCTAGAGCGCCGCGCAATCGAGATCAGGCAACACCAGCCGCTTGTGATGCCTGGTCCGCTTCAGACCGAGGACTACGCACGGACACTGATCAAGGAGGGAAGTACACGCGCGGACGCTGAAGAGATCGAGCGGATGGTACGGACGTACGGGGCGACTGCCCAGCCTCCTCCGGGAGGGCAAGGTAGAGCTGATCTCATTCGTGATACGGGAGTCCGTTTTCACCGATGTTGTAGGCGATGCGAAGATTATGAAGAAACAGCTAGAACACATCGCCCGACTTGCGGAGGAGGATGCCGCACAGGTTCAGGTGTTGCCAGCAAGCGTGCGAACGGGCATCAAGGCATACCTTCCGTTTCAGGTACTTACTCTAGGTATCGCACAGCTTGTGGCCGTCGTTGAACACCATGAAGGAGGGATGGTGATCGACGAACCTGAGGTGGTACGCCGAATGGCGACCCAGTTCGGACGACTCCAGGCAGAAGCTCTGTCGCCCTCGGAATCCCTCAAGCTGATGTGCAAGATCATGGAGGATCGCTATGGAGACGTGGCGCAAGTCCAGTTATAGCCATACGAACGGCGAGTGCCTAGAGATCGCGGAGTCACCGGAGTCGGTGAAAGTCCGCGACACCCAGAACCGCACCGTCGGGCACCTGTCGTTCCCTCCCGCCGAATGGTCCGCCTTCCTCACGGACATCCGGAACAACGACCTGTAGACCTCAACACGGCGCCCCCGACCCGCAGACCGGGGGCGCTCGCATGAGTGCCGTAGCGCCCGCATCACTCAGAACCGCTCCGGCACGCGGTGTCCGAGATCGTCGAAGTTGGTCTCGTCGGTGAGCGGCGCCTTGGAGCGGTAGGCGGCGCGGCCGATCGCGTAGCCGCCGACAGGCGAACTCAGCAGTTGCAGCGCGATCGCCAGCACCAGCTTCCAGGCGGTGTCCCACCCCGGCATCAGCAGGAAGGAGCCGACGAGGGTCAGGATCACTCCCAGGGTGGCCGCCTTGGTGACGGCGTTCATCCGGGAGTAGACGTCCGCGAGCCGCAGCAGTCCGACCCCGGCCACCACGATGAAGCCCGCGCCGATCGTGATCGTGATTCCCGCGATGACGGCCAGCACATCTATACCGCCCACCATTACCGCCTCACTCGCCAGGGCCGCGTCATGCATCGCCGCTCTCCTCCTTTCGGCTGATCAGCCTGGCCATCCAGATCGTCCCGACGAAGCCGGTCAGGGTGGCGATCAGCACCACGTCGAACGCGGCGGGCATGTCCGTCCGGGCACCGAAGAGGGCTGCCAGCGCGATGAAGCAGAAGAACCCCAGGTCGGCGGCTGTCGCCCGGTCGGCCGAGGTGGGGCCGATGAACATCCGGACCGCGACCATGACCATGACGAGGCCGATCGCGATCAGCGGGATATCGATCAGGGTCACCGGTCACCTCCCGTGGGCGCCGCGTGCTCGCCCGCTTCCACAACGGGCGGGACCTCCCCGTCCACGCGGACGGCGCGGAGCATCTTCGTCTCGAACTTGCGGAGCCCTTCGAGGGCCTTGTGCCGGTCCCTGGCGTACATGCAGTGGATGTACAGCGTCGGGGGTGAGGACTCGGCGGCGAGCGTCAGAGTCCCGGGGGTCAGCGTGATCACGTTGCTCATCACGGTCATCTCGAACTCCGTCCGGCAACGCAGCGGGAACCTGACGATGCCCGGTGAGAACCGGCTGTGCGGGGAGATGACGTCCCAGGCGACGTCGATACAGGCCACCGAAAGCTCCATCGCGAAGTAGCCGGCGAAGGAGACGGCCCGCCCGGCCCAGGAAACGTACTGCCGGATCCGGGAGATCATCGCCCGATCACCGCCTCTATGTAGCTGGACGTATCGGTCAGACCGGCCGCGGCCTGCTGGGTCAGGTTCAACAGCCCTTCGGCCCCCAGGCCGATCCCCAGCGAGACGAGGGTCAGGACGAGGGCCGGCGCGGCGAGCGCCGGGCTCACATGGGTCAACGGGCTGGTCGCCTTGGCGTGCGTTCTGCGTTTCTGCAGCACGGCACCGCCCTCGCCGTTGCCCGCCACCACGGCGTCGGTATCCGCGGCACCGGTCACGGCGGCGGTACCGGTGGTGTCATCGGGCTCGCGCCGCACCGGCCCCCAGAACACGCTGTTCCAGACCCGGCCCATCGAGAGCAGGGTCAGCAGGCTCGCCGCGAGGATGATGAACGCCGCGAAGTAGGCGGACTCCGCGAAGGATGCCTGCAGCAGCACGAACTTGCCCGCGAACCCGGAGAACGGCGGCATGCCGATCAGGGAGAGCGCGGCGCCCACGAAGGCGAACGCGAGGAGCGGTTCTCTTCCTGCGAGCCCGCCCAGCTCGTCGAGCCGCTGGGTGCCGTACCGGACCTCCACCGCGCCGGCGGACAGGAACAGCGAGGTCTTCACGACCATGTGGTGCAGCAGGTAGAAGATGCCCGCCGCCAGGCCCAGGGGACCGAACAGGGCGACGCCCAGCAGGATGTAGCCGATACCGCTGACCATGTTGAAGGCGAGCACCGAGCGGATCGTGTCCTCGCCGACCGCGCTCATCGCCCCGAACGCCATCGTGAGGCACATGAACAGCACCGCGAAGCCCAGGAACCGCTCGTCGCCGTCGTAGACCAGGGCGTAGAGCCGGTAGATCGCGTAGATGCCCACCTTGGTGTGCAGCCCCGAGAAGATCGCCGCGATCGCGGGCGAGGTCTCGGGGTAGGTCCGCGGCAGCCATCCGTGCACCGGCACCACACCGGACTTCATGGCGAGGGCGACGAGCACCACCCCCATGGCGACCGCCACCGCCGTGGACTCCTTCGCGGCCCCGGCCAGCTCGGCGAAGTTGACCGTTCCGATCACGCCGTACACGAACGCGACCCCGAACAGGAAGACCGCCGAGGCCAGCAGGTTGTAGGTGATGTAGATCCGGCCCGCCTTCAACCGGTTCTCGCCGCCGAACATGCTGATCAGCACGTAGGAGGGGAGCAGCATCACCTCGATGCAGACGAACAGGTTGAACAGGTCGCCCGTCAGCAGGGCCCCGGCGACGCCGCCGTACAGCGCCAGCACGAAGGGAGCGAAGTAGTGCTGCTCGTCCTCTCCGGCCACGATGCCGAAGGCGACGCAGACGAGGGTGAGCAGCGCCGTGGCGGTCACCATCAGCGCGCTGAACATGTCGGCGACGAACGGGATCGCGATACCGCCGGGCCAGAGCCCGATATCCGCGACGAGCACGGTACCGCCGTTCGTGGCGGCCACCAGGACGACGCCGTAGGCCAGAACGGCGCCGACCGTGCCGACCAGTACGGCGCGCCGTGCCCAGATCGGCCGGTGCACGACCATCAGTATCGCGCTCGCCAGGAGTGGGGCGGCGAAGACGAGGGGCAGGGCGGTGGCGATCACGTGGTCTCCTCGGTGTCGTCGCCGGATCCGGAGCCGGCCAGCGCGACGAGATAGACGGTCACACCGAACGTGATGACGATGGCGGTGAGGACGAATGCCTGCGGGAGCGGGTCGGCCGCCGCCTGGACGGCGGCGATCTGGTCGATGAGGGCCGCTTCGCGGCGGTACAGCCCGCCCGCGGCCAGGAGCACCACGTTGGCGGCGTGGCCGAGGAGGATCACTCCGAACGCCATGCGGATCAGGCCCCGTTGCAGGACGAGGTAGACGCCTCCTGCCACGAGGACTCCGGCGAGGATCGCGGCCGTCACAGCTCACCTTCCTCGGAGTCGCGGCCGCCGCTTCCCACGGCGACCATGGGGTACTGGGTGTCGTCGGCTGGTCGGGACGCGGCGCCGGGCGGCGCCGCGTCGTCCTCCAGGAGTTCGGCTATGGCCAACCGGTGCAGTGCGGCGACCACGGCGCCGACCACGATCAGGTACACCCCCACGTCGAACACGACAGCGGACGAGATGTAGGTGAAGCCGAGCTCGATCGGGAACGGCGTGAGGAAGCCTCCTCCCACCAGGTATCCCAGCAGGCCGGTGACCACCGCCAGAGCGAGCCCGCCGGCGATGACCGGAACGTAGGGGATCCTGCGTACGAGCGACCGGCGGGGATCCGGTGCGGCGGCGTGCGCCAGGCACAGCCCCGCACCGGCGACGAGAGCGCCGATGAACCCGCCGCCGTGGGCGTTGTGCCCGCGGAAGAGCATGTAGAGGGAGAGCAGCACGATGGCCGGGGCCATGATCCGCCCCACCGTGCGGACGACGATCGTGTTGTCCACGGGATCGTCCTCGGGGCGGGTACCGCCGGTGAGCTCGATGGCGGCGGACCCCGTCAGGCTGGTGGTCCTCAGGAGCGCCAGAATCCCCAGCGCGGCGAGGCCGACGACGGTGACCTCGCCGAGGGTGTCGAGGGCGCGGAAGTCGACCAGGATCGTGTTGACCACGTTGATACCGCCGGTCTCCTCCTTGGAGTTGGCCATCAGCCACCTGCTGACCTCGGAGAGTTCGCGGCGGTTCGTCAGGAGGAGGGTCCCGCCGGCCGCCAGCGCGCCGGCCCCGACCGCGAGCACGGCCGCCAGGCTCCTCCGCAGCGTGCCCGTCGAGTGGAACCGGCTCGGCAGCCGGCGCAGCACGAGGACCAGGACGACGACGGTCAGAACCTCGACGACCAGTTGGGTAAGCGCGACGTCGACGGCACCCAGCAGCAGGAACCAGAGCCCCATGAGAGCGCCGACCACGCCGAGGAGGACGACAGCGGAGATCCTCGTGCGGACCACGACGGCCGCGAGGACCGCGACGGCGACGCACCCGACGACGATCCAGTCCGTCGGACGGACGAGCAGCTCCTGCAGGGGGCCGACCGGGGTTCCCCACCAGAGTGCCGCCGCCGACAGCACCCCCAGCAGGACGATCGCCGGCGGGAGGTGCGCCGCCGGGGAGAAGGTGCGCGTGAGGCCGCCGGCTCTGCTGCCGGCGGCGACGAAGCCGGCCATGGCCCGGTCGAACACGCCGTCGCCGGTGAACGGGGTACGCACGCGATCGAGAAGCGCGCCGGCCTGCTCCCGGCGGAGGTGGAGCAGGATGCCCAGCGCGATCGCCACCACGGACATCCCCAGGTCGACGCTGAGTCCCGGGATGAGGTGGATCTCGACGCCGGCGCCGGGGAACCCGGTGTCGGCCGTGATCCGCTCGGCGAACGGGGCCAGGGTCACCACCCCGACACCGAGGAGCGCTCCGGCCGCCCCGGTGATCGCCGGCGCGAGCAGGAACGGCGCCGGCGCCTCGCGCACATCCGTGCGCTCCGAGAGCGGGCCGCCGAACACCCCGAACCAGAACCGCGCGCAGTAGCCGAAGGTCAGAACGGCCGCCACAACGGCGAGGAGGCCGAGGAGGGGGCCCGCCCAGACCGGACCGTCGGCGTCGACGAAACCGGCGAACATCTTCTCCTTGCTGTAGAAGCCCAGGAGTGGCGGGACGCCCGCGGCGGACAGCGCCGCCAGTGCCGTGATCACGGCGCTGGCCGGCATGAGCCTGCGCAGCCCGCCGAGCCGGTGCAGGTCCCGGGTTCCGGTCTGGTTGTCGACGACCCCGACCATCATGAACAGGCTCGCCTTGAACAGCGCGTGGGCCAGGGTGTGGACCGCGGCCGCGGCGAGGGCGTAGGAGGTGCCGACCCCGATGATCGCCACGAGGTAGCCGAGCTGGCTGACCGTCGACATCGCGGCGAGCGACTTGAGGTCGGTCTGCTTCAGCGCGAGCGCGGCCCCGTAGATCGCGGTCGCCAGCCCGACAAGGACCAGGACACCGTTCCACAGCGGCATGTCGTGGAAGACCGGGCTGAACCGCATCAGCAGGTAGATGCCCGCCTTCACCATGGCCGCGGCGTGCAGGTAGGCGCTGACCGGGGTGCTGGCCGCCATCGCTCCCGGCAGCCAGAAGTGGAACGGCACCTGCCCCGACTTGGTGATCGCCGCGATGATCACCAGGACGGCGACCAGCGGACCGGTCCAGCCCTCGGTCCAGCCGGGATCAGCAAGGATCGTACTGAGCTGCGTGGTCCCGGTCTGCACCGACAGCAGCGCCACCGCGGCCAACAGCGCCAGGCCGCCGCCCGCGGTGACGACCAGTGCGCGTCTGGCCGGCTCGACCGCCTTGTCGCCCGCCCCGCCGATGAGGAAGAACGAGCAGATGCTGGTGAGCTCCCAGAAGACGAACAGCAGCAACAGGTCGTCGGCGAGCACCAGGCCGAGCATGGCCACGGCGAAGATCCCCATCAGGGTGTAGAACCTGCTCTGCGAGCTCTTGGCGTCGAAGTAGCGGGCGCAGTACGCCATGATGAGGGCGCCGATGCCGAGCACCAGCACGGTGAAGAGCAGTCCGAGCCCGTCGAGACGCAGCCGGAAGGCCGCGTCGATCGACGGGATCCACGCCCAGGAGAACTCCACCGCCTGCCCGGCCAGGACGGCCGGTGCCTGCGTGGCCGTGAGGGCGGTGAGCGCCGCGAACGCGGCCGCCAGCGGCCACCCGGCGGCCCGGCCCAGCCGACTGGCGAGCAACGGGGCGACGGCAGTGGTCGCGGCCAGCCCAATGAACACGGTCACGAGGACCACTCGTCGACCACCTTTCGGATCGGGGTGAACAACACGGCGCCCGTGTTCACGGCTCGAACTTCCCCACGGCTGTCCCTCCTGCGGTAAGCTCCGGGGCGGTATCCGGTCGGGATCGGCGGCATCCGCGCATCCAAATGGCGGCGTGTGGGTACGCGAGGGCGATCGGGGTTCTTCTACGGCGAGACCTGCACCCGGGGCCCTGGCCGGCACTCCGGTGGCTCTTCAGAGCAGGCCGCATGTCCTGGGCAGCAGAACTCCGGGGTCACTCCGCGGCTCGCCGCCGAGGATGACCCCCGTTCGAGGGAGTGTCATACCGCCGGCACCACGGCGGTCCAGATCGACTGCACGCGGGTGGTGCCCGCCCTCGCCCGCGACAAGAAGGCCGACCGCTGCGGTCGGCCTGACACGGGGGGGTCGGAGAGAAAGGGGCACGTCGAGGGCCGCGCGACACAGGCGCGCGGGGCGGCGTTGTGGAGAGCGGCGGCCTTAGGCGCACACGCTCCGTGGAGTCCGGTAACGCTGCTCACCTCGTCCTCCGTCGTCCTCGCCTGCAGGCGACCGAATGGCGGAGCGGCGGGGGTGCCACTCTTCTCCCAACCGCAACGAACCAACCTACTCGCAGGCAGCGTACCGTATGCGGTCACCGATCTCCGTGGGGGGTCCTTGTCGCGGACCCGGGCCACGCTGCCGGTACACCGGCCTCGGCGTTGAGAACGAGACGCCCGGAGCCGGGGGCGGCCGGCGTTCCCCGGTGTCTCGTGGTGCGGCCTCATGCCGCGCAGCTCGCCGGATACCCGGCTGTGAACTCCGGCCCCGCGTGCCGGCACCGATCGCCCTTGGCCGCACACGGTGGAGGGCACCCTGCCGGGAGGCGCGGGCCGGAACGGTCGGGAGGGGAGAACGCAGGTCCCGCTCAGAGGCGGGTCCCGCCGTCACTCCCACTCGATGGTGCCCGGAGGCTTGCTGGTGACGTCGAGCGTGACGCGGTTGATCTCCCGCACCTCGTTGGTGATGCGGTTGGAGATCGTGGCCAGCACCTCGTAGGGGACGCGGGACCAATCGGCGGTCATGGCGTCCTCGCTGCTCACCGGGCGCAGCACCACGGGGTGGCCGTAGGTGCGGCCGTCGCCCTGCACCCCCACCGAGCGCACCCCGGCCAAGAGCACGACCGGCACTGCCAGATGTCGCGGTCGAGCCCGGCGCGCGACAGCTCCTCGCGGGCGATCGCGTCGGCCTCACGCAGGATGTCGAGGCGCTCCCGGGTGATGTCGCCGATGACACGGATGGCCAGGCCCGGACCGGGGAACGGCTGGCGCCACACCATGTCGACGGGCAGGCCGAGCTCCTCGCCGACCCGGCGGACCTCGTCCTTGAACAGTTCCCGCAGCGGTTCGATCAGCGTGAATCGGAGGTCGTCGGGAAGGCCGCCCACGTTGTGGTGCGACTTGATGTTGGCGGTCCCCGTTCCGCCGCCGGACTCCACGACGTCCGGGTAGAGCGTGCCCTGGACCAGGAAGGCCACCTCTTCGTCCGCGGCGCCGCCTTCGGCGACGACCTCGCGGGCGGCCTGCTCGAAGACCCGGATGAACTCGCGGCCGATGATCTTGCGCTTCTCCTCGGGATCGTGCACCCCGGCCAGTGCGTCGAGGAAGCGCTCCTGGGCGTCGACCACCTTCAGCGCGGCGCCCGTCGCCGCCACGTAGTCCTTCTCGACCTGTTCGGCCTCGCCCTTGCGGAGCAGCCCGTGGTCGACGAAGACACAGGTGAGCTGGTCGCCCACGGCGCGCTGGACCAGGGCGCCGGCGACCGCGGAGTCGACCCCGCCGCTCAGTCCGCAGATGACGCGCTTGCTGCCCACCTCGGAGCGGATCCGCTCGACCTGCTCGTCGACGATGTTCACCATCGTCCAGGTCGGACGGCACCCGGCGCCCTCGTACAGGAAGTGCCGCATGACCGCCTGGCCGTGCTCGGTGTGCAGTACCTCGGGGTGGAACTGCACACCGAAGAGCCCGCGCCCGGGGTCCTCGATCGCGGCGACCGGCGCCCCCGCGGTGCCGCCGATGGTGCGGAAGCCCTCGGGGGCCTCGGTGACCGAGTCGCCGTGCGACATCCACACCGTCTGGCTGGAGGGCAGCCCGGCGAACAGCACGGTGTCGGTGCCGACGTCCACCCGGGTCCGGCCGAACTCGCTGAGGCCGGTCTTGGCGACCGTTCCGCCCAGGGCCCGCACCATCGCCTGGAAGCCGTAGCAGATGCCGAACGTCGGAACACCCGTCTCGAACAGCCCGCGCGGGGGCTGCGGCGCGCCGTCGGCGTAGACCGATGACGGGCCGCCGGAGAGGATGATGGCCTTGGGGTTCTTCGCGAGCATCTCCTCGACCGGCATGGTCGAGGGGACGATCTCGCTGTAGACGTGGCATTCGCGCACCCGCCGCGCGATCAGCTGCGCGTACTGCGCGCCGAAGTCGACGACGAGGACGGTGTCGAACGTGCTGTCGGCAGCACCGGCAAGGGACACGTAACGGCCTTCCCGCGGGTGGGTCTGGATCCCTCCAGTTTAGGGCGTGCCCGGCGCCCTCCTTCCCCACTCCGGATACCGCCCGGCCACCGGCGGCCCCGCGCCACGTCTCACGAGCCCGCAGACCGCCCCTCGCTCACCGGAACGGGTTCTCGATCCGGACACCGCCGTAGTCGGCACCGTGCGTCAGGTCCTCGGTCAGCAGCCGATCACACGCCCCTCGCTTGGCGGCCGCGACCATCAGCGCGTCCCAATGGGAGAGCTGCCACCGCCGCCCGATATGGATGGCAGAGTCGACGAGAGCAGTATCGATCGGCACGCACCCGAGCGAACCCATCGACCTGACCATCGCAGCAGCCTCGTCAACGGGGAGGGGAGTCTTGAGCTTCCGCGTCACAACGACGAAAAATTCGTTCATCACCTGCGGCGACACGGTCACACCCGGAGTGGTGGTGAGGACCTGCTGCGCACACCGCTGCTTACCCCCGCCAGCCCGGTCCACTGCGTAGATGAAGACGTTGGTGTCGACGAAGGCGCTACCGCTCATACAACTCGTCTCGTGTCCAGGTACGCCCCTCAGGCCCGCTCGACGCCTGGCTGCGCTCCGCTATCGCCAGGATCTCCTCGATCGCACGAGCGTCTTCGGCGGCCGCGAAACCTTCCAAGTACCGGCGCATGACCGCGTTCACCGTTGTGTGCTGCTCCAACGCCCGGATACGCGCCCGGCGCAGCACCTCGTCGTCGATGCTGAGAGTCACGTTGGCCATCTCCACCTCCTAGCACGGTTTCAGTGTAACACTGATCCCGTGTCAGCCATGAGGCCGCCATCACCGCGCCCGCGCTTACGAGCCGGTGCGCGCTACCGGATGCGGAGGCGCTTCAT
The DNA here is from genome assembly GCF_000981225.1 of Allosalinactinospora lopnorensis. Lineage (GTDB taxonomy): Bacteria > Actinomycetota > Actinomycetes > Streptosporangiales > Streptosporangiaceae > Allosalinactinospora > Allosalinactinospora lopnorensis. The sequence continues at coordinate 41,944 of NZ_LAJC01000027.1, forward strand.
CAGCCGCCCGCCTAGGGTGAACAGCCTGGCCAGGGTCTCGCCGTCCATGCCCGGTGTGCCGCCCAGGCCGACGTAGTGCTGGCTGGCGATGGTCTGCGCCTCGGTGTAGCGCAGCAGGCCCTCGGGGCCGTGCCGCCGGCCCAGCCCGGAGCACTTCATCCCGCCCATGGGCGCACCGTAGCTGGCCCAGGCCGCGCCGTACCCCTCGTTGATGTTGACCGTCCCGGCCCGGATGCGCTCGGCGATCCGCCGTCCGCGGGCGGCGTTCCGGGTCCAGACGCTGGCGTTGAGCCCGTAGCCGGTGTCGTTGCAGCGCGCGATGACCTCGTCATCGTCGCTGAACCGGTAGACCGACACCACCGGGCCGAACGTCTCGTCAGCGCAGGCCGCCATGGTGGGGGCGACCTCGGCCATGACGGTCGGCTCGTAGAACAACGGGCCGATGTCGGGGCGCGCCCGCCCGCCGGCCAGGATCGCCGCCCCCTTCTCGCGTGCATCCTCGACATGCGCGCCGACCCGGTCGAGCTGCCGCCGGTAGGTCAGGGAGCCCATGTCGGCGGAGAAGTCGTACTTCGCGTTGAGCGCCATGTCGCGCACCGCGGCGGCGAACTTCGGCACGAAGTCGTCGTAGACGGCGTCGTGCACGTAGACGCGTTCCATGGCGATGCAGAGCTGGCCCGCGTTGCTGAAGCAGGCGCGCAGGGCGCCCTCCACCGTCCAGTCGATGGCGGCGTCCTCGCAGACGATCATCGGATTCTTGCCGCCGAGCTCGGCGGAGCAGCCGATGAGCCGTTCGGACGCGCGTCGGGCGATCCCGGCCCCGGCCGCGGAGGATCCAGTGAACGCGACGTAGTCGGCCCGGTCGACTAGGGGGTCCCCGATCTCCGACGGTTCACCGATGACCGGCGCCCACAGGTCCTCGGGCAGGCCCGCCTCCACCGCCACGTCGATGGCCCACAGCGCGCTGAGGGCGGTCTGGGTGTCGGGCTTGGCGACGACGGCGTTCCCCGCGATGAGAGCGGGCACGGCGTCGCCGACAGGCAGCGCCAGCGGATAGTTCCACGGTGTGATCACACTGACGGCGCCCTTGGCCTGCCGGTGCACGTAGGTGCGCGTGGCCACCGGAACGGCGCCCGGAGTGCGGCGGCGGCGCAGCAGGCGGGGCGCCTGCCGGGCGTAGTACAGCGTGCCCGCCGCCGCGTCGTAGACCTCTTCGAAGGCGTGCCGGCGGGCTTTGCCCGTCTCCCACTGGATGATGTCCAGGATCTCGCTTTGGCGGTCCAGCACCAGGTCGTGGAAGCGCAGGAACGGTTCGGCGCGCTCGCGCGCGGACCGCTCCGCCCACGCCCGCTGCGCGGCGCGGGCGCGTCCGAACGCCGCGACGACGTCCGCGGCGGCGCAATCGGGCAGTTCGGCGAGGGGGTCACCGGTGAAGGGGGCGGTGGTCGTCACAGTGCGACCGGAGGAGGTGCCGGCCACGCGCCGCGTAAGCCGGTCGATCATCGCGGAGTCCAGCGCCGGGGCTTCTGCGGAGCTCGTCGTGACTTTTCCCATGCGCTGACCTTAGATCCGCACCCCCACCCGTGGCTACCTATGAGTAACCACGGACCCGCCCGGATCCGGAGCGGCCCTGCGCCAGGCGTTTTCCTCTGGACAACCAGGGCGGGAATCGGATTACATATCATGAGTAGTTGAATTCCAACGGCCACCCCTGTCGTCAGTTGCCACTGGAGGCCGCGATGGCGCAGACCGAAGCCACGACGACCGTCGCCATCGCGGGTGGCGGTCCCGCCGGGATCATGCTGGGGCTGCTGCTCGCCCGGGCCGGCGTGGACGTCACCGTCTGCGAGAAGCACGCTGATTTCCTGCGCGACTTCCGCGGCGACACGGTCCACCCCTCGACACTGCAGCTCCTCTACGAGCTCGGCCTGAGCGAGGAGTTCGACCGCCTCCCGCACCGCAAGGTCCGCGAGATCGGCTTCGCCGCCCGCCAGGGCCGGCTGTTCGGCACCGACCTGTCCACACTTCCCGGGCGCTACCAGTACATCGCGCTGACCCCGCAGTGGAACTTCCTCAACCTTCTCACCGAGCACGCCAAGACCTACCCCGGCTTCCACCTGCTGATGGAGTCGGAGGTGACCGGGGTCATCCGCATAGGCGACCGCGCACACGGGGTGCGCTACCGCGACGCCAACGGCGAGCACGAACTGCGCAGCGCCCTCACCGTCGCCGCCGACGGCCGCCAATCGGTGCTGCGGAAGGCGGCCGGCCTGCACCCGACCGAACTCGGGGTTCCGATGGACGTCCTGTGGATGCGGCTGTCCCGCGCGCCCTCCGACCCTGAGGGGCTGCTGGCGCGGGTCGGCCCGGGCCGCATGGTCATCGGGATCGACCGCGGCGACTACTGGCAGCTCGGCTACCTGGTGGCCAAGGGAAGCTACGCCGAGGCGCGCTCCGCCGGCCTGAGCGCCCTGCGGGACTCGATCGCCGAGCTGGAGCCTTTCCTCGGCGACCGGGTCGGGGAACTGAGCAGCTGGGACGACATCGCGATGCTGAACGTCGGCCTGAACCGGCTTCCCCGCTGGTACCGGCACGGTCTGCTGTGCATCGGCGACGCGGCGCACACGATGAGCCCGATCGGCGGCGTCGGCATCAACCTGGCGATCCAGGACGGTGTCGCGACCGCGAACCTGCTGTACGAAACCCTGCTGGAGCGGCGGTCGGCCGGAAGTCCGCACCCCGTCGAACCGCGGCTGCTCGCCCGGGTGGAGCGGCGCCGGCTCCCTCCGACTGTCGGGACCCAGGCGCTGCAGGGGCTGCTGCAACGGCAGGTGCTCACCCGGGTACTGCGCGGCGAGTCCCCCCGGACTCCTCCCGCGTTCCTCGGCGACCTCCCCGCCCGGATGGTCCGGCGCGTCTTCCTGCTGGGCCTGCTTCCCGAGCACGTGCGCACCCCGAGCGCCGCGCCCTCGCGATGAAGCTTCAAGCCCTGCCGCGGTTCAGCCGGCGCGGAAGCCGTCAGGGTTGCCGGACTGCCAGCGCCAGGCGTCGGCACACGCCTCGATGACACTCCTGGTGGCCTTCCAGCCGAGGTCGCGCCCAGCCGCCGATGGGTCGGCGTAGCAGGTCGCGATGTCGCCGGGCCGCCGCCCCACGACCTCGTAGGGCACCGGGCGCCCGGTCGCCGACTCGAAGGCCCGGATCGCCTGCAGCACTGAGGTGCCCTCGCCGGTACCGAGGTTGTAGGTCCGGTGCCCGGGGGTGTCGGCAAGGTGCTCAAGGGCGGCGACGTGCCCCCGTGCGAGGTCCAGCACGTGCAGGTAGTCGCGCACGCCCGTGCCGTCGGGGGTGGGGTAGTCGGCGCCGAAGACCCGCAGCCGTTCCCGTCGGCCGGCGGCGACCTGCGCGATATAGGGGAACAGGTTGTTGGGGGTGCCTTGCGGGTCCTCCCCGATGAGCCGCTGGGGTGGGCACCGATCGGGTTGAAGTACCGCAGGGAGATGATCCGCCATGCCGGATCCGCCGAGACGAGATCGCGCAGGATCTGCTCGGCGAAGAGCTTGGTGGCGCCGTAGGGGTTGGTCACCGCGAGCGGCATGTCCTCGGTGATGGGGACCGTGGCGGGATCGCCGTACACGGTCGCCGAGGAGCTGAACACCATCCGCCGCACGCCGTGCGCCGCCATGGCCTCGCACAGCGACAGCAGCGCGCCGAGATTGTTGCGGTAGTAGCGCAACGGCTGCTCGGTGGACTCACCGACGGCTTTCAGACCGGCGCAGTGGATGACGGCGTCGATCTCGTGGTCGCCGAATATCCGCCTCACTGTGCCCGGATCCGCGCAGTCCCCCACGAGGAACGGCAGGGTACGGCCGGTGATGCGCTCTACACGGCGAACAGCCTCCCGGTGGCTGTTGCTCAGGTCGTCCAGCAGCACGACCTCATGGCCCGCCTCGACGAGCTCGACGGCGATGTGGGTGCCGATATATCCGGCACCGCCGGTCAGGAGTATGTTCATGCAGCGCATCCAGGGTCCTGGTGAAGCCCGCGGGCACGCGGGCACACCCAGGATAGGCGGGGGAACGTGCGGTTATGCGGACAACTTAGCCGGGCACCGGGCGACCGGTTCGCCTGGCGTCCGGCCGTTTCCGGACACGAGGGTGCGGTGGGTGCGCCGAAGGGGGCGCGCTGAGCCGTGCCGCCGCCACCCCGCCGCGACGGAGGGGCGGTGCGGCCTCTGGCCCCGTCCGGGTGAACCGGCGATAGGCGGAATCCCGCCCGTGGCGCGGAATTTCCGCATTTCCCCTTCCCGTGTTATCAACATCACGCCGAGAAGTGATCCGAGCCACTTTCCATTTCGAAGCGAATCCGGTCGGATCGGGCTTCGCGAAACCCCGACCCACCCCCGCACCTCGATATTCCGAAGTGCGCCGGCTTCACGAAGCCCGATCCCCGAAGTGCGTTACGTCACACGACCGCGTTCACAATCCGGCGGTACACGCTCGACGGCGGCGATGGGATCATCACGATTTTCCCGTCACGCACCTCGGCCCGCCAGCCTTCGGGAACGTCGATCCTCTCCCACGCACGCAGCAACTGCTCGCGGGAAAGCTCCTCGGTCAGAACATCGTTGGCCATAACGGGCCCTCCGCCCTGTTCAGCGATTGCAACTCCGCACCGCCCCCTCCTCCGAGGAGAACTCGGCGAGAAACGGTATACCGTATCCGCCAATTTCAGACTATGTGCTGAACAGCCGCAGCAGAACAGAAATCCCCCAATGTTGCCAGGCTCACCTTTCCCCGTTGCCGCCGTCACTTTCCGGTTCCGCCCCGGACCGCGCCGGCGCGGTCCGGGGATCCGCGCCCGGCCGCTTGCGAGGGCTACGGCCCTCCTGCTCCGCGCCGGAGCAGGACGCACGCCGTACCGTGGAACCGACCGGGCCGCCGCCCCGGTCGTGAAACGCGTGTACGGGCTCCCGGACGGAACGAGACATGCTCAGCGATCTGGACACACTCTTCGAAGGCCGGCGCGTCATGGCCATCCTGCGCGGGATGCCGCAACGCGAGACGGTGGACCTGGCTACCCGCGCCTGGGACCTCGGAATCACCTGTGTCGAAGTTCCCGCGCAGACACCTGAGGCGCTCGCGGTACTGCGCGCCGTGGTCCAGGCCGGAGCCGACCGCGGGCACTGGGTGGGCGCGGGCACGGTCATCACCCCGACACAGGTGGACGCGGTCGCGGACGCCGGAGCCGCGTTCACCGTCGCACCCGGGTTCGATCCCGCGGTCCTGACGGCCTCCCTGGCCCAAGGCTGCCCCACCTGCCCGGTGTGGCCACGCCCAGCGAGGCGCAGCAGGCGGTGCGGCACGGGCTGACCTGGCTGAAAGCGTTCCCCGCAACGGCCCTCGGAGTGGACTGGTTCAGCGCGGTACGCGGCCCCTTCCCGGAGGTGAAGCTGGTGGCCACCGGAGGAGTGAACGCGCACAACGCCCGCGACTACTTCGCCGCGGGCGCCCGGGTGGCCGCCGTGGGGTCGGCGCTGTCCGACCCCGGGCAGATCGAACTGCTGGGCCGGATCCTGCACGGCGACCCGGACGGCACGGCGGCCGCGAGTGGCGCCGGGGACGCGGTCAGTCCGCAGTGATCCCGGCTTCGGGGACGATATCGGGCGCCCCGTGCTGGACGGCGTCAGCCTCGTAGTCGGTGTCCTGCTCCTGAGCAGCGCGTTCGACCTCGATCCGCTTGCGGTAGTACTCCACCTCGCGCTTGACCTGCTCCTCGTCCCAGTCGAGCCCCTCCGCCATGAGGTCGGCCGCCTCCTGCGAGGCGACGATGCCGCGGTCCCACGTCTCGATCGAGACGCGGGTGCGCCGGGAGAGCACGTCATCCAGGTGGCGCGCTCCCTCGGAGCGGACCGCGTACACCACTTCGGCGCGCAGGTAGTCGTCGGCTCCGGTAAGCGGCTCCTTGAGGTCGGGGCGCTCCTTTATCAGCGCGAGCACCTCGCTGATCAGCGATCCGTACCGTTTGAGCAGGTGCGCGACGCGCGCGACGTGCAGACCGGACTCCCGGGCGAGCCTGCGCCGCTGGTTCCACAGGGCCGCGAAGCCGTCGGCGCCCACGAGCGGGACCCTGTCGGTCACGGACTCCGGAATGCCCCCGCCGAGGCCGTGCGCCACGGCGTCCACGGCGTCCTTGGCCATGATCCGGTAGGTGGTGTACTTGCCCCCGGCGATCAGCACCAGGCCCGGAACCGGGTGGGCGACAGTGTGCTCCCGGGACAACTTGGAGGTCTCATCGGACTCCCCCGACAGCAGCGGGCGCAGGCCCGCGTACACGCCCTCCACGTCGTCGCGGCTGAGCGGTACCCGCAGCACCTGGTTCAGACGGTCCAGCACGTAGTCGATGTCGGCCCGGCTCGCCGCCGGGTGCGCCTTGTCGAGGTTCCACGCGGTGTCGGTGGTGCCGATGATCCAGTGCCGCCCCCACGGGATCACGAACAGCACGCTCTTCTCAGTACGCAGGATCATCCCCGAGGACGCGTGGATCCGGTCCCGCGGAACGACGAGGTGGATCCCCTTGGACGCGTTGACTCGGATCTGGCCGCGTCCGCCCACCATCTCCTGGATGTCGTCGGTCCACACCCCCGCGGCGTTCACGACCTGCTTCGCCCGCACGTCGACCTCGGTGTCGTTCTCCAGGTCGCGCACCCGGGCCCCGGTCACGTGCTCGCCCTCCCGCAGGAAACCCACGGCCTGGGCCCGGGAGGCGATCCGGGCTCCGTAGGTGGCGGCGGTACGCAGCACGGCGACGACGTAGCGCGCGTCGTCGACCTGGGCGTCCCAGTACTGCACGGAGCCCGCCAGCGCATCGCGGCGCAGCGCCGGGAAGACGCGCAGCGTGCCGGTCCTGGTGAGGTGGCGGTGCGCGGGAAGGGTCCGGGTGGTGGTCAGGGAGAACGAGAACAGGTCATACAGCGTGACCCCCGCTCCGATATAGCCGCGCTCCCAGCGCTTCTGGAACGGGAACACGAACGGGACCGGCCGCACCAGGTGCGGAGCCAGCCGACCGAGCAGCAGTCCCCGTTCGGTCAGCGCCTCGCGGACCAGCCCGAAATCCAGTTGCTCCAGGTAGCGAAGTCCACCGTGGATCAGCTTGCTGGATCTGCTGGACGTGCCCGAGGCGAAGTCCCGGGCTTCGATCAGGCCTACGGAGAGCCCCCGCGACACCGCGTCCAACGCCACGCCGGCACCCACGATCCCACCGCCCACCACCAGGACGTCCAGCTCCTCGCCGGCCATGTTCCGCAGGGCTTCGGCTCGCTCGTCCGGACCAATGCGCGCTGCCGTCATCTCACGCCTTTCCTCGACGGGTCCCTAAAAGGCGACTACCCGTTGTGGCCCACGATCACCAGGCTAACTCGACCTCACTGTCGGTGACCGGTTGCGACCGGCGGCGCGTCCGGCCGGACGGTGCGGCGTGCGTCCCAGCGCTCAACCGGCGCCGGCGACATACTCGTTGGCGCGGGCGAGGACGTCCTCGGCGTAGCTCCGCGACTCGTTGTAGGTCAGGATCGCCGCCCACCAGTCATCGTCGTCCGTCATGTCGCGGCCGTCGGCGCAAAGGTAGCGCGCGGTGGTGAGGGCGGCGTCGTCGATATGGTGCGGATCGGGCTCGCCGCCGGTGGCGCTGGCGCCCCACTGCTCCCACGTGCCGGGGATGAACTGCATGGGCCCCACGGCGCGGTCCCACACCGGATCGCCGTCGAGTTCTCCGTTGTCGGTGTCGGGGACGGCGGCGGTGCCATTGTTCCCGTCGAGCGGAATACCGATGATGTCCTCGGTCGTACGGCCGTCCGAACCGATCTCGCCGCCGGTGAAAGCGCCGTGGTGGGACTCCACCTCCCCGATCCCGGCCAGTGTCGGCCAGGAGATCAGGCAGTCCGGCTCCTCTTCCATGATCCGCAGTTGCGCCGCGGCGTAGCCCTGCAGCGCGCGGTGCGGTATCCCGGTGTCCGCGGCGATCCGGTCCAGCCATTCCGGGCTGGGCCGCGCGTACGCCTCCCGCCGGCTCTCCGGGGAGGGGCGGTTGTCGGGCCGGGGTTCGCCCTCCGCCGCCTCGTCCTGCTCCTCCGCGGGCACGGTGTCGACCACACCCCCGTTGTCCAGGGGGCCCGGCGGGAGCTGCGGGGGCGCCGCCGAGTCCTGCGTACCGGCCACCAGCCCGGCGACGCCGCCGGCCAGGGCGATGGTGGCGAGCACCGCCGCCGCGGCCGTCAGAGCGAGTTTCCGGGTCGAAGGAGGGGCGCCGCCTCCGGTCGGCGCGTCTCGCTCGGTAACGGCAGGGGGGCTCACGGACACCTCATTCGGGTAGGGGCACGGTTCGGTCGAACAACCTACTGCCCGCCGCGGCACCGGACCAGTTCCGGAAAAAATGAGGGCGCCCCCTGCCGACCAGAAGGACGCCCGAAATCATTTTGCCTGGTGGAACCGCTAACGGTGCGGGTTCACCACGACCTCGACCCGCTGGAACTCCTTCAGATCGCTGTAGCCGGCCGTGGCCATGGTGCGTCGCAGCGCCCCCATCAGGTTCATCGTGCCGTCGCTGGTGGAGGCCGGTCCGTGCAGGATCGACGCCAGATCGCCGATGGTCCCCACATACACCCGCTCGCCGCGCGGGAGCTCATGGTGATGTGCCTCACTTCCCCAGTGGTAGCCGCGGCCGGGGGCCTCGGCGGCACGCGCCAGCGGCGATCCGACCATGACGGCGTCGGCTCCGCAGGCCAGGGCCTTGGCGATGTCCCCACTGCTGGTCATCCCGCCATCGGCGATCAGGTGCACGTACCGGCCGCCGGACTCGTCGAGGTAGTCCCGGCGGGCCGCCGCGACGTCGCCGATCGCGCTGGCCATCGGCACGGCCACCCCCAGCACGGAGCGGGTGGTGTGCCCGGAACCGCCGCCGAACCCGACCAGCACGCCGGCGGCACCGGTGCGCATCAGGTGCAGCGCCGCGGTGTAGGTGGCGCACCCGCCGACGACGACCGGGACGTCCAGGTCGTAGATGAACTGCTTGAGGTTCAGCGGTTCGGCCCGGCCGGAGACGTGCTCGGCCGACACCGTGGTGCCGCGGATGACGAAGATGTCCGCACCCGCGTCGATGACCGCCTTGTGGTACTGCGCGGTGCGCTGCGGTGAGAGCGCCGCGGCGGTGACGATGCCGGCCTTGCGGATCTCCTCGATGCGCCGGCCGATCAGCTCCTCCTTGATCGGCGCGGAGTAGATGTCCTGCAGCCGCTGGGTCGCGGCCTCGTCGTCGAGCTCGTTGATCTCGGCCAGCAGCGGCTCGGGATCCTCGTAGCGGGTCCAGAGCCCTTCCAGGTCGAGCACGCCCAGGCCGCCCTGCTCACCGATCGCGACAACGGCCCTCGGCGAGGCGACACTGTCCATCGGGCTGACGACCAGCGGCGTCTCGAACCGGTAGGCGTCGATCTGCCACGTGATCGATACTTCCTCGGGATCGCGGGTGCGCCGGGCCGGCACGATCCCGATCTCGTCGAGCTCGTAGGCGCGGCGCCCGTTCTTCCCCAGCCCGATCTCCACCTGTGCCAACGCTTCGGTCCCCTCTTAGCTCTTTCGGCGGCACGACCGCCGGTTGCTACCGCCGCGGTGAGTTTACCGCCGCAGGTGGACGCTACCTTCGGCCGTGGTGGTTCGGAGCCTCCACCGTCATCTGCGGCACCTCCCAGGGGGACGGCCCCCTTCGACCCCCGCCTTACCGCCGCCCGTGGTAGTTCGGAGCCTCCACCGTCATCTGGATGTCGTGGGGGTGGCTCTCCTTGAGGCCCGCCGAGGTGATCTGGATGAGTCGGCCGTACGCGCGCAGGTCGGCGACGGTGCGCGCGCCCGCGTACCACATCGACTGCCGCAGCCCCCCGACGAGCTGGTGGGCCACCGCCTCCAGCGGACCCCGATAGCACCTGGCCCTCCACGCCTTCGGGGATGAGCTTCTCCTCGGTGGTGACCTCGGCCTGGGAGTAGCGGTCCTTCGAGAAGGAGCGGCCCCGCATGGCGCCCAGCGAGCCCATCCCCCGGTAGGTCTTGTACTGCTTGCCGTTGATGAAGATCAGGTCGCCCGGGCTCTCCTCGACGCCCGCGAGCAGGCTGCCCAACATCACGACGCCGGCGCCGGCGACGACGGCCTTCCCGATGTCGCCGGAGTACTGCAGCCCGCCATCGGCGATGATCGGGACGCCCGCCGGGCCCGCCGCCTTGCTCGCCTCCATGACCGCCGTGACCTGGGGTGCGCCCACCCCCGCGACAACGCGCGTGGTGCAGATGGAGCCCGGGCCGATTCCGACCTTGACGGCGTCGGCGCCCGCGTCGATCAGCAGTTGCGCGCCTGCGCTGGTGGCGATGTTCCCGGCGATGACGTCGGCACGGGAGTTGGCCTTGAGCTTGGCGACCATCTCGGCGACTCCGGCGGAGTGCCCGTGCGCGGTGTCGACGACGATGAAGTCGGTCCCCGCTTCCACCAGCGCCTTGGCCCGCTGCTCGGCGTCCGGCCCGACACCGACCGCGGCACCGACCACGAGCCGGCCGTCGGCGTCCTTGGTGGCGTCGGGAAACTGCTCGCTCTTGATGAAGTCCTTGACGGTGATCAGCCCGCGCAGTCGGTCCTGGCCGTCCACCAGCGGCAGCTTCTCGACCTTGTGCTCGCGCAGCAGCCGGAACGCTTCCTCGCGGTCCACCCCGACCGGAGCTGTGACCAGCGGCATCGGTGTCATGACGTCGCTGACGCGCCGCCCGCGGTCGTTCTCGAAGCGCATGTCGCGGTTGGTCACGATTCCGGCCAGGCGCCCATCGGCGTACACGACGGGCGCGCCGGAGATGCGGTAGTGGGCGCTGAGCTCCTCGACGTCGGCGAGGGTGTCGTCGGGGCTGCAGGTGACCGGGTCGGTGACCATCCCCGCTTCGGAACGCTTCACCAGGTCGGCCTGGGCCGCCTGGTCGTCGATGGAGAGGTTGCGGTGCAGCACGCCCGCACCGCCTTGGCGGGCCATGGCAACGGCCATACGGGCCTCGGTGACGGTGTCCATCGCCGCGGACAGGAGCGGGATACGCAGGTTGATGCCGCGCGAGAGCCGGGTGCCGGTATCGGCGTCGCCGGGCTGCAGGTCCGAGTAGCCCGGCAGCAGCAAGACGTCGTCGTAGGTGAGTCCTGGCGGCAGGACCTTGTCGTCGTCCCGCCGGTGTTCCTGCGTCATGGAGACCTTCCAACCACTCGCGCGTATGGTTCCATCCTAGGAGGTTGACCGGCGGCGATACCCGTGAACACAGAACACCGCAGGTCGGCGCGAGCGCACGTGGCCGGGCTCACAGCGGGCGCCGCGGCAGGGTGCGGCGCGGCCGCGGGCAGCAGCGGACCGCGAGGGGCGCACGCGGACACCGAAGCATACCCGGCGCCCCGGAAACCGCTGCCGTTCAGCGCGTGACCGCGGGCTCCGGACACGGGAGGTCGCCGACGATCGCCCACGCGGGCGGGAACAGAAGGGTGACGTCGCCCTGGCCGTAGAGGTCGTAGTGGATCCGGACGCCGTCGCGTTCCAGCGCCGTCTCCTGGAACCGCTGCCGCACCCCATCACCCCCCGGGTGCCTCTCTTCCAGGCTGCCGATCCCCGAAGGACCGAGGGAGCGGACCGGCTCCAGGCCCCACCAGCGGATTTCCCGCGGAATCGGACGATCCGCACACCGGCGCCGGTGTGCGCGGCACGGAAGCACGCCTCCTCACGCCAAGGACACGCCGGACTTCCGCATCAGTGCGGAAAGCGGCAGTAGTGCCGGTACCGGACCCGGGACGGGCAGCGGATGCCGCGGGGACCGGGACTGGGGGAGCAATGCCGCGTCCGGCTAGAAGAGGCGGTTCGCCACGGCCACTTCCCGAAGCCGAGCAAGAGCTCGGTGCTGGGCAACCCGAACCGCTCCGGCCGACATTCCCAGTACATGTCCCGTCTCATCAGCTGTTAGACCCGCAATCACGCGCATGACGAGCAGCCTTCGCTGCTGCTCGGGAAGTTCACTCAGCAACGCCCGCGCCCGCTCCGCCTCGACGGTACGCACCGCGGCCTCCTCGGGGCCCGGACCGTCGTCGGGGCGGTCCGGCACGGTACCGGTCGGCATGTCCGCGCGGGTGCCCCCGCGCAGGGTGTCGGCCACTTTGTGGGCCGCGATCCCGAACACGAAGGCCGCGAACGGCCGCCCCATGTCGCGGTAGCGCGGTAGCGCGGCGAGCAGGGCGATGCAGACCTCCTGCGCAACGTCATCGGAGTAGTGCACGTACCCGGAGACGCGGGCCAGGCGGGCCCGGCAGTAACGGACGACCATGGGACGGACTTCACGGATGAGCGAGTCCACCGCTCCATGATCGCCCTGAACCGCGAGCGAGGTCAGGTGATTCAGTTCTGTGTCGTCCGCTCTGCGTCGGGCACCAGGTCGTTCCGCGAGCGTGCCCCCCGCGACGCGTAGATCCGTCACGTATCGAATGATGCCCCCACACGCAGACCTACACGTCACGAACCCCGGCAACAGAATGATCACATTTGGCGGAAAAGCCGGACAAAAGCATGCGCGCCCCAGGCAATCCCAGGGCACGCATGATAATGCAGATCCGGTTCTGTTACACGGATGACGGCGCTATCTCAGTGGCCGTGACCGTGACCGTGGCCCGCGGACTCCTCCTCTTCCTCCTCGGGCTTGTCCACGACGAGCACCTCGGTCGTGAGCAGCATTCCGGCGATGGAAGCGGCGTTCTCCACAGCGGAGCGGGTGACCTTGACCGGGTCGATGATGCCCTGCGCCATCAGGTCCCCGTACTCCCCGGTGTTGGCGTTGTAGCCCTGGCCCGGCTCCAGCTCGGCGATCCTGTAGGTGACGACGTAGCCCTGGACCCCGGTGTTCTCCGCGATCCAGCGGGCCGGCTCGACCAGCGCGCGGCGCACGATCGCCGCACCCGTGGCCTCGTCGCCCTTCAGCGAGAGCGTGTCGAGCGCCGATGCCGCGTGCACCAGCGAGGCGCCGCCGCCGGCGATGATGCCCTCTTCGATCGCGGCGCGGGTGGCCGAGATCGCGTCCTCCAGACGGTGCTTCTTCTCCTTGAGCTCCACCTCGGTGGCCGCGCCGACGCGCAGGACGGAGACACCACCGGCCAGCTTGGCCAGCCGCTCCTGCAGTTTCTCACGGTCCCAGTCGGAGTCGCTGGCCTCGATCTCCTTGCGGATCTGGTTGATCCGGTCGTCGACGTCGGACTGCGCGCCGGCGCCGTTGACGATCGTGGTGTCGTCCTTGGTGATCGTGATGCGCCGGGCGCTGCCCAGGACGTCGAGCTCGGCGTTCTCCAGGGTGAGGCCGACCTCCTCGGCGATGACCTGGCCGCCGGTGAGGGTGGCGATGTCCTGCAGCATCGCCTTGCGGCGCTCACCGAAGCCGGGCGCCTTGACCGCGGCGACGTTGAGCGCGCCGCGCATCTTGTTCAGCACCAGGGCGCCCAGGGCGTCGCCCTCGACATCCTCGGCGATGATGAGCAGCGGCTTCTTGGTCTCGACGATCTTCTCCAGGAGCGGCAGCAGCTCGTTGAGGCTGGAGATCTTGCCTGGTGGATCAGGATGTGCGCGTTCTCCAGCACCGCCTCCTGGCGGTCGCTGTCGGTCACGAAGTAGGGCGAGACATAGCCCTTGTCGAACTGCAGTCCCTCGGTGAAGTCGAGGTCCAGGCCGAAGGTCGGGGCCTCCTCGACGGTGATGACGCCGTCCTTGCCGACCTTGTCGAACGCCTCGGCGATCATGTCGCCGATCTGCGCGTCCTGCGCCGAGTTGGTGGCGACGTAGGCGATGTCCTCGCGCTCCTCGATCTCGCGGGCGCGCTCCTGCAGCACCTCGGAGACCTTCTGCGCGGCGATGTTGATGCCGCTCTTCAGCGCCATCGGCGAGGCGCCCGCGGCGACGCTGCGCAGCCCTTCGTGCACGAGGGCCTGGGCCAGCACGGTGGCGGTGGTGGTGCCGTCACCGGCGGCGTCGTTGGTCTTGGTGGCGACCTCCTTGACGAGCTGGGCCCCAAGGTCCTCGTAGGGGTCGTCCAGCTCGATCTCACGCGCGACGGTCACGCCGTCGTTGGTGATGGTCGGAGCACCGAACTTCTTGTCAATGACGACGTTGCGGCCGCGCGGGCCGAGCGTCACCTTGACGGCGTCGGCGAGGCGGTCGACGCCCCGCTCGAGGGCGCGCCGGGCGTCGTCCTCGAATTCCAGGATCTTCGGCATTGCTCTCTAAGTCCTCAATCCGTGCAAGTACCCATGCGGTACGTCGGAGAACGAAAACCGCCCCACCCGGCATCGCGCCGGCCGGGGCGGAGTGTCATGTCGATGACGTCGGAAAGCGCCGGGACCTTACTTCTCGATGACCGCGAGCAGGTCGCGGGCGGAGAGAACGAGGTATTCCTCGTTGTTGTACTTGACCTCGGTGCCGCCGTACTTGCTGTACAGAACGACGTCGCCGACCTTCACGTCGAGGGCGACACGCTTGCCGTTGTCGTCCAGGCGCCCCGGGCCTACGGCCAGGACCTCGCCCTCCTGCGGCTTCTCCTTGGCTGTGTCTGGGATGACCAGGCCGGACGCCGTGGTCTGCTCGGCTTCGAGGGTCCTGACGATGACGCGGTCGTCAAGCGGCTTCAGCACGGTCTTGGTGGCGGTCGACACGGTTGTGACCTCCCCCTTCGGGTTCGATGATTCGAAACGGCATGCTTGTAAAGGGGCGACCACGGCGGCCTGCCGTCGCGGGTGCCAGACCGGCCTCGTCGCGATTAGCACTCTACCTTTGAGAGTGCCAATATGGAACATTAGTCGCGGCCATCCGGCTCGTCAAACAACAGGTCACGGGGGAGAACATTGCCGACCAGCGAACCTGTGGCGGTTCTGCGCGCGCTGCTCACCCCTCCGGGGCAACGGCTGCTCGAAGCGATCGACCCGGCCGAACTGGAGAACGACCCGCTCAAGACCGCCACCCGGCTCCGCCGCACCTCCGGGACCAGCGGAGGCACCCTCGACGTCGCCCACTCCGAACTCGTGCAGGCCGCCCTCACCCAGGCACGGCTACGCGGGCGCGCGCGGGAGAAGTTCGGCGGGCTCGCCGACCGGATGTACTTCACCTCCCAGGGGCTTGAGCAGGCCACGCGCCGCCCGGTCGCGGAGTACCGGGCCCAGAGGTTCGCTTCGGCCCTGGGCGCGGACGCACGCGTCGCCGACCTGTGCTGCGGGATCGGAGCGGACCTGACGAGCCTGGCCGAGGCGGGGCCGGCGGTCGAAGGCGTCGACGCCGATCCGCTCACCGCCGCCGTCGCCTCCGCCAACATCGACGCCCGGGGGCTCTCCCCGCGGGCACGGGCGCGCGTGGCCGACGCCGCCGAGGTCGATCCCGGCGACTACGACGCGGTGCTCTGCGACCCGGCCCGCCGCGGCAGCAAGGGCCGGGTGTTCGACCCGAACGCCTACTCCCCGCCGTGGGCGACCGTCATGGAGCTGGCGCACAGGGCACCCGCGGCATGCGTGAAGGCCGCACCGGGGATCCCGCACGATCTGGTTCCCGGCGGCGCGGGCGCGGAGTGGATATCGGTGAACGGCGACGTGAAGGAGGCCGCGTTGTGGTTCGGTGCGCTGGACGACGCGCCGCGCCGGGCTACGCTGCTGCGCGGCGACGGCGGCGCACCGGCCACCCTGGTCGCCGATCCCGGTCTGGGGGCGCCCGCCATCGCGCGGCCCGCCCGCTATCTCTACGAACCCGATGGCGCGGTGATCCGCGCGCACCTGGTGGCCGAAGCCGCCGCGCTGGTGGACGGCGCGCTGCTCGACCCGCACATCGCCTACATCACGTCCGACAAGCTCGTCGAGACGCCCTTCTGCCGGGTCTACGAGGTGAGTGAGGTGCTGCCCTTCTCGCTGAAGCGCCTCCGCGCGACGCTGCGGGAGCAGCGGGTCGGAACCGTAACGATCAAGAAACGCGGATCGGCCGTCGACGTGGAGAAGCTGCGCCGCGACCTGAAACCCTCGGGCCCGAACTCCGCTGTCGTCGTCCTTACCAGGATCGCCGAACGCCCCGTCAGCCTGCTGTGTTCCGAGGTCACAGCTTCGCGGTGACCGGAGCCCGGACCCCTGGGAGGCCGCGCGGACCACTGGTAGCGCGAACACCGCAAAACGGTCAAATGACACCATCTCGACAGAAGACCGCATTTTCCTGACTCACATAGGGATATCGAGGCGCGTATCGCTAAACTGGGGCGCGCTGGATCCTTTTCCTCCCCACGATTTGTCCGGCGGCACCCAGCGGCGCACCGGGCCTGTCCCCGTAGCCCCCACTCTTACGGCGTGTAGGCACAGCATGGCCCCTGGTGTTCGTCGGAGGTGCGACCCCTCCGCTACGAGCCCGCCGGACCCGCGTCAAGAACATCACTCCCATCCGATGTCGAACAGGATGGGCGCGCCGCCACACAAAAGGAGCCCCTCGGTGGAACAGACCAACCACAATTTCCTCAATGGAGGAGGTCAGACCGGGATTTCCGACCGAATGCGGGACCTCCTCTCCAGAGCCGCACAGGACCAGGTATCGGAACAGAAATCCCAGGGCGCGGTCACCGAGGAGATGCGTCAGCGCCTTGAGGGCATGGAATGGCTGCTGCGCGAGTTCCGCGAGCGCGACTTCGCCGCCCTGAGCGAGTCGGTCGCCACCGTCCAGACGCGCGTCGACGATCTCACCTCACGGCCGCCCGAGTGGGCCGAAACCCTCGCCGAGCACATCGAGCTGCTCGGGGAGCGCGTCAAGCCGCTCCTGGAGATGCCCGCGCTGCGCACGGACGTCCGCGGGATCGCGGGGAACATCGAAACCGTCATGGGTCGGCTGGACACCGTCTCCGAAACCGGTTCGCGCACGGCCAGCCAGCTCGACGTCGTCACCAACCGCCTTGAGCAGCTCGCGTCCACCGTCGAGGAGCGCTTCGCGCGCATCGACGACGCGATGGAGACGTTCCGTGCGCGCACCGAAGCCATCGAAACGACACTGGCCGGTGTCAACGAGCGCCTCGAACAGCAGCACGAGGCCGCCATGGGAACGGTCACCGAGCAGCACGAGGCCCTCAGGTCCACGATCGCCGACGGCCGGGAGTCGCTGGAGCAGGCCGTCGCCGACGGCCGCGAAGCACTCACCCATGCCTTCACCGAGCGGTACGAGGCGCTGGAGAGCGCACTGCGCGAACAGCAGCAGGCGGTCGCCGGCAAACTGGACGCCACCGCCGAGGAGATGCGCACCAGGGCCGAGGAGAACCACGCCGAGGCCACGACCAAGCTCGACGAAGGCGTCCAGATCATCGCCGGCAAGGCCGACGAGCAGCGCGAGGCGGTCACCGCCACGCTCGCGGACTACACCGCGCGCCTCAGCACCCAGGCCGAGGAGAACCACGCCGAGGCCACGGCCGCCGTCGCCGACACGAACAGCGCCGTCGTCAAGCTCGCCGAGGCCACCGACGAGAAGCTCGGCGACGTCCACTCGCACCTGCGCCAGCGTCTGGGCGAACTGCACGAGCAGCTGGAGCTGCAGCGCGCGGAGCTGCGCGAGCGCGACGAAGCCGACAACGAGCACCTCGACACCAAGCTGCGCGAGACCGCTGAGGACCTGCGTGCCAAGGCCGACGAGGACCGCGCGAAGGCCGACACCGCGCTGGCCGAGCTGCGCACCTCGGTGGACGAGAACGTCAGCGCCCTGCAGACCAGGAATGAGGAACAGCACAGGGTCCTCACCGAGCTGGTCGAGGAGCACCGGGCCTCCGTCGACGAGCGCATGGGCGAGCAGTACAAGGAGCTCACCGGCAAACTCGACCACCACCTGACCACCATCACCGGCAAGTTCGAACACGGCCTCGGCCGGTTGAGCGACCGGTTCGACACCTTCGAGGGGCATTTCGAGGGCAGCTTCGAGGGCGTCGAGGGCAAGATCGACGGCGTCGACGGCCGCATCGACGGTGTCAACGGCCGGCTCGACGGCATCGAAGGCCGGGTCAACGGTGTCGAGGGCCAGTTCGAGGGGATCAACGGGCACTTCGACGGGGTCGACGGCCGGCTCGAGGCCATCGACGACCGGATGGAGGCGATCAACCAACGCCTCAGCCAGCTCCCCGCGTCTTTGGAGGTCAAGGAGGTACACCGGCGGCTCACCGAACTCGTGGAGCGCCCGGTCGTCGACCACTCCGACAAGCTCGACACGATCGACCAGCACCTCATCGAGTCCTTCGAACCGCTGATACGCGAGGTGAAGGCGCGTCCCGACCGGCACGAGTTCGAGGAGACCATCAGCGAGGCCGTGGACACCTCGCACGACGATGTCACCAAGCGCCTGGCCGCTCTGGAGGAGACCATGCTCGCCCTTGCCGAGGCCCTGCTGCGCCCCGGCAAGGACGGCAAGAAGAAGCGCCGCCGCGAGGAGGACGACGAGGACGACGAGTAAGTCGCTCTTCGCCTCGCATAACCGGGGCCGGTCCGCGCGGACCGGCCCCGGTTTCGTGTCTTCCCGGCCGTCGGGGAGCCGGCCGCTCCTCGATCCAGGCCCGCATCAGCGCGGTCGGCTTGACTCCCAGCTCGGCGGAGACTTTACGGACCCGTTCCATGGTCGGTTTCGGGTAGCCGGATCGACGAGACGATCATGACGTCTTCCGCTGCTTGGAGCTCGTGCCGCTCCAGCTCCGCCTCGGCGATCGCATCGCTGATGGCGTGGGGGTCGTAGTATCCGGCGACCTCTCCCGGCCTTCGCCTCACCCATAGACGCCGACGACTACTGCTCCCCGAACCTCGTGGTAGCCCCTGCCGAGGTTGAGGACGAGGACGGCTGGCTGCTCGACGCCGATACCGCCGACCTGACCGTCGAGGTCACTTCACCGGGCAATGCGACCTGCGATCTCACCGACGAACTCGGTGAGTACGCGGCCTGGCAGATCCCGATCTACCTGCTGGTCGACCCCCGCAAAGGCGATATCTTCCTCCACTTTGATCCTGTGGACGGGAAGTACCGCACCACCCACGAGGCGCGCTTCGGTGAGGTCCTGGAACTGCCGTCCCCGCTGGACGGTGCCAGGATCGACACCTCAGGGTTCCGGCTCTACGGCTGAGGCTTCCGTGCGCCCCGGCTACGCCCATTAGGCCGCCAGCGGCTGTCCCACCGGCAGCGATGTGTCGGTGGCCAGGTCGAGCCGGGAGGGGGGCAGACCGGCCGCGGCGACCTCGGCGCCCAGAGCGGCGATCATCGCCCCGTTGTCGGTGCACAGCCGGGGACGCGGAACGCGCAGCTCGACCCCGGCATCGGCGCAGCGCTGCCCGGCGAGCTCACGCAGCCGCGAGTTCGCGGCGACGCCGCCGCTGATCACCAGGTGCCCCACACCGTGCTCCACACAGGCGTCCACCGCCTTGCGGGTCAGCACGTCCACCACGGACTCCTGGAACGCGGCGGCGATGTCGGGCACCGAGGGCGCCCGGCCGTCGCGTTCGCCGTCCTCCACCCACCGGGCCACCGCTGTCTTCAGCCCGGAGAACGAGAAGTCGTAGCTGCCGTCGCCCCACTTGCCGCGCGGGAAGTGGATGGCGCCCGAGTCGCCCTCGCGGGCCGCGCGGTCGATGGGCGGCCCGCCGGGGTAGGGCAGTCCGAGCAGCCGTGCGACCTTGTCGTAGGCCTCACCGGCGGCATCGTCGACGGTGTCGCCGAGCGGCCGGACGTCCGTGGCGAGGTCCCGCACGTACAGCAGGGACGTGTGCCCGCCCGACACCAGCAGCGCGATGGCCGGTTTGGGCAGCGGACCGTGCTCCAACTGGTCCACCGCCACGTGGCCGACCAGGTGGTTGACGCCGTAGAGCGGCACGTCCAGCGCGAGCGCGTACGCCTTGGCCGCCGAGACGCCCACCAGCAGCGCCCCCGCCAGCCCTGGTCCGGCCGTCACCGCGACGGCGTCCACGTCGGAGAGCTGCACCCCGGCGCTGTCCAGTGCCCGCTGCACGGTGGGACTCATGGCCTCCAGGTGTGCCCTGCTGGCCACCTCGGGCACCACGCCGCCGAAGCGGGCGTGCTGCTCGACGCTGGAGGCCACCTCGTCGCTGAGCAGTTCACAGCCGCGGACCAGCCCGACGCCGGTCTCGTCGCACGAGGTCTCGATCCCCAGGATCAGGGGAAGGTCACTGCCGCTCATCGTGTCTTCTTCTCCTCAGCGGCCCGCTCGATGGCCGGGCCGTTCTCTTCCGGGCTCATGCTCCCTGCCCGCTGGTGCCCGCCTTACGGTGCATCACGATCGCGTCGGCGTCGCGGTAGTAGCCGCGCCGCACCCCGATCTCGGTGAACCCGAACCAGTGGTACAGCTCCCGGGCACGCGGGTTGTCCGAGCGCACCTCAAGGAACACCTCGACGACCCCGCGCTCGCGGGCCACGCTGAGCAGCTCGGTCAGCAGCGCCGTTCCGATCCCGGCGCCCCACCGCGGTTCTGCGACCGCGATGGTCTGCACGTCGCCTTTGGGCGGGACCGACCGCAGGCCGGCGTACCCGCACAACTGGGCGCCGCCGGCGTCCTCGCCGGTGCCCACCGTTTCGGCGACGATGTAGTACCGGGCGGGCTCGGACAGCTCGCTGCGGAGCATGGCCTCGCTCCAGGCGTCGTGCGGGAACAGGGTGTTCTCCAGTTCCATGACGGAAGCGACGTCGCCGAACGTCATGGGCCGGATCCGGTACCCCGGAGTCACGCCTGCCACTGCCGCACCTTCTTCGGTGCACCGGGTTGCGCGGCATCGGGGCGGCGCAGGTAGAGGGGCCGGGGCTCGGGAAGGTCCCGCCCCGCGAGAAGCCGCCGCAGCGCCACCTCGCCCAGCGCGGCCGCGGAGGGGTACAGCGGCTCGGCCGCCTCGGGGTCCTGCCCGAACACCTCGCTGTACATCCGCGCCCCGTGTCCGATCACGGGCAGCCCGCCCGTCTCGACGTCGGCGGGCCGGTCCACCGCGATCTCACCGGTGCGCGTGTCCGCGTCCTCGTAGCGGGCCCAGAACACCTCCTTGCGGCGGGCGTCGCTGGCCGCGATGAACGGGGCCTGCCGCCCCGAGGCGAAGGCGAGGGCGTCCAGGGTGGCGACCCCGTGGCACGGGATCCCGAGGGCACCGGCCAGGGCGTGCCCCGTCGCCAGGCCGACGCGCAGGCCGGTGTAGGGACCGGGGCCGACGCCGACCGCGATATGCGTGAGGTCGGCGAGCGCCACCCCCGCCTGCTCCGCCACGGTCCGGATTCCGGGGGTCAGCAGCTCGCCGTGGCGTCGGGCGTCCACCGAGGACGCGCCGGCACGCACGCGGACGGCACCGCCCTCGGACTCGCAGATCGCGAGGGTGATGGCGGGGGTCGCGGTGTCGAAAGCCAGGATCAGCACGGTGAACCAGCCTATTGCGCGTCCAGCGCCACGTGCGCCCAGCGGGGCCCGACACCGGTCAGCCGGAGGGCGCGGGTGTCGTCGGCGCACCGCTCGATGCCGATCTCCAGCCGGTCCTCGGACAGTTCTTCGGCGACGCCCTCGCCCCATTCCACAACGGTGACGGAGTCGTCGAGGGTGGCCTCCAGGTCGATGTCGTCGACCTCGTCCGCGCCGCCCAGCCGGTAGGCGTCGACGTGCACGAGGGCGGGGCCGCCGTTCAGAGCGGGGTGGATGCGCGAGATCACGAAGGTGGGCGAGGTGATGGGGCCGCGGACGTTCAGCCCCGCACCGAGCCCCTGGACCAGCGTGGTCTTCCCGGCGCCGAGGGGGCCGGACAGGATCAGCAGGTCGCCCGGGCGCAGCAGCTCGGCGATACGCCGCCCGAGGGCGCGCATCGCGGTGTCGGTGGTCGCCGTGAGGAGGGCGGTGTTGGTGGTCGTGTCGGTGGTCATGGGCTCGCAGCGTTGTGTCGGTCCGGAGGGGCGGCGCGCCGCCCCGCGCATTATCCAGGGTAGGCGCAAATACCCGGCCGCGGGACGCGGCGGGTCACCGCCCCCCTTGCCCTCCGACGTAGACGCGCGGCACCCGCTGGCTGATACGGGTGACGATCTCGTAGGGGATGGTTTCCAGGATCGAGGCCCAGTCCTGGGCGGTGGGCTCTCCGTTCTCGCCCGTTCCGAACAGGACCGCGTAGTCGCCGGCTGGGTCGTCGCCGATGTCGAGGACGAACTGGTCCATGCAGACGGTTCCGGCGATCGTGCGCCGCTTGCCCGCGGCGAACACCGGGACGGCGTTGGTGGCCGCCCGCGGCACGCCGTCGCCGTAGCCGAGCGGGATCAGCGCCAGCGTCGTGGGCCGGTCGGTGATGTAGCGGTGCCCGTAGGAGACTCCGCTGCCCTCAGGAACCCGCTTGACCAGGGCGATCTTGGAGCGCAGCGTCATAGCCGGCCGCAGGCCGGTGCCCGTGAGGCCGGGAATGGGGCTCAGCCCGTAGCTCGCGATACCGGGGCGCACCAGGTCGAAGTGGGTCTCGGGCAGGGTGAGGGTGGCCGCGGAGTTCGCGAGGTGGCGCACCTCGGGCCGCAGCCCGGCCTTCTCCGCGACTTCCAGCGCCTCGTGGAACGCGCTCAACTGCGCGCCGATTGAGGGGTGCCCGGGTTCGTCGGAGCAGGCGAAGTGCGAGAACACCCCGGTGACCCGGAGCAGCCCGGCCGCCTCGGCCCGCGCCGCGGCCTCGACGACCTGCCGCCAATCGCCGGCGACGACCCCGCCCCGGTTGAGCCCGGTGTCGGCCTTGAGGTGCACCCGGGCGGGGCGCCCCGCCTCACGCGCCGCGGCGGCGATGCCGTCGACGAGCCAGGGAGCGCTGACACCCAGGTCGATACCGACGCCGACCGCCTCTGACAACGGCGCGCCCGGTGGGAGGATCCACGCGACGGTGGGGGCGTCGATTCCCGCGCGGCGCAGTTCGAGGGCCTCTTCGATGAACGCCGTCCCCAGCCACGTCGCGCCGCCGGCCAGCACCGCGCGGGCCGCGGGCAGCATCCCGTGCCCGTAGCCGTCGGCCTTCACGATGCCCATGACCTCGGAGCCCGGGGCACGGCGCCGCAGCACGGCGATGTTCTCACTGATCGCGCCCAGATCGACACGGGCTTCGGCGAACGGAGGCATGATCTCAAGTGTGGCACGCGCGCACCCCTTGGTGCGCCCGTCACCAGCCCGTTCCCTCCCCTGACAGCGCGAAGACCCGGGACGGGGCAGGAGGGGTAATGCTCAAGATCGGCGCGGGGTGGGGCGGCGCAGCAGCCGTGACGTGCTGCGCGGCAGGAGCATGCCGACCAGCCCCGTGACCGCGTAGGGGAGCTGGCCCGGGGCGAACGCGCCCAGAATGGAGCTGACGTTGGCGCTCGGGGCGCGCAAAAAGTGCCGCATGCCGGGGTGCGCGTGCGGCACGCGCCATCCGCCAGCCAGCAGGCTGAGCAGCGCGACGACCGCCGCCCACACCCACGGCCGGTTCCCCTCGGGAAGGGAGCCGAGCCACTGCCCGGCGTCGTGGAGCGCCATCGCGGCGTAGGCCGCGTTCGGGCCGCTCGCCGAGACCGCCGGCGGGTCAACCGCCGCCAGGAGCACCGCGACGGCTGCCGCGGCGGCCGCCGCGGCCGGGGCCAGCCC
>NZ_LAJC01000028.1 GCF_000981225.1 Allosalinactinospora lopnorensis
CGGCTTCGCGGGACTCCGGTGGTGAACCCGCGGAGCGGAATGCGGGAATCCGGGCGCCTTGTCCCCGCCGCGGCTCGGCGCATGTGCGCAGCGCGATAGAGCGGGTACGTCCGCCAGGCCGCCGGGCGCGGCCCCGCCCCTCACCGCGGGGTGAGGAGCGCGGCGGCATCCCAGATCGGCGCCGCCGCCGAGAAAGCGGGCCGCGCCCAGCCGCCGATGGATACGCGGTGGCCGTTTTTCGGCTCCGGCGGCCGGTCTGGAGCGGAATCTGGAATCGGAATGCTAGGCCGGCTGGTACGTCAGGCATTCCACTATGTCGGCCTGGGCGCCGACCTGTATTTCCGGAGCCTGGCACTCGAGGTTGACGTTGTGCTGGCATTCGGACATCTTGCATGCGCCCACGTGGCCCACGGCGGAAGGATCGCCGCCGGCGACCGGGGCGCTGTAGAAGGTGTCGCATTGCGCGTGCTGCGGATCGCCGATGGTGATGGCGAGCGCGTGGCAGGTTTGCGCCTGGTTGTAGGCGCAGCTCTCGGCCGTACACCTGGTGACGGCAGGCATGTCCATGGTAGGTCCCCCCGTTGATCGCGTCCGCTCTTTGGGGGCCGGTTCCCGAGGAAATCCGGGAATTAACCCAAACCAATCCGAAAAAATTCTCAACCCCCGCGGGTGCGGGGTTCCGGTATCCGAATTCTTCGCCCCGCCCCTCGAAAATTAGATAAGGCTAACCTCTGGCGGCCCGTTTTCGCTTCGCGGTTTTCGGGTGGTTCCCCGGGGGTTTGCCGGCGGCTGTGCGCGGTGAGTGGACGGGGCACAGGCTGGCCGGACAAGGACGCGCGATGGAGCTGCATCTCGCAGGTGTACCGTTCAACTCCTCCGGAACCCCGGGCGGCGTGGCGATGGCGCCGGCGGCGCTGCGCGAGGCCGGTCTGGCGGAGGCGCTGGGCCGATCGTCCACCGTCCACGACGCCGGCGACGTCGGGGTGGGAACACCCGAGCCGCGAAGGAGCCCGCGCTCCGGGCTGCTCAACGAAGCCGCCCTGGTGGAGATGACCGCCAACGTGCGCCGCGAGGCCGCCCTCGCCCACTCCCACGGGCGGAGGCCGTTCCTGGTGGGCGGGGACTGCCCGATACTGCTGGGCGGTCTCGCCGCCGCCCGTGACGCGCGGGCGTCGCCCGTCGGCCTCCTATTCATCGACGGCCATGAGGACGCCTGGCCGCCGAAGGCGTCGACCACCGGCGAGGGGGCCGACGCAGAGCTCGGGATCGCGCTCGCCGACCCGAACGACGAGGCCTACCAGGGGCTGCCGGACCGGCTGGCGGCGATGCTCCCGCTGCTGGATCCCGCGGCGGTGGTGGTCCTCGGCCCGCGCGACGCGGCCGAGCTCGCGCAGGCCGGCGTGCCCCGGCTCCCCGAATCGCATCCGGACCTGTGGCTGCGCACCGCCGACGATCTCGCCGCTCCGGACAGCGGAGGCCGCGCACCGGACCTGGTGGCCGCTGTCACTGCCGCCACCGACCGGATCCGGCGGAACGCGCCGGCGTGGTGGCTGCACACCGACCTCGACGTTCTCTCCACGGAAGCGCTGCCCGCCGTCGACTACCCCCAGGAGGGCGGGCTGAGCTGGGAACAACTGACCATCCTCACCAAGGCCGCGCTCTCGACCCCCGGATGCGCCGGATGGTCCATCACCATCTACAACCCCGAGCTCGACCCGGACGGCCAGGGCGCCCGCCGCATCGTGCGCTACGCCGCGGAGGCTCTGGCCTCACGCCCTGGGTGAGGTGGACCCGGCTCATACAGCCCGTAGCGCGCAGTCAGCGCCGTCCCGTACGGGCCCCTCGTCGCCGACGACATCGGCGCCATGGCCGCGTCCTACGAGGAGTCCGGGGCGGTGTCGTCGATGTCGTGACGGCGCGCTCTCCAGATCCGGTAGAGCATGTGGCCTTGCCACGCCCGCCATGGACACGAAGAGCCCGGCGCTGATGGCGGCGAATACTCACGCCTCGCGTCCGATCGCCGATGCGCCGCTCCTCGCCATGGCCACCATGACACAGGCAGGGGAGATCAGATGTTTCCATCGGAGCCTGTTCTCGTTGCGGGGCTCCAGGGGCTTCACCTGCGCTTTCAGCTGCCACAAGTGGGGGCCGGTGCCGGTGCGGGTGCGCGGTCCACCTCCCTGATGGCGACATTGACGGCATGGTTACCTCTTACAGGCGGTTCTTCCCCCTCAGCCGGGTACGGTCCCCACCCGCAAGCGCTGGATGACGGACGGTCCAGCGATCAAGGGGGAGCATCCGGCCCGGGCCGCTGCGGCGCACCGGCACCGCCACCGGCGGATCCGGAGTGAGCGACCCGACGAAGAGATCTTGGCGGCGAGGCCGTCCACGCGTTCCCCCGGGGAGACCCCGAAGAGGGAGATGGGCGGCGCCGTCGGCGCCAAGGTGGCGGGGGCTTCTCCGGCCGTGAGGAGCGCGTGCCACCACCGGAAGGAGGGAATCGGGCGCCCGGACACGGTGCCCCGGTGTCCGGCGGTGGGAGGAGGCCGCCGTCTACCACGCTCGGCGTCCCAGGAACACCAGCAGCCGGGTCTGCTCGTCGGCGCCCTCCGGAGGCGTGAGCGCCGGTCCGCATACGCCGTCGCGGCGCAGGCCGTCACCGAAGCGGGAGGTCTGCTCCGCCGCCCAGCGGACATCGGCCGGGTCCAGCCGCTCGTCGAGTCCGGTCGCCCGCGCCAGGTCCCAGCGGTGCACGACCAGGTCGAAGCAGAGGAAGGCATCAACGGCATCGGCGAACCGGGTCCGGCCCCACAGTCCGTCGAACTCCGCGCCGGCGCGGACCGGGTCGTCCAGGTCGGCCTGGACGACCTTGCGCGCGGCGTCCCAGGCCGCCGCCGGGTCGTCGGCCACCGGCGGTACCGGACCGAGTTCCCGGCCGACCAGCCCCAGGAACATGCCCTGGGTCTCGATGACATGCCGCACCACGTCCCGGGCGGTCCAGCCCTCGCACGGCGACGCGCTCTCCCAGCGGTCGGCGGGCACGGCGGCGATCGCCGCCGCGAAGCCGTCCCCGAGCCGTGCGTAGCGTTCGGAGATCTCGGTCATCGTGCTCTCCCTTACCAGTCCGCGCATGATCGCCTTGCGCTGCCATCCTGGCCCGATCGGCGGCCGGCGTCTTGAAGAAACGCGACACCACCCCTGGTTAGGCTGCTGGGGTGGTGAGAGGAGCACACGAGGACGCCCGGGGCATCATCGCCCCCGACGCCGGACTGGTCCGGTTCCGGCTGGACCGGTACGCGCCCTCGGAGCAGGTCGCCCGCTTCGTGGACCGGTACTGGCTGGCGAGCTGGGACCTGAGTGAGCCCTACACCCAGCGCGTGTTCGCCCACCCGGTGGTCAATGTCGTCTTCACCGCCGAGGAAGCCGCGGTCCACGGCGTCGCGACCCGGGTGAGCGGCAGACGGCTGGCGGGCCGGGGGTGGGCGCTCGGGGTCATGTTCCGCCCGGCGGGTTTCCGTCCGCTGCTGGACCGCCCCATGGCCACGATCCGGGATGCCGCGCTCGACCTGGCCGGGGTGTTCGGCCCGGCCTCAGCGGACATCGCCGCCGCGGTCAGGCAATCGGCGACCGCCGAGGACAGGGCGGCCGCGGTCGACGGCTTCCTGACCGGACGCCTACCCGAGCCGCACCACCCCGCCGAGGACACGGCCGCGCTGGTCGAACGCGTCGCCGCCGATCCCGCCATCGCCCGGGTGGAGGCGCTGGCGGCGGAGGAGGGCGTCAGTGTGCGCCGACTCCAGCGGCGGTTCGCCGACCACGTCGGCGTGAGCCCGAAAGCCGTCATCCGCCGCTACCGCCTCTACGAGGCGGCCGAACGGGTCCGGCACGGCGCCCGGGTGGACTGGGCGGGACTGGCCGGAGACCTGGGCTACAGCGACCAGCCCCACCTGACCCGCGACTTCACCGCGGTGATCGGCCTGCCGCCACAGCGCTACACCCTGGAGTGCGCCGCACGCAGCAGGCCATGACATCCGTGCCGGCGCGGTTCGCCGCGCCGCACGCCTTCCCCGGCAGCGGCGAGCAGGATCATTCGTAGCGCCGCGGAGTGTTCGCCGAAAACACGGATACCCGGCGGTCGTGGCTGGGATTCCTGAGCTGCTCGCTCGCCACGACCTACCCCTGTGGGCCACTGGGGCCCGATGAGTTCGATCGGCTACGTCAGTCTCCCTAGTGACGAGCACCATGTTTGGAGGCCCAGAGATGAGGATGAGAGACCTGATCGTCACCGAGAACAGCACGCTCGATGGCGTCATCGACGCGACGGGGAATTGGTTCAGCGCGGCCGACGATGCGGAAGCCGATCAGTCCGACGTCGTGGCGGCGCTCCGTGAGCAGAGTGAGGCGGCCGATGCCGTCGTCTTCGGATGGGTGACGTTCGAGGAGATGCGCGGCTACTGGCCGAAGCAGACCGACGACACGACGGGTGTCGCCCACTACCTCAACAGGGTGGCGAAGTACGTCTTCTCCAGCACCATGCGCGACCCGGAGTGGGAGCACACCACCGTGCTGCGGGGTGCGCTCAGGGACGAGATCCGGGCGCTGAAGTCCAAACCGGGCAAGGACATCGTCACGACCGGCAGCATCACCCTGGTCCACGGTCTCATCGCCGCCGGGCTGGTCGACGAATATCGGCTGTTCGTGTATCCGGTCGTGCTCGGGCGCGGCGAGCGGTTGTTCGCCGACGCGACCGAGATCCCAACGCTGCGGCTCGTGGAGACCCGACCGTTCCGGTCCGGCATCGTGCTCCTGCGCTATCGGCCGACGTAACAACTAAGGGTGATGTTCTCGCTTCCGATAGTCGGTGGTGCTCCGTGTGTGGCACGGCGAACCGCGTCACGGGCCGCACACGACGAAGGCCAGGCCCCCGGAATCCTCCGGCTGAACTGGCCTTTTGCCTGCTGGAGCGGATGACGGGAATCGAACCCGCGTTATCAGCCTAGGAAGGCAAGGCCGCTGGTCGTCGTCTATCAGTGGTCACGCTGACCTGCGCGGATTCGGCCGTCTGTCGCTAGTTCCCCGTGGTCCCCGTGAGGCGCGGCCACAACGGGCACGGGTCCGAATCCTTATCAGCTTGACCAGGGACCACCGTAGACGCCTGCCGTGCTGGGATCGGAGTTCAGTGAAGGCCGTCGCGATCGGGCTGTGTCAGGCGGCGTTGCTGTCACTGCTGCTGTCAGTCTCCCCATCCTGATCGGCCAACAGACGGCAGGAGGCGGCCCGCCACAGCGGCGGGATTACGCGCGTTCAGCGTAGCGGTGTGCCCCCGCAACCGTGAACGGTATGTTGCCATGCTCCGGTCCAGGAATGCCGAAGGGGTCTAAAGAACACGGCCTGGTCTAGCCGCGGATGGGCAAGTATGCCAGATGGGCCGGGTATTTCTGCCCTAGTTCCGGCACGGCGCGAGGCGTAGCGTCGCTCCACAAAGGGGGGCGCTGGGGGGCGCTGCCCCGTCCGCAGATCACTCGGAGGTGGGCCAATGTCCGCCGTCAACCGGGCACGATGGCAGGCCGCCGTCCTCGTCATCACCCCCGTGGCTTTGCTGCTCAGCTTCATCTACCACCCCTACCTCCCTGGAACGCCGCCGGACTCCGCGGCGCTCGCCGCGGCGGTGGCGGCCAACCCGACCCGCTGGGGTCTGGCGCACATCGCGGTGGTGGGCGTGGCCGCTCTCGTGATTCTCGCCTTCCTCGCGATCCGGGCGTACCTCCGCGACGCGGGTGATGACCGCTGGAGCCTGTGGGCGTTCCCGCTCATCGTCGTCAGCGCCGCGCTGATGGCGTTCCAGCCGGGGCTGGAGTTCGCTCCCCTGGCGGCGGCGGAGACCGGCGGAGACGTCCAGGCGATGCAGGAAACGCTGATGCCGTGGCTCATCTTCTCGCATGTGGCGCGTTCGGTCTTGTTCCTGCTCGGCTCGGTCGGGTTCGCTGTTGGTATCGTCCGGAGCCGCGTACTGAACCCGGGGATGGCCAGGGTGGTCGTGGCCGCACTGGTCATTTCAGCCGTTGCGTTGGCGATCCTGTCGTTCTCGGCGTTCTACGTGGGCAGCGTCGCGGCGATCGTCGCCCTGTGGCCGCTGGCCTATGCGGTGCTGGGGCATCCGAGGCCGCACGCTGCGGGACTTCGGCCGGCGGCTCCCACGGCCTGACCTCGTGCACAATCCCCCTGACGGGGCGGGGGATTTGGCGCGGAACCCTCGCCACAAGGGTCGGGGTTGGTCGTCTCCGTCCATGGGAAGGGACGGTTCGTTCGGGGCGGGGAACCGTCCGAACGTTAGCCTTGGACATGTGGGACATGTTCTGTGGGCGTGGGATCTCGCGCGAAGCCTCCTCGAAGAACCGTTGCCCCGGCGGTGGGCACACACGCAAGGCGTGGCCGAGCAGGCCGAATCCCTGAAAGATGTTCTCGACGCGGATGCCGACCTGGTGGTGGCCTCGGCCTGGCTGCATGACATCGGGTACGCGCCCAACCTGGCCGAAACCGGTTTTCACCCGTTGGACGGTGCCCGTTACCTGCGGTCGGTGGAACAGGCGGATGAGCACTTGTGCTCGCTGGTTGCCCACCACTCCGGCGCGGTCGTGGAGGCCGACGAACGCGGCATGTTCGACGATCTCACCGGTGAGTTCGTGTTGCCGCGCGTCGACCTGTTGGACGTGCTGACCTACTGCGACATGACGACCGGTCCTGACGGGTCTCACCTGTCGGCAGAGCGGCGCATCTCCGAGATCTTGGATCGCTACGGTCCGGACGACCTCGTGCACCGGGCGATCACCCGTCTGAAGCCGGATCTGCTCGGGACCGTGCGCTCGGTGGAGGCACGCATCGGCGACGGCGGTTGACGTCCGGGGACGTGTTCGCTCATCCGATGTAGGGGGTTGTGCGCTCCTCCAGGAAGTGCGTGATCCGTATCTTCATCGAGCGGTCCATGCGGTAGCGGTCGAGGTCGGTTTTGGGTACCCAGCGGACCTCTCGGGGCTCGTCGCTGGTGGAGGGGGAACCGGAGACGGGGCGTGCCGTGAGCACCATGGAGAACTCCTGGCGGGCCTCGCCGTCGCTGGTGTAGTAGATGATGTGGCGGGGGTCGCTGTAGATGCCGGATATCCCGGTGATCTCGCAGGTGATGCCGCTTTCCTCCCGGGTCTCACGTACCGCCGCGTCCGGGACGGATTCGCCGAGGTCGATCGCGCCGCCGGGTACGGCCCAGTTGTCGTTGTCGGTGCGCCGGATCAGTAGCACCTCGTCGTTCTCGTTGACCACGATGACGTTCACCGAGGGGACGAGGCTGTTGGCCGGCGGGGCCTGGGGTCGTCGTAGTAGTCGATCCGCCTACCCATGTTCTTCTCTCATTGCAGTGGTCGGGCGTGGTTCCAGACGCGCTCGAAGCTGTCGAGGTAGGTGGTGACCATGCTGCCTCCGGCGATCTTGCGCAGGTGCAGGACCGGGGCGTTGGCGGCGGTGCTTCCGGTACGGGGTGCGCGCAAGGCTGATCCAGCGTTCGACACTCTTGGTGTCCACGCCGATTTCCTCGGCGAGTTCAGCGGGTGTTATTCCGCGCTCCAGCAGTGCGGCGCGCAGCCTCTCGTTCGGCATCTGCCCCGCGTTCGCAGGACGTCTAAGGACGCGCTTACATTATCGGGGGTCTCGAACAGGTCCAGCGAGTGGTCTCCTCTCTGCTCGGAGGAGGTTTGAGCGAGATCGCCGCGTGCCCAGGACGACGGCGACGACCCGCTCACCGTGGGGGCTCCCACCTGAGAATCTGGCACGAATCAGGCACGCGGGCCGCTCCGGACCCCGAAACGACGAAGGCCAGGTTCCCGATTTCCTCGGGCTGACCTGGCCTTTCACTCTTTGGAGCGGATGACGGGAATCGAACCCGCGTTATCAGCTTGGGAAGCTGAAGTTCTACCATTGAACTACATCCGCGTTGTGGCGTTCAGTGTTCCCGACCGCCGACGCTGGCTATCGTACCCGAAGCGCGGGCTTGGGCGGTAACGGTTAGCGGGTGCGCCGGGGATCGGCGATTGGATGGCGCCACCAGGTAGGTTCTGGAGCGTGCTGCTCTCCGATCGCGACATCAGATCCGAAATCGAGCACGGGCGGGTCAAGATCGACCCCTATGATCCGAAGCTCGTCCAGCCGTCGAGCGTCGACGTCCGGCTCGACAGGTACTTCCGGGTGTTCGAGAACCACAAGTACCCGCACATCGACCCTTCGGTGGAGCAGCCGGACCTGACCCGGCTCGTCGAAGGGGATGAGGACGAGCCGTTCATACTGCACCCCGGCGAGTTCGTGCTCGCCTCCAC
The DNA here is from genome assembly GCF_000981225.1 of Allosalinactinospora lopnorensis. Classification (GTDB taxonomy): domain Bacteria; phylum Actinomycetota; class Actinomycetes; order Streptosporangiales; family Streptosporangiaceae; genus Allosalinactinospora; species Allosalinactinospora lopnorensis. The sequence goes on from NZ_LAJC01000028.1 coordinate 8,361, forward strand.
CTACGAGATCGTCACGCTGCCCGACGACCTCGCCAGCAGGCTTGAGGGCAAGAGCTCGCTCGGGCGGCTCGGGCTGCTCACCCACTCCACGGCGGGGTTCATCGACCCCGGGTTCTCCGGGCACGTCACCCTGGAGTTGTCCAATGTGGCGACCCTGCCGATGAAGCTGTACCCGGGGATGCGGATCGGGCAGTTGTGCATGTTCCGGCTCACCACGCCGGCCGAGTTCCCTTACGGATCCGCCCGGTACGGGTCGCGGTACCAGGGGCAGCGGGGGCCGACACCGTCGCGTTCGTACCTGAGCTTCAGCCGCGACAGGGTCTGACCCGCCGCTGGCGCCACCGCGTGGCCGGGTTCCCTAGTAGCGCGGGATCCCGTAGCCGTACCCTCCTTCGCCGTAGCCTCCGCTGACGGCCCGGGGGTGGGAGCGTTTGGGTAGGGCGTAGGCGGCGACGAGCCCGCCGACGAACCCGAACAGGTGGGCCTGCCACGAGATGCCCTCCTGCTGCGGCAGCACACCCCAGATCATCGTCCCGTAGAAGATGACGACGCAGATCATGATGACGATGTCGATGGTCTTGCGCTCGATGATCCCGCGGAGAACGGTGTAGCCGAAGTAGCCGAAGATCAGCCCGCTCGCTCCGACGGTGAGCGTCCCCGGGGCGGAGAACAGCCACACGCCGACCCCGCTGACGAGCATCACGATGATCGTGGTCCAGACGAAGCGGTTCAGTCCGCTGAGCGCCACGAGGCCGCCGAGGACCAGTAGAGGCACCGAGTTGCTGAGGAGGTGCGCGAAGTCGCCGTGCATGAAGGGCGCGGTCGCGATGGTCCAGGGTCCCTCGGTGTCCCAGGCGCGCAGGCCGAACGTGTGGTCCAATGCCCCCTGGGCGGCGGTGTCGAGGATCTCGAACACCCACATCGCCGCGGTCATGACGGCGACGGTTATGAGAGCTGCCAACCGAGACTGCGTCACTCTTCTGACTGTATGCCAGACATATCTCCGCCGCCCGGACTGTCGCGGGCGCGGGTACCGCGTGCTCTGAGGAGGTGCGGAGCGGGCTACTCGTGTCGTAACCGCGTGAGCTGCCGCGTTCTTCGGATCGGGCGTCGAGCCGCCCGTCCGGCGGGTGTGGGGTAAATCACATTCGTTTCGGTGGGGGCGCGGCCGCGGGAGTGGCGCGCGCGGGGCAGTGGCCGGGGCCCGTCTCAGTCGCGTCTGGTGCCCGAGGTCAGGGAGCGGTCCCGGGGCGGGATGCCCACTGTGCTCATGAACTCGTCCACCCGGGCCGGTGATGTCAGGCCGGTGAGGGGAAGGTAGGGGCGGCTCGCGCGGCGGCCCTCGGTCGAGGGGAAGTGGCACGGGCGGCCGGTCGCGTCGCACAGCCCCAGGGAGCGGGTGCGGCCGGGAAGTACGTAGTACGAGCCGAGCTCGGTGAACGGGATCCGGACGATGTACTTCCCCCGCCTGTACCGGAACTCGCCGTCGTCCACTTCGAGGACCGGGGACTTGAGCCGAACGCCGTGCCAGAGCAGTGCGGCTCCGGCGGCGACCAGGAGGGAGCCGAACGTGAGGCCGGCCCAGTGCGCGGGAAAGAGTGCGAGAACAGCGCCCCCTAGAAGTGCGAGTGTGATCCCGACCGAGATCTCCCCACGCTTGCGGCCCATGGGGCAGTTCAGCCGGACTGAATCGGACACAGCACGCCTCTCAATCTGGGAGCACGGAACGGATACGGCTACCGCCGAAGGCACCATATCGGCTAGAAGGCCGCGCGGAGGGCGGATCCGGTCATGAGTCGGCCCGGAAAGCCGATCGTTGTAGAAAGCGGCACCGCCCGCCGCGCGGGCGGTGCCGCCGCCGGGCACACGGGAGGACCGAAGGGGCGAACGGTCTACGCGAGTCCCGGCGCGGTGCTCAAACGTTCCACCGATCCCCGGGCCTTGCCGTGATGCACGTGGCGATGTACTCGGCTTCCTGATGGCCGGCGCACAATGCAACGCCTTCGATGCGGGGCTCTACGCATGAGGCTACCGCGCAACACCGCTCGCCCAGCGCCGTCCGGAACTCGCGGAGATGCGAAGTGCAGTGCGGGACCCCAGGATCGGTGAGCTCGATGCAGTCGCCCACCGCGCAGGCCTGGGACCCGTTCAGCCATCGGGACAACCGGACCCACCACGGCGGCGAAGGCCCGTCGCCGGGAGAGGGGAAGGCGGTCGCGGCACCCATGGCTTCAACGTGCGCTCCGGCGAGCCCTGAGGGCAATGGTTCTGGCCGGTGGCGGCCGAACTTCTCTAGAGAGGTTTTTTCGCAGGTCAGAAGGGCAAAAGCGGGGAGGTGGCGGTGCCCGGGGACAACGCGGGGCGCGGCGGCGGAATCACTGTTCCGGGGCGGCGGGAACCGGGGTTCCCGGCGGACCGCAGGAGCACGCCCGCGGTGGCGTTCGAAACGCCGGGTTCCGGCGCTTCCGGCCGGAGAACGGGTGCCGCCTCGTCCGGGGCGGGCGAGGGACGTGCGACCCATGTTAGCGGCTGCGCATGGGGATCGGCGAGCGATCGGTTGGGGCGCAAGTGGGGAGGGCCACCGCTGCCCCGCCGTGCCGCCTACAGCCAGCGACCGAGCGCGGGGAGGGGAGCGGCCTCCTCCGCGGGCCGCACACCGCCGGCGCCGCGGCCGGTGAGCCAGGACGCCAGGTCGGCCGCCCGTCCGGTCACAGCGACCGCGGGCCGGTCGCCGGTCTCGACCGGCCACTCGCGGTCGCGGTCCTCCGGGCGCAGCACGAGCGCGGGTCCCTGGCCGCGGCGTGTCCATTCGCCCGTGACATCGGAGATGAGCGCGTCGAGCAGGTCGGGCGGGAAGTCGCCGAAAGCGGCACCGTTGTCCAGGTCGACCGCGTGCACCCATACTTCGCGGCAGCGCATCCAGGGGATCACGCGAGCCGGGACGGTGCGCCCCTGGGCCGTGGTGACCTCGGCCCCCCATCGGTCGTCGGGAAGCGAGCGCAGATCGCCGGAGAGCTCCGAGGCGCTGTCCCGGACGAACGCGCGCAGCTCCCGGGATCCCAGCGCGGCCCCCTGCTCGATCTCCTCCGTCCGGGCCTCGGGGCCGGCGTACATGGGCGTCCTCTCACCGGTGCGCGCCCAGTGCGCGAGCCGGCCCAGGGCATGCGCGTTCGCCCCGATATGGGCGAGGAGGTGGCGGCGGGTCCAGCCCGGCAGCCGGGTGGGGCCGTCCAGCTCCGCGTCGCCGAGCGCCGTTACGCGTTCGAAGAGCAGCGAGGTGCCCGCCTCCATCCAGCCCAGCGTGGTCCGCGGGACCGTATCGGTGCCGGTCATCGTTGGCCGCTTTCCGCCCGGGCGACGTTGGCCAGTTCACCGATCCCCTCGATGCGGGTGAGGAGCTTCGCGCCCTCCTCCAGGTAGCGCGGGGGCGTGCGGGCGTGCCCGACGCCGCCGGGCGTCCCGGTGGCGATGACGTCGCCGGGGCGCAGGGTGAGGATGCCGGACACATAGGCCACCAGGTCGGCCGGCCCGAAGACGAGTTCCGAGGTCTCGCCCCGCTGGACGACCTCGCCGTCCAGAGTGCAGGTGACAGTGAGGCTCGCGTCGCCCAGCTCGTCCGGGGTGACCAGCACCGGGCCGAACGGGGACGTGGCCTCGAACGTCTTGCCCTGGAGCCACTGCCGTGTGCGGTACTGGTAGTCGCGCGCGGTGACGTCGTTCAGGATCGAGTAGCCGGCGATCGCCGCCCGGGCCCGGTCCGCGTCGGCGTGGCGCACGGTGGCGCCGATCACGACCGCCAGCTCCGCCTCCCAGTCGACGGCGCCGGAGGCGGCGGGCAGCACGATGTCGTCGTGCGCGCCGACGAGCGCCTCGGGGTACTTGGCGAAGAGAGTGGGGTACGGGGGGAGCTCACGGCCCATCTCCAGGATGTGGTTGCGGTAGTTCAGGCCCACACACAGGATCTTGCCGGGGCGCGGCACGAGCGGCGCGTAGCCGGCCTCGGCGATCGCGTGCCGTGCTCCGCCGGCCGCGGCGCGCTCGCTCCACGCCGGATCGGACAGCAGTGCCCCGACATCGGGGGCGTCCAGTTCGACAGCGGTGCCGTCGTCCTCGACGCGGACCGCGGCGGTCCGGTCGCGCAGGCGCAGCGTAGCGAGTTTCACGCGGGCTCCTCCTCAATGGCCGTGCGGGCCTGGTGCAGTGCTTCGAAGACGGGGGTGTCGCTGAAGCGGAACAGGTCGAACCCGGACTCGGCCCGGAGCCGCATCGCCGTCCATGAGGGGACGGCCACGAGGTCGCCGCGGCCCACCCGGTGTTCGACGCCGTCGAGGACGATCGCGCCGTCGCCGTCGAACACCTGGAAGACCGAGGAACCGACCTCGCGGCGGGTCGCGGTCTCGGCGCCCGGGCGCAGCCGATGGAACTCGGCGCGGATCGTGGGCATCACGTCGCCGCCGGTCGTGGGGTTCGTGTAGCGCACCGCCGCGTGCCCGGGGCCGACCGTCCCGGGGTGGCCCTCCTCCTCCAGCGCGAGTTGCTCGGCCAGCGCCCGGTCGGTGTGCTCCCACCGGTAGGCTGCGATCGGCGAGTTGGCCCGGCGCTCCAGCGCGGAGACGGGGCGCAGCCCGGGGTGCGCCCACAGCCGCTCCGAGCGGGACAGGTCGGGGGTGCTGCGGTCCGTCACCTCATCGGGGCCGAACTCGAAGAAGGCGGAGTCGGTGTGGTGCACGAAGGGGATGTCCAGCCCGTCGAGCCAGGCCATCGCTGTGTCGGTGGTGTTGTGGTGGCCGTGGAAGTGCCAGCCCGGTGTGAGCAGGAAGTCGCCGCGCCGCATCGCGACGGGGTCGCCGTCGACCACCGTCCACACGCCTTCCCCCTCCACGACGAACCGGAAGGCGTTCTGGGAGTGCCGGTGCTCCGGCGCGACCTCCCTGGGGCCGAGGTACTGGATCGCCGCCCACAGCGTGGGGGTGGCGTAGGGGCGCCCGCCGAGCCCCGGATTGGCCAGGGCGATCGCACGGCGTTCCCCGCCCCGTCCCACCGGCACGAGACTGCCGGCGCGCTGCGCCAGTGTGTAGAGCCTCTTCCACTCCCAGACGTGCGCCCGCGCCTCCGGTGTGGGGTGTTCGGGCATGAGGCCGTCCAGTTGGGTCCAGAGCGGCATGAGGTTCTCCGCGCCGAAGTCGGCGTAGAGCCGGTCCAGCGCGACCTGCTCCTCCGGTGTCGGCTCCGGAACGGATGGTTCGGCGGGGTTCACCGGGCTTCCTCCTGACTCCACGGGCGGCGTGGACGTTCGTGTGCGCCCAACGCTAAGGAGGGGATTCTGCGATGAGCAATAACATTCTGCTATGAAGAACAAGCCCGCCTACTCGCTCGGCTCCGTCGACAACGCGCTGCTCCTGCTGCACCTGCTCCGGGACCAGGGGCGGCTCAGGGTGAGCGAGGCCGCGCGTGAGCTGGGCATCGCCCGCTCCACCGCACACCGCCTGCTCGCGATGCTCGTCTACCGGGACTTCGCCGTGCAGGACGACAACCACGACTACCTGCCCGGCCCATCACTGGCCGGTGGAGGAGCGGGCAACGGCGCCGCGCGTGAGCTCCGCCGGACGCTGCTGCCGCACATGGAGACGCTTTGCGAGCAGGTGGGCGAGACGGTCAACCTCTCGGTGCGGACGGGAACGCGGGTGCGTTTCATCGCCAGCGTCGAGTCGGCGCGGCTGCTGCACGTCGGCGACCGCACCGGGACGCTGCTGCCCGCTCACCTGACCTCCGGCGGCAAGGTCCTGCTCGCCGAGCTCGGCGAGCGGCGGCTCCGAGACCTCTACCGGATCGGCGGCGGGGACGTGCCCGCTGATACCCCGGATGGGGAGGCGCTGTCACGAGAGGAGTGGGACCGGCTGCTGCGCGAGCTGGAGGGGGTCCGCTCCCGTGGATACAGCCTCAACAACGAGCAGACCGAGCAGGGGGTCTGCGCGGTGGGCGCCTGCGTGCGCGATGGCGAGGGGGAGGCCGTCGCCGGTCTGTCGATCGCGGTGCCCTCGGCCCGTTTCGCCCCTGACCTGGCCGAGGGGTTCGCGCGGCGGCTGCACCGGACGGCCCGGCAGGCCGGTCGCGAGCTGGGAGGGGCGGCAGGCCCGCCCCGGTGATTTCGCACTGCTGTGCGGGGCGTGCGTGGGCGCGGTCCCTCTGAGGAGCAGGGCGGAGAAGGCGCCGTGGGAACGGGAAGTCCCTGCTCAGAGTTATTTCTACATAGAGGAATTTGCTATCAAATCTATTGCTCCATGTGAAATTAGCGCGTAGCTTTCCAGCATCCGTGATTTCGGCCACGTTATCCGGTCCGACCGGGCCAGATGCGGTGAAGGAGCATGTATGACCCCTCGGGACGCCTCTCCCCGCCGGTCCGCCACGCCTGCTCGCCGGCCGGCCGAACGTTGAGCACCGAGAGGACGGCGCCGGCGGTCCCGCCTGTGCGAGAGGAGGCCGCACCGGCCCCCCTGCCGCGGCGCGCCGAGACCGGGAGCCCGGCGCGCGGCGCCGGGACCGGTACCAGGCGGCGTCCCCGCGACCTGGGCACCAAGCTCGCGGGGGTCGCCGTTGTCCTCATCGCCCTGGACGTGTGCTCCCGCACGGGCGTCCTGCCGCGCGTGTGGTTCCCGCCCGTCAGCGAGATGTACGCGGAGATCGGCCGGCTGGCGCTGGGATGGCCGCTGTGGCAGGAGATCGGGCGCACTCTCAGCGGCTGGGCGATCGGCATGGGCCTGGCGGCGCTGTGCGCGGTCCCGCTCGGGGTCCTGCTGGGGACGAGTCGGATCGCCTTCGAGATGGCGAAGGCGGTCATCGAGTTCTTCCGCCCGGTGCCCTCGGTCGCGCTGATCCCCCTGGCGGTCCTGGTCTACGGCACGGGCCTGGAGATGAAGGTGTTCCTCATCGCCTTCGCCACCTTCTGGCCCCTCCTGCTGCAGACCATCTACGGCGTCCAGGACGTCGATCCCGTTGTACGCGATACGGCCCGCTGCTACGGCCTGCCTCCACTGGCTCGCTTCACCCGGATGACGCTGCCGAGCGCGGCCCCTTACATCGCCACCGGCCTGCGGATCGCCTCGGCGATCGCGCTGGTCCTCGCGGTCACCGCCGAACTGGTGGTCGGCGCGCCCGGACTGGGGCAGGCCATCGTCGTCGCGCAGTCCAGCGGAGCCACGACGCTGATGTACGCGCTGATCATCGTCACCGGCCTGCTGGGGTGGGCGCTGAACTCGGCGTTCCAGGCCGCGGAGAAGCGGCTGCTCCGGTGGCACCCATCGCAGCGTGGGGAGGACGGAAGATGACACGGCGACCGGGGCTCCTCCTGCTGCAGACCGTCGTCCCCGCGGGGATCCTCATCGGCTACGGGCTGTGGTCCCACCGGGCCGGGAACTTCTACTTCCCGCCGCTCGGCGAGATCCTGGCCTACTTCTCCGACCTCTGGCTGTTCGACCGCGTGGGCAGCGACCTGGTGCCGAGCCTGGCCCGGATGCTGGCCGGCTACGGGCTCTCGATCGCGCTGGGCGTGGCCGCCGGGGTGGCGCTCGGGTTGTCGCGGGTGCTGCGCACCGCGGCCGAGCCCATCGTGGAGTTCCTGCGCGCGCTCCCCGCGCCCGCGCTGATCCCGTTCGCCCTGCTGCTGCTCGGCGCCGGCGACGGCTCCAAGGTGTTCGTCATCGTCCTGGGCGCGGTCTGGCCGATCCTGCTCAACACCATCGACGGCGTCCGGAGCGTGGAACCGCAGCAGCTCGACATGGCGCGCTCCTACCAGATCCCCCTGCCGGCGCGGATCCTGCGCGTCATCCTGCCCGCCGCGAGCCCGCGGATCTTCGCGGGCATGCGCACGAGCCTGGCCATCGCGCTCATCCTGATGGTGGTCTCGGAGATGGTCGCGAGCAGCAACGGGCTCGGCTACTTCGTGCTGCAGTCGCAGCGCGCCTTCGCCATCCCGGAGATGTGGACCGGGATCGTGCTGCTCGGCATTCTCGGCTTCCTGCTGAACTGGATCTTCCTCCGGATCGAGGACCGGGTCCTGTTCTGGCACCGCGGCGCCAAGGGGCTCCTTCCCGAGGGGCCGGCCCCCGGACCGGCAAGGCCGCCGGCCAGGGCTCCCCCGCCGCGCCGAAACCGTCACACCCGGAGGTCACCGGTGCTTGAGGTATCCCGTCTGTACAAGGTCTTCGGTTCCGATCCCGGTGCGGGTCCGGCCGTCGCCGACCTCAGCTTCACGGTCGCCGACCGCGAGTTCGTCTGCATCCTCGGCTCGTCGGGGTGCGGCAAGACGACCATGCTGCGCTGCCTTTCGGGGCTCGAACCGGCGACGAGCGGCGAGGTCCTGCTGCGCGGCACCCCGGTCGCGGGCCCGCCCAAGGATATGGCGTTCGTCTTCCAGGACTACAGCCGCTCCCTTCTGCCGTGGATGACCGTGCGGCGCAACGTCGCGTTCCCACTGCGCTACAAGGGCGTCGGCAAAACGGAGGCCAGGGCCGCGACAGAGGAGGCGCTGGAGGCCGTGGGGCTCGCCGGCCGCGGCGGGCAGTACCCGTGGCAGCTCTCCGGTGGGATGCAGCAGCGGGTGGCGATCGCGCGGGCGCTGGCCTACAAGCCGCGCGTCCTGCTCATGGACGAGCCCTTCGCCTCGGTGGACGCGCAGACGCGGGCCGGGCTGGAGGACCTGCTGCTCGATGTGTGGCGCCGCTACGAGATCACCGTGCTGTTCGTGACGCACGACATCGACGAGGCCGTCTACCTCGCGGACCGGGTCCTGGTCCTGCGGCCGCCGGCCAGCGTCCGGCTGGCCGTGGACGTGGACCTGCCGCGTCCCCGAGACCAGGTGGAGACCAAGCGGCTCCCCGAGTTCGGCCGGCTCCGTTCCGAGCTGTACGCCGCCCTGGACGCCGGACGCGCCCCGGCGCGGACCTGACCGGCGCCCCCCCTTGCCCAAGGATTCGCTCCGGCACCGCGGCCGGAGTGCCGAACGCTCGAACCCGACTGGGGAGACCGATGACGACTCACGCGAAGAGATGGCCCGTCGCCGCTGCCGCCTTGGCGACACTGCTCGGCACGGCCTGCACCGACTACGGCGGGGACCTCTCCGGCGAAGGCGGCGGCGCGGGCGGGGAGGACACGATCACCGTCTCGGAGACGGCCGGAACCCCCGCAGCCTTCCTCAAGTACGGCGTCCAGGAGGGGTACTTCGAGGCCGAGGGGCTGGACCTGCAGATCGAGGCGTCCGGCGGCGGCGCGACGGTGATCCCCGCCCTCATCAGCGGTGACATCGACATCGCCGGGTCCAACCTGGTCTCCGCCATGATCGCGATGGGCGAGGACATGCCCCTCCGGATGGTGGCCGCGGGAACGAGCACCTCCGAGGAGTCGGAGGACGACTTCTCCTCCCTCATGGTGCCCGAGGACAGCCCGATCGAGGACGTCGAGGACATCGAGGGCGCCCGGATCGGGGTCAACTCGCTGCAGAACATCAACGACGTGGTCATCTACTCGGCGCTGGCCGAGCACGACATCGAGCCGGGCGGCGTCGAGCTCGTCGAGATCCCCTTCCCGGACATGGTGCCCTCCGTTGAGCGCGGTGACGTGGACGCGGGCCTCCTCATCGAGCCCTTCGCCACGATGGGCAGGTCGGAGGGGCTGCGGGACCTGATGCGCCCGTACACCGAACTCCAGCCGAACCTGCAGATCGGCACGTTCCTCATGACCGAGGAGCTCGTCGGCGAGGACCCGGAGTTGGTGTCGGCGTTCCAGGCCGGCGTGCAGGCCACGGCCGACTCCATCCACGAGGATCCCGACTCCTTCCGGGAGGCCCTGCCCGAGATCACCGACCTCGACCCCGACGTGGCCGGGGAGGTCAACCTCCCCGACTGGCAGGGGCGGAGCGACCGCGAATCGATCGAGCTCATCCACGAGTCGATGCTCGAGTACGACCTCACCGACGGCGCCCCCGACTTCGACGAGGTCCTCCTCTACTAGGTCCTGTTCTTTCGAAGCCGCGGCGAGCCGCGAAGCGGCCGACGTGTGACTTCGGGTGGCCGATCGTGCGAATCCACCGGGGTCAGCTCGTGTGCGCGGGGCGGCGGGGACGTGCGGTGTAGGCGACGACGGGCAGGACCGCCAGGGCCAGGACGCCTCCGGCGATGGACAGCACCGTATAGCTTCCGGCGGCCACCACCAGGCCCGAGGCCAGGCCCCCGCCCGCTCCGGCCAGGGCGACCGCCACGTCCACCAGCCCCTGGGTCTTGGCGCGGGTGGCCAGCGGGACGGCGTCGGTGACGATCGCGGTGCCGGCGACCAGACCGAAGCTCCACCCCAGGCCCAGTAGGCCCAGGGCAAGGGCGAGCAGTGCCACCGAGTGCGGCGGGACGAAGGCGGCCAGCAGTCCGGCGGCCAACAGGGTGAGGCCGGAGGCGGCGGCGACCCGAAGGCGGCCGAAGCGGTCGGCCAGGAAGCCGCCGATCGGGGAGGGCAGGTACATCGAGGCGATGTGGACCGCGATGACGATCCCGGTCGCGCTCACAGGATGGCCGTGGTGGGCCATGTGGATGGGGGTCATGGTCATGATCGCGACCATGACGATCTGGGCCGTGACCATGACCGCCGCCCCCGTCAGCAGGTAGCGCGGACCGCCGGAGGACCCGGCCTGTGCGGGGCCCTCCGGCGCGGCCGGGGTTTCTTGGTCGTCGGCCAGAGCGCGGGCGGAGTTCAGCGGGTCGGGGCGCAGCAGCAGCCACAGCACCGCTGCGGCGGCAGCGTAGGCGACCGCGGCGAGGATGAACGGGCCGGCCAATGGTGGAATGCCCCAGGCCTCGGCCAGAGTGCCCGTCAGGGTGACGAGGTTGGGGCCCGCCACAGCGCCCAGGGTGGTGGCCACCAGCACGGTGCTCACCGCCTGTCCCCGTCGCCGGGGCGCGGCCAGGTCGGCCCCGGCGTAGCGGGCCTGCAGGTTGGTGGCGGTACCGGCGCCGTAGACGAACAGTGAGGCGAACAGCAGCATCGCGTTGTCGGTAACGGCCGCGGTGACCACGCCCAGGGCCCCCAGCGCCCCGGTGGTATACCCGCCGGCCAGCCCGGGGCGGCGTCCCCCGCGCTGGGAGGCGCGTCCGATCACGACGGCGGCGGCGGCCGAGCCGATGGTGAACAGGGCGCTGGGGAGACCGGCCAGACCGGTGGCACCGAGCATGTCCTGGGCGAGCAGGGCACCCACGGTGACGCCGGCGGCCAGCCCGGCGCCGCTGAGGATCTGGGCGGCGACCAGGACCGCGAGGATGCGTCTTTGCGCGGAGCGGGCGGTCTCGGCGATGCTGGCGCTCACGGCGGGCCTTTCGTTCGGTGGGGCTTTCAGGCGGTGACGGTGAGGCCCTCGGTGGCCCTCGTTACCCATGCCAACGCCCCATTGACACCGACCGGGCGGTCGGCCCTGGTCAGCCCATCACGCGGCCGGCGAAGGAGGCGATGGTCCGGGCGACCGTGCCGGGGGCGCTGACGTGAGCCCCGTGGCCTCGCCGGCGTAGGACGACGAGGGAGTCCACGTGGGGCAGCACGCCGGCCAGCGCGTCCATGCGGGGGCGCAGGTGCGCCGGACTGAGGCGGCCGCCGCCGAGCAGCAGTACGGGCATGTCGAGGCCGGAATAGCGGTCCAGGCCGACACCGAGCGACTCGATGGCCTCGGTGTCGGCGATCTGGGCGGGCGCGTAGCCGCGCATGCGCCGCCAGACCGGTGGCGGCAGCCGCATGGCGGTGACAGCGGGCGCCGGCACCTGCACGATGTCGCGAAGGAAGACAGCGACCGCCCGATCGGGACCGCCCGCGTCCAGGGCCCTTCGGGCCCGGCGGAGCGCCTCGCCTCCCAGCGGCTCGGTGACCGCGACCGGGGGCTCGTACAGCACCATTCCGGCGAACCGCGACGGGGCGGCCAGCGCGCTCTCCAAGGCGACCACTCCACCGGAGGAGTGCCCGACCAGCAGCAGCGGTCCGTCGATCGCATCGGCCACCGCGAGGACATCGCCGACCTCGCCCGCCATCGCGTCGGCGCCGGCCGGTGGCGGTTCGCGGCGGTAGGTGAACCGCTGGAAGCGCAGGACCCGGAAGTGCTCGGACAGTGGGGCCGCGACCCCGGCCCAGTCGGCCGGGCCGCCGGATCCGCCGTGTACCAGCAGGACCGCCGGGCCCCGCCCCTGGTCGGTGACCGTGATGGCCGTGGAATCGGTGCCGGCCACCACAAGGTCGCGTGAGGCGTCCATCCCTGCCTCCGTCATAGTCGCGCTGCGGGTTTCGGGGTACCGGTGACGCTCAGCGGGGCGCAAGCTGCGCCCTCAGCACCTCCTGGATCGCGTCCCGCGCGTGCAGCACGGCCGGGATGAACGCCTCCCCCGCATTCCGGGTCGGCATGCGGCTCGCCGGAACCACCACCGCGACGGAGGCGAGGGGGGCCTCGGTGAGGTCGCGCAGCGCCGTTGAGACGGCGCTGATTCCGATCTCCCCCTCTTCGATGTTGAAGGCGTAACCGGCCCGGCGGATGTCGCCGAGCTCGGCCTCCAGTTCCTCCCAGGTGGACAAGGAGGCGTTGGTGCGCGCGGTGAGCTCCCGGTCGGCGAACCGGCGGGCCAGCTCGGGGCCGGGAAGGGCGGCCAGGATCGCCTTTCCGGCCGCGGTGCAGTGGGCCGGCAGGACGACCCCGGTGCGATCACCCACCCGGACCGACCGAGGGCTCTCGACGCAGTCCACGAAACGGACGTTGCGCCCTTCCAGCAGGCTGAGGCTGACCGTCTCCTGGGTCTGCTCGCGCAGCTCCTCAAGGACCGGGCGCGCTGCGCGCCGGATGTCGATGCGCCCGATCGCCGCCAGGCCGATCTCGTTGAGCACCGGGCCCGGCCGGTAGGCGCCGTTGGGCTTGTCCTGCAGCACGAAACCGCGCTTGCGCAGCGAGTTCAGCAACCTGTGGGCGGTGGACGGCGCCACGCCGAGCAGGGTGGCCGCGTCGGAGACGCGCAGCGCGTGCCGTTCTCCGACGAGCTCCAGGAGCCGGAGGGCGTTGTCCACCGAGCTCGATCCGGTGGAGCCCCATGTATTCGACATAGAAGAAGTGTAGTGCGCCGGTTTCCGATGACGGGGATATTTCGCGCTCTCAGCGCACGTTGAGGCGCATCTCCCCCACGCGGGTGATACCGGTTTCCAGCCGGTCACCCGGCTGGATCGGGCCCACCCCCGGAGGGGCGCCGGTGAAGAGGACGTCCCCCGGCAGCAGGGACATCACCGAGGAGGCGTAGGAGACGATGGCCGGGACCGCGGTGATCATCGTGGCCGTGTTCACCCGTTGCCGGTCGGCTCCGTTCACCCGCAGGCGGATGTCGAGGTCCCCCGGGTCCCCGAGCTCGTCGGCGGTCGTCACCCACGGACCTATGGGGCTGAAGGTGTCGTAGCTCTTGCGCCGGGAGCGGTCGGCGGCGCTGCGCACGGTGATGTCCAGCCCCAGTGTGTAGCCGAACACGTGGTCGAGGGCGGTGTCCTCCGGGATGTCCCTGCCCCCGCGCCCCACGACGACGACGAGCTCGGACTCGTGGTGGATCTCCTGGCCCGCGGCCACCACCTCTTTCGGCAGCACGATCTCGTCCTCCGGCCCGGAGACCGAGGACGGGGCCTTGAGGAAGACGTCGAAGTTCATCATCCAGGACTCCACCCCGCCGAGGGTGCGCTGCTGCACCTCGTGCATCTCCGAGACGTGCTCGGCATAGTTGGACGCCGTGGCGATGAGCTTGCTGGGGTTGAGGACCGGCGCCCGCAGCCCGGCCCTCTCCACCGGGGTCGGGGGCCCCTCGGCCGCCGCGCGTTCGAGCGCGGCACGCACGTCGGGGTAGCCCCTGCAGAGGCGGCGCCACCAGCCCGCCGTCACCGGGTCGGGGTCGTGCGGCCACTCCAGGGCGTGTGTCACGTCGACGACACCGGCCGGGGTGACGGCGCCGAGCCGGTTCTCACCGAAAAGCGCCAGCTTCATGGCAGGGCCCTTTCTCGTCGGGAAGGGAACGGGCCGCGGAGGCTCCGGCGGCCTTACGCGGATGGGGTCAGGACGCGCCGAAGACGCTGGTGACCGCCTGGGGCTCGGCGAGCACCCGTTCGCGGTAGACGCCGAGGGCACGCAGGACCGGGGAGTCGCTCAGGCTGAACAGGTCGGCCTGACCCTCGCTGTGGTGTTCGGCCACCGACCACGACGGCACCACGAACATGTCGCCGGTCTGCCAGTCGAAGTGCCGGCCGTCGATCACACTCGTCCCGGTGCCCTGGAAGACGACGTAGACGGTGTTGCCGCTGCGCTGCACGGGTACGGACCCGCCGCGCGCCACTCGGTGCGCCCCGCACGCCAGTGTCGGCAGGACGCTCGCGCCGGAACGGGGGTTGGTGAACTCCAGGCTGGCCATGGGCCCGCCGCCTTCGGCGAGCAGCTCGGCGAGCCGGGCACTCGTCTCGCTCCACCGGTAGACCAGCAGCGGCGAGGGCGCCGGGTCCAGGGCCTCCTCGACCTGCCCCGCGGTGAACCTCTCCGCGGCGGGTGTGCCGGCGTGCGCGGTCTCGGAGCGGTTGTGCTGGCCCTCGACGCGCTGCTGGAGATCCGGGTACGCCTCGAAGAAGATCGCGTCGAGCGCTTCGACCATGGGCAGGTCGAGCCCGTCGAACCAGAACATGGCCGAGTCGCCGCCGTTGGCGTGGTCGTGCCAGCAGCCTCCCGGCGTCAGGACGAGGTCGCCGGGGCGCATGTCGCAGGCGTCGCCGTCGACTGTCGTCCAGACACCCTCACCTTCCAGGACGAAGCGGATGGCGCCGGGGGAGTGCCGGTGCGCCGGCGCCGACTCGCGCGGTCCCAGGCACTGCAGCGCCCCCCACAGTGTTCCGGCGGCGTAGGGGCGGCCGCCCAGGCCGGGGTTGGTCAGGGACAGGACGCGGCGTTCACCGCCGCGCTCCACCGGGACCAGCCGGATGGCGCGTTCCGCGAGCGGGCGCATCGTCGTCGCCGGCCACAGCCATGGCACGGCCCGCGGCCGCGGCTCCGGGGTGAGGAGCTGTTCGGTGATGTTCCACAGCGGCCGCAGGTCCGCGGCGTCCAGGTCACGGTAGAGCGCTTCCAGTTGCTGTCCCTCGTCCGCCGGTACTGCGTTGTGCTCAACCGACATGGGAATCTCCTTGTTCGGGCCGTGTTTGGCGCACCGCCGGCCGCGGCGACCGCGCTATCCCGGCGGGGCCGCCGCTGCCTGCGGGTCCTGTTCGGGGGGCAGACCAACGCCGAACCGGCGGACGCTCTCCAGGAGGGAGACCCGGCGCATGTAGTCGCGGGAGCGGTCGGGGTCGGCGGCGATGGAGCGCATCTCGTCGTGCATCGCCCTGCGGCGGCGCTCGTCGGTCTCCTTCAGGCGCTCGGTGTTGCGCTGGGTGTCGGCCTGGACGTACTCCACCGCGACCTGGCGCCGGATACCGGCGAACGCGTCGAGTTCGGCCTCGGGGTCGTCGCCGGCGCGGATCCGGACGACGCGCCGGGCGATGTCCACCGCGTCGTGGATGCCGCTGTTCAGCCCGACCCCGCCCATCGGGCTGTTGATATGGGCGGCGTCGCCGATCAGCGCTACGTTGCCGCGGCGGAACGTCGACGCCACGCGCTGGTGCACGCGGTAGATCTGGTGGTCGACGATGGGGTAGCCGCCCGGATAGGGGGCCAGCCCCTGCAACTGCTCCTGCAACCGGTCCGGCCTCGTCGCCTCCTCCGCGGACTGGTCGGCCGGAACGGGCCACACCGTCCGCCAGGACTCCGGCGTGCGCAGGATGAACAGCCACTGGTGCGGATCGGCCACGTAGTTGACATCGGCGAGTCCGGGGATCTGGCCGCTGAGATCGACCGTGGTGCTCGCGATGAGGAACCGCTCGGGATAGGTGTGGCCGTCGAATCCGATACCGAGGGACTGGCGCACGGTGCTGCCCGGGCCGTCCGCGCCGATGAGGTGCGAGCCGCGCAGCGTCCGGGTTCCGGAGGTGTCGCGCACCTCGACCCGGACCCCGTCGCCGTCCGCCGCCACGCCTGTCGCGCGGGTGCCGTACAGCAGCTCCACCCCGTCGGCGCCCGCCAGGCGCTCGTACAGCATCCGGACGAGGTGCTGCTGGTTGAGCTGCAGCCGGTAGGGGTAGCGCGTCTCGTCGGACAGCAGCGTGAAGTCGAATTCCGCGACCAGTCCGGCACGCCGGTCCCGGAAGTGGTAGACGGGCACGACCAGGCCCTCGTCGTGCATCGGGGCCGTGATGCCGATCAGCTCCAGCAGTTCCAGCGTCGCCGCGTGGAACGTCGACGCCCGCCAGTCCGTCTTCGGCACCGGCTCGGCCTCGACGAGGACCACGGGCGTGCCCTCCTGGACGAGCCATGCCGCCGCGGTCATTCCCACGGGGCCTCCGCCGACGATGACGACGGGAAGCTCGTGGGCGTCGTGCGCCTGTCTCTGCATGCCTCCAAAAGTGTCACATCTTCCATTTGAGAGAAATAGATTCGAAATAGATTCCTCTATATCGAAAATAGCTACCAGTGCGGCGAGGGGAAGAGGTGGCCGCAGCGGCGTCGAGCGTGCTGTTCCGTCTCGTTCAGTGAGACGCCGGGTTCCAGTATCGGAGACGCCGAGCTAGGGTCCCCAGCATGCGACCATGGGATGCCGAGCTCTACGACGCCCACCACTCCTTCGTCGCAAGCTACGGCTCCGGACTGCTGGCGCTCCTGGACGCCCAGCCGGGGGAGCGCGTCCTCGACGCGGGCTGCGGAACAGGAGAGCACGTGGCCGAGCTGCGGGCCCGCGGTGTCGACGCGGTCGGTGTGGACGCCAGCCCCGAGATGGTGCAGCGGGCGCGGGAACGCTTCCCCGACGCCGGCCTCTTCGTCGCGGACCTGCGCGATGGGGACGCGATACCCGCCCCGGCCGGATACGACGCCGTGCTCAGCAACGCCGTACTGCACTGGATTCCCGAGGCCGAACGCGCCGCGGCCACGCTGTTCGCCGCGTTGCGGCCCGGCGGCCGGCTCGTCGCCGAGCTCGGCGGGTCCGGCAACATCGCCGCGATCGACACGCAGGCCCGCCGCCTGCGCGCCGACCTGGACCTGTCCGGCCCCGCGTCGCCCTGGTACTTCCCCAGCGTCGCCGGGTACGCGCGTGTTCTGGAGGACAGCGGCTTCGAGGTCACGGGGGCGTGGCTCTTCGACCGCCCGACCCGCCTGGAAGGCGAGGACGGCCTGAGCACCTGGATCCGGATGTTCGCCGGCCACCTCCTGGCGGAGGCGGCCGACACCGAAGCCTTCCTCAGTGAGCTGAGCCGCCGCCTGCGCCCCCTCCTGTACCGTGACGGCGCATGGTGGGCGGACTACCGCCGGCTACGCGTGACCGCTGTGCGCCCCTCCGGGCTCTGACGACTCCGCGGTCGCGCCGGCCGGCCTCTCGGCCGCCCCGGCCACCGCGTCCGGCCGACCGCCGGGTGCGGCGGGGTGCAGCAGGGAGCCCGCGACGCAGATGAGAACGTTCAGCCCCAGCCCGACGAGTCCGCCCGGCACGCCGTACAGGTCCGAGACTCCGGCCACCGTCAGCACTCCCGCGAACAGCGCGCCGACGGCCATCCCCCAGAACACCGGGGCGGCCGAAAGGCGTTGCCAGTAGAGGCCGAGGATGAACGCCGGAGCGAGCTGGACGATGAGCTCGAACTTGAGCACGAAGATGTTGTACAGGGTGGTGGGCGGATTCCACGCGATGACCAGCAGCAGCCCGACCGCGGCCACTCCCGCGACCTTGCCCACCCGCAGCGTCGTCGTCTCCGAGGAGCGCGGGCTCAGGTAGCGCCGGTACAGGTCCCGCGAGACGACCGAGGAGAAGCTGAGCAGCGCGGAATCGGCGGTGGACACGATCGCCGCGATGACCCCGCCGAAGAGCAGGACCATGATCGCGAAGAAGAAGAGGTTGATCCCCGCCACCTCGTTGGCGATCATGCCGACCAGCTGCTCGGACTCGCCCTCGGCGAGCCCCGGGAACAACTGGATGCCGATGATACCGACCAGGAACACCACGGCCGTGGTGACCAGCGGCATCCACGCCATGATCGCCAGGGACCGCTTGAGTGTGCGCTCGCTCCGGGCCGCGTATACGCGCTGGATCGCGTGCGGGTAGACCGCGGCGCCGAACCCGATCATGATGATCATCGCCACCCAGTTCACCGAGTCCTCCATCGGGGGAACCCCGATCTTGTCCGGCTCGTGCGCCAGGAGGTGCTGCGTGGTGCCGCCCAGACTGCCCCCCGCCAGGTACAGCGCGCCGACAAGCAGGAAGCCGACGCCGACCAGCAGCGCGATCCCCTGCATCACGTCGGTGAAGGCGATCGCGCGCATGCCGCCCATCCAGGAGTAGATGAGCATCACCACGACGAACGCGACCACACCGACCTGGTAGGGGATGGTGTTGCCGGTGAGCCCGGAGATGCCCTGCCCCATCGCCACGAGCTGTTCGAGGAGGTAGTTCGCGAGCCCCCAGAGCATCAGCACTATGGCGAGGACCGTCACCGGCGTGGAGCCGAACCGGTGCCGGATCCAGTCCGCCGGCGTGACGAAGGCCCTCCGCTTGGCGATCCCGTACAGCCGCGGGGCGAACAGCAGGTAGACCGCGATGACGGCGATCATGAACGGTACCGAGTGCCACCAGGTGAATCCGGTGCGGTACGCCTGCGGCGCGTACCCGACGACCGAGTTGCCGCTGTACTGGGTGGCGTAGAGCGTGAAGAAGAGCGCGACGAATCCGAGACCGCCGCCCGCCAGGTAGTGGCTGCGGGTACTCCTGTGCACATCAGGCTGGCCGCGACCGGCGAAATAGCCGATGAGGAGCATGATGACCGCGTAGCCGCCCAGTACCGCGACTCCGGTGGCCCCGCCGAAATTCAGGTTCTCCATGTTTCACCCGCCGTGGCTGTTGGGGGACTCGGGACCGCTCTCGTGCGCTTTCGGAGCCGCCGGCCGTCCGCCGTGCTGCAGGCGGGCCCGCTCCTCCTCGGGTTCTTCGATGTTCCAGCAGCGCAGGCAGGCCCAGCTGACGGTAAGGGCGAAGAGCGCGGTGCAGGCCGCCGAGACGAGTATCCAGGAGGGGATTCCGAACAGCAGCGGTTCCACGGTCCCCGTCGGCCAGAAGAGTGGGCTGCCGCCGACGATGAGCAGCACGATCGCGACCCATATCCACGGCGTGCGTATGGGCTCTCGGATCCGGCTCTGCCGGGCTTGTCGTTCTTGCATTGGTCACCTCCGTGTGTGCTCCCCGGCCGGGGCGCCCGCCTGCCGGATGGATCGCGGTCGGCGGAAGGCGTCTCGCCCGCGGTGGCGGCCGCCCCGCGCGGCGCGGGGGCGAAAAAAGGGGGCGGGCGAGCGCGCGCGTGACCGGGTGGCACACGTGTCGGGTTGGGGGATTGCGGTCGGGGGATTCGGGCGGTGCCGGTAGGGTGCGGCTTCTCCCGTGCCGCGGCGCTCGTGTGCCGGGGTGGGTGATCAGCGTCCGCCGCGGGACCAGTGGTGCTTATGGCCGTTCACTGGTACGCCGCCGGGGCTGCACGGGAGGGATCAGGGGCGGGCCGGGGCTGCGGGTCCTCGCTCATATCACCCTCTTCCGGCGCCAGCGTTCCAGCTGGTCACCGTCGGCGCCGAGGGAGTTCCGGTAGACCTCGGCGTTGTGCTCGCCGAGTTCCGGGCCCACCGCGCGTACCGACCCGGGTGTGTCGGACATGCGGGGGACGACGTTCTGCATCGGGAACTCGCCCAGCTCCGGGTGCAGGCACCGGACGATGGCCTGGCGGGCCGCGAAGTGCGGGTCGTCGAGCATGTCGGCGGCCTGGTAGACCCGGCCCGCGGGAACGCCGGCATCGTGCAGCTTGTCCAGCACGTCGTCGGAGTGGAATCTCCGCGTCCACTCGGCGATGCGGGCGTCGAGTTCCTGCTGCCGCTGGCCGCGGGCGCTGTGGGTCGCGTAGCGCTCGTCCGCCGCGAGCTCGGGCTCGCCCATGAGGTCGCACAGCCGCCCGAAGACGGTGTCGCGGTTGGCGCCGATGAGGATCTCCGCGCCGTCCCCCGTGGGGTAGGCGTTGCTCGGCGCGATCTTCGGCAGGATCGACCCGGTCCGCTCCCTGCGGTATCCGGCGAGTTCCCATTCCGGCAGCAGGGACTCCATGAACGCCAGCACGGCCTCGTAGATCGCGGTGTCGACGACCTGGCCGCGCCCCGTGCGCCGCCGGGCGTGCAGCGCCATGACGGCGCCGAGCGCCGAGAAGGTTCCGGCGAGCGAGTCGCCCAGCGATACACCGACGCGGCTCGAAGGGCGGTCGGCTTCGCCGGTGACGTACCGGATGCCGCCCATGGCCTCGCCGATCGCCCCGAACCCCGCGCGCTGGGCATAGGGCCCGTTCTGGCCGTAGCCGGTCACCCGCACCATGACGAGGCCGGGGTTCGTCTCCTGGAGCCGGTCGTAGCCGAGCCCCCAGCGCTCCAGCGTCCCGGGTCGGAAGTTCTCCACGAGCACGTCGGCGTCGCGGAGTAGCCCGCGCATGATCTCCTGCCCCTCGCCGGTGCGCAGGTCGCAGGTGACCGACTTCTTGTTGCGCGCGATGACCGGCCATGACAGCGACACGCCACCGGGAGTCGCCTGTCCCCAGGTGCGCATCGGGTCGCCCGAGTCCGGATCCTCGACCTTGATGACCTCCGCGCCGAAATCGGCGAGGAGCTGGCCGCAGAAGGGGCCGGCGATCAGGGAGCCGGCTTCGATCACCCGGATGTCGGAGAGCGGGCCGCTCGGGTTCGCTCCGGTCATGCGCTGGGCTCTCCTTCCATGCCGTGCTCGCCGACGATGCGCCGCAGCGCCGCGCGTCCGGCGCGGAGGTGGGCGTGCATGACCGATTGCGCCCACTCGCTGTCGCCGGTCGCGATCGCCTCGACGAGCTCGCGGTGCTGGGCGAAGCTGCGGTGCAGTTCGGTGCTGGTGTACTCGTGGAAGGTGCGGCGGACGATGGGCACTTCGATCACACGTGCCAGCAGGTCGGGCAGCAGCCTGCCGCCGTTTCGGTGGATGGCGCGGTGGAACTCCATGTTGAGGCGGGTGATCTCGTCATAGGCGTGGTCGTGGAGCGTCTCCAGTTGCGCCTCCATCGCGTCGCACAGGACGCGGAGCGCCGATATGTCCAGGTCGTTGCGCTGTGCGGCACGCCGCGCGGCCTGCCCTTCGAGTATGACCCGCAGCTCGAAGATCTCCTCGAGGTCGTCCTCGCTCCAGCCGACCACGTGCGCGCCCTTGTGCGGCGCCAACTCGACCAGCCCGTCGGCCTGCAGCCGGCGCAGCGCCTCCCGGATCGGGGTCCGGCTGAGTCCCATGGTCGCGGCGAGCTGCTCCTCACGCAGCCGCTGCCCCGCGGGGTGCACGCCCGCCAGGATCTCCGAACGGAGGTCCTGGTAAGCGCGGATCGCGGCCTGTGACACAGATCACCTCCTTGGCTGATTGTGTACAAACTAGTCATGCCGTCAGATCCAGACAAGAGGTAATCGGCATATATTTGCCAAGTCAGCGCGATTTCCACTGAACTTGTATACGAAAGTCGGAGGGCACGCGGATTGGTGTGTCGCCCTTCCCGGCGGCTTCACCGCCTCTCGCGCCGTTGCTCCCGGTCATGTCCCCCGAGCCGGAAAACGCCTAATATGCGAGGTGGGCCGACCATGTGTCGGGGAGAGGGGAATCCACCATGCCGAGGCGCCGGGGCCGAGAGAACAAGGCGGGACAGCCGGGAATCCGCAGCTGCGTACGGATGTGGCGCACTCCGCCCGCGTCTACGACTACGTGCTGGGCGGCAAGGACAACTACAGCGCGGACCGCGAAGCGGCCGAGGCGATGATGCGCGAGTGGCCCGCACTCCCGGTCCACATGCGGGCGAACCGCGAATTCATGCACCGGGTCGGGCACCACCTGGCGGCCGAGGAGGGCGTCCGGCAGTTCCTCGACATCGGGACCGGGCTTCCCACCAGCCCCAACCTGCACGAGGTCGTGCAGAAGGTCGCCCCGGACGCGCGGGTCGTCTACGTGGACAACGACCCCATCGTCCTGGTGCACGCCCAGGCCCTGCTCGTGAGCGCCCCCGAGGGCCGGACGGCCTACATCGACGCCGACATGCGCGACCCGGCGAGCATCGTGAACGCCGGGGAACTGCGGGAGACCCTCGACCTCGACCAGCCCGTCGCCCTCACGGTGATCGCGATGGTGCACTTCATGCTGGACGAGGACGACGCCTACGGCATCATCGACCGGCTGATGGAACCCCTCGCCCCGGGGAGCTTCCTCGCGGTCTCCATCGGCACCGCCGATTTCGCGCCCGAGGAGGTGAACCGCGTCGCGCGCGAGTACGCGGCCCGCGGCATGCCGATGCGGCTGCGCACCAAGGCCGAGGCGGAGCGTTTCTTCGACGGGATGGACCCGGTCGCTCCCGGGGTCACCCAGGTGCACCACTGGCGTCCCGACCCCAAGGAGGCCGGCACGATCAGGGACGCCGATATCGCCATGTACGGAGGTGTCGCCCGGAAGCGCTGACCGCCGGGTGAGGCGACGGGAAAGAGCGGGGCGAGGTCGACGGCGGTGCGCCCGGCCGGTCGAGGGGTGCTCGGCGACCGTGCCCACTCCCGTCCGTGCCCGTCCGTCCGGAACGGCCGGGGTCACTGAGGCGGGCCGAGGACGAGGGCCGGGTGACGAAGCCGGAGCGGCCGGGAAGGGCCGCCGATCGAGGGGGTACGCGCGTGCAGAGCCGGGGCGAGCGCATGCTGGGTGGACTGCTGCAGGCCAGCCACCTGATCTCGTTGGAGGACCTGCCGATGCTGGTCGCCGAGAGCGCCGCGCGCGCGGGCTTCTCCCAGACGATGCTCTATGTGGCCGATCTGCAGCACCAGTCCCTGCTGCCCCTGTCCGGCCAGTACGACCACACCGGTCGGCCGCTCGAACCGATCCGCATCGACAGCACCATGGCCGGGCGGGCCTTCCGCAACACCGAGCTCGTCCGGGCCCGCGCCACCGATCCGCCTTTCGCGGCCGAGCACCCCGCCTCGGCCCAGGAACCGTGCCTGCTGTGGATACCGCTGCTGGACGGCGCGGAACGTGTCGGCGTGCTCGGGGTGACCGTGCCCGAGGCCGACGAGGACGCCGAGTCGCTGGCCGGACATCTGGCCGACCTGGTCTCCCTGATGATCGTGAGCAAGCGCGGCACCAGCGACTCCTACGCCTGCCTGGTGCGCGCCGACCAGATGTCCATCTCCGCCGAGGTGCTCTGGAACCTGATGCCGGCCATGACCCTGGCCAACGACAGGATCATGATCAGCGCCGTGCTGGAACCGGCCTACGACGTGGGCGGGGACGCCTACGACTACGCCTCAGCGGTGACGTGCTGCACCTGGCGATCTTCGACGCCATGGGCCACGACATATCCTCGGGCCTGACCGCCAGCATCGCCATGGGAACCGCTCGCAACAACCGCCGCCAGGGCAAGGGCCTGGTCACCATCGGGGAGAAGATCGACAAGGCGATCGCCGAGCAGTTCGACCCGCCGCGGTTCACCACCGGTATCCTGGCCTCCCTGGACACTCGAACGGGGCGGCTGTCCTGGGTCAACCGCGGTCACCACCCGCCGCTGGTCCTGCGCCAGGGCCGGCAGGTGGCCGTACTGGAAAGCGCGCCCTCCTCCCCGATGGGGTTCGGGCTGGAGGACCCGGCGGAGCTCTCCCACTACCAGCTCGAACCCGGCGACCGGCTGGTGTTCTACACCGACGGCGTCGTCGAGGCCCGAAGCCCCGTCGGGGAACTGTTCGGCCTGGAGCGCTTCACCGACTTCATCATCCGCCGCGAAGCCGATGGGCTGGCGCCCCCGGAGACCCTGCGCCGGCTGATCCAGACCATCCTGGACCACCACGACGGCCGACTCCAGGACGACGCCACCGTACTGCTGGTGGAGTGGGCCGTCCGGCGCGAGGAGCAGCTCACGCCGAACGGCCGGTGCTGGAGGCGGGAACCGGTGTGAACGGGCTCCGGTGCGCCGGGTCCGGGCTCTCGCGGTGCCGAGGCCCGGCCCCCGGAAGGCGCGGGCACCCGCTCATCGCTCCCGAGCGGACTTCAGGACGCAGTGTCGGTGGAAACGCAGGAAGCCGACGAAGGCCAGTGTCGCCGTGACGGCGCTCATCCCGAGCCGCCCCCAGTGCCCGGTCCGGAACTCCGCGGTCGTCTGCCGCAGGCGGACGAGGACACGGTTCGGCAGATCCTGCACCGGATCACCTTCCAGCGGACCAAGACCTGGAAAGAATCCAGCGACCCCGACCGGGACGCCAAACTCGCCCGCATCGACTACGTCACCACGCGTTTTCCGCAGCGGGTATTCACGTTCGACGAGTTCGGCCCCCTCGTCATCCGCCCGCAGGCCGGAGCCGGATGGGCACCCGCGGACCATCCGCACCGGCTGCCCGCGAGCTACCACAAAGAGCACGGTGTCCGGCAGTTCCACGGCTGCTACAGCGTGGGTGACGACCAGCTCTGGGACGTCGTCCGCGAACGCAAAAGCGCCGCGAACACCCTCGCCGCGATCAAGTCGATCCGCGCGAACCGAAGCGGCTTCAGGATTTCTGCAGCGGCCGGAACGCGGCCCGCACCTCGGTGGAGAAGAGCTCCGGCTCCTCCCAGGCGGGGAAGTGGCCGCCGCTGTCGACCTCGTTGAAGTACGTGAGGTTGGGGTAGACCGTCTCGACCCAACTGCGCGGCGCAGCCCAGATCTCGCCGGGGAACGTCGTGAAGCCGACCGGAACCGAGACCGCCGGAGGAGCCTGGCCGACCGCACGGGCTGCGGCCTGGGCCCGTCCGAATTCCCAGTACCACCGGGCGGCCGAGGTGCCGGTGCCCGTCAGCCAGTACAGCGTGATGTTGTCGACGATGTCGTCCCGGGTGAGATTTCCCACGGGCTCGCCGTCGACGAACGCGCGGGAGATCTTGTAGTAGCTGTCCGTGTCGTGGTCGAGCATCCAGGCCGCCAGGCCGACGGGTGAATCCAGCAGGGAGTAGCCGATTGTCTGCGGCCGGGTGGACTGCTCCAGGAAGTAGCCGAAGCCGTCCGTCGTGAACGTGTTGACCGCGTCGTGCGCCGCGCGTTCCTGCTCGGACTCCGCCGGCAGTTGGTCCTTGAGACCGATCGCCCCGGCGAGCAGGTTGATGTGGATGCCGAGCAGCCCCTCGGGTGCTTGGCGGCCCATCGCGTCCGTGACGGCGGCGCCCACGTCGCCCCCCTGGGCGACATAGCGCGTGTAGCCGAGGCGGTCCATCAGCTCCGCCCACGCGCGTGCGATGCGGCCGGACTCCCAGCCGAGCTCGCTCGGCTCGCCCGAGAAACCGTAGCCAGGCAAGGACGGCAGCACCAGGTGGAAGGCGTCCTCGGCCCGTCCGCCGTGCGCGGTCGGGTCGGTGAGCGGGCCGACGACCCCGAGCAGTTCGACGACCGAGCCTGGCCAGCCGTGCGTCATGATCAGCGGTAGGGCGTTCTCGTGCTGCGACCGCACGTGGATGAAGTGGATCTCGACGCCGTCGATGTCGGTCGTGTACTGCGGCAGGGCGTTCAGCTTCGCCTCGAACGCGCGCCAGTCGTGATCGGTCGTCCAGTAGCGGGCCAACTCCTGGACCGTCGCCAGCTGCACGCCCTGGGAGCGATCGGTGACCAGCTCTCGGGTGGGCCAGCGCGTGGCCGCGATCCGGCGACGCATGTCGGCGATCGCTTCTTCCGGCGTGTCGAGCCGGAAAGGACGGATTTCGTTGTCGTTGGACATGTTCTCCACCTGCCGGGTCGGGTCGACCGGCGCCGGGGCGCCGGCGGGGCCGGCACGCGCCCATTCTCGTCGATACCCCATATGACCTGGGCGGACACTGGCCGGGTGTGGATTGGCCTGGCCGTCGTCATACCGTGAGGCCGGTTCGTTTTGGGATCAGTCGTCACGGACGCGCCGGCCTGCTCGGCGCCGTTCCCGATGAACATGTGGGTGGTGTCGTTGCCACCGTGGATGGAGGTCGGGTGGTCGGTCTGCTGGCCGGCGCTGGCGCAGTCTCGAACACCGGTTGGGCCTCGTGGTGGGATTCCGGGGCGCCGTGCGGGTTCGATACCAGGTGGATTCCGAGCGCGGCGAGTGTGGCCTCGGCGAACCGGCAGGAACACCCGGCTTATCGTGCGTCCCCTGTAGGCATGGAGGCTCCGCCACTACAGAGGGTGGCTCACGTGCCAGTGAAGTAGGAGACGCTGGGAATTTCCTCGGGCCCGCCGGCACACTAGAGACTGTCCAGCCTCGCTGCCAGGGTTTTCGGCGCCACGGTCCGGTAGGCGTCGGTGACGATCTCGGTGATCTCGCCCCAGTCCACATCGACGTCCAGCCGGACACCGAGCCAGCCGCGGTGACCGACGTAGGGCGGGCGGAAGAACCGCTCCGGGTCGGTGGCCACCATCTCCTCTTGGACTCCCAGCGGTGCGGCGCACCAGAACGCGACCCGGTGGTCGTGGTGGTGGTCGGCGAACGTGACGAACAGCCTCTTGTCCCGTACGAACCAGGCGGGCTCACCGTGGCTCAGCCGTTCGTTGGTCTCGGGCAGCGCCAGGCACCGGGTGCGGAGCAGGTCGAGCGGATCATCGATCACAGGTTCGATTATCTCCCGGAGTGGTGCGGATGTGAAGCGCGGCGGCCGTGTCCCGGACGATCGGCGCGATC
This sequence comes from Allosalinactinospora lopnorensis, assembly GCF_000981225.1. Taxonomy (GTDB): domain Bacteria; phylum Actinomycetota; class Actinomycetes; order Streptosporangiales; family Streptosporangiaceae; genus Allosalinactinospora; species Allosalinactinospora lopnorensis. Next base: position 35,179 of record NZ_LAJC01000028.1, read on the forward strand.
GAGTCCTCCGCGGCGTCTCTGGAACACTGGGCCGTCGTCGTGCGGAGCTCCCGCGCGGAGCGTTCCTCGTGGGGATCGCGCAGGCCGGCAGAGACCAAGGAGGGCCACATGACAGCGACATCGGTGAACGATCCCGGCCCGGAGCACGACGACCTCCGGGCCGGGATCCTGATGCTGCTGGCGGAAGGGCCGCTCAGCGGCTACGAGATCATCAACGAGGTCACCGAACGCAGCAACGGCCGCCGGCGTGCCACGTCCGGGACGATCTACCCGGTGCTGGACCGACTGGACGACGAGGGGCTGGTGCGGCTCTCGGAGGCCGGCGGCGGAGGCAGCAGGCAGCGCCCGTTCGAGCTGACCCACGCCGGCAGCAGGTACGTCGAGGAGCACGCCGCCGAACTGGCCCCGCCGTGGGAGACACCGGTTCCGGCCCCGGCCCCGGCCGCGGCCGCCGAAGAGCCCGAAAAGCCCGAAGAGGCTCAGCCCAGGCAGATCAAGGTCCACGCTCCGGCGAGACACCTCCGGGAGGTGGGTGCGCCGTCCGGGGAGGCGGCACCGCGATTCCAGGAGGTGGCGGCGCAGTTCTCGACCGCGGCGGACCAGGTGGCTCGGGTCGGTACGGAACAGCAGCTGGAGCGGGCCAGGAAGCTGGTGGCCGAGAGCAAGCGCGGGCTGTACCGGATCCTCGCCGAGGACGACGAGGCCGGGGAGGGCCGGGAAACCGGCGAGAGGTGACACGGGCCGGGAGAGCGGTGGGGCCGGACGACCAACCCCCACCGGCTCCGGACCCGAGCGGCACCCTTTCTGACCGCCGGGCGGCCGTACGGGCCCGCTCCGTCTCCCGGGCCCGGGGCGTCAGGAGACGCCGAGCAGCCTCTGGAGCGGCTCGACCGCGAAGTAGACCGCGAACAGTGCCGCCACCAGCCACATCAGCGGGTGGACCTCCCCGGCCTTGCCGCGGACCGCCTTGAGCACCACATAGGAGACGAACCCGGCGCCGATCCCGACGCTGATCGAGTACGCGAACGGCATCAGCGCGATCGTCAGGAACGCGGGGATGGCGAGCTCGGTGTCGTCCCATCTGATGGCCCGGATCTGGGTCATCATCAGGAATCCGACGATGACCAGGGCGGGGGCCGCGGCTTCGTTCGGCACCATGGCCACCAGCGGGGACAGGAACGTCGCCAGCAGGAAGCACACACCCGTCACGATGCTGGCCAGCCCGGTCCGGGCGCCGTCCCCCACCCCGGCGGCGGACTCGATGTAGGAGGTGTTGGTCGACACCGAACCGGCCCCGCCGGCGAGGGTGCCGAGCGAGTCGACGACCAGGATGCGCTGGGAGTTCAGCGGGTTTCCCTCCTCGTCGAGCAGCCCGCCCTCGGAACCGACCGCGACCATCGTTCCCATGGTGTCGAAGAAGTCGGTGAGCAGCAGGCTGAAGACGAGCAGGACGACCACGACGACGCCGACGTGCTCCCACGACCCCAGCAGGGTGAACTGGCCGAGCAGCGACAGGTCCGGTAGCTGGGCGACCCGCTCGGGGATCTCGGGGGCGTTCAGCGTCCACCCGGTCGGGTTGGTCTCCGGGTCGCGGGGGCCGATCCGGCCGACCTCCTCGACGATGACGGCGACGACGCTGGTGCCGACGATCGCCCAGAGGATGGCGCCCCGCACCCTGAGCGCGTAGAGGACGATCACGGTCAGCAGCCCGATGCAGAACACCAGCACCGGCCATCCCGTCAGCGTCCCGCCGACGCCGAGTTCGACGGGCGGGGAGGGCAGCAGCGTGGCGCTGATGAAGCCGCCGTTGACCAGGCCGATGAAGGCGATGAACAGCCCGATCCCGACACTGATGCCGGTCTTGAGCTCCCGGGGGACCGCTCTGAAGACGGCTTTGCGGAAGCCGGTGAGCACGAGCACCAGCATGATGAAGCCCTCGATGACCACCAGCCCCATCGCGTCGTCCCAGGTCATCTGGGTGGCGATTCCGAACGCGACGAACGCGTTGAGCCCGAGCCCCGTCGCGAGCGCCAGCGGGAAGTTCGCGATCGCCCCCATCAGGATCGTGACCACGCCGGCCACCAGAGCGGTCGCCGCGGCGATCTTGGCCAGGTCGGGCTCTGTGCCGCCGCCGAGGTAGGTTCCGGTGGCGTCCGGCACGGTGCCGATGATCAGCGGGTTGAGGACGATGATGTAGGCCATCGTGAAGAACGTGACCAGCCCGCCGCGGATCTCGCGTCCGGGGGTCGAGCCGCGCTCGCTGATCTTGAAGAGCCTGTCGATGAGGGACCGCGACGCTGTTGCCTCTGCCATGTCTGCCCAGCTCCTGCCCTGGTCGAGCGGCCGAAGTTCTCCTGCGGCGCGAGGATGCCAGAGAAATGTTTCGATCCGGGTCACGAGGACATATCCGGTAATCGGCTACTCGGGGCGCTCCAGGCGTTCCGCGGTGCCGCGCAGCCACTCCTCGTCCCAGTCCAGGCGGCCCTCCCGCAGGTCGTCCAGGAGTGAGCGCACCCAGCGCAGCTCGGCGGCGGTGATCGCGCGTTGGTACTCGTCCTCGACTACGAACAGCCTCGGCAGCCCGATCCGGGCGGCGGTTTCCGCGCCGGCGTCGAGTTCGGCGAGGCTGTCCTCCAGTGCCGCCGCGCGCTGTTCGAGCAGGCCGGCGACCTCCTGCGGCGGCAGCATCGGCAGTGACGCCAGCGCGACCGGGAACTCGGGGAACTCGCGGGCCGGGGCGGAGAGCATGGTGCGCAGCCACGTGCGGAGGGTGCGCCGGCCCTCGTCGGTGATCTGGTAGACGGTGCGTTCGGGCCGATTCTCCTCCCGGGTGGTGGCGCGCACCTCGATCATCCCCGCCCTGAGCAGCCGGTCCAGCGTCTGGTAGACGCTGTTGCGCTGCGCGATATTGACGATCTGGTCCTTGTTCCGCTCCCTGATCAACCGCTGCATCCGGTAGGCGTGCATCGGTTCCTCGGCGAGCAGGACCAGGAGCACCACCGCCAGCGGTGAGCGCCGGTACGTCCGCGCCGTCATGGATCGCCTCCCAGGGCGTCGAGAGTTGGTTGACTCCATAGTCATTGTATGTATAGTCATCATATAACTATGAAGCGTGGAGGTGGGGGCGATGGCCAAGGCGCTGATCATCGGAGGAGGAATCGCCGGTCCGGTGGCCGCGATCGCGCTACGCAAAGCGGGCATCGACGCCGTGGTCCACGAGGCGCACGATCGCACCGCGCACGGCATCGGCGCGTTCCTGACCTTCGCGGTCAACGGTATGGACGCCCTGCGTGCCCTCGATCTCGACACCACCGTTCAGCACCTGGGGTTCGACACCCCCGCCATGGAGTTCTACAGCGGCACCGGCAAGCGGCTGGGCGGGCTGCGGTCAGGTGCCGGACCCAGCGGGGAGATCAGCCAGACCGTCAAGCGGGCCGACCTGTACGCCGCACTCCACGAGGAGGCGCTGCGCCGCGGTGTCCGGATCGAGTACGGCAAGCGGCTCGCCGACGCGGCCGCCACCCCCGGCGGTGTGCGGGCCGCCTTCACCGACGGCACCGAGGCGGAAGGGGACCTGCTGATCGGGGCGGACGGCCTCCGGTCGCGCACCCGAGAGATCATCGACCCGGACGCGCCGCGGGCCCGGTACCTGGGGCTGGGCAACGCCGGCGGATTCGCTCACGAGGTGGACGTGCCCGGCGACCCCGGTGTGATGCACATGGTCTTCGGTCGGCGCTGCTTCTTCTGCTGGACGAAACACCCGAACGGCGCGGTCTGGTGGTTCGCGAACCCGCCGGAGCCCACCGAACCCACCCGGGAACAACTCGCCGCGACCACGCCGGAGCAGTGGCGGGCCCGGCTGACGGACCTGCTGGCCGCGGACGACTCGCCCGCGCTGCGGATCCTCAAGGCCACCGACGAGATCTTCGCCGGCTGGAACACCTACGACTTCCCGTCGGTGCCAATCTGGCACCGGGGCCGGATGGCCCTGATCGGCGACGCCGTGCACGCGATGTCCCCCGCGTCCGGTCAGGGGGCCTCGATGGCGCTGGAGGATTCCGTGGTGATGGCGAAATGCCTGCGTGACCTGCCCACTGCTGAGGAGGCTTTCGCCGCGTTCGAAGGCGGGCGGCGAGAACGGGTGGAGCGCGTCGTCGCCTATGGCAAACGCAACGGCGACCAGAAGGCCCCCGGGCCGGTCGGCCGCGTGCTGCGCGACCTGATGCTGCCGCTCCTCTTCAAGGGCATGTCCCGCAAGGGAGGCGAAGCGGACCGGTGGCTGTTCGGCCACCACATCGACTGGGAGGCACCCGTGGCCGAGCCCGCCGGCCACCCGCAGGCTAGGTGGTGCCCCGGCCCGGGCGGCCGGGGCCGGCGGGCGCCGGCCACGCCGCTATCGGCAATGGGGCCCCGGCGCCTCCTCCTTCGGGTTGAGCCGCCCTGCGGCGGTCCCGGGGCTTCGCCGTACTCGGCGGCGCACTGCTCTTCTCCGCCCGGGTATCGGTCCGCGCTTGACTCGGGTGCTCGCTGCGCGCACAATCAACCTATTGGTTGTTAAACGAGAAGGTTGAATATGGGATGGCGGACGATCAGCTCAGCCTCACTTTCGCGGCGCTGGCCGACCCGACGCGCAGGGCGATCCTGACTCGGCTGGCGGACGGGGAGGCGACGGTCAACGAGCTGGCCGAACCGTTCGACATCAGCCTCCAGGCGATCTCCAAACACCTGAAGGTGCTCGAACGAGCCGGCCTGATCACTCGGGGCCGGGACGCCCAGTGGCGGCCCTGCCGCCTCGAAACGGCGCCTCTGGACACCGCATCCACATGGATCGAGCGGTACCGGGAGGTCGCGAAGGACCGGTTCGACCGACTCGACCAGGAGATCCAGAGGATCAAGCACGCACAGGAGGGCACGACCATGGCTGAGACCGAATTCGTCATCGAACCGGGCCGGCAGGACATCGTCATGACGCGGGTCTTCGACGCCCCGCGCGAGGTGGTGTTCAGGGCCTACACCGACCCCGAGCTCGTTCCCAACTGGTGCGGGCCTCATTCGCTCACCACCGAGGTCGACCGCATGGACGTCAGGCCCGGCGGCCTCTGGCGCTTCATCAACCGCGGCGCCGACGGCAACGAGTACGCCTTCAAGGGCGTCTACCACGACGTCGTGGCTCCCGAGAGGGTCGTCTCCACCTTCGAGTTCGAGGGCGCTCCGGGGCACGTGCTCCTCTCGACGGTCACCTTCGAGATGGCCGACGGCGGGACGAGACTGACGGAGCTGTCCGTTTTCCAGTCTGTCGAGGACCGGGACGGCATGGTCCAGTCCGGCATGGAGCACGGAGCGCGAGAGAGCATGGACCGCCTCGCCGAGGTCGCCCAGAGCCTTAAGAGCGAAAGCGCCGTATGAGCCGTGGCGGGTAGGGCGCGGGAGCGGACGGAGAGAGCTCCGGCCGCTCCTCCCGGGATGTACCGAAACGCGGTCCGGGTGAATGCGGCGGGACGGGCCGCCCTTTGCTCCGGCCCGCTTCACGCGGCAGGACCGAGGTCACCGACCGAGGAGGGCGTGCAGGCGCGGTGCGGACCGGCGCCATCCGCGCCCGGGGGCACTACTCCGTCTCGACCGTCCGGGAGACCTGCCGGTGCACCGCGTCCCCGAGGTCGGCCGCGATCTCCAGGTGCTCCTCAGCGGAGACATCGGAGGTGCCCGAGTACGTGACGTACACCTCCAGGTTCCGGGTGGTGAACGCCGAGGTGGCCCACACGCCGTTCTCGTGGAGGAACCCCAGTTCGTCGTCCGGGTCGTTGGCCAGCACCACGTGCCCGCCGTCCCCAGTTGAGGATTCCCGCATCTCGAACTCGGCGTTGGTGTCGGCGGAGGCCGCGGTGCCCCCGTCCTCCGCGAAATCGATCTGGAAGGTCTCCTCGAACTCGTCGAGGGTTCTCCCGAGATCCCGCTGCACCTTGGAGTAGTCCTCCTCCTCGGTCTCGGTGGCGTGCCAGTACATGAACACGTTCACCAGCGTTTCGTCGGTGCCGTACGGGTTGTCGAGATCCCCGGCGGCCTGGCACTCCTGCCCCTCCTGGAAGTTCGCCTCGTCGATGTCGGCCCCGTCGATGGTGTCCGCCTGCTCGACCGAGCTGCCCTCCGCGCCGGGGACGCCGTCGAGGACATCCTCGGCCAGCAGTTCCTCGCAGTCGCCGAACGACGCGTAGGGGGCCGAGGAGCCGAAAACGACCCACGTCACGATGGCGCCGCCGATGAGCAGTACGACCAGTCCGGCCGCGAGACCGCCGATGAGCCACCCGTTGCGCCGCGGAGGCTGCGGCTGCTGGTACGGGTTCGGCGGCATGGGCCCGCCCGGAGGGCCGGGGAAACCCCCGCCCGGGGCTCCGGGCGGCTGCGGCGGGTACCCGTGCGGAGGCGGCCACGGAGGGGGAGGGCCGTAGCCGGGGGGCGGACCAGCGGGGCCCTGGGGCCCGTACGGACCTGTGGTCCCGGCTGTCCGGGCGGTGGAACGGGCGGATAACCGGCCATATCGTGCAGAGCTCCTAGAGACGGGACACCCAGGGCAAGCCGCGGGCAACCCCGTTTATCCCATCGATTTCGGTTTCCCGCAAAAGCGTGGGACATCGGCCGGAACGGGCCCGGCCTGGAACGGAGAACGGCGGCCCCACCAGCGGGTGCCGGGTCAACCGTGATCGGAGGGAAGCCGGGAGACCAGCCGGGACAGCTCGGCACGGGAGCGCACCTGGAGGCGGCGGAAGATGGTGCGCAGGCAGCGGATACCTCACCTTTCACGCTCCTGTTTCGTCGCGCCTCGGTAGACGAGCATGCGCAGCAGGGCGTCCGCCGGCCCCCGGCGGCCGGTGCGGTCCAGCCAGGCCGCGATGCCGACACCGAGCAGCCACACCGCGAACGCGGTGCACAGTGCGCCGAAGGAATCCACACGCGCCCCGAGCCCGCCCAGTTCCGGGTGCAGGATCGCGGCCACCAGCACCGAGTTGAACAGGTAGAAGGTCAGCGACCGCTGCCCCGCCGCGGCGACAGCGCGGACGACCGGCCCGCGCCGTTCGGTGAGCCGGATGCTGAGCAGGCCGAACAGAGCCGCGTAGCCGGCGCCGCCGAGCACACCGGTGAGCACCTGCAGGGCGAGCAGGAGCCCGGTGGACACCGCACCGGGGGACAGTGCGCCCACGGTGACCAGGGCCGCGGGCAGCGCACCGAGCACGGAGACGGCGATCCCGACGACCGCGATGCGGGTCAACAGGCCGCGGTGCGCCTCGGGGGCGTCCAGCAGCTTGCGGCGACCGGCCCGGAACCCGAGCACGACGAGCAGCAGCAACGGGTAGGCGAACGCGATGAACAGCGGGGTGAACGGCACACCGAGCAGGCGCTCCACCCAGTCATCGGTCGTGGTGTAGCCGGCCGGCCCCCACTGCTCGGCGCTGTCGTCCTCCCCCATGAACGCGAATCCGAGCATGGCCAGTGTCACGGTCAGTGCGTAGATCGGGGTGAGGATCGCGATCGCGCGACTGATCGCGCCGTCGGAGCGGAACAGCAGCCAGCCCAGAATGAGACCGGCCAGACCGTAGGAGGCCAGAATCTCGCCGGGGAAGACCAGGAACGTGTGCGCTGAGCCGAACAGGATGAGGTACAGGCTGCGCCGCCGCAGCAGTCGCCGCGCCTCGCGCTCGCCGGTCCCGGCACTGAGCTGGCGGACGACGAGCCAGCCCATGCCGTAACCGTAGAGAATCGCGAACATCGGGAAGGCGCGGTTGTCCAGGAAGAGGACGGTCAGGAACCGGGACACGCCGTCCACGGGCGAGGCCTCCGCGGCCGGGACACCGAAGGCCACTCCCGCATAGACCCCGGCGTAAGCCATGGCGATCAGCAGCAGCATCACCCCCCGTGCCAGGTCGGGAGCGAGCTTGCGCTCCGCTGTGGGGGTGGCGCCGCGGGCCGCAGCGGGAGCAGGTGGGGTCATGGCGCTGCCCTTCTTGGACCTATGTGATTCTCGGGCTCCGATTCTTTCCTGTGCCAGACCATAGGGAGGATTGTGGTCGGATTCCTTCCGCGATAGAGAGGGCGCCGACCCGGATCCGCGCCGCTTTCCCCGCGGCCGCGGCGTTTTCGGAGGGGCCCGGGCACGGCGACCGCGCGCCTTCACGGGGGTGTGGGAGGGGCGGTGAAGGCGCGCGGGGTTGGGCGCGGTGGCGGTGGCCCGTAAGGGCTGTCTTCCGCTTGGTTGTGGTCGGGTCCGGCGTGGGGTTCACATGTGTTCGAGTGGCGATTCCCAGTGCAGGGGCGGCCGTCGGGGGCGGTCCGTGGGGACCACCACGCACACGAGCGTGGTCACGCCGTAGGTCGCGCCGTAGATGTCGTTGCCCTCCAGTGTGATCCCGCGCTGTTCAACGGTCACCCCCATGGCGCGCGCCCAGTACCGAAGGGTGTCCATGTCGGGCACTTGGCGGATCTCGCAGACGGTGGTCACTCGCCCGGCACCTCCCGTAGGGAGTCGCGCAGCGCGTAGACGTCATCGGCGCGGAAGTAGCGCCAGCCGTTGGGGGCGGTCAGGTAGCCGATGCGACCCTGGCGGGCCCACGCCCGCATCGTGGAGGGGGAGGCTCAGGCTCTTCGCCGCCTCGCCGTTCAGGAGGTACAGGCTGGGGTGGATGTCGCTCACCGGATCACCTCCAGGCCGGTGCGGAGCGCGGGCGAGGCGGACCGGCCGAAAGCGGCCTGGTGGGTGGCCCGGGCGCGTTCCAGGCAGAACAGGTAGGGGCGAATACGGCGGTTGTGCCGTGCTGGCAGGATGGACAACGTCATCACTCCTCCGGTGAGTGGTGGCCACGCCCCCGGACGCCGGCCGCGTCGCGGGGGTCTTGTCGTGTTCGCTTCACTACCGTCCTATCTCTGGAAAACAGAAACCAGAGATAGCGTTGGATAGGAAAAACTCCCGGATAGGAGGGATTGCTCAACGTTCACTCGGAGGTAGATAGTGATCCCATGGCTATAACCCCCGAACATGTGCGGCGGCGGTTCGGCGTCGAGCTTCGCAAATGGCGAGAACACGCCGGTATGTCGCAGCCGAAACTGGCACGCGCTATCCCAATATCCCAGTCGCAGGTAAGCGCTATTGAGCGTGGCAACAAAGGCACCACACCCGCACAAATACGAAGATTCGATCAGGTTCTTACCACCGGTGGTGCGCTGATTCGGAGATGGGAGGATCTACAGCAGGACGGGCGGGGGTTCCCGTCCTGGTTCGCTGGCGTGGTCGCTGTGGAGCGCCAGGCGTCCGAGATCCGGGAGTACGCACCGTTGCTCGTTCCCGGGCTGCTCCAGACACTCGAATACGCCCGTGCCAGTCTTCGGCAGGGGAGGCCGACCAGCTACCGAGGGAGAGCTGGACGAGAGAGTTCGCGCCCGCGTGGAACGGCAGTCCATCCTCACCGCAGAACGTCCCCCGTTGTTGCGAGCGGTCATAGAGGAACACGTGCTGCGGCGGCCTATTGGGGGTCGCGACACGATGAAAGCCCAGTTGGACCACCTGCTTGACGTCTCCGCCCGGCCTCACGTCGGTGTGTACGTGGTCCCGATGAGCACGGAAACACACCCGGGACAGGATGGGCCGTTCCTGCTGTTCACCGTTCCTGAACAGGGGGTTGTCGCTTACACAGAGACGCGCGTTAGCGGTACCCCGACCGATGACCGGGACGTCGTGGGTGGTTACGTGGGGGTGTTCGGGGAACTGGGCATTACCGCACTGCCCCCGAGCGGCTCACGCAGGCTTATAGCTGCGATAAGGAGAGACTTCGACGATGGTCAACGACCAGTGGCGGAAGAGTACGTATAGTCAGGGTGGCGCAACTAACTGCGTCGAATTCCGCACCACAGACGCGGAAGTGCAGGTCCGCGACACCCAGAACCGCGCCGCCGGGCATCTGTCATTCCCTCCCGTCGAATGGTCCGCATTCCTCGCGGACCTCCAAACCGACGACCTGTAGACCTCAGTAAGGCGCCCCCACCCTCACGGGCCGGGGGCGCTAGTGTGCGCCGTCCTCGGCAGGGGGCAGTGGTACGACCAGTTCGACGAACTCCAGGTCGGGGCGTTTGGGGATGCCGAACCGCTTGTCGCCGTAGGGGAACGGGAACGTCTCTCCGGTAGGCCGGTAGCCGCGGCGCTCGTACCAGGCGATGAGGTCGGTGCGCTGGCGCAGCACCTTCATCCGCATCCGGCGGCAGCCCCGGGCGGCGGCGAGCCGCTCGGCGTGGTCCAGCATGCGGCCGCCCAGGCCGGTGCCCTGCTGGGTGGGCCGCACCGCGAACATGCCGAAGTAGCCGTCACCGCCGCCCCACTCCAGTTCGCAACAGGCCAGCAGTTCGCCGTGCCGTTCGGCCACCACGACGGCGGTGGCGGGGCGTTCCAGCGTCTCGGCCAGCATGGCGGGGTCGACGCGCTGGCCGTCGAGGAGGTCGGCCTCGGTCGTCCAGCCCTCGCGCGACCGCTCCCCCCTGTAGGCCGATTCGACCAGGGCGGTCAGCGCGGGGATGTCCTCGCGGGTCGCCTGGCGGAGCTCCGGGGCCGGGGGCGCCCCGCCGTGTGCGGTCTGCTCGGTGTACACCGTGCCTCCGTTGCCTTCGTCGGTCTCGGTGAAAGCGGGATCTTATTTGTGATTCTGACCCCGTTCTCTCAAGACCGGTGTTGGGGGGCGGGGCGTTCCGGCGGCTCGGGAGCGGCGATGATCGGCCGCCTCCCCCGCACGAGCGATTCCGGATGCGACCAATGGCGGGGCGTCCGGTCCGCGTTCCTTCTCCTCGGGTGGGCGGATCTGTTTCGAAAGTATCGGATCACCGCGATTGCGCTCGCTGAGTGCTGTTTTCAGGAGACTCAACGTATCTAACGAAGTGGGATGACCGGACGCGCGGACAACCCGAGTGCCCGGGACGACGTCCTAGGGGACGTGCTGCGACGAGTCACCTCCGGTTCACCTCTGAGCCGCCCGGCGTTCACGAGCCGACCAGCCGCTGGTCGGGTTCGCCCCTTTGGCCGGGTGACCTTTCCACAGCCCTGCTCTTCCCCCGATCCCCATGGAGGTACCTGACATGTCCGTCTTCACTCTGCAGGATGTCCGAGAGCATACGTACAAGGCGCGGGATTCGTGGTGGACGGTGTATCTCGTCGACCCGCTGGCGGCGCGTCTGGTGCTGGTGACGGCGAACCGGACCTCGATCACCCCCAACCACCTCACCCTCGCGGCGCTGGGCCTCGGGCTCGGGGCCGCCCTGTGCTTCGCGATGGCGTCGTGGCCGTGGCTGGTCGCGGGCGCGCTGCTGTTCCATCTCAGCTTCGTGCTGGACTGCATGGACGGCAAGGTCGCCCGGTTGAAGAGCAACGGATCGGTCTTCGGGAGCTGGCTGGACTACGTCTTCGACCGGCTGCGGGTGCTGGTGTGCGCGGTCGCGCTGATGGGCGGCCAGTACGCCGCGAGCGGGCAGCAGGTCTTCATCTGGTTCGCCCTGGGGATCGTGTTCACGGACATGTTCCGCTACCTCAACGCCCCGCAGATAGCCAAGGTCCGCTCCGGGATGCGCAAGAGCCTCGTCCGCGCGATCCGGGAGAACGACCTGGAGCAGGAGGCATGTGAGCAGGCGGCGCTGGCCGTGGAAGCCGGCCATCGGTTCAGCAGCGACCTGCAGCAGCGCGATGAGGCGGAGGACGCGGGGGGCGACGCGGTCGGCGCCCCCACTCCGCGGGCGCGTGCCCGGCAGGTGCAGGCCACCGAGCTGCAGCGCCGGTTCAACTCGCGTTTTCCCTGGTACTCCCGCTTCAGGGACATGCTGCAGCGGCACCGGGTGCGCCCGCACCTGGTGAGCGGTATCGAGTTCCAAATGGGGACGTTCGTCGTCGCTCCACTGGTCGGCGCGGTGTCGGTGAACGCCATGCTGTGGGTGATCGCGCTTTCGGCGGCGGCGATGATGGCGTTCGAGCTGCTGATCGTCTACAAGCTGTGGCTGTCCACCCGGGAGTTCACCCGGGTGCTGGGCGCGGTCGAGGCGGCCGCCGGCGGCAGTGCGGAAACCCCGGTTCCGGCGGAGGATACACACGCCGTAGCAGGAACGGGCGGCACCGGGACCGCGTGAAGGGACCGTGTTGCGGTCGGTCCGCACTCCGGTGCGCGCGCTAGATTGCGAACATGCCGTCAGATGCGCACAACCCGAGGCGGCGTCCTTACGTACTGGCGCACGCGGCCGTTTCCATCGACGGAGCCACCTCAGGCTTCGTGCCGAACGTGGAGCGCTTCTACGAGCTCGCCGCCACCTGGCGGGAGGACGTCACCCTGGCCGGAGCCGATACGATCCTCGCGCAGGAGCGGGCGCTGGCCGCGGCTCCGCGCCCCGGGCCTGCCCGGAGCGGGCCGCTGCTCGCGGTCGTCGACGGGCGGGGACGCGTCCGGCAATGGGAGGCGCTGCGCGACGTCGGGCACTGGTCAGGTGTCCTCGCCCTGCATGCCGAGTCCACTCCGCCGCGGCCGGTGGACAGGACCGTGGAGGAGTTGGTTCTCGGCGCTGAGCGTGTCGACCTCGCCGCCGTGCTGGACGCCCTCGGCCGGCGCGGCGGAGTCGGGGTGGTGCGCGTCGACAGCGGGGGCTCGCTCATCGGCGTGCTGCTGGGCGCGGGACTGCTGGACGAGATGAGCCTCCTCGTCCATCCCTACATGGCCGGTGCCCGGGCCGACCGCCACTGGTACGGATCGGCCCCCGCCATGGCCCGCGCGCTCGACCTTCTGGCGGGCGAGACCTTCGACGACGGCCTCGTCTGGCTGCGCTACAGGATCCGGAGGTAGCCGCGCCCCGCCCGGCGCGCCCGCTGGTGGGCGGCCCCGGGGGTCCGTTCTACAGGGCGTCGCGGATCCGGGCGGCGTAGTCCGCGGCCTCGGCCTCGTCGGTGTAGCTGGTGCGGGGCCAGAAGAACCCGCGCAGGCCGTCCTTGCGGTTGCGCGGGACCACGTGCACATGCAGGTGCGGGACGCTCTGGCTGACCTTGTTGTTCACCGCCACGAAGGTCCCCGCGGCGTCCATGGCCCGCTCGACGGCCACCGCCATGGCCTGGACCCGGCCGAAGAAGGGGCCCACCTGGTCGGCGGGCAGGTCGGCGAGCGTCTCCACGTGTCCGGGGGAGGCCACCAGGACATGGCCCTTGAACAGGGGGCGGACGTCCAGGAACGCCACCGCGACCCCATCGGCGAGGACGATGTGCCCGGGCCGGTCGCCCGCGGCGATGGCGCAGAACAGGCAGTCGTGATCGGGCTGGGACACGCGTCGAATCATAGCCCCCGCGTCGTCTCCCGGTGGCCGGTCCGCCCGCGCCGGCGGACCGCCGGTGCCAGGCTCCCTCTGTTTCGGCGCGGCGGGTCCGTTCGAGTTCGCTCGCGTTGGCCAGCGCGTCGGCCAGCCGCTCGCGGTCGGTGTCGTTCATGGTCGTACCGCTCACCTCGGCCAGGAGCGTGTCCGCGCGGCCGCCGTCGCGCAGCGCGAGAGCGAGCTCGGCCCGGTAGACGAGCGCTTCCACCCGATCGACGGTGCACGCCGAATCGCCGTGCCGCGCCAGCGTCGCGTCGAGGATCCTGGCCGCCTGGCGGGGGGCGCCCTTGGACTCGCCGAGCACGATCGCGTTCCGCAGCGCCTGGGCGAGCTTGCTCTCCGGGGCGCCGGCGGGGACGTTGGGGCCGCCGCGGCCGGTGCGGCGGCCCGCGGGCGCTCAGGCGCCGCCGAACCAGCTCGCCCGGACAGCGGCCAGCCCGCCTTCTCCGCGATCGGACGCGAGAACTCCCAGACGTAACCGAAGGGGTCGACGCATTCGAAGACGCGGTCCCCCCACGCCTCGTCCATGGGTTCGCGGGTGATCTCGCAGCCGGTCTCCCGGCAGTACGCGTAGGTCGCCTCCAGGTCGTCCACCTCGATCCCGATCACCACCCCGAGCCCGCGCGGGCCCTGCCGGACCCGCTGCTCGCGTTCGGTGTCCGGAAACGGCAGGCCGACCAGGGCGTCGACGCAGAGGTGCACGTCGCCGCGCTGCAGGATCGCGAACACCGTCCGTCCGCCGGGGTCGGGCACCAGGCCGACCTCCTCGAAGCCGAGACCGCGGTAGAACTCCGTGGCGGCCTGGACGTCGCCGACCCGCAGGCTCACCCGGAACGGTCGCTGTGCCACTCCCATCACCCCAATATGGGTACGCCGTACTCGATTTATTTCTGGGTACGGTACACGCAGTTGAGGGGAGAAGGCAATGCCCATCGAGTACTCCGGCGGCGGCGACCCCGCGCGCAGCATCGAGCTGCTCTGGGGCCTCCGCGAACGCGCCACCCGCGGGCCCAAGCCCGGTCTCACCGTCGACCGGATCGTGACCGCGGCCGTCGGGCTCGCCGACGCCGAGGGCATCACGGGTCTGTCGATGCGCCGGGTCGCGGAGCGGCTGGGCGTGGGAGCCATGTCGCTGTACCGCTACGTGCCGGGCAAGGCCGAACTGCTGGACCTGATGGTCGACCGGGTCAGCGGCGAGACCGACCGGCCGAGCGACGTCCCCGGCGGCTGGCGCGCCCGGCTGGAGCAGGTGGCCCGCGAGAACCGCCGGCTCTACGAGCGGCACCCGTGGCTGCTGCGGGTCTTCTCCTTCCGCCCTCCGCTGGGCCCCGGCATCGTGGCGAAGTACGACTACGAGCTCCGGAGCGTCGAGGGCGTCGGGCTCACCGACGTCGAGATGGACCAGGTGCTGACGCTGGTGCTCGGCTACGCGCGCGAGGCCGCGGCCGGCCTGGTCGAGTGGAGGCTCTTCCAGGAGCGCAGCGGCCAGACCGACGACGAGTGGTGGACGGCCGTCGCCCCGTCGCTGGAGAAGGTCTTCGACGCCGAGCGCTACTCGGTGGCCGCTCGGGTCGGAGCCGCCTCAAGTGAGTACTACCAGGGCACCTACGATCCGGAGCAGGCCTTCGAGTTCGGCCTGCGGCGCGTACTCGACGGGGTCGCGGCCCTGGTCGAGCGCGACTCGCCCTGCTAGCGTCCCCGGTCGCGGATGGGCCCGACGCATCCGGACACCGCCTCGCGTGCGGGGTTGACAGAGTCGTTGCGCCTGCGCAAACTGTTCTTCGCTGGTACTCGCGAGTAATATCGTGTTTCGGAGCCCCCCGCAGGCCACACCCTGCGCTCGGCCGGCCGGGCGGTGCCCCGAGAGTCGCCCCCTCCGGCTTCGACCGCCCTGTGGCCCCGACCCCGCTCCAGAGGAAGACCATGCGCCCGCGTCTCGTGCTGCTGCTCCTGGCCACCGTTCTCGTGGTCGTCGCCGGCCCCCCACTCGCGACCGCGGGCACCAGCGGCATCTCGCCGCCCGGGGCCAACGACTGGTCCTGCACCCCCACGGACGAGCGCCCCAACCCGGTGGTGCTCGTCCACGGGACGATGGAGAACATGGCGAAGAGCTGGACGACCCTCAGCACGCGACTGAGGAGCCGGGGATACTGCGTCTTCGCGCTGGACTACGGCAACAACGCGACCGGCTCCATCCCCGACTCGGCCGGGGAACTCGCCTCGTTCGTCGAGCGGGTGCGCGGGGCGACCGGAGCGGACAAGGTCGACCTCGTGGGGCACAGCCAGGGCGGCATGATGCCCCGCTACTACATCAAGTTCCTCGGCGGCGAGGCGAAGGTCGAGAACCTGGTCGGGATCGTCCCGTCCAACCACGGCACGGAGAGCCCGATCACTGACCTTCCCTGGTCCGACATCGGGCTCTGCCCCGCCTGCGAGGAACAGCGCGCCGGCTCGGACTTCCTGACCGAGCTGAACGCCGGCGACGAGGCGCCCGAGGGCCCCGACTACACGGTCATCGCTACGAAGTACGACCTGGTCGTCACGCCCTACACGAGTTCGTTCCTCGCCGGCCCGGCGGAGCGGGTCACGAACATCACCCTGCAGGACCGCTGCCCACTGACCCTGGTCGAGCACGATCAGAGCCCCAACGACCAGGTCGTCCACCAGTGGGTGCTCAACGCGCTCGAACGCACCGGCCCAGCCGACCCGGATTTCGCGCCGGCCTGCACCGTCTGACGGCGAGCCGGGTCGCCGGCGGCGCCGGAGAACTCCCTACCCGCCGGACGGCAGGCTGATCCCGGTGAGCTCGTCCGGGTTGCCGATCAGCCGGATCGTCTCCACCCGGCCGCTGTCCGGGTCCACCTCCAGGACGAAGACCGCGTACGGCTCTTCGGCGCGGTCTCCCGCGCTCGCCAGGGAGACGTGGCCGGGCCCGCCGGCTGTGACACGGGCGTGGGAGCCCTGCAGGGGTCGGTCATGCCGGTCAACGTTCGGATTCGATCCCGGTGATGACGATCCGGACCAGCGTCGACGCGGTGGTCGCGAACTCCTCCGGGGCCGGCTCGCCGGAGAAGTGGCGCAAGAACGAGCGCTGCAGGCACGCCCCGAACAGCAGGGACGCCACGGCCTCGGGGTCGGCGTCCCGACTGATCCGCCCCTGCTCCTGCTCGGCGCGCAGGTAGGCACCGAGTTCCCGGTTCACGTGCTCGGGGCCGGTCCCCAGCCGGCGGATCCCCGCTCGGTGCGCCTCAAGCAGACGCCGTTCGGAGAAGACGCCCGCCGCCATGGGGAAGCTCTCATCGTAGAAGGCCAGCGCGGCCGCGACCGCTCCCTCAAGGTTGCGCCGGACGCTGCTCTGACCGACCCGCGCGTGCAGCAGCCTGAGCACCTCGCTCAGTTGCGGGAGCCGTTCCCGCAGGACCGCGACGAAGATCTCCGGCTTGTCGGTGAAGTGCTTGTACAACGTTGCCTCGGAGTATCCCGCGCGGGCCGCGATCTCCTTGGTCGTCGCCCGCGCTATGCCATCGGTGCGCATGATCTCCGCCGCGGCGTCCAGGATCCGGTCGCGTGTGCTCACGGCTCCGCCTTCCTTGACAGGTGAGTGTCCACTCACCATAGTAAGAGTGAGTGAGTACTTACTCACCCATTCTTCGAGGCGCTTCCCAGTGGAGGAGACCGATGAAGCTCGCGATTCTCGGCGCGACCGGGCGGACCGGCCGCCATGTGGTCGAGCAGACACTCGAACGCGGTCACACGGTCACGGCGCTGGTCCGCGACCCGGCCAAGCTCGACGGCACGGCCGATCCGCGACTGCGGATCGTGCGGACCGATGTCATGGATCCGGAAGCGCTCGCCGCCGAATTCAGCGGCCACGAGGCCGTGGTGTCGGCGATCGGCCCTCCGGGCAACGTCCCCACCACCGTGTGCACCGACAGCGCCGGATCGATCGTCCGGGCCATGGAACGGGCCGGCGTCTCACGTCTCGTCGTGGTCAGTGCCAGCGGGCCGCACACCGACGGCGACGGACTCCTCGTCCGTGCCTGGTGAAGCCGATCCTGCGGCGGATCCTCCGGCACGCCTTCACCGACATGCTCGGCATGGAGGAGGTGGTCAGCCGCAGCTCCCTGGACTGGACCATCATGCGCCCGCCCCAGCTCACCGACAAGCCGCCGACCGCGAACTACCGGGCCCGTACGGGGGGCAACGTCCGGGGCGGCTTCCAGATCCCGCGCGCCGACCTCGCCCACGCCGTCCTGGAGACCGTGGACGACAAGGCGACGTTCCGGACCGCCGTCTCGGTCGCCACCTGAGAACGGGCGGACCGCAGGGCACGCCGGCCGCGCCTTCGGCACGCCTGTGGTCACCGGTCGGTCCGGGGACGCAGCGCGGTCGCGATCGCCTCGGTCAGTTCGGCGGCGAGCCGCCCGTCCGGGTCCAGGTCAGGGTCGAAGATCACGAACTGCGCGCCGGCGGCCAGCGGCGAGGTGACCAGCACCTGCACGATCGAGATGAGCTCCCCGAAGCTGAGCCCGTCCGGATCGGGCGCGTCGACGGCGGGCATCACGGCCGGGTCGAGGCTGTCCACGTCCACGTGCAGCCAGAAGCCGTCCACCCCCTGGGCCGCCAGGTAGCCGACCGCGCCGGCCGCGACCGCCTCCGGGCCGAGGCGCCGGATCGCGGAGACGTCGTACTCGGTAATGGCGCTGTCCGGGATGTCGGGTGCGTACTCGCGCAGATCGGAGCGGTGGCCCAGGGCCACGACGTGCTCGTCGCGGACGTACGGGCGGCGCCCCTCAAGGTCGGTGAGCGCCGGGTGCCCGCGTCCGGTGCCGACCGCCAGCGCCTCCCCGGCGACCGCGCCGACCTTGGCGGAGTTGCCGGGATGCCGGAAATCCACGCTGCCGTCGATGGCGACCAGGCCGTACGTACCCGCCCGGCGCATGGCCAGCATGGGACCCAGCAGGATCGAGCAGTCCCCGCCCAGCAGGACCGGAAGCTTCGGCCCGTCCAACAGGGCCGCCACCCGGTCGGCCAGCGTGACCGTGTACTCCGCGATGCCCGCCGCGTTGAGCAGACCGGTCCGCGGATCCCGCTCCGGGGAGTACGGCGGCGGCTCGACCCGCCCGGCGTCCTCCGCTTCCAGGCGATCAGGGAGGCCGCACGTCCGCAGGGCGTCGGCCATCCTCCGGCAGCCGGGCTCCAGCCCGGGGGCCGGAGGTCGCAATCCGAGATTCGACGGTGCGTCGAGAACCACGATCATGCGGTGCATCCTAGTGATGCGCACCGACAGCCCTCTTCAGCGACCGGCTTCGCACGAAAGACGCCCGCCCGCGCGGGGAGCACCGCACGTACCGGCCGCGATGGCGGCGGTGGTCAGGCCGACTGCTTGCTGCCGCGGCCCGAGTAGTGGATGACCTCCACCTCGTCGAGCACCGCGTGTCCCTCGCCGATGACCTCTTCGAGCTGGGGCAGGAACGCGCGGACGCGTTCGGGGGCGTCCACGATCACCACGGACACGGGCAGGTCCTGGGTGAGCGACAGCAGCCGCGAGGTGTGGATCCGGTTGGAGGTCCCGAACCCCTCCACTCCGTGGAACACACTGGCCCCGGCCAGTCCGGCGGCGTGGGCCCGGTGGACGATCTCGGTGTACAGAGGCTTGTGGTGCCAGGTGTCGCTGTCGGTGACGTAGACGGTCAACCGCAGCGCCGGTTCCGGCAGGCCCATGAGGTCCACCCCCTTCGGTGCCCGCGCGGCCCTTTCCCCGTCGATACCCCGAAAGGACCCGGACAAGCGGTGGCCCCGGCCCGTATCGGACCGCGGCCGAGCGGGGGTTTCGCCGCACCGGGAGCCGCGCGACCCGGCAGTCCTGTACCAGGATCCGGGCACACGGCGCCGGGCGCGGACAGCGCTACCGGTCCTCCCGGTCCTTTCTTTCCTTGTCACCGTCGGTGAAGGCCTCCTTGACCTTCTCCCCGGCCTGTTTGAGCTTGCTCTTGGTCTGCTCGTAGGCGCCTTCGGCCTGCCACTGCTCGTTGCCCGTGGCCTTGCCGGCGGCTTCCTTGGCCTGGCCCTTGAGCTCTTCGCCCTTGTGGCGGGCCTCGTCACCGGTGCTCATATGCGTCTCCTTTCGTGACGTTCCTAGCTGCCGCGGTTCTCTCCGAGTTCCTCCGCGATCGGGTTGCCTGGGATCTCCTTCTCCCGTTCGGCCATGCCCGGGTGCGTGTGGTGCCGCCGGGCGTTCGCCTTGTCGGAGTCGGAGTCGGGACCGCCGGCATCGGCCATCCGGACCGAGGCGGTCACCTCGCTGAAGTTGGCGTAGTCCTCCGCCGGTATGGCGCGCAGGGCGCGGATGGTCTCCTCGTCGGCGCCGCTGTCCCGCGCGGCCTCGACGAGGTCGTCCCTGTGCGCGGGGAAGTCCGCGCCGCTCAGCGCGGCCTGCAGGCGTTCGGTCGTGGTCGTCGCCACCATGAGACTGCGCTCCTTCCAACGGGGGAACCTCGACCCGTTGGGGACCGCTACCGAATCGGTCCGGAGTTGAATCGCGCTCGCCGCGCCGAAATTCGGCGCGCCGCGGGTGCGAGGCGCAAGGGGCAGCCGCTTCGGAGAGGAATCCGGGAGCCTTCGCCCCCGGCGACCGGACGGTCAGTTGAGCACGCGCACCGGTGTGCCCTCGATGAAGGAGACCACGTCCTCCACGGTCTCCTGGAAGAACACCTCGTAGGTGGCGTGCGTGCCGTAGCCGATGTGCGGGGTCAGCACGGTGTTGGGCGCCGTACGCAGCGGGTGCCCTTCGGGCAGGGGTTCGGTGTCGTACACGTCGAGGCCGGCGCCGGCGATCGTGCCCGACCGCAGGGCCGCCAGCAGGGCGGCCTCGTCGACGATCGGCCCCCGGGAGGTGTTGACGAGGTAGCCGCCGGGGCCGAGCAGCTCCAGTTCCCGGGCGCCGATCAGGTCGCGCGTGCGGTCACCGAGCTTGAGGTGGATCGTCGCGATGTCGGCCCGGCTGAGCAGTTCGTCCTTCTCGACCCGGGCGGCGCCGTGCTCCGCGGCGGCCTCGGCGGTCAGATTGGTGCTCCAGGCCAGCACCCGCATCCCGAACGCGTTGCCGACCGCCGCGACCCTGGCGCCGAGCCTGCCCAGACCGAGCACGCCCAGGGTGCGACCGTGCAGGTCGCCGCCGACGGTGTGCTGCCAGCCGCCCGAACGCACCGCGTGGTCCTCCGCGGGGATCCGGCGCACCAGCGCGAGAATCAGCCCCCACGTGAGTTCGGCGGTCGGGGGACCGTTGCTGGCGGTACCGCTGACAGTGATCCCCAGTTCCCGGGCGGCCTCCATGTCGATGGAGGGATTTCCCCTGCCGGTCGTCACCAGCAGCCGCAGGTTCGGCAGCCGGCTCAGCAGCTCGCGCGGAAACGGGGTGCGCTCGCGCATGGCGCAGACGACCTCGAACGGTTCCAGGCGCTCGACCAGCGCGTCGTGCCGGCTGAGGTGGTCGGTGAAGACGGTGAGTTCCGCGGTGGGAGGCAGCCGCTTCCAATCGCCGTAGCGACGGGCGATGTCCTGGTAGTCGTCGAGCACGGCGACCCGGATCGTCATAGCGGGCAGCCTACGCCGCGCGCACGCGCGGCCGGAACGCGGGGCGCGCGGGCGCGGCCGCTCACGCGGGGAATCCGGCCTCCTCCGGAGCCCCATTACCGGCCCCCGTCTTGCTACGGTTCCGTGTGTTCGCGCCGGCGCCTACCCCCGGGCGTGCCGGTCACGTCCCCGACGCTGAAGGTTCCCCATGCGATTCGATCCCTCCGCCTCCCGGCGTACCGCGGCCGTCGGCGCCGCCCTGGCCTGTGGTGTGCTGCTCGCCGGCTGCGACTCGGAATCCGTCGACGAGGACTCGTTCTCCCTCGACGAGTGGTTTTCCTTCGACGAGTGGTTCTCAACCGATGAGTGGTTCTCGTTCGGCGACGGCGAGGACGGCGAGAACACGGAGGAGGAAGCGGAAGGCGAGGAGACGGAGGAGGAAGAAGCGGAGGAGGAGGCCGAGGGGGACCTGTTCGCGCTGCCCGACTCCTGCGCGGGCATCGGCGCCGAGGAGGTCGCCGGCGGCCTGGCGCCCGCGGGCACCGTTGTGGCGGAGGACATCGGAGAGGTCGAGGACACGCCCGACGCCGAGCAGGTGTCCTGCGTGTGGAGCGGAGCCGGGGCCGGCCAGGGCGGCGGGGAGTCGTTCGCGCTCGTCTTCACGGTGAACGCCGACCCGAGCGCCAGGCTCGAAGTGGCCCAGGTGCCCGGCGAGGAGGAGATGAACTGGGAGGTCGACGTCGACGTCGATGTCGACAACTACCGCACACCGCAGGCCGACGCCCTGGGCGGCGAGCTGGACTACGTCGCCACGGTCGAGGGCTCCACGCAGAGCCTGCACCTCTCGCTGCCGGACAACTTCTACGTCTCCGCCATCGCGGTGTCCTCGGAGGCCTCCCAAGAGGACCTGGAGCAGGTCGTCCTCCAGGCCGCCGAGCGGGCCCAGCAGTAGGGCGCCGGTCCGGGGACCGCGCCCCGCCGCGGGTCTCACTCCTCGATGGGGATCTCGGGAAGTTCGCCGAACGGACCGGCCCGCAGGGTGAGCTCCTCGATGTCGGCCGGCGGGCCGGGGAACACCGCGACGAGATCGTAGGTGTTGCCCGGCTGCAGCTCGTGCACCTCTTCGGCGAAGCCGGTGGACCTGTCGTCCCCCAGCGTCATCTGCGCGACGTAGCGCACCAGGTCGGTGTCCGGGTCGAGGAGCTGGAGCCCGCCCAGCGAGCCCGAGCTGAACTGCTCCGGGCCGCCCGCCTGCGTCTCGCCGTCGGCCCCTATGTCCGGGATGACCGGCTCGTCGGAGTTGTTGGTCAGCGCCACCGTAGCGATCACGTAGGCGCCGTCGCGGCGCAGCGGGTACACGTCCAGCTGCACGTCGTCGTGCTCTTCGGTGGCGACGACGTCACCGTTGTCGTCGGTGAACGGCGCCGGCCAGGTCACCGTCCGCTGCGCCACGCCGAGTCCGTCCTCGTCCTCCTCCTCTTGGTCGCCCGAGGCGCTGACCTCGTAGGAGAACTCCACCCGCCGGTTGCGGGCGCGTGCCTCCTCGTCGTCGGGGCCGCCCTCCACGGCCACCGGCTCGGTGCTGCCGCGCCCCTCGACCACGTAGGTGTAGTTGTCGTCCAGCTCCTCCACCAGCAGGGTGCGCACGGTCTCCGCGCGCTCCTCGGAGAGGTTCTGATTGTAGGCGTCGGTTCCCTTGCCGTCAGTGTGTCCGATGACGGTGATCTCCGAGTTGTCCGGGTCGACGTTGCTCGTCAGCGATCCGGCCGCCTGGCGGACCACCTCCTCGGCGTCCGCGGTCAGCTCCGACTCGTCGAACTCGAACATCACGTCGGAGTGCAGCGAGATCGTCTCGGTGGTGCCGTCCCGGGTGATCGAGGCGATGTCGGAGTCGACGAAGCTCTCCACCCACCCCTGGTCGGCCTCCGCGTCGTCGTCCGGAGGACGGTTCTCGAAGGTGAGGTTCTCCCCGCCGGACGGCGGGTCGTCGGGGGAGAGGTGCTGCGGTCCGTTCGGGTTCTCCGGGTCGGGCCGCTCCTCGTCGACGTCCTGGAGGGGGATGCCCGTCATGGCCCCCAGCCCGCTGCCGACGAAGGTCACCTGCTCCACGTCCTCGGGGATGGGCGGGAAGTACCTGCGGTACTCGTTGGTGACCCCGTCGTGCACCGGATACAGCCCGTCGTCGTTGGGGCTGACCGAACCGTACTTCAGTCCGTCGCCGTCGAGGTACTCGCGGAACACCTGACCGGTCATGGGGTCCACCAGGGTGTGCGGCATGCTGAGGTTGCGGTTGCTGCCCTCGAACCCGTCTGGGTAGTCCACCTCGTAGTACATGACCGTGTGGTCGGGGGTGCGTTCCAGACCGGTGATCGAGAACCGCAGCACCTCGTCCTGGCCGGTGTCCTGGAAGATACGCCCCTCTCTGGTGTAGGGGAACTCCTCCTCGACCGGCGGCGGGTCGTCCCCGTCGCCGAAGAGACTGCAGCCGCTGAGGAGGAGGCTGCCCGTGGTCAGCAGCGCTGTCGCAGAAAAGGACGTCGTCCGCGCCATTCGGGGGAACTCCGATCGTTGAGGGTATGCGCCGGGGATATCCTCTAGCACTCCCGGTGGTGCTGGCGAAAGGCCAGTGAACCCGGGGCGTGCGCGAGCCGCCGGAGCGCGGGCCGGGGCAGGCCGCCCGTTGCGATGGGGCGATCGAGGGATCCTACGCCAGCCGCCCGCCCCGAAGTCCCGGGCATCGCCTCGTGATGGCCGCGACCGCGCCGCGGACCCGGCGCGCGCTCGTGCTCCGGCAGGCCCGCCCCGCCGGGTTCCTCGGCGGGGCGGACGGTCCCGCACCGTGGCGACGCGTTCCTTCGGGCAGGTATGTGCCGAGGCAGGGAGCGCGTGTAAGGTGTTGGAAAGCGATTTCCAAGAAAGGCTGGCTCATGGCAACAACCACACTCGGCGTCGCGCTCAACGGAGCCACGGGCCGCATGGGCTACCGCCAGCACCTCCTCCGTTCGGTGCTGGCCATCCGCGACCAGGGCGGCGTCGAACTGTCCGGAGGAAATCGGGTACAGCTCGAACCACTCCTCATCGGACGCAACCCCGACAAGCTCGCCGATATCGCCGCGCGTCACGACATCGCTCGTTGGACCACCGATCTCGATACGGCCCTGTCCGACGACACGGTCGACCTCTACTTCGACGCCCAGGTGACCTCCGTCCGCGAGAAGTCCCTCCGCGCCGCGATCGCCGCCGGCAAGCACGTCTACGCGGAGAAGCCGGTCGCCGAGTCCGTCGAGGCGGCGGTGGAACTGGGCAGACTGGCCGACCGGGCCGGAGTCAAGCACGGGGTGGTGCACGACAAGCTGTACCTTCCGGGCCTGCTCAAGCTCCGCCGGCTGATCGAGGGCGGGTTCTTCGGCCGGATCCTCTCGGTGCGCGGCGAGTTCGGCTACTGGGTCTTCGAGGGCGACTGGCAGGAGGCGCAGCGCCCGAGCTGGAACTACCGCACCGAGGACGGCGGGGGCATCGTCACCGACATGTTCTGCCACTGGAACTATGTTCTGGAGAGCCTCATCGGCCGCGTCACCGCGGTGACCGCCAAGGCCGTCACGCACATACCGGAGCGCCGCGACGAGGAGGGCCGGCCGTACGCCGCCACGGCCGATGACGCCGCGTACGGCATCTTCGAGCTGAGCGGCGGTGTCGTCGCCCAGATCAACTCCTCGTGGTGCGTGCGGGTCAACCGCGACGAGCTGGTCGAGTTCCAGGTCGACGGCACGGAGGGCAGCGCGGTCGCCGGCCTGCGCGACTGCCGGGTCCAGCACCGCTCGTTCACCCCCAAGCCGGTGTGGAACCCCGACCTGCCGGCGAGCGAGCCCTTCCGGGAGCAGTGGGCCGAGGTGCCGGACAACGCCGAGTTCGAGAACGGCTTCAAGGCCCAGTGGGAGCAGTTCGTCCGGCACGTGGCCGAGGAGGGCGAGCACCCCTACGACTTCTACGCCGGCGCCCGCGGCATCCAGCTCGCCGAGGCCGGGCTGTCCTCGTCGCGGGAGGGCCGCCGTATCGAGCTGGGCTCGGTCACGGAGTAGGACGCGGCGATCGGGCCCCGTGGTCCAGGTGGGTCACCCGGAACGCGGGGCCGCCGTGCTCTGCCGTACGACGAGGTCGGTGGCGAGGTCCATGCGCAGGTTCACGGGTTCGCCGCCGCGGCTGAGAGTGAGCGCGAGCCGGGTGGCCTCCTCGGCCATTTCGGTCAGCGGCTGGCGGACGGTCGTCAGCGGCGGGCCCACCCAGCGGGCCACCGGCAGGTCGTCGAAGCCGACGACGCTCAGGTCGTCGGGGATACGCACGCCCAGCTCGCGCGCTGCCTCGTAGAGCCCCATGGCCTGAAGGTCGCTGCCGGCGAAGATCGCTGTGGGCGGATCGTCGAGCAGCAGCAGTCTGCGGCCCTTGTCGCGGCCGCCCTCTATGTGGAAGTCGCCCGTCTGGATGAGCGCGGGATCCGCCGACAGGCTGGCGGCGTCCAGCGCGGAGCGGTACCCGTCGATCCGGGCGCGGCTGCACAGGACGTGCTTGGGGCCGCCGATCACGGCGATGCGCTCGTGGCCGAGGGCGATGAGGTGCCGGGTCGCGGCGAGGCCGCCGTTCCAGTTGGCGGCGCCGATCGAGGGAACGTCCTCCCCCGGGTCGCCGGTGGGGTCGACGACGACGAAGGGGATGCCGCGGGCCGCCAGCCGCCGCCTCTGCTGGGGGAGAGGTCGGAGAGGACCAGGATCGCCGCTGTCGACTGGCGGGCCAGAACGGAGTCGACCCAGGCGTCCTTAGGGGTCTGCTCGCCGCCGGATTCCGAGAGTACGACGCTGAGCCCCTCCGAGCGGGCGACACGTTCGACCCCGCGGATGACCTCGACCGCCCACGCGCTGTCCAGCTCGTGGAACACCAGGTCGATGGTCGAGGAGCGGCCGCCTCCCGGGCCGCGGCGGCGCCGGTAGCCGTGCCTGCTGATGAGCTCCTCGATCCGCGACCGGGTTTCGGGGGCGACGTCGGTCCGGCCGTTCAGCACCTTGGACACTGTCGGTACCGATACGCCAGCGGCTTCCGCAATTTTCGAGATCGTGATCGGTTCCGAAACAGGGACGTGCTGAGAAATCGATGTCGGGTCTGCAGTCACACCCCCTGATCTTACTCAGATGAGCGGGTGATGGGGCGCTCAAAGTGAGCTACCTCTCAACAAGGTATTGACCCGGTGGTTCCGCCACCGTAAATTCAGGCCCCAATGTTGCGATACTAGAACCGATAGTTTCGGAGGCGAGTAAGGATGACCACCCTTCGGATCGGTGCCGCCGGGGCGCTTGCGGTGGGCCTTCTTGCCCTTACCGCGTGCGGGGGCGGGTCGGCGGACGACGGCCGGATGCACGTGTGGATGTACCAGGACAGCCTCGCCGTGGTGCAGAAATCCGCTGTCGAGAGGTTCAACGAGGACGCCGAGATCGAAGCGGTGGTCGACGAGGTCCCCGGTGACACCTACGAGGACAAGGTGCGCACGGTGATGGGGTCGCGGGACCAGCCCGACGTCTTCTTCAACTGGGGCGCCGGCAGCATCCGCCCGTACACGGAGGAGGAGATGCTGCTCTCCCTCGACGACGCGCTGGAGAGCGATCCGGAGTTCGCGGACTCCTTCCTCCCCTCGGTCCTCGAAGGCGCGGAGATCGACGGCGTCCAGTACGGTATCCCGCTGCGCGGCACCCAGCCGGTCCTGCTCTTCTACAACGAGGCCGTCTTCGACGACGTGGGGGTCGAGCCGCCCGAGACCTGGGACGACATCCTCGACCTGGTCGACGCGTTCTCGGCCGAGGGGATCACCCCCTTCGCCCTTGGCGGCGCCGACACCTGGACGATGCAGATGTGGCTGCAGTACCTCGTCGACCGCGGAGGCGGACCGGAGGTGTTCCAGCGCATCGAGGAGGGCGATCCCGAGGGGTGGCGCGACCCGGCGGTCCTGGAGGCCGCGGAGACCGTTGAGGACCTGGTGGAGCGCGGCGCCTTCGGGGACAACTTCGCCTCCGTCAGCTTCACCGAGGGCGCGGCGTCGACACTGCTGTCCGAAGGCAAGGCGGCGATGCACCTCATGGGCTCCTGGGAGTACTCCACCCACCTCGACCAGGCACCGGAGTTCGCCGAGAACGACCTCGGCTATACCGCCTTCCCGGCGATGCCCGGAGGCGAGGGCGACCCCGCCAACGTGACCGGCAACCCCACCAACTACTTCTCGGTGACCGCCGACAGCGAGTTCACCGACGAGGCGGTCGACTTCCTCAAGATGACCGCCGAGGAGGAGTACGTCCGGGACATGGTCGAGAACGGCGAGGTGCCGACGACCACCAACGCGGCAGACCTCCTGGACGAGAGCCCGGATCCCGACTTCGCCACGTTCCAGTACGAGACGGTGGAGCAGGCGCCGCACTTCCAGCTCTCCTGGGACCAGGCGGTCCCTCCCTCGGTCGCCACGCCGATGTTGACGGAGATCGAGAAACTGTTCAACGGGCAGAGCACGCCCGATGAGTTCGTCGAGACGCTGGCGAACCTGCAGTGAGCGTCCTCGGCCCGCCCCGGGAAGCGCCCAGGGGGAGCACCCCCCGGGCAGGCCGGCCGGGTGCCGCCTGGGCGCTGCCCGCCCTGCTGTTCTTCGGCGCGTTCGCGATCCTGCCCATGGTGCTGGTGGGCTACCTTTCCCTCACGGCCTGGGGCGGGCTGGGCACGCCCCGGTTCGTCGGGGTGGAGAACTGGTCGCGGCTGGCCGGCGACCCCGTCATGCGGCGGGCCATCGGCCTCAGCGCCGCCCTGACCGCGGCGAGCTGGGCGGTGCAGACCCCGATCAGTCTGCTCCTCGGGGTGTGGGCGGCGGGGCCGCAGCGCAACCGCGCCGTCCTCTCAGCGGTCTTCTTCGTCCCGTTGCTGCTCTCCACAGCGGCGATCGCGATCCTCTGGCGGGCCCTGCTGGAGCCGAACTTCGGTCCCCTCGCCCGGCTCGGCTCCTTCCCCGACCTCCTCGGCAGCGTCGATACCGCCTTCATGGTCATCGTGTTCGTCAGCGCCTGGCAGTTCATCCCCCTGCACACGCTGCTCTACCAGGGAGGCGCGCGCCAGATCCCGGCCTCGCTGTACCAGGCGGCCGAGATCGACGGCGCCGGCAGGGCGGGAGCCTTCTGGCACATCACCCTGCCCCAGCTGAAGAACACCCTCACGACCTCGTCGGTGCTGATGGTCGTCGGCTCGCTGACCTACTTCGACACCGTGCTGATCCTCACCGGCGGCGGCCCGGGGACCGGCACCACCATCGTCCCCTACCTGATGTACCAGGCCGGCTTCGAGAGCTGGGAGATGGGCTATGCCAGCGCGGTCGCGTGCACACTCGTCGTCGTCGCCACGGTGGTCTCACTCGCCATGGTCCGGTTCACCGGATTCGGGTCCATGCGCAGCACCAGGGAAGGAATGTGAACCGGATGCCCGCGGTCCGCACGGCCTCTCCCGCCCCGGCGTCGCCGCAGCCGCCCCCGCCGGCCGAG
>NZ_LAJC01000029.1 GCF_000981225.1 Allosalinactinospora lopnorensis
GTTCGGCGCCGGGGGTCGCGGGCTCCCCGCTGGTCGGCGGGGCCGCGGCCGACTGGCTCGGGCAGCCGTGGGTGCCCTACGCCGGTGCGGTGCTCGCCGTCATCGTTGCCGTGGTGGCGCTGCGCTGGCTCGCGGTCCAGGGGCGGAGCGACACCGTGGGGCGGCTGCGCATGGAGGACGAGAGGGCGCAGGGGATCACCGAGATGCCCGCCGCGGCGGTGCGCAACGTGTTGGAGGACGGAATCGGCGGGTACCCGGAGGTGCGCCGGGCGCGCGTCCGCCTCACGGGATCGCGGCGCGAGCCGAGTGTGTTCCTCGACCTCACCCTGGATGCCGACGCCGACGCCGAGTCCGTGTGGCGGCGGGTCCGGCGGGAGGAGGCGGCGACCTTGCGCGACGCCCTCGAACTCGACGAGCTGCCCGCGGTGATCCGGATGTCGATGAGCGCTCCACCGAGGAACCGCCCGCGGGAACTGCGGTGAGGCCCTCGCGGCAGGGGCACTCGGCGCCTGCGGCACCGCGTGGAGGACGGGCTTTCTTCCGCTAAGCGGATGAAAGGCGAAGTTTTGGCACCTGGATCATGCGGTTCCAGTTGACGGATCCTGATTTTTACCAGGAAGAGTGAACTAGCAGATATCAACCATGTCGCATTCTTCCTCAAGATCTTCGAATTCTTGTCTTATTCTTTGGAGGGTGTCCTCTTTGTTGAGATTCCAGACCGCATACGGAGGGTGGTCGGTGGGAAGTAGATCTATTGATCTGACCCCTGCGTCATAGAGGTCGCTGATCAGGCTGATCATCACATTCGTCTGCTGTTCCTCTGAGGCGCACTTTCCGGCGGCAGCGACGGCCTGACCGTGGACTACGTAGAAGATAACCCAATCGACTCTGGCGTATTCGAGCAGGTAACGGTACTCTTCCTTGTACCGCTCGGAGAATTCCTTGTCGGATTGATCGCTACTCAACGTGCAGTCTCTTCAGGTCTGGGTCAAAATTAGCGAAATCTATCGTCGGGTCTCCGGTCCCGCCGGAGGTGCTGAATTCACGATAGTTGATCTTCCTTCTTCTGGGTCCAAAAATTCAATCTTACCTTTCGGGGTGTTTCTTACCTGAGGCTCGCCGAGTTCTCTGCGTAGTTGTGTCTCGACCGCGGTGGCCTGGGTCC
Organism: Allosalinactinospora lopnorensis; assembly: GCF_000981225.1. GTDB lineage: Bacteria > Actinomycetota > Actinomycetes > Streptosporangiales > Streptosporangiaceae > Allosalinactinospora > Allosalinactinospora lopnorensis. Next base: position 1,166 of record NZ_LAJC01000029.1, read on the forward strand.
AGGTGCCGGTGGAGGTACGCAGCCGGGTGCCGGGCTCCAGGGCGGCGGCCTCGACCCACCCGGCGGGTTCGGGGGCCCAGAAGGGGTGTTCGGCGGTGGCGGTGAGAGTGCCGGTTCCGCCTCGCCCGTCATCCACGGTGATGTCGACCAGGGTCTTCTCGCCGGTGCCGGTGACCTCGCGCGGGCCCTCTTGGCCGGTCAGCGGGTTGAACGCGAGAACCTCATCGCCCTGCTCGACATCCTGGATCGGGGTGGTCGAGCCGTTCGCCAACAGGACCGGTGTGCCCGGTAGGAAACTACTGCGGGTACAACCCGCCCGGTCTTTCTTCGTATCGTCGGGACCGTCGGCCTGGTGGGTGTCGGAGTCGTTTCTGGGCTTGTCAGGCTTGCCGAGTTTGCCGGCCTTGGCCGCCCAGCCGGCGCCGGGGATGAACCAGGAGCCGATGTCCCAGGTCCCCCGCCCAAAGGCCGTGCCGTAGTCGCCGTTGGGCCAGGCCTCACGCGCGTCCTTGCTGATGAGCAGGGACAGCGGGTCTTCCTTGACGCCCCGCCAGGTCTCGGTGAGGGTGTCGATGAGATTGCTGGTGAAGGTGTCGAGGAGCCCCTCGACATCACCGGAGGCGCCGTCCCACACCCCGCCGAAGAAGTCGCCGGTGTGCTCCAGCAGACTCTTGTCGCCTCCGCCGAGGTTTCCCCGGGCCGCACGATGATCAGTTCGCTCACACTGAGCATCCTTCCGCGATTCGGCGGCCACGTGCCGGAGGTGGCGCAGATGTCGATGACCGTGCCAGGCCGCCGCGCTGCGTGGACCGCATAGGGGACGAGGACAGTGTGATCACCGGCGTGGCACCAGCGGGCGGCCTATGGCCCGGGTGAAAGGAGACTTTCGCCTCTGCGCGCCGCCCTGCATACCTTGAAAGCCTTGACGCGACGCGGGTTCCGTCCCGTGTGGGAATTGTACCGGTGGAGGGTCGGGAAATGTCCCACCGTGCCGCAGCTGAGCCGTAGCCAAGGACACTGGGCCCGGACGAAGGGACGTTCAGCGCCGGCGAGTCACGACGCGTAGACACCTGCCGGTGTGCCGTCGACCACCTGTATCGGGGCACGGTGCCGGGGCCGGACTTTTGCCGCGCGCACCTGAACCGGCGAGCACGCAGGACATGATTCGCGGTCAACGAGGAACGAGTGGTCGGGCCGCCCGCCGGTGAGCTCGACTGGGGAACGGCAGCGGAACGCTGCGGGGGTGGGGCCGCCCGTGAGCCGGCTCTGCCCGGCCTCCCGGCGTGTCGCTGAGGAGGAGGGGGGACGCATGACGATCCAGACGACAGACAGAGAGCTTGCAGAATCACTGCGCGGCGAGCTCATCGACCGCGCTGACAAGGAGTACGAGAGCGCCCGGCGGCTCTACAACGGCATGATCGACAAGCGGCCGCGAATGATCGCCCGCTGCGCGGATGTCGCCGACGTCATCAGGGCCGTCGACTACGGCCGGGAACAGGGCCTGCTCATCGCCGTCCGGGGCGGGGGCCACAACGGGCCTGGGTTCGGCAGTTGCGATGACGGTCTGGTCATCGACCTGTCGGCGATGAACGGGGTGCGCGTCGACCCGGACAGCGCGACCGTGCGGGTGGAGGCCGGATGCAAGCAGGGCGACGTGGACCACGCCGCCCACGCGTTCGGACTGGCGTTTCCGGCCGGGATCGTCTCGACGACCGGGATCGCCGGGCTCACGCTGGGCGGCGGCCACGGGTACCTCACGCGCAAGTACGGTCTGACGATCGACAACCTCCTCGAAGCCGACGTCGTGCTGGCGGACGGCAGCTTCGTCACGGCCAGCGAGACCCGGCACGAGGACCTGTTCTGGGCCCTGCGCGGCGGCGGCGGCAACTTCGGGGTCGTCACCAGCTTCCGCTACCGGGCCCACCCCGTGAGCATGGTCTACGGTGGGCCGATCTTCTGGGACTTCCAGGACGCCCGCCGAGTGATGCGGTGGTACCGCGACTTCCTCCCGGAGGCTCCCGAGGAGCTGTGCCCGTTCCTGGGCCTGAAGACGGTCCCGTCGACGGCGCCGTTCCCGGAGGAGCTGTGGGGGAGGAAGGTCTGCGCCCTGATCTCCTGCTACAACGGGCCGGCCGAGGAAGCGGAAGCGGCGATGAGGCCGATCCGTACCGACCTGCCCGCACCGCTCCTCGACGGTGTCACGACCATGCCCTACCCGGCGATGCAGAGCCTGTTCGATCCGCTCCTGCCTTCAGGACTCCAGTGGTACTGGAAGGGCGACTTCGTCAAGGAGCTGCCCGACGAGGCCATCGACGCCCACATCGAGCACGCGGCGCGCAAACCGAGCGAACTGTCGCTCATGCACCTGTATCCGATCGACGGGGCGGTGCACCGCGTCGGCCAGGGGGAGACGGCGTGGAGCTACCGCGACGCCACCTGGTCCATGGTCATCGACGGCATCGACCCCGACCCGTCCAAGGCACCCGCGATCACCAGCTGGGCCCGGGAATACTGGGAAGCCGTGCACCCGTACACCATGGGAGGCGCCTACGTGAACTTCATGATGGATGAGGGCGACGACCGCCTCCGGGCCACCTACGGCGCCAACTACTCGCGCCTCGTCGCCGTCAAGCGCGCCTACGACCCGACCAACCTGTTCCGGGTGAACCAGAACATCGGGGTCTCTTGACCGGTCGGGCGCGTCCGGCCGGTTGACTCCGGAGGAGCGTGAAGGGCCGCTGCTGAAGCGGCCCTATGACTTCCGGCACGCCGGGGTGACCTACCGACTCAACTCCGGGGGGCCGGCGATGCAGATCGCCGAGTGGGCGGGGCGCGGTGTGGAGGTGCCGTACCGGGTCTATGCGCACCGCCTGGACGGTGACGACGACCGCTGGTCCGGGCGGATGGATGACGGGTCGAAGTAACGTGAGCCCCGGTTTCGGCCGGGGCTTTTTCCATGGTGACCTGGGAAGACGAGGCGGCGTCCCATTCCGCGTATATCCCGGGAAACCCCGCGACCGGCCGCTTCCGGTGGCGCACGGCTGCGCACACAAGAAAACCCCGTGACCGGCGTCGTGCCTGGCCGACCGGGGTTTTCGGTGCTCCTGAAGCGGTGCCCCCTGGAGGATTCGAACCTCCGCACACGGCTCCGGAGGCCGTTGCTCTATCCCCTGAGCTAAGGGGGCGCTTGCGTCATTCACTTTAGCAGGGGTCCAGGGGTGGCACGCACAATATCCGGTGAGGTTCGGCGAACCCCGAGCGCCGGGAGCGGTCCGGGGGTTAGTCTCGCGCCCGTGGGTGAAGCGCTGGCACGGGTACTGGTGGTCGACGACGATGAGGTGATCCGGCAGCTGATCGCCGTCAACCTGCAGCTGGAAGGGTTCGAGGTGCACACTGCTGTCGACGGCCAGGAGTGCCTGGAACGCGTGAGCGAGGTCGCGCCGGACGTGGTCACGCTCGATGTCATGATGCCGCGGCTGGACGGTTGGGGCGCCGCGATCCGGCTGCGGGACGACGAGGAGACCCGGCGGGTGAAGGTCGTGCTCATCACTGCGCGGGCGCAGGGGGACGACGTCAAACGCGGGAGCGACATCGGCGTGGACGCCTACGTGACCAAACCCTTCGATCCGACCGAGCTGATCCGGGTGGTGCGTGAGCTCGCCGGGATCGACGGAGCCGAGCCAGGGGGGTGGAGGGACGGGGGGTGACCCGCGGGGCAAGGGGAACGGGAAGACCATGCGTGGGGACAACGGGGGAGGGCCCAGGCGGCCGGTGGAGCGCGGTGCGACACCGTGGCTGCTGGACGACCTGCTGCGCTCCGCCGCGGCGGCCGTAACCGGGGCCGCCCTGGAAAGTGTTCCCGCCGCGGAGCCGCGGCGCCCGCCGAAGGACGCCCCGGGGGCCTACGCCAGCGCGCTCCCGATGCGCCTCGCCGGCCCGCTCGGCGTCCCGGCGGCGGAGCTGGCGGCGGACATTGCGGCGGAACTCCGATCGAGCCCGCACGTGGTGGACGCCGTTGCGGCGGGGGGCGGGTTCGTCAACCTCACTCTGGCCCCGCGCGCCCGTGTGTCGCTGGTCCGCGCCGCCCGCGGTGCGGACTACCTGGCCGGGGGGCGCCTGCCGCCTCCTGATGCGGAGGGGGCGCGCCGCGGCCGCGTGGGCGCTGTCCCCGTTGCACGCGGCCGAGACGGTCCCGCGGGCGCGGGAGCGCGCCCGCGGGGACGCCCGGCGCAGAATGGTGCTGGCCGCCGGCGGGGTGGACGCGCTGCTGGGGAGGAGGGAGGTCGCCGCGCTCCCGGATCCGCGCGACTCCGGGGTGCCGCCGCCCGTGCCGGGACCGACGGATCCGGCGGACGAGGTGACGTGGCGCGACCCCTACCTGGACGGCCCCCTTGGGGAAGGCGGTGCGGCGCGGCTGCTCGCCGCGACCGGTGAGGCGAGCGCGCGGATCGCGTTCTGCAGGTCCGTTCCCGAGCACCCGCGCGCGGGCGAGTGGACCGGCCAGGGGCTGCCCGCCCTGCCCACAGCGGAGGAGCCGGGCAACTGGGCGCGGCACACCGACGCCAATCCCGCGTTCGTCGTCCGCTACGCGCACGCTCATGCGGTCAGTACCGGGGTGTGGGTGCGCGACAGCGGGCTCGTCTCGCCCCGTCCCACCGGGGAGCTCGCGGACAACGCTGTGGCGGCCCTGGACGAGCCGCGGGCCGCCGCGGTCATCGGCGCGCTCTTCGACGGACCCAGTGTGCTCTCGACCGCCGCTGGACGTCGCCAACCCCATATTCTGGTGCGCTACCTGGAAGGTCTCGCCGCTGCATACCATGAATGGCAGGAGTCCTGCGCCGTCATGGAGGAAGCCGTTCCGGCGGCCGATGCCGCGCGCAGGGAGGCCACCTCCGCGCGGCTCGAACTGTGTGCCGCTGTGGCGGGGGTCCTCAGAACGGGGCTGTCCCTGCTCGGTGTGTCCGCGCCCACAAGGCTCTAGACGCTCCGGACCGGGGCCCTTCCCCGGCAAGCCCGACGCCTCGTTTCCGTACTCCGGGTACAACGGGATGCCCCGAACGACCAGACCGCCTTCCGACCGATCCAGGGTGTCTCCGCGTCCGGCGCGCGGCACGCTTCCAGAGCGGCGCGCCGCCGACGGAACACCCGACGACACAGCCGAGAGTGCCAGCCCATGAGCCGTTACGCCCATCCCGCCGGACCCCGCCACGCCGAGGTGCTGCCCGAGGAGAACCCGCCGCGCCCGCCTCGTGACGTGCTCGAACTCGCCCCCCGGGTCTGGCCGAGCACGGCCCGGCGCGTCAGCGGCGAGGTCACGATCGGCGGAATCGGGGCGGAGAGCCTCGCCGCCGAGTACGGGACGCCCCTGTTCGTCCTGGACGAGGAGGACTTCCGCGCCCGGGCCCGCGACTTCCGCAACGCCTTCAGCGACGCCGAAGCGGACGTCTACTACGCGGGCAAGGCACTGCTGACCAAGGCCGTCGCGCGGTGGGTGCACGAGGAAGGCCTCAAGCTCGACGTCTGCAGTGGAGGGGAGCTCGCGGTCGCGCTGGCCGCCGGGTTCCCGCCGGAGCGGATCGGATTGCACGGCAACAACAAGTCCGAGGCCGAACTGGCGCGCGCGCTCGATGTCGGGGTCGGGCGGATCATCGTCGACTCGTTCGACGAGATCGAGCGTTTGGAGCGGCTGGCGGCCGAACGCGGCGTCGTCGCCGAGGCCCTGGTCCGCGTCACCACCGGAGTCGAGGCGCACACGCACGAGTTCGTGGCCACCGCCCACGACGACCAGAAGTTCGGCTTCGCCATGAGCACGGGGGCCGCGATGGAGGCGGTCCGCCGGATCCTGACCGCCGACCACGTCAACCTCGCCGGCCTGCACTCCCACATCGGCTCGCAGATCTTCGACACCGCCGGTTTCGAGGTCGCGGCGCGCAGGGTCACCGGGTTCCTCACCCGCATCCACACCGATCTGGGCGTTACACCGGCCGAGCTGGACCTCGGCGGCGGCCTGGGGATCGCCTACATGCCGAGCGACGATCCGCTGGAGCCCAAGAGCATCGCCGAGGGGCTGCTCGGTATCGTGCGGCGCGAATGCGCGGCCGCCGGGCTGCCGATGCCGCGCGTCGCCGTCGAGCCGGGACGCGCCGTCGCCGGGCCGTGCGGAGTCACCCTGTACCGGGTCGGCACGGTCAAGGACGTCGAGGGGATCCGCACGTACGTCAGTGTCGACGGCGGGATGAGCGACAACATCCGCACCGCGCTCTACGGCTCGGAGTACACCTGCGTCCTGGCGTCGCGGGAGAGCGGCGCCGAGCCCATGCTCTCCCGTCTCGTCGGCAAGCACTGCGAGAGCGGCGACGTCATCGTGCACGACCTTTACCTGCCCGCCGACCTGCGACCGGGCGACCTGGTGGCCGTGGCCGCCACCGGCGCTTACTGCTACTCCATGGCCAGCAACTACAACCACCTGCCGCGTCCGGCCATGGTCGCGGCGCGTGCCGGTGAAACGCGCACCCTGATGCGCAGGGAAACCGAGGAGGATCTGCTCCGCCTCGACGTAGGCTGATTGCGCCGACTCCGGTCCCCCGGGACCGCGAGGACATGGACCGACACGACGCGAAAGAAGTGGGAGTCACCCCCTTATGGCGATGAAGGTGGCGCTGCTCGGGTGCGGCGTTGTGGGCGCCGAAGCGGTGCGGCTGATCAACGAGCAGTCGACCGAGCTGTCCGCGCGCATTGGAACTTCCTTGGAGATCGGAGGGATCGCGGTGCGCCGGCTCGGGCGCGCCCGCGGCACGGGGATCGATCCGGAGCTGTTCACCACCGACGCCATGAGCCTGGTGACGCGTCCCGACATCGACCTGGTGGTCGAGGTCATCGGTGGGATCGAGCCCGCACGGTCGCTGATCCTCGCCGCGGTCAAGTCCGGCAAATCGGTGGTCACGGCGAACAAGGCGCTGCTCGCCGAGGACGGCGCCACGATCCACTCGGCCGCGCGCGAGACCGGCGTGGACGTCTACTACGAGGCCTCCGTCGCGGGGGCGATCCCGCTGCTCCGCCCTCTGCGCGACTCGCTCGCCGGCGACCACGTGCACCGTGTGCTCGGTATCGTCAACGGCACCACCAACTTCATCCTGGACCGGATGGACAGCCAGGGGGCGGGCTTCGCCGAGTCGCTTGAGGAGGCGCAGTCGCTCGGGTACGCCGAGGCCGACCCGACCGCCGATGTCGAAGGGTTCGACGCCGCGGCCAAGGCCGCGATCCTGGCCCGGCTGGCGTTCCACACCCAGCGCATCACAGCGGCCGACGTGCACCGCGAGGGCATCACCGACGTCTCCGCGGGCGATATCGCCAGCGCCAAGGCCATGGGGTGCGTCGTGAAGATGCTGGCCATCTGCCAGCGCTCCGAGGCGGGCGATTCGGTCGGAGTGCGGGTGCATCCCGTGATGCTTCCGCGTGAGCACCCACTGGCCACCGTCAACGAGGCATACAACGCGGTGTTCGTGGAAGCCGAGTCCGCCGGGCGGCTGATGTTCTACGGTGCCGGCGCCGGCGGAACGCCGACCGCGAGCGCCGTCCTCGGTGATCTGGTCGCGGTCGCCCGCAACCGGCTGGCCACCACCTACGCGGGCGAGGGCGGGCACGACACCGGGCTCCCCGTGCACGAGATGGGGCAGACGATCACCCGCTACCACGTGGCGCTGGACGTCGCCGACCGGCCGGGCGTGCTCGCGCGTGTCGCCGATGTGTTCGCGGGCAACCACGTGTCGATCAAGAACGTCCGCCAGGAAGGGCACGGCGACGACGCCCAGCTGGTCCTGGTGACCCACCAGGCACCCGACTCCGCGCTGGCTACGACCGTCGAGCAGTTGCGCGCTCTGGACATGGTCCGCTCGGTGGCCAGCGTCATGCGCGTCGAGGCGTTCGGCGAGGACGGCTGACGCCTCCCGGCGCGGGGGCGGCACCCGCCTCCCCGCGCTTCCGGTGTTGCGCCCGGTCGGGGCCGGAATCCGGTTCCGACCTGGGCAAGAATGGTCGCGTTCGGGCACGGGCGGTGCCGGTGTGGCCGTAGACTCGGCAGTGATCGCGAAAGGCCGCGCAAGGCGGTCGTTCAGCCTTTCGTCGTCGGCGCCGTTCCGGGCGAGCGCGCCGCCCGCGTCTGCGTGGCCATTTCGTAGAAGTCGTGTCCATCCCACTCGAAAGGGCCCTGTCGTGAACATGGCACGGGCGTGGCGAGGGGTCGTCGAGGAGTATCGCGACCGCCTGCCTCTCACCGCGAACACCTCGGTTGTCACCCTGCTCGAGGGCGGAACCCCGCTGCTCCCCGCCACGCAGGTGTCGGAACTGACAGGGTGTGAGGTGTTCCTCAAGGTCGAAGGGCTCAACCCCACCGGCTCCTTCAAGGACCGCGGCATGACCATGGCCATCACGAAGGCCGCCGAGGAAGGGGCCAAGGCCGTTATCTGCGCCTCGACCGGGAACACCAGCGCGAGCGCCGCGGCCTACGCGGTGCGTGCGGGTATGACCTGCGCCGTGCTCGTCCCGCAGGCAAGATCGCCATGGGCAAGCTGGCCCAGGCCCTGGTGCACGGCGCCAAGCTGCTGCAGGTCGAGGGGAACTTCGACGACTGCCTGGAACTCGCCCGGAAGCTGTCCGTGGACTACCCGGTCGGGCTGGTGAACTCGGTCAACCCGTACCGGCTGCAGGGGCAGAAGACAGCGTCGTTCGAGGTCGTCGACGCGCTGGGTGATGCGCCCGACGTGCACTGCCTTCCGGTCGGCAACGCCGGGAACATCAGCGCGTACTGGATGGGCTACAAGGAGTACGCCAAGGACGGCATCGCCACCGGAACCCCGCGTATGTTCGGTTTCCAGGCCAGCGGCGCCGCCCCCATCGTCACCGGCGCTCCCGTGGCCCAGCCGCGCACCATCGCCACTGCGATCCGGATCGGCAACCCCGCCTCCTGGGCGCAGGCCGAGCAGGCCAGGGACGAATCAGGCGGGAGCATCACCTCGGTGACCGACCGCCAGATCCTCGCGGCCTACCGGATGCTCGCGGCGCAGGAGGGCGTCTTCGTCGAACTGGGGTCGGCCGCGAGTGTCGCCGGCCTGCTGCAGGCGGTCGCTGAGGGGCACATCGAGCGCGGCCGGCGCGTGGTGTGCACGGTGACCGGAAACGGGCTCAAGGACCCCGATTGGGCGCTGGCCGGAGCGTCGGCGGCCACTACGGTACCCGTGGACGCCCATACGGCGGCCACCGCTCTCGGCCTCGTCTGAGCCCCGCCGCCCGTGAACCGGGCGGGATGGTTCCCGCCCGAACGCCGAGGACCCGACCATTCCCTGTTCCCGATCCCGCGGAGTCAACGCATGTCCCAGCCGCGCCCCGCCGGGGTGCACGTCCGCACCCCCGCGACCAGCGCCAACCTCGGCCCCGGATTCGATGCGCTCGGGCTGGCACTGGAGTTGTACGACGAGGCCGAGGTCGCTCTGCGCGACGACGACCGCGTCATGGTGGAGATCGACGGCGAAGGCGCCGACGAGGTGCCGCGAGACGGTTCCCACCTCGTGGTGCGGGCCATGCGCTCGACCTTCGAGGCGATGGGGAAGCAGTTGCCGGGGGTGGAGCTGCGCTGCCGCAACCGCATCCCCCACGGGCGGGGGCTGGGCTCCTCGGCGTCGGCGATCGTCGCCGGCGTGAGTGCCGCCCTGGTGCTCCTGGGGCAGGAGAGCGTCGGCAGCGGACGGATCGACAGGGACCGCGTGTTCCGGCTCGCCGCCGATATCGAGGGGCACCCGGACAACGTCGCACCATGTGTCTACGGCGGGTTCACCATCGCCTGGCGGGAGGCGGAGGCGTGGCACGCACTGCCGCTCGCGCCGTCGCCGCGGCTGCGCCCGGTGGTGTGCATTCCCGAGGAGCGGTTGTCGACAGAGCAGGCGCGCGGACTGCTGCCGGACTCGGTGCCGCACGGGGCCGCCGCGTTCACCGCCGGACGTGCCGCACTCCTGGTCGCGGCCGTTACCGGCCATCCCGAACTGCTGTTGGACGCCACGGTCGACCGGTTGCACGAGGCCTACCGGGGACCGGCCATGCCGGCCAGCGCGGCGCTGGCCCGCGAGTTACGTGAACAGGATGGTCTGCCCGCGGTCATCTCGGGTGCGGGCCCAACGGTCCTGGTGCTCGGGAACGCGCCTGAGCTCGCGGAACGCGATGAGAACCCTCCGCCGGAGGGGGATCCCGGGCGAATCAACGGGGATCAGGCGGATTCAATACGTGAGCGGGCGGGTAAGGGATGGCACATACGCCCCATAACAATCGATCCGGCAGGGGTACGGATCAGTTCTCCCCGTTTATGGACCTGTGTCGAGGAATAGCTGTGGGCTCCGGTGATGTTAGGCTGGGTGAAGCATCAGATGCCCCATTGCGGGGCGCGTGCTCATCCGCCACAGTGTTTTCCGCGCCCTTCGCGTTAGTGGTGTTCTCCATGCGAGCGCTGTGCACGGTTGCCACTGTGTCGAGTTCGCGGCGCGCCCGTGGCTGCGCCTACCCCACCGAGACCGCTTTCTCGTTCCGTGAGAGCGGGAGGACGGTTCACGGGCAGCACTATCGAGCTCATCGCCCCTATATCTGGTCGTGCCCAGAGCCCGCCGCGATTGGGTAGGGACCAGGGTTCCTGGTACCACATGGGGCAAGCCCGACCCGGCCCCCGCCGGTTCGCACCACCGGGCCGGCCGTTCGAGAGATGATGACGGCCGCAGCCCGCTCCTTGGGAAGGACCCTTAGTGAGCGACACCACCGAACTCCACACGGACACGGCGGTCAGCGCGCAGCAGAAGTCAGTCGTATCCGGTGCGGAAGCCGGCGACCCGGCCTCCTCAGCTGACACGAACGCGTCCACGCGGTCGAGGCGCCGCTCCGGAGGAACCGGGCTGTCGGCGTTGAAGCTGACCGAGCTGCAGCGATTGGCGTCGAGCCTCGGTATCACGGGTACGGGGCGGATGCGCAAAAACGACATCATCGCCGCCATCGAAGCCAAACAGGGCGGTCCCGTGGACGCCCCGCAGGGAACGAAATCCTCGAAGGGCTCCGAGAGGCCAGCCGAAGAGGGTAAGGTCGGCGACACCGACGGCGCGGTCGCCACCCGCAGTTCCAGCCAGCAGGCCACAGACACAGACGCCAACAGAGCCAAGGACGGTGAAGCGGAGCAGGACGAGGCCGTGGCCGGCACCGCTGCGAAGGGCGAGAAGGCGCCGGTGCAGGCCGAGCGTCCGGAAAAGCCCGCTCGTAGCCGCCGATCGTCCCGCAAGCGAGGGGACGACTCCGGCGACCAGAACAGGCCGTCGGACGGCACTGATTCCTCTACCACCGCGAGCAGTGTGACCAAGACATCCAATACCCCCCAGAAGAGTGGCTCCGAGTCCCAGAACGGCCAGGGCGGTCAATCCGGCCAGGGCGGCGGGCGGGAACGCCAGCGAAACCGGCGCAATCGCGGGAACCGCGAGGACGCCAACGCCACCGCCGAAACGCAGTCCCAGGACGGCGGCCAGCAGGGTGGGCGCGGCGACGACGATGGCGGCGGGCGCCGCCGCGGACGTCGGCGCGACCGGCGCGACCGGCGCGGACGCGACCGCCAGCAGGACAACGAGCCGGTGATCAACGAGGACGACGTCCTCCTGCCCGTCGCCGGCATCCTGGACATCCTCGACAACTACGCGTTCGTGCGCACCACCGGCTACCTGCCGGTGCCAACGACGTCTACGTTTCGCTGGCTCAGGTCCGCAAGAACGGGCTGCGCAAGGGTGATGCCATCACCGGTGCCGTTCGCCAGCCACGCGAAGGTGAGCGCCGCGAGAAGTTCAACGCGCTCGTGCGGCTCGACACCATCAACGGCATGGCGCCCGACCAGGCGCGCAGTCGTCCGGAGTTCTCCAAGCTGGTGCCGCTGTACCCGCAGGAGCGGCTGCGGCTGGAGACCGATCCCGGCATCCTGACCACGCGCATCATCGACCTCGTCGCTCCGATCGGCAAGGGGCAGCGCGGCCTGATCGTCTCGCCGCCGAAGGCCGGTAAGACGATGGTGCTGCAGTCGATCGCCAACGCCATCACCGAGAACAACCCCGAGTGCCACCTCATGGTCGTCCTCGTCGATGAGCGGCCCGAAGAGGTCACCGACATGCAGCGCACGGTCAAGGGGGAGGTCATCAATTCCACCTTCGACCGGCCGGCGGAAGACCACACCACGGTCGCCGAGCTCGCCATCGAGCGTGCGAAGCGGCTCGTGGAGATGGGCATCGACGTCGTCGTGCTGCTCGACTCCATCACCCGGCTGGGGCGGGCCTACAACCTCGCCGCGCCGGCGAGCGGACGCATCCTCTCCGGCGGTGTCGACTCGACCGCGCTGTACCCGCCGAAGCGGTTCTTCGGGGCGGCCCGCAACATCGAGAACGGCGGCTCCCTGACGATCCTCGCCACTGCGCTGGTCGAGACCGGCTCGCGCATGGACGAGGTGATCTTCGAGGAGTTCAAGGGCACCGGCAACATGGAGCTGAAGCTCAACCGGCAGCTCGCCGACAAGCGGGTCTTCCCCGCTGTCGACGTCGACGCCTCCAGCACACGCAAGGAGGAGATCCTGATGTCGGGCGAGGAGCTCAACATCATCTGGAAGCTCCGCCGCGTGCTGCACGCTCTCGACACCCAGCAGGCGCTGGAACTGCTCCTGGAGAAGATGAAGGACACCAAGAGCAACCCCGAGTTCCTGATGCAGGTGCAGAAGACCACGGTGGGACCGAACGACAACTGACCGTTCGCGCCCGCCCGGCTCCGGAAGGCCCTCTGCACGCGGAGGGCCTTTCCGTCTCCGGACTCCCGCTCGCCGTTATACGCGGGAAAATCCGGCCGTTACCGGATTGACCTGGTCAACCCCTGGTCAAGATGGCGTGGAAGCGTCTATGGTTCGGTGTGCGGCCCTTCCGTGCAGGGAGGGCCGCACCATTTGCGCCTCCCGGCGCCCCTGAGAGGGCGCTGTCGGCGGTTCCCAGGGCCCGGCCGGTTGGCTGTCCCCGGTGGGCCGGACATACGACAGGGCTCGCCCTCCGCGCTGTCCAGACCGCTCTCTGTCGCGTGCGCCATCCCCCCTCTGTGGGCGGAAACGTGAGCCATACCCCAGTTTGCAGTGCTTATTCGCGAAACCTCTGTTTTCATGCTTCGATTTCTCCCGATGTGGAAGAAACGATGGGCCGCCCTCCTCGGAGTGGCGGTCGCAACCGCAGCGACGGCGGTCGTGGTGCAGGCGTGGCCGCAGGGAGCGGACGACTCCGACGGAGACGCCGCCGCATCGCAGGCGGAACCGCCCCCCGAACCGCCCCGGATCTCCGCTGAGGAGCGCATCGAGCTGCAGAAGGCGCTGAACAAGGTCGTCGAGGAAGGGGCCAGCGGCGCTGTCGCCGAACTGGTCGAGGCCAACGAGAGCGGTAGGGACAGGTGGAACGGCGTGGCCGGTATCGCCGACCGCCAGACGCGGGTTCCCGTCGATCCCGGGGCGCACTTCCGGATCGCGAGCCTGTCCAAACCCTTCGTCGCCGCGGTCATGCTGCAGCTGGTCGCGGAGGGGGAGGTTCGGCTGAGTGACACCGTCGAGGAGGTGCTGCCCGGTGTGCTCGACGGCGGTGAGGACATCACCCTGCGCATGCTGCTGAGCCATACCAGCGGGGTGTTCAGCTACAACAAGGCCATGCCCGCTGTGCGGAACGACCCCAAGCGGGTCTGGAAGCCCGAAGAGCTGGTCGAGGTGGCCAACGAGGAGGGGCCGGACTTCGAACCGGGGGCGGACGTGGACTACTCCAACACGAACTACGTGCTGGCGGCGATGATCATCGAGGAGGTCACCGGCCGCCCCTACACCGAAGAGATCGCCGACCGCATCATCACGCCGCTGGAGCTCAGTGAAACCTCGATCCCCGCGTCCCCGGAGATGCCCTCGCCCGTGATGCGGGCCTACGTGGCCGAACGTCCCTACGCCGGGGCGGACCCCGAGCCGAGCGACATCACCGAGTTCAACCCGACGCGCTGGTACGGAACGGCCCAGATCGTCTCCACCGTCAGCGACATCAACCGGTTCTGGGAGGCGCTGCTCGGGGGAGAGATCCTCGACGCCGAAATGCTCGGCGAGATGCTGACCGTCCAGGGGATCAACGGCGGCGGGGTCGGCTACGCGCTGGGCCCCCGGCAGTACACGCTGTCGTGCGAACTGGACGTCTGGATGCACTCGGGCAACATCCCGGGGTACCGCACCTGGACGGTGCACGACGACAAGGACCGGCACTTCACCATGTTCCAGGCGCGCTACGTCCAGGACCCCGACCCGCCCGCGTGGGAGACCATCGAGACCGCCCTGTGCCCGCCGGACGCGCCGGAGGAGCCCGACCCCACGCCCACCGACTACCCCAGCGAGCCGGTCGAGGGCACGGGACGCGGCGAGGACAGCGGCTGAGCGACGCCGCGGGGAATACGCGCTGGTCGGTTCTTGGTTGAAGGTCTGGCAGACTGGGGATGAGGAGCCGCCCTGCCGGCGCGGGAGTCATCCCGCGCACACCGACCGCTGCGGGACCGGTTCGCGCATGTCACTCCGACCTCCGCGAACGCGGGGACGAGTTGCGCGCTCCCTCCACCGACATGCGCCCGGCGACCGCCTTAGCGAGGAGAGCCACGTGAAAGCCGACATCCACCCCGACTACGTCATGACCCAGGTGACCTGCACCTGCGGGAACAGCTTCACCACGCGGAGCACCGCCGAGACCGGCGTGATCCGCGCCGACGTCTGCTCGGCCTGCCACCCGTTCTACACAGGGAAGCAGAAGATCCTGGACACCGGGGGCCGGGTCGCCCGCTTCGAGAAGCGGTTCGGCAAGCGCAAGTAGCGTCTTCGTAAGCAGCGGCGCCGGCCCGCGTGTGCCCCACGGCATACGCGACCGGCGCCGTAGCAGTAGGTTCGACGTGCCGCATGCGGCGGCGAGGTTGCTTTCGATGGGGGCGGGCGGAACGTGAAGTTGGACGATCTCCTGGGCGAGTACTACGAGCTGGAGCAGCAGCTCGCGGATCCCGACGTGCATGCCGAGCAGAACCGGGCCCGTCGGCTCGGCCGCAGGTACTCCCAGCTCACCCCGATCATCGCGGCGTACCGGCAGCTCCAGCAGGTCGAGAGCGATCTGGAGGCCGCCAAGGAACTCTCCAGTGAGGACTCCGCTTTCGCGGAGGAGGCCAAGCAGCTCGCCGTGGAGAGGGAACAGCTCACCGAGCGGCTGCGCTACCTCCTCATCCCGCGTGACCCCGCCGATGAGAAGAACGTCATCCTGGAGGTCAAGGCGGGCGAGGGCGGCGAGGAGTCGGCCCTGTTCGCCGGCGACCTGGTCCGCATGTACCTGCGCTACGCCGAACGCCAGGGCTGGAAGACCGAGATCATCCACTCCACGGAATCCGACCTGGGCGGTTACAAGGACATCACGATCGCCTTCAAGAACAAGGGGACCCCGGAACCCGGTCAGGGCGTGTGGCCGCAGCTCAAGTTCGAGGGCGGTGTGCACCGGGTGCAGCGCGTCCCGGTGACCGAGTCGCAGGGGCGGATCCACACCTCGGCCGCGGGCGTCCTGGTGGTGCCCGAGGCAGAGGAGGTCGAGGTGGAGATCCACGAGAACGACCTGCGGATCGACGTCTACCGCTCCTCCGGTCCCGGCGGGCAGAGCGTCAACACCACCGACTCCGCTGTGCGCATCACACATATGCCCTCCGGCATCGTCGTCTCGTGCCAGAACGAGAAGAGCCAGCTGCAGAACAAGGAGCAGGCCATGCGGATCCTGCGCGCCCGGCTGTTCGCCGAGGCGCAGGCGAACGCCGACGCCGAGGCCGAGGCCGAGCGCAAGAGCCAGGTCCGCACCGTCGACCGGTCCGAGCGGGTGCGTACCTACAATTTCCCGGAGAACCGGATCTCCGACCACCGCGTCGGTTACAAGGCGTATAACCTCGATCAGGTTCTGGAAGGTGACCTGGGCGCCGTTCTGCAGGCGCTCATCGACGCCGACACCAAGGAAAGGCTGGAGCAGGCCCAGTCATGAACTTCCTGCTCGACGAGGTCGCCCGGGCCACGCTGCGGCTGGCCGAAGCGGGCGTCCCCTCGCCTCGCACCGACGCCGAGGAGCTCGCGGCGTTCGTGCACGGCGTTCGTCGAGGAGAGCTGCACAATGTCGCCGATGCCGACTTCGACGCCCTCTACTGGGAGTGCGTGGCCCGGCGCGCCGCTCGGGAGCCCCTGCAGCACATCACCGGCCGTGCCTACTTCCGCTACCTGGAACTCCAGATCGGCCCGGGCGTGTTCGTGCCGCGCCCCGAGACCGAGATCATGGTCGGCTGGGCCATCGACACGCTGCGCGCCATGGACGTCGCCGACCCGCTCGTCGTGGACCTGGGCACCGGCTCGGGCGCCATCGCGATCTCCATCGCTCAGGAGGTCCCCCGCTCCCGCGTGCACGCGGTCGAGAGCGATCCCGAGGCGCTGATCTGGGCCAAGCGCAACATCGACGCCAGTGTGCACGGCGATCGCGTCACCGCGCGCCAGGCGGACATGCGGACGGCGCTGACCGAGCTGGACGGCCGCGTCGACCTGCTGATCACCAACCCGCCCTACGTCCCCACCGCCGATGCCGCCCAGATCCCGCCCGAAGTGCGCTACCACGATCCCGCGCCGGCGCTGTGGGCCGGCAGGGACGGCCTGAACATGATCCGCGAACTGGAGCGGGTCGGGCGGCGGCTGCTGCGCCCCAGCGGCGCGATGGCGGTCGAGCACGGAGACGGCCAGGGGATCGACATCCCGCCTCTGTTCCCCGAGGAAGCCGGGTGGCGCGATGTCCGCAACCGCAAGGATCTGGCCCACCGGGACCGCTTCGTGGTCATGCGCAGGGCCGACGATTGGCCTTCGGGACACTACGAGAGGGGTGAGCGTACGTGAGCCGCAGCTACGACTGCGCTGACGACACGCGCCGCAAGGACGGCATCGCCGACGCCGCCTCCGCGGTCCGCCGCGGCGAGTTGGTGGTGCTGCCGACCGATACCGTCTACGGCATCGGGGCCGACGCCTTCAGTCCCGCCGCCGTCGCCGGGTTGCTCAAGACCAAGGGGCGCGGGCGCGACATGCCGCCGCCGGTGCTGGTCGGCTCGGTGCGTGCCGCCCAGGCGCTGATAGAGGACTTCGGCCGGTACGGCCGGGATCTGATCGACGAGTTCTGGCCCGGTCCGCTGACCATCGTCTGCGCGGCGACGCCGAGCCTCTCCTGGGACCTCGGCGACACCAAGGGAACCGCGGCGGTGCGCATGCCGATGCACCCCCTCGCCCTTGAACTGCTCAAGGAGGTCGGTCCTATGGCGGTGAGCAGCGCCAACGTCTCGGGGCGGCCGGCCGCCACGACCGCCGAGGAGGCCGCCGAGCAGCTGGGGGAGTCGGTCTCGGTCTACCTCGACGGCGGTCCGTGTCAGGACGATGTCCCCTCTACGATCGTCGACCTGACGTATGCCGTTCCGCGGGTACTGCGCACCGGCGCCATCCCGATCGAGCGGCTGCGCGCCGTCTGCGGGACGGTGCTCGGCGAGACGAAGCGCCGCGCCTCGGGACCGGACGGCGGCGCTGAGAGCGCCAAGGAGCCCGGTGAGGCCGAGGGGGAGGGCGAAAGCGCCGAGGAGGCACCGCCGCCCGGTGAAACGCAGGACCGGGCGACGGAGAACGCGGCGGGCGATGCTGGGGAGACCGAGGAAGCGGCAGGGCGCGCAGGGGACCCCTCCCGTGAGTGAGGGCCCGTTGGCGGAGCCGTTCGCGTCCGGCGGTGCGGGCCGCCGGATGCTAGGTTCGCTGGTGACCCTGCAGGCAGGCCGCCCTGCGGCCCCGACCGGTGCCCCCTCCCCGACGAAAGGCCCCTGGACCAGCCGTGCGTGAGTACGCGCTCACTTTCATCATCGCCGTGGCGGTCACGTACCTGCTGACCCCCTTCGTCCGGCGGGCGGCGATCGCCGTGGGCGCCGTCCCTCCGGTCCGGGACCGCGACGTCCACACCGAACCCGTGCCGCGGATGGGGGGCATCGCCATCTACGGCGGGTTCGCCGCCGCCCTGCTGATCTCGGCGCAGCTGCCGCACCTGCAGGAGGTCTTCGTCGCCGACACATGGCAGGGGCTGCTCCTGGCGGGCGGCTGATCACCGTCATCGGCGTCGTCGACGACCGGTGGGGCATGGATCCCGTCAGCAAGCTCGCCGGGCAGACCGCGGCCGCCGGCATCCTCGTCTGGAAGGGGGTGCAGCTGCTGTGGCTGCCGCTACCGGGCACCCAGCTGTCGCTGGGCCCATGGCTCGGCACCGTCGTATCGGTCCTGCTGATCGTGGTGACCATCAACGCGGTCAACTTCGCCGACGGCCTTGACGGGCTCGCGGCGGGAATCGTGGCGATCTCGGCCTTCGCCTTCTTCGCCTACTACTACGTCGCGGCGATCGACCAGGGCTTCGAGCGCCAGTCCTACCCGGCGATGATCGCGATCATCCTCGCGGGGGTCTGTGTCGGCTTCTTACTGCACAACTTCAACCCGGCGCGGGTCTTCATGGGCGACACCGGGTCGATGCTGATCGGCCTGCTGCTGACCTCCATCACGATTACCGTGACCGGCCAGTTCGACGCCAACGCCGCACGCGAGTTCAACGCCGGCGCGCTGGTGGTGTTCCTTCCGGTGCTGCTGCCGCTGCTGGTGCTGGCACTGCCGCTCGCCGACCTGGTGCTCGCGGTGCTGCGCCGCACGCTGGCCGGCAAGTCGCCCTTCGCCCCGGACAAGAAGCACCTGCACCACCGGCTGTTGGAGCTCGGCCACTCGCACGCCCGGGCCGTGCTGCTGATGTATCTCTGGGCCGCGATCATCGCGTTCGCCTCGGTCTCGCTGTCGGTGTTCGACGCCCCGATCATGGTGCTGACCGTGACCACCCTGGTGGCGCTGTGCGCCGTGGGACTGATCACTCTGCCGAGCTGCGCCGAAGGCGGCTCCTGCAGCGACTGAAACCCGCACGTTCCGTCACAGAAGATCACAATTCATCGGCCGGCTGATAAGAGGGCCCGGAATCCTCTCGCGCGGATGTTCCGCAGGACACCTCGCCGCTCCGGTACCACCGCCGCGAGGCGGGTGACCTCCCCGACATCGGCGCCGGACCCCCGGTGAACCGGACGTCCGGCCGGATCGGACCCGGGCGAACCCCCACCCCCGAGTGGGGGCCGGACGGCTTGTGATAGCTTTCACGAGCAAGCACCTCACTGAACATTCCAGCCGGAGTCCTCCATGCAGGAACACGACGCCCGGACTTTCCGCGGCGCCGCGATTCCCACTGCCATCGCTGGCTCGGTCGCCATGGTCGCGGCACTCGCGTTACAGGGCGTTCCGGGGCTGATCGGCGCCTTCCTCGGCACCCTCCTGGTCATCGCATTCTTCGCGGTCAGCTTCGTTACGGTGAGCTGGGCCGGCAAGCACAGCCCCCAGCTCATGTTCCCGGTGGCCCTGGGAACCTACGTCCTCAAGGTCGTGCTGCTCGGCCTGCTGCTGGTGCTCTTCCGCGATGCCGAGGGGTTCGAGTTCACGACCTTCGGGCTGACCGCCATCGGGGGTTCCCTCATATGGGTGGGCGCGCACATGCGGGCCCTCGCCACCGACAGGCGGCCCATCGTCGAACCGGTGCCCTCCGGTGAGCCGGACAGCGCCGAAACGGAGCCGGGAGGGCAGCGGTGAATCCGCGGGGGCAGGGCAATGTGCGTGCCCTTCAGACCACCTGCTATCTTCCGGAGCGAGATGAACGTTCGCCACGACGGCGACCACGACCACGATTCCCAGGCCGATCCGATGTCGCTCGTCGCGATTCTCCTGGGCGGGATCCTGGCCTGGGGCGGGCTGGGCTGGCTGGCCGACTGGGCGCTGGGCTTCCAGGGATTATTCCTGCCGATCGGCATCGTGCTGGGCGCGGCCGGGGCCGTCTATCTGATCTATGTCCGGTACGTCCGGTCCTGATCATCCACTTTGGTGCCCTGACTCGCCGCGGGGCCCCGACACCATGACGAGGTTTGAGTTGTGTCACGACGAAAGGATTCGCCGTGAGTGCTGAGGCGCTTAAAGTCGCCGCCGCGGCGGATGAAGACTGCCATCTCTTCGGGGACAATAATTGCGGTTTCGAGGAAGTGGCACCCACGGTCGGCGTGTTCTTCCCCGAACCGTGGCTGACCTTCGGGCTCCCGGGAACCGCCGGGATCACGAAGTACACGCTGATGCTGGTGTTGTCGGCACTCCTGGTGATGGCCTTCTGGCACATCGCCACGCGCAAGGCCTCCGTTGTCCCGGGGCGCCTGCAGAGTATGGCCGAGCTGCTGATCGCCTTCATCCGCGACCAGGTGACCCGCCAGCAGATGGGCAAAGCGGGCGACAAGTACCTGCCTTGATGGTGACCCTGTTCCTGTTCATCTTCGTGATGAACGCCATGGGCATCATCCCCGGCATGCAACTGCCCGTGACCAGCCACCTCGCCTACCCGGCGGCATTGGCGATCTACATCTACATCGTGTGGAACGCCATCGGCATCCGCAAACACGGTGCGGTCAACCACTTCGTCGGCAGGGTCGTCCCGGGCGGCACACCCAAGTGGATCCTCCCCCTGCTCGTGCCCATCGAGATCGCCCAGAACTTCATCGCCAGGCCGATAACACACGCGCTGCGGCCGTTCGCGGCGATGCTCTCCGGCCACCTGCTGCTCGCCGTCTTCGCCGCCGGCGGCTTCTACATGTTCAACCTCGGCGCCGGAGGTTTCCTCAGCGTCCTCTCCGTGGGGTACTCGGGACTGGCACTGTTCGCCTTTATCGTCTTCACGGGATTCGAGCTATTCATCATGGCACTGCAGGCCTACGTGTTCATCATGCTGGCCTCCAGCTACCTCGGTGAAGCTCTAGAGGGAGCGCACTAGCCGCTTTCTTGGGCCAGTTCGCTAATTCGGGTCAGTAGATCCGACGCTCACCCCTGTTCGTCGGTCTGTTCTAGCAAAGGGAATAATTAATGGACATCACCGGTAACCTCAACATCATCGGGTACGGTCTCGCCGCTATTGGCCCCGGCATCGGTGTCGGTCTCATCTTCGGTCTGGGCGTGCAGGCCATCGCCCGCCAGCCGGAGGCCCGCGGTCTGCTGCAGGGTCAGATGCTGATCGGCTTCGCCCTCACCGAGGTGCTCGCCCTGATCGGCCTGGTCCTCGCGTTCATCCTCTGACGTAGGCACACCGGTTCAACGAACGCGAAGGGATGGCGGCCATGATCGTCGCAGCCGAACAAGGAAACGTCCTGGCGATCCACTGGGACGAGTTCACCTTCGGCCTCATCGCCTTCTTCATCCTCCTCGGCGCCATCTACAGGATGTGGCCGAAGATCAGTTCGGCACTGGACGAGCGTGCCAACCAGATCGAGGGTGGCATCGAACGCGCGAAGAAGGCCGAAGCCGAAGCCGAGGAGATCCGGCAGCAGTACCGGGAGAAGCTCGAGGAGGCGCACCGCCAGTACGCCCAAGAGCTGGAGAAGGCGAAGGAGCAGCGCGCCGCCATCATCGCGGAGGCGCGTGAGGAGGCCCAGGTCGAGGCTCGCCGTGTGATCGAGACGGCGCACGCCCAGATCGAGGCCGATCGTCAGCAGACCCTTGCGCAGCTGCGGAGCGAGATCGGTGCCCTCTCCGCCGATCTCGCCGGCCGTATCGTCGGCGAGACGCTCTCCGACAGCGCGGCCCAGAACCGGGTCATCGACCGGTTCCTGGCCGAGCTGGAGCAGAGCGAATCGCAGGCTGAGGTGCGCTGATGCGAGGTATTAGCCGGACCTCACTGGATGAGGTGACACGGCGCTTCGACGCGATCCTGCCGTCGGCCAACGCCGTAACGCTTGGACACGAGCTCTTCGAGGTCGTGACGCTCCTTGAGGAGCAGCACTCCCTGCGTCGGTGGTTGGCCGACCCGGCGAACGAGGCCGAGAAGAAGTCCGCGCTGATCGGCGAGCTGCTGGAGACGAAGGTGTCGCCGTCCACGGTCCTGGTGGTCAGCGACATCGTCCAGGCCAGGTGGTCCCGGGCGCGTGATCTCGTGGACACCGCCGAGCGCATGGCGGTCTACGCCACGGTGGCCGGTGTCGAGAACGAGGAGCGTCTCAACGAACTGGAGGACGAGCTCTTCCGGTTCGGGCGGATCGTCGCCGCGGAGCCGGACCTCCGCTCGGCGCTCACAGCCGAGGGCGTGGACGCCCAGCACAAGCGGACCCTGGTGGAGAACCTGCTCTCGGGCAAGGTCGATCCGGCCACCCTGAGGCTGGTCACCGAGGCTGTGACGCGTTCACGGGGACGTAGGCTGGAGCAGGGACTCGACTACTACGGGCACCTGGTCGCCGAGCGTGCCCAGCGCTACATCGCGGTGGTGCGCACAGCCGTGCCGCTGAGCGAGGATCAGCAGGCTCAATTGCAGGGTGTGCTGACCCGGGTATACGGCAGGACGATCCATCTGAACATCGAAATCGCCCCGGAGATCGTGGGTGGGCTCTCCATCCGCGTGGGTGACGAGGTCATTGACGGCACCGTCGCCGGGCGGCTCGCTGAGGTCCGGCGGCGCTTGGCCGGCTGACGCGACGAATCACGCAAGGCAAGACGCACGGCGCCAGGGAAACACGGCGCCATACGAGAGCAAGGACATACGTGAGATGGCGGAGCTGACGATCCGGCCGGATGAGATCCGGAACGCGCTGCAGCGCTTCGTCCAGTCGTACGAGCCTGACGCGGCCGCACGCGAGGAGATCGGAACCGTCACCTACTCCGGTGACGGTATCGCCCGCGTCGGTGGCCTTCCCTCGGCGATGGCGAACGAGCTGCTGGAATTCGAAGACGGCACGCTGGGTCTGGCCCAGAACCTGGAGATCGGCGAGATCGGCGCCGTTGTCCTGGGCGACTTCACCGAGATCGAAGAGGGACAGACCGTGCGCCGCACCGGTCAGGTCCTCTCTGTACCGGTGGGCGACGGCTTCCTCGGCCGCGTCGTCGACCCCATGGGCCGGGCGATCGACGGCCAGGGTGACATCGAGAGCACCGAACGCCGCGACCTGGAACTGCAGGCTCCCTCTGTCATGCAGCGCCAGCCCGTGCACGAGCCGATGCAGACCGGCATCAAGGCGATCGACTCCATGACGCCGATCGGCCGGGGCCAGCGCCAGCTGATCATCGGCGACCGGCAGACCGGCAAGACCGCTCTCGGTATCGACACGATCATCAACCAGAAGTCGAACTGGGAGTCCGGAGACCCGGACAAGCAGGTGCGCTGCATCTACGTGGCGGTCGGCCAGAAGGGCTCGACCATCGCCGGTGTGCGCGCCTCGCTGGAGGAGGCCGGAGCGATGGAGTACACCACCATCGTGGCCGCCCCCGCCTCCGACCCCGCGGGCTTCAAGTACATCGCCCCCTACACCGGTTCGGCCATCGGCCAGCACTGGATGTACAGCGGCAAGCACGTCCTGATCGTCTTCGACGACCTGACCAAGCAGGCTGAGGCCTACCGGGCCGTGTCCCTGCTGCTGCGTCGCCCCCCGGGCCGCGAAGCCTACCCCGGTGACGTCTTCTACCTGCACTCCCGGCTGCTGGAGCGCTGCGCCAAGCTGTCCGACGAAATGGGCGCCGGGTCGATGACCGGTCTTCCGATCATCGAGACCAAGGCCAACGACGTCTCCGCCTACATCCCGACCAACGTCATCTCCATCACCGACGGCCAGGTGTTCCTGGAGTCCGACCTGTTCAACGCGGGACAGCGCCCGGCGATCAACGTCGGTGTCTCGGTGTCGCGTGTCGGCGGCTCCGCCCAGACCAAGGCGATGAAGAAGGTCACCGGCTCGCTTCGGCTGGGCCTGGCCCAGTACCGCGAGCTGGAGGCGTTCGCCGCCTTCGGCTCGGACCTGGACGACGTCTCCAAGGCCCAGCTGGAACGCGGTGAGCGCCTGATGGAGATGCTTAAGCAGGGGCAGTACACCCCGTTCCCGATGGAGCAGGAGGTCATCTCGATCTGGGGCGGCACCACCGGCCAGTTCGACGACGTCCCGGTGGAGGACGTTCGCCGGTTCGAGTCGGACTTCCTGGAGTACGTCGGCCGCGAGCACCCCGGTGTCCTGCAGAACATCCGCGAGAGCGGCAAGTTCGAGGACGAGACCGAGGCCACGCTCAAGGACGCCATCGAGACCTTCAAGCAGAGCTTCCAGACCAGCTCCGGCGGGCTCCTCGGAAACGAGGAAGAAGCCGAGGCGCTGGAGGAGAGCAAGGTCGGCCAGGAAACCATCAAGGTCGCCAAGAGCGCCGGGAAGTAGACCATGGGAGCACAGCTTCGCGTCTATCGCCGGAGGATCCGCTCGACCAAGTCGATGGCGAAGATCACCCGGGCGATGGAGCTCATCGCCACCACCCGCATCACCAAGGCGCAGCGGGCGGCCGAGGCGGCTGGGCCCTACGCGCGGGAGATCACCCGGGCCGTCTCGGCCCTGGCGGCGCGGGTGTCCGAGCACCCGCTGCTCGTCGAGTCGGAGAACCGGACCCGGGCCGCCATTCTGGTCGTCACGAGCGACAAAGGGCTCGCGGGCGCCTACACCACCAACGCCATCAAGGAGGCGGAATCCCTGTCCTCGCTCCTGCAGGAGCAGGGCAAGGAGGTCCTCCTCTACATGGTGGGCCGCAAGGGGATCGCCTACTACGAGTTCCGCAGGCGTTCCTTGGAGCAGACGTGGGAAGGGTTCACCGAGCGCCCCTCCTACATGCACGCCAAGGAGATCGGCGATGCCCTGATAGGCCGGTTCACCCAGGACACGGCCGAGGGCGGAGTGGACGAGATCCACATCGTCTCGACCGAGTTCATCTCGATGCTCACGCAGCGGGCGGCCTCCAACCGCGCGCTGCCGCTGGAGGTCGAGGAGGTCGAGGCCTCGGAGTTGGAGGCGGAGCAGGGAGCGCTCCCCCTCTACGAGTTCGAGCCGTCGGCCGAAGAGGTCCTGGACCAACTGCTTCCGCGGTACGTGACGAACCGGATCTACTTCGCGCTCCTGGAGTCGGCGGCTTCCCAGCACGCGTCGCGCCGCAACGCGATGAAGGCGGCCACCGACAACGCCGAGGAGCTTGTCCAGACCCTGACCCGCCAGGCCAACCAGGCCCGCCAGGCGGAGATCACGAGTGAGATCAGCGAGATCGTCGGCGGCGCCGACGCCCTCGCTGCTGCCAGCGGGGAGTGAGTAAGAGAAGTGACTGCGACTGCTGAAGAGACGGCCGCGCCGGGCACGGCCCCCGGGCGCATCGCCCGGGTTACCGGCCCGGTCGTCGACGTGGAGTTCCCCGTCGACGCGCTGCCGGGCATCTACAACGCCCTGAAGACCGATGTGACCATCGGGGGAGAGACCAAGACGCTGACGCTGGAGGTTGCCCAGCACCTCGGCGACAACCTGGTCCGGGCCATCTGCCTGCAGCCGCAGGACGGACTGACCCGCGGCAACGAGGTCCGCGACACCGGCGAGCCGATCAGCGTTCCGGTGGGCGACGTCGTCAAGGGCCACGTGTTCAACACGCTGGGCGAGTCGTTGGACGTCAAGACCTCCGAGCTGGAGGTCAACGAGCGCTGGCCGATCCACCGGTCGGCCCCGGCCTTCGACCAACTGGAGTCGAAGACCGAGATGATGGTCACCGGGATCAAGATCATCGACCTGCTCACCCCGTACGTGCGGGGCGGCAAGATCGGTCTGTTCGGCGGCGCCGGTGTCGGCAAGACCGTTCTGATCCAGGAGATGATCACCCGTATCGCCCGCAACTTCGGCGGTGTCTCCGTCTTCGCGGGCGTGGGGGAACGGACCCGTGAGGGGACCGACCTCTTCCTGGAGATGGACGAGATGGAGGTCCTCCAGGACACCGCGCTGGTCTTCGGCCAGATGGACGAGCCCCCGGGTACCCGGCTGCGTGTCGCGCTCTCCGCTCTGACCATGGCGGAGTACTTCCGTGATGTGCAGAGGCAGGACGTGCTGCTGTTCATCGACAACATCTTCCGGTTCACCCAGGCCGGCCAGGAGGTCTCCACCCTGCTGGGCCGCATGCCCTCGGCGGTGGGGTACCAGCCCAACCTGGCCGACGAGATGGGCCAGCTCCAGGAGCGGATCACCTCGACCCGCGGCCACTCGATCACCTCGATGCAGGCGATCTACGTGCCGGCGGACGACTACACCGACCCGGCGCCCGCCACCACGTTCGCCCACCTGGACGCGACGACCGAGCTCTCCCGCCCGATCTCGCAGAAGGGCATCTACCCCGCGGTGGACCCGCTGACCTCGACCTCCCGCATCCTCGACCCGCAGTACGTGGGCGAGGAGCACTACCGGGTCGCCCAGCGGGTGAAGGAGATCCTGCAGCGCAACAACGAGCTGCAGGACCAGATCGCTATTCTCGGTATCGACGAGCTGTCCGAAGAGGACAAGATCATCGTGAACCGGGCACGGCGCCTGGAGCGTTTCCTGTCGCAGAACATGTTCGTCGCCGAGAAGTTCACCGGCAACCCGGGCGTGTTCGTGCCGCTGGAGGAGACCGTCGCCTCCTTCAAGGCGCTCTGCGAGGGCGAGTACGACCACCTGCCCGAACAGGCGTTCCTGGACGTCGGCAACATCGAGATGGCCGTCGAGAAGGCCAAGACGCTGCAGGGCTAGTTCTGAGGCGAAGGGCGGGCGCCGCGCGGTGCCCGCCCTCGGCAGAACCGCCCGCGATCAGAGGAGTTTGAGGCAGTGTCGAAGAAGCTTTCCGTCGAACTCGTCTCACCCGAGCGCGAGCTGTGGGCGGGCGAGGGCGACATGGTCATCGCCAAGACCACCGAGGGCGAGATCGGTATCCAGCCGGGGCACATCCCGGTCCTGGCGACGTTGGCGCCGGGCTCGGTGGTCCGCGTTCTCGGCGGCAGGGAGTCCGGCGAGGTCCGCGCGGCGGCGCACGGCGGGTTCATCTCCGTGGCCGACGACCGGATCTCCATCCTCGCCGAGGTGGCCGAACTGGCCGAGGACGTCGACGCCGAGCGGGCCAGGGTGGCCCTGCGCGACGCGGTCTCCGACGAGGCCGCGGCCAACGCCGCCGAGGCGCAGGAACGCGCCGAGCGCGCGCGCAGCCGGCTCCGGGCCGTGGGCGAGGACGTCTGATCGGGGTCCTGTAGGGGGACGAGAGTGGGGGAGCAGCTGTCCAGCGAGATATGGTTCCAGATCGCCGAATGGCTGTTCTTCGCCCTGCTCACCGTCGCACTGCTGGCCCTGGTGGCCGTCACCGTGCGCAGATACGTTCTGGAGCGCGGCGGCGGCGCCGTCGAGTGCTACCTGCGCCACGGCACCGGAACCGCACGCCCATGGCGCATGGGGTTCGGGCGCTACGGCACCGATGAGCTGCGCTGGTATCGCGTTTTCTCACTCTGGCCGCGGCCGACAGCAGAGCTGTCGCGCCGCGGTCTCGTTATTGTGGGCCGCCGCGCGCCGACGGGGGCGGACCTCGCCGAACTCACGTCCGATCTCGTGGTGATCGAGGTGGGCTGGCTGGGAACCAACGGCTCCGACCCCAAAGAGCCGGTCTACGAGATCGCGATGACCGAGAGCGCGCTCACCGGATTCCTCTCCTGGCTGGAGTCCATGCCGCCGGGTGGCGTCTGGCGCCCCTGACCGGACGGAACCTAGGGTGGGCCCCATGATTGTCGCATTCTCCGTGAGCCCCATGGATACGGGCGAGTCCGTGGCTCCGGCCGTAGCCCGGGCTGTCCGCGTGGTCCGCGAGAGCGGCCTGCCGAACCGCACCGACGCGATGTTCACCAGTGTCGAGGGCGAGTGGGACGAGGTCATGGACGTCGTCAAACGCGCCGTGGAGGCCGCCGGCGAAGGGTCGAAACGGGTCAGCCTGACCCTCAAGGCCGACATCCGCGAGGGGGTCCAGGACGGACTCACCAGCAAGGTCGAGGCCGTCGAGGAGGAGCTCCAGCGGTAGCCGCGGACCGCGGCGGTGCGGGGACACCACGCTGCGGCCGCGGGCGGACGGAAGCATCGGGGGCGCTGCGGGCCGCATCCGGCCTCAGCGCTCACCACCGGGCTTCCACAGGACCTCGGTGCCGTCCCGGCCGAGTACCCGGCAGAGGATGAACAGCAGGTCCGACAGCCGGTTCAGGTACTTCGCGGTCAGCGGGTTCATGGTGTTCCCGTGCTCCTCGATCGCGGCCCACGTGCTGCGTTCGGCCCGCCGTGTCACGACCCGGGCCGTGTGCATCAGTGCGACCGCGGGCGAGCCGCCGGGCAGGATGAAGCTGCGCAGTTTCGGCAGATCCGCGTTGTAGGTGTCGCAGGCCTCCTCCAGGCGGTCGATGTACTCGGGCTCGATGCGCAGCGGGGGGAACTCCGGGTTCTCCACGACCGGCGCGGACAGATCCGCCCCGAGGTCGAAGAGCTCATTCTGTACCCGGCCGAGCAGGGCCCGGATGTCCTCGGGGATCTCGCCGAACGCGAGCGCCGTCCCGATGGCGGCGTTGGCCTCTTCGACATCGGCGTAAGCGGTCAACCGGGAGTCGGTCTTGGCGGTCCGGCTCATGTCGCCGAGAGCGGTCTCCCCGGAGTCCCCGCCCCGGGTGTAGATCTTGGAGAGCACGACAGGCGTATCGGTGTCTCGTTTGGTCATGCCCTCACCCTAGAGGGGGCGGAGCCCAGCGGACGGGGCGCCGTGCGTAACGCGTCCGCGGAGACACGATGATTACTCTTGATGATTGTTTCGTTCCAGAGGGCGACGCAGCCATGTTGCTGATACTTTGGGGAATGATTAAACTACTAAGGGTAGTTAAACGGCCCTGAGGGTGCGTTTCTCACTCGGGTGCAATGGCGGGGGCCATCCGAAGGAGGGGAACGGATGCCGTCGGGTGGGGCGTGGATCGGGGGTTCCACGCCGGTCCGCTCGGGTGCTCGCGGGGGGCGCCTTCCGCTTTCGGCGGGACGGCATACGACGGGTGGTACACGGGAGCCCGTGGACCGGAGGCTCTGTTACCGGTCCACGGGCTTCCTACCGCGATCGGACGGTTACCGCAGCCAGAGGTCGGCTTGGCGGTCGAACGCGGCATCCCCGCTACCGCGCAGGACGCCGTTCACCGGAAGGGTGCTGTAGGCGTAGGTCTCCACCGCGTGGGCGATCCCGCCGGAAAGCTCCTCCACGGAACTCCAGTTGATGTTGTCGATGTCGTCTTCCGGCGTGTGGTAGTTCGGGTCGAAGGGCTCACCGGCGGTGCCGCCGTAGTACTCGACCTGCTCCTCGCTCTTGGTGCCGTCGCCGCCGCTGAAGAGGCCGCCGGAGGCGATCCCGGCGTCCATGAAGGCGGCGTAGTCGGAGCGCCCGCTGAACTCGGTGGGCTCGCTCACCAGCCCCTGGTCCTCGAAGTACTCCTCGAAGAGTTGCTGGATCGCGGCCGAGCCCGAAGGCGGGGGAATCGAGCCCTCTAGCTCGCCGCGGCCGTCGTAGACGAACCGGCCGTAGTTCGGCGAGCCGATCATGTCGAAGTTCAGGTAGAGCGCGATATCGTCCCGCTCCTCCTCGCTCAGGCCCTCGACGTACTGTGTGGAACCGACGAGCCCTTCCTCCTCGGTTCCCCAGAAGGCGAAGCGCACCTGGTTGTTGGGATCGTCCAGCTTGGCGAACTGCTTGGCGGCCTCCAGGACCGCGGCGGTGCCGCTGCCGTTGTCGTTGATTCCCGCACCCTCGGGGACGCTGTCCAGGTGGGCTCCGACGACGACGGTGTTGTCCTCCTTGCCGCTGCCGGAATCGGCGAGAATGTTGTACGACGACTCCGTGGCGATCTCGGAGTCCACGCTGAGCTGCAGTTCGAGCTCCTCGCCCGCGTCCACGAGGTCCTCTCCGACAGCGGTGCTCGCGCTGAGGACGGGGATGTCGACCGGGTTGGACACCGTTCCCTGGAAGGCCTCGGTCTCCTCCTCGGTGTCGCCGCCCTGGTTGAAGACGATGGCGGCGGAGGCGCCGGCCTCGACGGCGTGGGTCGCCTTCTCCTCGAACGAGCAGGTACCGCGCCGCATGATGGCGACCGCGCCCTCGGAGAACCCGGAGAAGTCGTCGGCCGAGCAGCCGCTGGCGCCGCTATCGGGGTTCACCGGACCGCCCGGCGCCGTCACCTCGCCGGCGCCCGAGTAGGTCATGGTGCGGAAGTCGTCCTCGTGGGCGAATTCGCGCTGCTCGGGGGCCGCCTGGGCGAGCGCGGGATCGGAGTTCTCGAGCCAGCGGTCGAATTCGTAGGTGTGCGTCTGCGGTTCGTAGCCCGCACGCTTGAGCTGGTCGACAACGTAGTTGGCCGCCACGTCATAACCGGGTGTTCCGTGGGCCCGGTTGCCGCCGTTGTAATCGGCGATGGTCTGAAGGTTCTCCATGTGGCCGCGGATGTTGTCCGCGGTCACCAGCGAGGGAAGCTGCGTTGTGTCGGCGTGGGCACTGGCGGGGGTGAGTCCGAGCCCCAATACCGCCACCACGGTGGTGCCGCCGGCGAGCAACCTCCGGCGCGCCGTGTGGGCGCGCCGCGGGGTCCCTTCGGGATGTGCGCTGGACACGAATCGTCCTCCTATGCGGGGCATCGGGGGAGTGGAACCGATGCGACGGGAGCGAGTTCGGTGCAGCCTGCCACCCGGCGATGCCGCGGTTCAAGGAGGGGGAGGCACGATTGCCACATTCAGCCAAGCGTCTTACACGGACATGACGAATGTGGTCTTATAGAGGGTTTCGCGTCGGCGGGCACCGCCCTGTCAATCGCCG
This sequence comes from Allosalinactinospora lopnorensis, assembly GCF_000981225.1. Lineage (GTDB taxonomy): Bacteria > Actinomycetota > Actinomycetes > Streptosporangiales > Streptosporangiaceae > Allosalinactinospora > Allosalinactinospora lopnorensis. The sequence continues at coordinate 32,058 of NZ_LAJC01000029.1, forward strand.
GAATCGATCTCGCGGTCCCCGCGGCGCTTCTGGTGCTTGCGCTTCTTGCGGATGACCGTGACGGCCCCCATCAGGGCCAGACCGGTGACGCGCACGAGGGGCGTGCCGGGGTCGGTCACGCTGGGAGGATCGATCTCGTCCTCGCTGCCGAACGCGCCCATGACGCCGACACCGTTGACCCGCACGTCGATGTCGTCCGGGACGATGATGTCGATGCCGCCCATGGCGGCGTTGGCGTAGATGGTCACCCCGCGCTGGGTGAACCGCGCCTCGCGCAGGTCCAGGTCGATCCCGCCCATGAGCGCGGTGGCCACGTAGCGCGCGGGAACGGTCCAGACCCCGCTGCGGTCGGCGCCGCCCATGATGGCGAGGGAGGCGTGCCCGCTGGCCTCGGTACCGCCGACCCGCTCCGAGCCGTAGACCGGTCGAGGCGAGGCGAACGCCGGGTTCCCGGCGCGAGCCGGGGCGGTCTCGGGGAGATCGACGGTGAGCGGTTCGAGCTCCCCCCTCGTCTTGGAGCTGTAGACGGCGTCGAGCCGATCGCTGTGCTCGTCGGGGCTGAGACGGCCCTCGGCCAGCGCTTCGCGCAGCCGCGCCGCCACAGCGTCGCGGTCGGCGTCGGAAGCGCGTATCCGGTCGTCGCCGTCGGGGGACGGGGTGCCCATGGTGTCGGTCATACCTCCATCCTCGCGCGGTCGAACCTCCCACCGCTCCGGAAAAAGCCCTGAGATGTCCCTGACGCGACCCGGGTCTTCGGACGGTCCGACGGGCCGGGGCGCGGGCTCAGAACAACCGCGGGGTGTCCGGTTCGATTCCCCGGAGTTCGTCGTAGTCCAGGGTGACGCAGTCGATGCCGCGGTCGTGGGCGAGGACCCGGGCCTGGGGCTTGATCTCCTGGGCCGCGAAGACTCCCCGGACCGGCTTCAGGGCCGGGTCGCGGTTGAGCAGCTCCAGATAGCGGGTGAGCTGCTCGACGCCGTCGATGTCCCCGCGCCGCTTGAGCTCGACCGCGACGGTGCCGCCTTCGGCGTCGCGGCAGAGGATGTCCACCGGCCCGATGGCGGTCGGGTACTCGCGGCGGATCAGGGCGTAGCCATCGCCGAGGGTGGTGATGTGCTCGGCGAGCAGCTCCTGCAGGTGGGCCTCGACACCGTCCTTCTGCAGGCCGGGGTCGGGGCCGAGTTCGTGCGAGCTGTCGTGCAGGAACTCCTCGATGCGCAGGATCAGCATCTCGCCGGACTTGCCATGGGTGACCGTCCAGAGGTTGCTGCCGTCGTCCCCCGCTGACTCGCGCACCGTGCACGGCGGGTTCATCCAGTTCAACGGTTTGAACGCGCGATCGTCGGCATGTACGGAGACCGAGCCGTCGGCTTTCATCAGAATCAGCCGGGGTGCCATGGGCAGGTGGGCGGTGAGCCGGCCGACGTAATCGACGCTGCAGCGGGCAATAACGAGACGCACGTTACGTCACGCTACCCCTATCGCGGACCGCGCGGTTCAGAACGCCCGAGGACGGGAAGGAGCGCGCTGGTGAAGGCGGGTGCGGACTCCCGGTCCTCCGAGCGTGCCGCGGTCCGGGAGGTTCCTCGCTGAGCAGTCCCGAAGACGCGCGCCACCCGGCGGTGAGCGGCCGCCCGCGCACGGTTTACAGTAGGGCCCATGGTGCAGGAATTTGACAAGGTCGGCGTGGTCGGACTCGGCGCTATGGGCGCGGGGATCGCCGAGGTGTTCGCCCGGGCCGGCTTCATGGTCACCGGCGTGGAGATCGACGCCGAGGCGCTTGAGCGCGGACGCGGCCACGTGCGGAAATCCCTGAGCAAAGCGGTGCAGAAGGGCAAGCTCACCGAGGAGGAGCAGGACTCCATCCTCGGCCGCATCGCCTTCGAGACCGCGCGCGAAGAGCTGAGGGACGCCGACTTCGTCGTCGAGGCCGTCCCCGAACGTATGGACCTCAAGCGGGACGTCTTCACCGACCTCGACCGCATCTGCCCGCCGGGCACCATCCTCGCCACGAACACGTCGTCGCTGTCCGTCACCGAGATCGCCGCCCTTACCGGACGCCCGGGCAAGGTCGTCGGCCTGCACTTCTTCAACCCGGCGCCGGTGATGAAGCTGGCCGAGGTCATCAGCACCGTGAGTACCTCACCAGGGACGATCGAGGTGGTCTCCGAGGTCGCCAAGCGCATCGGCAAGACCCCGGTCGCCGTCACCGACCGGGCCGGGTTCGTCGCCAACGCGCTGCTGGTGCCCTACATCAACGACGCCATCAGGGTCTACGAACGCAGGATCGCCTCCCGCGAGGAGATCGACACCGCCATCACCAAGGCCGCCGGCCTGCCCATGGGACCGCTCACCCTCGCCGACCTCGTCGGCCTGGATGTCTGCCTGGCGGTCATGGACGTGCTGTGGGAGGAGTTCCGCGAGCCGCGCTATGTCGCCGCGCCGCTGCTGCGCCGTATGGTCGCCGCCGGACTGCTCGGCCGCAAGAGCGGAGGCGGGTTCTACGGATACTCCGGTGCGGACACCCCCGCCGAGGACCTCCCCGGCGGCCGCCTCGCCCAGATCGTACGCAACCGCGAGGAGGAGTTCGACCTGGCCGACATGCTCCTCGCCCCGCACCTCGACGACGCGATGCGGATGATCAGCGAGGCTACGCCGGCGCCCACGACGTCGACACCGCCATGCGGTTCGGCTGCGGATACCCGAAGGGGCCGACCGAGCTGCTCGAAGAACGGGGAGCCGAGCGGGTCGCCGAGATCCTGTTCGCGCTCGTCGACACCGGGCTGAAGCCCTTCGGCATGCCCGCCCCCCTGCTCGTCGACATGCTGCCCAAGGAAGCCGGCGATGGTGGCGACTGACGGGCGCCGGTTGGAGGGCGGGACCGTTCCTCGTACCCTGGAACAGTGAGTCCGCGCCGTAACACCCCTCGACGCAAAGAGATCCGCAACCAGCAGGGGCGACAGCGTCCGCACGGCGACGAGGACTCGCTGTTCCTGCGCGTGACCGGAGGGGAGCGCCGGGAGACCGGCCCCGACGGCGAGTGGGTGATCCGGCGCATCAGCGGTGCGGCCGCGGCCAAGAGCTACCGCTGCCCCGGCTGCTACCAGGAGATCCCGCCGGGGAAGCCGCATGTGGTGGCGTGGCGCCCCTTCGGAGACGGCACGGACCGGCGGCACTGGCACTCCTCATGCTGGGACCGGCGTTCCGACCGCGGTGTCCGGATGCCGCGGCACTGACCTCGATCAATCCCCGCGCCCGTCTGAGCTTGAGGAGTCATGGAGATCCGCGCCAGTACGGTGCTGCCCGCCAGGCGCAGCCCGATCACCCTGCACACCGCCGACGGCCTTGAGCTCGTCGGTGAGCTCGCGCTGCCGGCGGACACCGACCCGGTGGCCACGCTGGTCTGCCTACACCCGTTGCCAACGGCCGAGGGCATGATGGACAGCCACGTGCTGCGCAAGGCCTCCTTCCGGCTTCCCGCGCTGGCGGACGTGGCGGTGCTGCGCTTCAACACGCGCGGTACCTCGTCACGGCACGGCACCAGTCAGGGCGAGTTCGGCGAGGGAGAGACCGAACGCTTCGACGTGGCCGCGGCGATCGAGTTCACCGAGTTCGAAGGGCTCCCTCGGCCGTGGCTGGTGGGCTGGTCGTTCGGTACGGAGCTGGCCCTGAAGTGGGGGTGTGACCCCGAGATCGAGGGAGCGATCCTGCTGTCGCCCCCGCTGCATCGCGCCGGCCCGGCCGATATGGCCGTGTGGGCCGAGTCCGGGAAGCCGCTGGCGGCCCTCGTCCCGGAGTTCGACGACTACCTGCGCCCGGCGGAGGCGCGCGAGCGCTTCTCCGCGATTCCGCAGGCCGAGGTCATCGGGGTGGACAACGCGAAGCATCTGTGGGTCGGCGAACCCTACGTGCGCATCGTGCTCGACGAGATCGTCCGCCGTGCGGCCCCGAAGGCCTATCCGCTCCCCGCCGAGTGGGACGGTCCTTTCGAACGGGACACCGTGTAAGCCGCCTGTGATCCGCATCGCCGGCGCGAGCCCGGAAGGGGCGGGCGGCTCCTCGAACGGCGCCCGACCGCGGTGGCGACGGCGGGCGCGCTCCTGCCCGTTGCCCGGCCCCGATCCATGCGAGAGGCCCCGGACCCGTTGCGGATCCGGGGCCTCTCCTCTAGTTGAGACGCAGCCCAAGGCGGTTCGCCCGATCGGCTACTCCTGCCACCAGTCCTCGTCGTCGGAGCCCTTGGCGGAGGTGCCAACAGGCTGCTTGGCTTCCGCGGGCTTCTTCGAGTTGGCCTGGGGCTGCTTCTGCTCCTCGCCCTTGGCCTCGATCGCGGGTGGCTCCTCCGCCGCCGGTGCGGCAGGGGCGGCGGAACCGGGCGCGGGGGCGTCGCCGCCGCCGAGCAGCTGGCGCAGCTGCTGCAGATGCGACTGGATGCTGTCCCGCTGGCGGTTGAGTTCGTCGACCTGCTGCTGAGCAGCGGTCATGATGCGGTCGGCCTCCGACCTGGCGTCGTTGACCAGGTGCTCGGCCTTGGCCTTGGCCTCCGAGTTGATCTGCTCGGCGGACTTCTTGGCCTGGTTCACGACCTGCTTGGCGTGCTGCTCGGCCTCGCGGCGGGTCTGCTCGGCCTGCGTGCTGGCCTTGGTCGCGCGCTGCTCAGCGCTGGCGGCGCGCTCCTCGGCCTCCGACACCAGCTTCTGCGTGGCGGCCTGGGCAGCGGCGAGACGCTCGGCGTCCTGACGCTCGGCCTCCTCGCGCCGGTTGGCCAGCTGTATCTCGAACTCGGCTTCTTCCTGGGCGCGCTTGGCCTCGCTCTCTTCGAGCGCACGCTGGGCCTGGGCGCGCATCTCGTCGGCCTGGCGCTTGGCGGTCTGCAGTGTTTCGTCGCGCTCGCGCTTGGCTGAGGCACGGGCCTGGGCGCACTCGCGCTCGGTGGTGGTGCGCAGCTTGGCGATCTCACCCTCGAACGTGGCACGCTTCTCGGCGATCTCGTGATCGACCGCAGAACGCTTCTTCTGCACCTCACGCTCGGTGGTCGAGGTGAGCTCGTCGGCCTCGCGGCGAGCGGTGGTGCGGATCTCCTCCGCCTCGGCCTCGGCCGCCTGACGCTGCTCGTCCACCTCGCGCTGGGCGGTTGTTCGCAGGTCGGTGGCCTCGTTCTCGGCGGCGGAGCGCATTTCCGCGGCCTCGATCTTGGCCTCGGACTTGATGTCGTTGGCCTCGGCCCGGGCGCCTTGGACGAGTTCGGTGGCCTGCTCTTCGGCCAGGCGGAGCAGCTGCTCGATGCGCGCGCCCAGACCGGAGTAGGTCGGACGCTCCTGCTCCTCCAGGTGGCGCTTGGTTTCGACGAGCTCGTTCCGGCTCTTGTCGGCCTCTTCCTTGGCGCTTTGGAGCTGGGCCTTTACCTGGTCGATGTAGGTGGTGACCTGGTGCCGGTCGTAACCGCGCAGCACCACGTCGAATTCGGTGGCTTGATTGCCTTCCTCGAAGAAATTACTGAGCTGGGCTTCAATATCGGACGACGACATGTGGCGGAATCCTGAACGGGTGACGAGACGGCTACATTTCGGGTGTATTCGTTTCGAGCCGGGCCGCAGGCGCCGTGGCGTCGCTACGGGGCCGCTCCGCACTCCGGAGGACCGGGCAGAGAGCTTCCTCCGGGAAGACTACTCTGCGAGATCCCGCCGTGTGCGGGTGTTCGCTCCGTTGGTGCGGAGTCTTGGCGGGTAGATGCAGACGTTATACGCGCTGACCCGACTCGATCTGCCTGAACCGGCGGGGAACAGGGGGTATGCCGGGAATGATCCAGCAGCTAGGCGACTTTATCAAGACACGACCGCGAAAGAAGAGTAGTTCGCCAGGATCGGCGGGTTATTTCTGCGTGTCGTGGGGTCTGGGACGTGCGCTGACGTTGAAAGTGACGGTTGGGTTACGGATCTTCGGGGTAGTGGCGGCCGGCACCCGGCCCAGCCCGGTGCGGGTCCGGGTGCCCTGTTCACTCCTGCTACCCGGATGAGTCGGGCGCCTGCACGAGTTCCGTGAGCACCCCGCCGCAGTCCTTGGGATGCAGGAAGGTGATCCGGGAGTCCATGGAGCCCGCGCGCGGCTCGGCGTCGAGCACCCGCACCCCCTGTGCGCCGACCGCTTCGGCGGCGCCGGCCACGTCGGAGGTGCCGAACGCGATGTGGTGCACGCCCTCGCCGTTCCTGTCGAGGAATTTCGCCACGGGGGAGTCCGCGCGGATCGGCTCCAGTAGCTGAAGGTAGCTCGCGCCGCCGTCGTCGGTGCCGTTGACGCGAAGCATCGCCTCGCGCACGCCCTGTTCCTCGTTGATCTCGGTATGGGTCACCTCGAAACCGTAGGTGCGCCGGTAGAACTCCACGCCGGCGTCGAGGTCCCTGCAGGCGATCCCCACGTGGTCGATACGGGTGAACACGGTGTTCGAACCTCCCGGCGACGGGTGACGGATGTATATGTATCGTGGCAGATCCAGCGGAACACATTGGAGGCGCGTCATGCCCGGATCCGTCATCGTCAGTGGCGCCCGGACCCCGACCGGCCGGCTGCTCGGCTCGCTGTCCGGTATGCAGGCTGTGGATCTCGGTGCGACTGCCATCGAGTCCGCTCTGCGGCGTGCGGGGATCGACGGCGACCAGGTCGGTTACGTGGTCATGGGACAGGTACTTCAGGCCGGACAAGGTCAGATCCCGTCGCGGCAGGCGGCCGTGCAGGCCGGCGTCCCGATGAGTGTGCCTTCGCTCACCATCAACAAGGTATGCCTCTCGGGTCTGGACGCCATCGCGCTCGCCGACCAGCTCATCGCCGCCGGCGAGTTCGACGTCGTGGTCGCGGGGGGCATGGAGTCGATGACCAACGCCCCGCACCTGCTGCCGAAGTCGCGGCACGGCTACAAGTACGGCTCCATCGAGGTGCTCGACGCCACCGCGCACGACGGCCTCACCGACGCTTTCGACAACGACTCCATGGGCGCCTCGACCGAGCGGCACAACGCCCGGCTCGGCATCGGGCGCGAGGAGCAGGACGCCTTCGCCGCGCGTTCGCACCAGCGCGCCGCCGCCGCGATCAAGGACGGCCGGTTCGACGAGGAGATCGTCCCGGTGAGCATCCCGCAGCGGAAAGGGGATCCGCGGACCTTCAGCGAGGACGAGGGGGTGCGGGCCGACACCACGGCCGAGAGCCTGGCCAAGCTGCGCCCCGCCTTCGACCCCGAGGGCACCATCACCGCCGGCTCCTCCTCGCAGATCTCCGACGGCGCCTGCGCCGTTGTCGTCATGCGCCGGGAGAAGGCGGAGGAGCTCGGCTGCGGGACCCTCGCCGAGATCGGCGCGCACGGCAACGTGGCCGGGCCGGACAACTCGCTGCAGTCCCAGCCCTCCAACGCCATCAAGCACGCGCTGGGCAAGAGCGGCGCCGAAGTCGGCGACCTCGACCTGATCGAGATCAACGAGGCGTTCGCCAGCGTGGCCGTGCAGTCCGTGCGCGACCTCGGTGTCGCGGAGGACATCGTCAACGTCGACGGCGGCGCCATCGCGCTGGGACACCCGATCGGCGCCTCCGGCGCCCGTATCGCCCTGCACCTGGTCCATGAGCTGCGCCGCCGCGGAGGCGGCTTGGGCGCCGCGGCCCTGTGCGGCGGCGGCGGCCAGGGGGACGCCCTGCTGTTCACGGTGCCTGGCGCCTAGATGGGCGCTGACGCCTCCGAACTCGTCGCGCGCACCCTGCGTGGGGAGCGCCGTGCCGTCGCACGCGCGATCTCGCTGGTCGAGGACGGCGCGCCGGCGCTGCGGGAGATCATGGCCGGGCTCGCCCCGCGGACCGGGCGGGCCTGGATCGTCGGGCTCACGGGCTCTCCGGGGGTTGGCAAGTCGACCTCCACGAACGCGCTGGTGAAGGCGCTGCGGGCGCGCGGGGAGAGCGTGGGGGTGCTGGCGGTCGACCCCTCGTCCCCCTTCAGCGGCGGCGCGCTGCTCGGCGACCGGGTCCGGATGCAGGAGCACGCCACGGACAGCGGCGTGTTCATCCGGTCCATGGCCAGCCGCGGGCATCTGGGCGGGCTGTCGTGGGCGACCCCGCACGCGCTGCGGGTGCTGGACGCCGCCGGATTCGACGTGATCCTGGTGGAGACGGTCGGCGTCGGGCAGGCGGAGGTGGACATCGCCGGGCACGCCGACACAACTGTGGTGCTGTGCGCTCCGGGGATGGGCGACAGCGTCCAGGCGGCCAAGGCCGGGGTGCTGGAGATCGCCGACGTGTTCGTGGTGAACAAGGCCGACCGCGAAGGCGCGCACGCGACGCTCCGCGAGCTGCGCCAGATGGTGTCCCAGGTGGACCGCGGCCCCGAAGAGTGGAAGCCGCCGATCGTGAGCACCGTGGCCGCCAAGGGGGAAGGGGCCGGCGAACTGGTGGAACGTCTCGACGAGCACCTGGCGTACCTGCGCGGGTCCGGCGAGCTGGACCACCGCCGGCACGCACGGGCGCGTGAGGAGATCGAGGCGATCGTGCTGAGCGCGCTCCGGGAGCGGGTCGGCGACGTGCACGGGCACGCCGCCCTGGACAAGCTCGCCGGCGAGGTCGCCACCGGGCACGGCGATCCCTACAGCGCCGCCGACACCCTGCTGGCCGCGCTGGAGCGGTGAGCGCGCCCTCCCGCTCCGCGTTCCGCGCCGATGGCGAGGCCTCCGGGCGACGGTGCGGGCCGGGGGAGGGAGCCCCGGCCCGCCGCCGTTCCGGGGTCAGGAGTCCAAGGCCTGGTCCAGCGCGGACATCAGGCTGCCCTGGGCATCGTCGCCGTCCAGGGACCAGACCATGACGCCGCCCAGGTCGGCGTCCCGTGCCCACTGGGCCTTCCGGGCCATCGACGTCTCGTCGTCGTAGGTCCAGAACTCCTCACCGTTGTAGAGCCAGGCGGTTCCGGCCTCGTCGTCGCGGTGCAGTTCGAACCCGGGGTAGTCCTTGACGTTCTTCCAGTCGTCGATGCCCTCTTCGTAGGGGCCGGGGGCGGGACCGGCGGCCTCCTGGAACAGGCCGTCGCCGTTGGGCCCGCCGGCGGCGCCGGTCCAGCCGCGGCTGTAGAAGGGGACGCCGAGGACCAGGTCCGCGGGGTCGGCGCCGCGCTCGACCCAGGCGTCGACCGTGGTCTGCACGCTGTAGACATCGGGGCCGGGGTCGCCGTCGACCGGTGTCAGGTTGGACTGGTGGTTGGTGAGCTCTTCCCAGCCGCCGTGGAAGTCGTACCCCTGGATCGTGACGAAGTCGAAGTGCGGCATGATCTTCTCGACTTCGTAGCCGGCGTCGATCTTCTCCGGATCGGCGGGCATGAATGAGGTGAGCTCGAACTCCCGGCCGGTTTCGGCCTCCAGACCATCGAGTTGGTCGCGGAACTCAGCGACGAGGGCGGTGAAGTTCTCCCTGTCCTCGGGGCGGACCACGTTGTCCGAGTGCCCTTCGGAACCGGGCCACTCCCAGTCCAGGTCGATGCCGTCGAAGACTCCCTCTGCGGCCCCCGGCCCGCCCGCGCCGTCCAGGACGGGCAGGTCGCCGCGCAGGAACATGTCGACGCACGAGGAGACCATGCGTTCGCGCGATTCCTCGGTCAGAGCGGCGTCGGAGATGTGCTTGGACCAGCTCCAGCCGCCGATCGAGAGGTTGACCCTCAGATGCGGGTACTCCTCCTTGAGCTTGCGGAGCTGGTTGAAGTTGCCGCGCAGCTCCTGGCCCCAGGTGTCGCCGACCCCGTCGACGCTCTCCTCGGCGGTGAAGGAGCGGCCGTAGTCGGCCCAGGCGTCTCCCTCGCCCGGCTGGTTGCTCTGGAAGCACTCGCCTTCGCCGCCGATGTTGGCGAACGCGTAGTTGATGTGGGTGAGTCTCTCCGCGGTACCGCTGGTGGCGACATCCTTGACCAGGTAGTCGCGGTCGTAGATCCCCCACTGGGTGAAATACCCGACGCGGAGGTCGCCCGCGGACGCCTCGGCGCCGGCGGCAGCGGGTGCGGTTGCGGACAGGAACGGGATCACGAGGAGGCCGGCGGCCACCGCGACCAGCCGTCCTCGGGGGAGCGGGGTTCTCATGCGTTTTCGTCTCCTTTGGTGAGCGGGTCTTCGACCGACCGGCTGGAGGATGCGGGAGTCGAAGGGGGAGGGAGGCGTGTTTCGGGCGCGGAAGCGGTGGCCGCGGCGGAGCGGGGGGCCGCGGCACAGCATCGAGAACCAGCGGGATGCGACGGACATGATTCCGGCATGAGCAGGGGGATAAATTTTTAGGAAAGTTAACTATTAGTTTTGGGAGAGGTCAATGGATGCCGCCGCCCTTCTGTCGCCCTCCCTGAGGGGGCGGGGCGCCCGGGAGGGGTGCCGGCGGCGGGGTGCGCTCGACGATCGCGGCGCGCGGCCCGCCCGCCGGAGAGGTGGCCGGATCCGGACCGAAGGAGTGCCTTGCCTTGAGGGTGTCTCAGTGATAGTCCTCTTCGAGTCGCTAGAGTGGCGACGTGGGAAACCCGCTGAATCTCTCCTTCGACCCGATCGAACGCGCCCATGAGAACTGGACCCGCCGGTGGGGGGCGTCTCCGGCGATGGCCGCGGTCACCTCGGTCATGCGGGCGCAGCAGATCCTCATCGGTCAGCTCGACAACGCGCTGAAACCCTACGAGCTGACGTTCGCGCGCTATGAGGCGCTGGTGCTGCTGTCCTTCAGCTCAACGGGAGCGGTCCCGCTGGGCAAGATCGGGGAGCGCCTCATGGTCCATCCCACGAGCGTCACCAACACGATCGACCGGTTGGAGCGCCAAGGGCTGGTGTGCCGCAAACCCAACCCCAGTGACGGCCGGGGGACGCTCGCCGAGATCACCGACGCCGGCCGCGAGGTCGTCGATGACGCCACCCGCGACCTGCTGGCCCTGGAGTTCGGGCTCGACTGCTACAGCGATGACGAACTGTGGCAGATCCACAGGCTGTTCACGAAGCTCCGGGTGGACTTCGGGGACTTCCCGGGTGGCGGCACGGTCGAGGCTGGTCCGCGACCCTCTACCGAAATTTAGTTGGACATCCTAGTATCGGAGTATGGCTGAGGACATCGAAGCGGGCCGTGCCCGCTGGCAGGCGCGCTACGACGCCGCTCGCAAACGGGACGCCGATTTCACGACCATCTCCGGGCAGCAGGTGGATCCGGTCTACGGGCCCCTGGAAGGGGCCGAGGTTCCCGGATTCGAACGCATCGGCTGGCCGGGTGAATTCCCCTTCACCCGCGGCCTGTACCCCACGGGGTACAGGGGGCGTGCCTGGACGATCCGGCAGTTCGCAGGGTTCGGCAATGCGGTGCAGACCAACGAGCGCTACAAGATGATCCTCGAGTCCGGGGGCGGCGGGCTGTCGGTGGCCTTCGACATGCCCACGCTCATGGGCTACGACTCCGACGACCCCCAGGCTTTGGGGGAAGTGGGGCACTGCGGTGTGGCCGTCGACTCGGTGGCCGACATGGACGTCCTGTTCGACTCCATCCCTCTCGGCGACACCACCACCTCGATGACCATCAGCGGTCCGGCCGTCCCGGTGTTCTGCATGTACCTCGCCGCCGCCGAGCGCCAGGGCCAGGACATCACCAAGCTCAACGGCACCCTGCAGACCGACATCTTCAAGGAGTACATCGCCCAGAAGGAGTGGCTGTACCCCCCTGAGCCGCACCTGCGCCTCATCGGCGACCTCATGGAGTACTGCTCGGAGCACATCCCCGCGTTCAAGCCGCTCTCGGTGTCCGGGTACCACATCCGCGAGGCGGGGGCCACGGCCGCCCAGGAGCTCGCGTTCACCCTCGCCGACGGTTTCGGCTACGTCGAGCTGGGGCTGTCGCGGGGACTCGACGTCGACCGCTTCGCCCCGGGGCTCTCCTTCTTCTTCGACGCCCACATCGACTTCTTCGAGGAGATCGCCAAGTTCCGGGCGGCCCGCCGGATCTGGGCGCGCTGGATGCGCGACCGCTACGGCGCCACGAGCGAGAAGGCGCAGTGGCTGCGGTTCCACACCCAGACCGCCGGCGTCTCGCTCACCGCCCAGCAGCCCTACAACAACGTGGTGCGCACCGCGGTGGAGGCTCTCTCGGCGGTGCTGGGGGGCACGAACTCGCTGCACACCAACGCCCTGGACGAGACCCTCGCGCTGCCCACCGAGCAGGCCGCGGAGACCGCCCTCCGCACCCAGCAGGTGCTCCAGGAGGAGACCGGTGTCGTCAGCGTGGCCGACCCGCTCGGCGGCTCGTGGTACCTGGAGGCCCTCACCGACCAGATCGAGGCCGAAGCCGAGCGCGTCTTCGAGCGGATCCTGCGCATGGGCGGCGGGGACGGGGTCGAGCATCCCATCGGCCCGATGACCTCGGGCATCCTCGCCGGTATCAACAGCGGGTGGTTCAGCTCCGAGATCGCGGAGTCGGCCTTCCAGTACCAGCAGGCGCTGGAGAAGGGCGAGAAACGCATCGTCGGCGTCAACTGCCACACCAGCACCGTCTCCGGCGAGCTGGAGACCCTGCGGATCAGCCACGAGGTGGAGCACGAGCAGCGGAAGGCCCTCGCCGATCGCCGGGCCGGGCGCGACCAGGCCGCGGTCGACGCCGCGCTGGCCCGCCTGCTGGCCGCCGTCCGCGCCCCGGAGAGCAGCGGAAACCTCATACCGGTGATCCTGGACGCGGCGCGGGCCGAGGCCACTCTCGCGAGATCTGCCGGGCCATGGGAGAGGAGTTCGGGAGCTACACCGAGGACCCGCGGTTCTGAGGCCCCGCCGGGAGCGGGCGCGTCGTACTGCGTCGCCGTTCACCGTGCTCGCACGTGATACGGCAGGATGGAAGTATGCAGCCTTCGGACTACTCCACCCAGAGCGCGATCGACCTCGGAGCTCGCAAGGCGGCCTTGGAACGCGAGGCCAAGCGGCAGGCCGAGGCGTCGTCCGGTACAGCCAACCCGTACGCCATCGACGTCAACGAAGAGAACTTCCAAAACGAAGTCCTGGAGCGCTCACTGAGCGCCCCGGTCGTCCTCGCGATCCTGGCCACCTGGTCCGAGCAGGCCACACAGGTCGAGAGGGCACTTGACACACTCGCCTCCCAGGCGGGCGGCCAGTGGTACCTGGCCAAGGTCGACACCGACGCCAGCCCGCAGCTCGCCCAGGCGCTGCGCGCCTCCACCGTTCCCATGGTCGCCATGGTCATCGGCGGCCAGGTCGTTCCCGGTCCCACCGGTTCGGCCACCCGGGAGCAGCTGCGCGACTGGCTCGCCAAGATCTTCGAAGGGCTGCGCCAGCAGGGGGTGCTGCCCGAGAACTACTCCGGCCTCGGCCCGGAGGGCGAGGAAGCGCAGCAGGAGCCGGCCGAGCCGTCCGAACAGCAGGCGGAGGCACCGCAGGATCCGGTCGACGTCGAGGCCCAGCAGGCGCTGCAGCGCGGTGACTTCGATGCCGCCGAGGCGGTGTACGCCAAGGCCCTCGAAAGCGACCCGAAGAACGAGGACGCCAAGATGAAGCTGGGGCAGGTCCGCCTCCTCGCCCGGGTACGCGAACTGGACGCCGACTCCGCGCGGCAGGCGGCCGCGGACCGTCCCGAGGACGTCGACGCCCAATGCAAGGTCGCCGACATCGACATGTACGGCGGCAAGTTCGAGGACGCCTTCAACCGGCTCGTCAGCACGGTGCAGCGCACCCGCGACGAGGACCGCGACCGGGCGCGCGAGCACCTACTCCGGCTGTTCGAGGTCCTTCCCGCGGGGGATCCCCGCGTGGCCAAGGCGCGGCGCGGCCTCACCTCCGCTCTGTTCTAGAGGCGGCGGTCCGGGCACGCTGGGGGACAAGGGGACACCGTGTCGGCCGCGACACTGCGGTGTGGCCGAATCGCTACGTGAGCGTTCGCTGATGCCCAGGTCGATTCGGGTAAAACCAGGGTGCGCACAGCAGTGCCGAACCAGGTGGTGGCCGATGACATACGTGGTGACGGTTTCCGCGGCCTACGGGGCCGGCGGGAGCATCGTGGGGCGCCGCGTCGCCGAGCGTCTCGGTGTCCCCTTCCTCGATCGGGCGATCCCCAGCGAGGTGGCCAAGGAGATCGGCTGCTCCCTCCAAGACGTGCTGGAGCACGACGACCGCGCCCCAACAGGCATCGAGCGGCTGCTGACCAGCGCCGCCCGGCTGCCCAGCATCACGCTGGGCAGCGTCGACACCTCCTTCATCGGCGCCACCGACGCCGAAGGGCGGCTCCTCTACGAACAGGAGTTCGTCGAGTACACCGAGCGCGTGATCACCAAGGTGGGATCGAACGGGGGCGTCGTCCTCGGCCGCGCCGGAGCGATCGTGCTCGCCGACCACGAGCACGCCCTCCACGTGCGCCTCGGCGGGGCGAAGGAGCGGCGGCTCGCCCGGGCCGTCTCCATGCGCGAGGCCGAGCGGGAGGAGGCGCTGGCCACCGGCGATGATCCGCACGAGGGCGCCTCCGCCTGGCAGCCGCCCACCATGCGGGACCTGGAGGACAACGATCGGGCCCGAGCGGCCTACGTACGCCGCTTCTACCGTGTGGAGGCGGACTCCCCGCACTTCTACCACCTGATCATCGACTCGACGGTGATCAGCCTGGCCACATGTGTGGACCTGATCGAGCGCCTTGCCAGAGAGCGTGCGGAGCACCGGTAAAAAGCGGCATACTTGACGCCGTGGCAATTTTCACCCGGATGGGGGATCCGGGGGTGCACGGCCCCGGCGCGCGGTGTGGACGGGGTTCCCGGACCGTCGCGCGCCCGGAGCGGCCGTTTCGTGCGCTGGGCGTTCCGCCGCGGTGGCACCATTGAAAGTGCGCGTGAGCGCGGCAGATCCGTTGAACTGAGGAGCTTTACGTGGCCACCCTTCCAAGTGTCTCCTACTCCATCACGGTTCGTCTGGAACTGGACGGCCATGGCAGCGCCGTGGGCAGCCTGACCAACGCCGTAGAGCACGTGGGAGGCGTCATCACGGCCCTGGACGTGGCCGCGGCCGGACACGAGCGGATCCGGATCGACGTCACCTGCGCCGCGCGCGACACCGACCACGCGCAGTCCATCGTCGACGCTCTCGGGGCAATCGAGGGCGTCGACGTGCACAAGGTCAGTGACCGCACCTTCCTGATGCACCTCGGCGGCAAGATCGAGATGAAGTCGAAGGTGCCGCTGCGCAACCGCGACGAGCTGTCCATGGCCTACACGCCGGGCGTCGCGCGCGTCTCCCAGGCCATTGCGGCCAACCCCGACGACGCCCGCCGGCTCACCATCAAGCGGAACAGTGTCGCCGTGGTCACCGACGGCTCCGCCGTGCTGGGGCTCGGCAACGTCGGTCCGGAGGCCGCCATGCCGGTCATGGAGGGCAAGGCGGCGCTGTTCAAACGTTTCGCCGACATCGACGCCTGGCCGATCTCGCTGGACACCCAGGACGTGGACGAGATCGTGCGCACCGTTCAGATCCTCGCCCCCGGCTTCGGCGGCATCAACCTGGAGGACATCTCCGCCCCGCGCTGCTTCGAGGTCGAGGCCCGGCTGCGCGGACTGCTCGACATCCCGGTGTTCCACGACGACCAGCACGGGACCGCGATCGTCGTGCTCGCCGCCCTGAAGAACGCCCTGCGGGTCGTCGAGAAGGACCTGGGCGAGGTCCGCATCGCGATGTCCGGTGCCGGGGCGGCGGGCACCGCGATCCTGAAGCTGCTGATGCACGCCGGGGCCAAGGACGTCATCGTCTGCGACATCCACGGGGCGATCCACGAAGGACGTGACGACCTCGACACCAACCTCGGCTGGATCGCCACCAACACCAACCCGGCGTGCTACGAAGGGGATCTCAAAGGGGCGGTGGCCGGCGCCGACGTGTTCATCGGCGTCTCCGCCCCGAACGTGCTCGGCGGAGAGGACATCGCCGAGATGAACGAGGGCGCCATCATCTTCGCGCTGGCCAACCCCGACCCGGAGGTCGACCCGGAGGTCGCGCACCTGCACGCCTCCGTCGTCGCCACCGGGCGCAGCGACTACCCGAACCAGATCAACAACGTCCTGGTCTTCCCCGGCTTCTTCCGCGGCCTACTCGACGCGCAGAGCCACAAGGTCGACGCCGACATGATGGTGGCCGCCGCCGACGCGCTCGCCGACGTCGTCACCGAGGACGAGATCGGGCCGCACTACATCATCCGAGCGTGTTCCACACCGACCTGTCGCACCAGGTGGCTTCGGCCGTGCGCGACGTGGTACTGCGGGAGCAGGCGGCGAGCAGCGCAGCCGGCGAAGGTCTCGGCGCGTGATCTGGTGCCGCGGGGAGCGGCCGGAGTAGCGTCGCCCCGGTACACCGTTCCAGGGGCGGTGATCGTGCGGCCCGCGGGGGAAGAGGGGAAGCATGGACCAGCAGCCTCTCACCGGCCACCTGCTTGTGGCGACTCCGTTGCTGGAGGATCCCAATTTCCGGCGGTCGGTGGTCTTCGTGATCGACGACGACACCGCCGAGGGCACCATCGGAGTGGTCGTGAACCGGCCCTCGGAGATGGCGGTCAGCGATGTGCTCGCGGACTGGAGCGACTACGCCAGCGAACCGGCGGTGATGTTCGCGGGCGGCCCCGTGGGGGTGGAATCGGGACTCGCCCTCGGTGTGCCCGGCGGGGACGACGCTCCTCTGGGGTGGCGGCCGCTGGAGAGCCTGGAGGAGGGGGCGGAGATGTCCGGGCTCGGGATGATCGACCTGGACACCCCGCCCGAAGTCCTTGGCGGTGCGCTCGGTCGGCTTCGTGTCTTCGCCGGCTACGCCGGCTGGGGTAAGACACAGCTGCGGGAGGAGATCGAGGAGGGCGCGTGGTACGTGCTCCCGGCCACCGCCGAGGACGTTTTCTCCGCGGATCCGGATTCCCTGTGGTCGCGGGTTCTGCGGCGCCAGGGCGGGGATCTCGCCTTGGTATCGACCTTTCCCGACGATCCGACGCTGAACTGAATCCGACGTGCTGCGGATACCGTGGGGTGAGAAGTAGGAGGTGTGAGGGCACGATGTCGATGGACATTATCAACAAGGTGCTTCCGGAGAGCGAAACTCGGCCGGACACGTCGCACGACGACGGCGACCGCGAGCGGTTCGCACATTACGTGCAGAAGGACAAGATCACCGAGAGCGCCGTCACCGGTAATCCGGTTATCGCCCTGTGCGGCAAGGTGTGGGTCCCCAACCGCGACCCGAAGAAGTACCCGGTCTGTCCGGAGTGCAAGGACATCTACGAAGAGATGACGAAGTCCTAAAGACCCGCTCATCGCCTTCCATACGCGTCAGGCCGAGACGGAAACCCCCGCCGTCTCGGCTTTTTGGCTCTCCGTGCCGCATGGCGCACGATACGCTCCAATGGGACGGATCCGAATACTCCGTCTGTTGGCGTAGGAACGCGCAGTCGATGACCGACCCTCGTCCGAGCCGGTGGCCGGCACGCCGGTAGCCCGGAATCCCCACCCCCGAGCCCGCGGCGCTCACGAGCCAGGTCATCGTAACTACGGGTAGGACACATGGACTCCATAACCGAGCGGCCCTCAGCCGTGCGAGGGCGGAGCGGCACGCGTGGTCGCCGCAGGAAACCCACTCCGCGGAGGCTGACATTCGGCGATGTCGTGCGCGGCACGATCCGCTTCTCCGGCGAGCTGCTCTTCACCACGGGTCTCGTCATGCTGTTCTTCGCGGTCTATGAGGTCTACGGGAAGCAGATGGAGACCGACCGCGAGCAGAACGAGCTGGCGCAGGGGCTTGAGGACCAGTGGGTGGAGGAAGCGCAGGGACCCGGCTCCGAGCCGCTCCCCGGGTCGGCCAACAGCCGCATGTACATCCCCGGGCTCGACCTGGACTGGATCGTGGTCAATGGGGTCTCCCAGGAGGACATCAAGTACAGCCCCGGCCACTACCCCGGCAGCGCCGAGGCGGGAGGGGACGGCAACTACGCCGTCGCCGGGCACCGCACGCCCGGTATCTTCTGGGACCTCGACCTGCTCTCCGAAGGTGACGACATCGTTCTGGAGGACGCGGAGAGCTTCTACACCTACGAGGTCATCGAGATCGAGGTCATCACGCCCGACCAGATCGAGGTCGTCGATCCGGACCCCTTCGACTCCGATAACAACGACGATCCCGAACGGGCGCTGCTGACCCTGACGACCTGCCACCCCAAGCTGCAGAACGCGCAGCGGCTGGTCGTGCACGCGGAACTGGACGACGCCCGGTCCAAGAACGACGGCATGCCCGAGAACATCGCCCACATGGCACCCGAGGACGGCAGCGGAGAGGAGGGCTGAGCCACCGATGTACGGTCTGATCTGGCGCATCCTGCCCGGCCCGTGGTTCGTGCGGTTCACGCTCTCGCTCGGGCTGCTGGTGGGGGCCGCGGCCCTGCTCTGGTACGTCGTGTTCCCCTGGGCCGACCCCTACATGCCGTTCAACGACAGCGCGGTGGAGATCGAGGACTCCGCGCCCGGTCCGGACTCCGCCCCGGAGGAGGAAGCGGACACCGAAGAAGGGGCCGGAACCGGCGAGGACGCCGGAGAGACCGGCGGCAACGGAGACGAGGAGGGCATCGTCGGAGTGGACGTCCCGGTCGGCGGCGACAACGGCTCCTGAGCGTGGACCGGGAGCGGTCCGGTCGACGTGAGGGAGGGCACCACCGTGCCGTTACCGCTCCGGTCCCCGGAGCCGGATACCCTCATCCGGGTGAGCAGCAGGGGATTCTCGGAATGACGCTTCTGGCGGCCAGCACGGAGGAACGGCTGAGTGGCCTGCGCCAATGGCAGCGCGAGGCCTTCGATGAGTACTTCCGGCGGGACCCGCGGGACTTCCTCGCGGTCGCGACCCCGGGGGCGGGCAAGACCACGTTCGCGCTGACGCTCGCGAGTGAGCTGCTCGCGCGGCACGTGGTACGGGCGATCACCGTCGTCTGCCCGACCGAGCATCTGAAGAAGCAGTGGGCGGAGGCCGCGGCGCGGTTCGGGCTCGCCGTCGACCCCGACTTCAAGAACGGCCAGGGTGCCCTCGGCCGGCAGTACATCGGCGCGGCCGTCACCTACGCGCAGGTCGCCGCACACCCGATGCTGCACCGCAACCGCACCGAAGCCCGGCGCACCCTGGTCGTCTTCGACGAGGTGCACCACGCGGGCGACGCGCTCTCCTGGGGCGAGGCGGTGCGGGAGGCCTTCGACCCGGCCGCCCGGCGGCTCTCCCTGACCGGTACTCCGTTCCGCACCGACGTCAACCCGATCCCTTTCGTCGACTACGTCCAGGACCACAGCGGTGTGCGCCGGTGCGCCTGGGACTACAGCTACGGGTACGCGCCCGCGCTAGCCGACGGAGTGGTGCGTCCGGTCATCTTCCTGGCCTACTCCGGCGAGATGCGCTGGCGCACCAGGACCGGCGACGAGCTCGCCGCGCGCCTCGGCGAACCGCTCACCCAGGACGCGCTGGCCCAGGCGTGGAAGGCGGCGCTCGACCCCAAGGGCGACTGGATCAAGAAGGTGCTGGCGGCGGCCGACCGCAGGCTCACCGAGATCCGCAACACCGCCCCCGACGCGGGCGGGCTGGTCATCGCCACCGACCACGAGCACGCCCGCGCCTACGCGCGGATCCTGCGGCAGATCACCGGGCGCAGCGCGACCGTCGTGCTCTCCGATGACCCCGCCGCCAGCAAGAAGATCAAGCAGTTCACCGAGACCGAGGACCGCTGGATGGTCGCCGTGCGGATGGTCTCCGAAGGCGTGGACGTACCCCGGCTGATGGTCGGTGTCTACGCCACATCGACCAGCACAGCGCTGTTCTTCGCCCAGGTGGTGGGGCGCTTCGTGCGGGTGCGCCGGCGCGGCGAGGTCGCCTCGGTGTTCCTGCCGTCGGTTCCCACGCTGCTGGAGTACGCCGGCGAGATGGAGCGCGAACGCGACCACGTGCTCGATCGGCCGCCGAAGGACGATGACTTCGACCCCGAGCAGGACCTGATCGACGAGGCGAGAAAGAAGCGCGACACGCCTGACGCCGGTGAGGAGCTGCCCTTCGAGACGATGGAGGCCTCGGCCGAGTTCGACCGCGCCCTCTACGACGGTTCCGAGTTCGGCGCTGGGGGCGACCCCGGCTCGCCCGAGGAGGAGGATTTCCTCGGCCTGCCCGGCCTGCTGGAGCCCGAGCAGGTCTCGAAGCTGCTGCGCAAGCGCAAGCTGGAGCAGCAGGCGAACCAGCGCAAAACCCCTAAGGCCGAGGAGTCCGAGGAGGAGGCACCTACCCACGAGGTGCTGGCCGAGTTGCGCAGGGAGCTCAACGGTCTCGTCGGCGCCTGGCACCACCGCACGGGCCGGCCGCACGGCATGATCCACAACGAGCTGCGCCGCGCCTGCGGCGGTCCGCCCATCGCGCAGGCCTCACCGGACCAGATCCGGCAGCGGATCGTCAAGATCCGCTCATGGGCTACCGGGGGCGGCTGAGCCGCCAGGTCGGGTTCGCGGGCACGGGGCCGATCCCAGGGCCGTGCGCGCTCCACCCCCGATAAACTCGATGGCATGGCAGCGACCACGACCTACCTCACGGGCATCCAGACATCGGGCGAGCCCCACATCGGCAACTACATCGGTGCGATCAAACCGGCGCTGGCCGCCGCCGGGGCGCACGACACCCTGTACTTCCTCGCCGACTATCACTCGCTCAACACGGTCAAGGACCCCGAGAAGCTCCGGCACGATATCCGGTCGGTCGCCGCTGCCTGGCTCGCCTGCGGGCTCGACCCCGAACGCACCATCCTCTACCGGCAGTCGAGCATTCCCGAGGTGTTCGAGCTGAGCCTCGTCCTTTCCAGCGTCACCGCCAAAGGCTGATGAACCGCGCCCACGCCTACAAGGCCGCGCGCGACCGAAACGAAGCGGCGGGACTCACCGATCTCGACGCCGGGGTGAACATGGGGCTGTTCAACTACCCTATCCTCATGGCGGCCGACATCCTGGTCATGGAGACCGACTACGTACCGGTCGGGCGCGACCAGCAGCAGCACATCGAGTACGCGGCCGATATCGCGGGATCGTTCAACCACCTGTACGGCGAGCACTACAGCTTCCCCGTCCCGCAGGGCGTCTACCCGGAGGGCGAGGCGAGCATCCTGCCCGGGATCGACGGCCGGAAGATGAGCAAGTCCTACGACAACCACATCCCGATGTTCCTGCCGGAGAACAAACTGAAGAAGCTGGTCCGGCGTATCCCCACCGACTCCACGCCGGTGGAGGACCCCAAGGACCCCGACAACTCCGCTGTGTTCCAGATCCTGCGCCAGTTCGCGAGCGAGGAGCAGGCGGCATCGGCGCGCAAGCGCCTGGAGGCCGGCGGCATGGGCTGGGGCGAGCTGAAGAACGAGCTGTTCGAGGTGCTCAACACCACGTTCGCCCACATGCGGGAGCGCTACGAGGAGCTCATGGACTCCGGCAGCGAACTCGACGACATCCTGGAAGCCGGCGCCGCGCGTGCCCGCGAGCGCAGCAGGGCCACGCTGGCCAAGGTCCGCGCCGCCATCGGTATCGACTGATCCGGAGGGCCGCCGGGGCGGTCCCGCCGCGATGGCGCACCCAGCTCGCCCGGCGGTGTCCGGCCGGGGAAGAACGGCCATGTCCGGAGCACGGCGGGAAGCGGTGCTCACCCTGCAGTAGGAGACCACGTACCTTGCCCCAGAAGTGCGACGCGCCTTCCGCCGATGACGGCCGCCTCAGCCTGCGAGCCGACTGCGCGAGCTGCTTCGGACTGTGCTGTGTCGCGCTGCCCAGGGCCCGCCCCGTCCACGGGGATCTCCGCGGTGCGCTGGAGGAGGTCGACCGGCATCACCCGCGGCAGCGCCGAAGCACTCGCGGAGGTGGACGTGGCGGCACTCCGTCGCGACGTCAACCCGCTGCTGCTGCGCACCAGCGAACTGGTTCGGGCGGGCGTCCCGGGCCGCACGAGGGACCACAGGGGAGCCGACCTCATCGGAGCCAGGCTCAGAGGCGCCGACCTGCGGGAAGCGGACCTGATCGGGGCGGACTTCCGAGACACCGACCTGAGAGGCGCCGACCTGACCGGAAGCATCTTCCTCACCCAGCCCCAGGTCAACGCGGCCAAGGGAGACGCCGCGGCCAAGCTGCCCCCGGCGCTCGCCCGCCCCGCGCACTGGTAGCCCCTCCGCGCGCCGGAACCGGGGTCCCGTACCGCCGGGAGTCCGGTCAGGCCACGACCGGCGCGCCCTGCAGCGCCACCCCGGCCCGGCGCATCTGCTCCAGGGCGGGATCGACGGTCGCCGGGGAGACACCGGCGGTCAGGCCGAGCAGAACACGCGCGGTGAAACCGGCCTTTGCGGCGTCCACCGCGGTGGCGCGGACGCAGTGGTCGGTGGCGATGCCCACTATGTCCAACTCGGTGACCTCGTGCCGGCGCAGCCAGTCTTCCAGCAGGGAACCGTCCGCCGTTGTGCCCTCGAAACCGCTGTAGCCGTCGCTGTACTGGCCTGCGCTGAAGACCTCATCCACCGACGAGGTGTCGAACTCCGGGTGGAATTCGACGCCGCGGGTCCCCGGAACACAGTGCCGGGGCCAGGAGGTGACGAAGTCCGGCTGGTCGGAGAAGTGCGCCCCAGGGTCGATGTGGTAGTCGCGGGTGGCGACCACGTAGGCGTAGTCCTCCCGGTGTTCGGCGATGAAGCGCGAGATCGCCGAGGCGACCCCGGCCCCACCGGCGACGGCCAGGTTCCCGCCCTCGCAGAAGTCGTTCTGCACGTCGATGACGATCAGTGCCTTCATTCTCGATCTCCCCTTCCGCGCGTCATGCGCGCACGCGTTGCTCGAAGTACGTGGGGATCGCGGGATCGCCGCGCGACATCTGCTGTGCGGTGGCCGGCAGTTCCCGCACTGACCGGGTGTGCCGCTCGCGGGCGTCCTCCAGGGGTTCGCGGCCCACGATCTCGCCGTTGGCCACCAGGCGCCGCAGCAGCGGGCGCACCCGCGGCTCCGGATCCGGCTCGTGGTCGTAGACCAGTTCGGAGACCGCCTTTCCCTCGTCGTCGAGCCGCCGCAGCCCCCATTTTCGGCCGCCCTTGCTGGGTTTGCCGACCGACCGCTTGGCCACGGGTTCCAGCGGCATACCGGGATCGGTGCCGCGGGCACGGGCGACGAGCTTGTAGACAAGGGACGCCGTTGGCGACCCGGACCCGGTGACCAGCGCGGTCCCCACTCCGTAGCCGTCTACCGGGGCGATGGCCAGCGCCTGGATGGCGTACTCGTCGAGGTCGCCGGTGAGGACGATGCGGGTGTCGAAGGCCTCGTGCTCGTCGAGGAGCTTGCGCACCCGCGACGCCGTCATCGAGAGGTCACCGGAGTCGAGCCGTACCCCGCCCAGCTCCGGTCCGGCCAGTTCGAGCGCCGTGTGCACAGCACGGTCGACGTCGAACGTGTCCACCAGGAGGGCGGTTCCCAGGCCCAGCGCTTCCAGTTGCGCGCCGAAGGCCTGCCGTTCACTGTCGTGCAGCAGGGTGAACGCGTGCGCGGAGGTGCCCGCTGTGGGCACGCTGTAGCGTCGCCCCGCCTCAAGGTTCGAGGAACTGCTGAATCCGCAGATGTAGGCGGCACGGGCCGCGGCGACGCCGGCCATCTCGTGGGTGCGGCGCGAGCCCATCTCTATCAGCGGGCGTTCGCCGGCGGCGACCGCCATGCGGGAGGCGGCCGACGCGATCGCGCAGTCGTGGTTGTAGATCGACAAGGCGATGGTTTCGAGGAGCACGGATTCGGCGAAGGTCCCCTCGACGACGAGGATGGGGGAGCCGGGGAAATAGCAGTCGCCCTCGCCGTAGCCCCAGATATCTCCGGAAAAGCGGTAGTCGGCGAGCCATTGCAGGGTAAGGTCGTCCACGATCGCGGAATCAGCGAGGTAATCGAGGGTCTTGGTGCTGAATCGGAAGTTCTCCAGAGCGTTCAGGAAACGTCCAGTGCCGGCGACCACACCGTAGCGGCGGTCATCGGGGAGCCGGCGCGCGAACATCTCGAACACGGTCCGCCGGTGTGCTGCGCCACTGTGGAGTGCTCCCTGTAGCATCGTCAGCTCGTACCTGTCGGTGAGCAGCGCGGTGCTCCAGTCGTCGGTCATACTGACCAGCCTAGTTTGTGCCTCTCGGTATTAAAATCGTCGAGTCGGTACGACGGCGCACAGGGGAGCGGGCAATGGCACAATGGCGCGACAGCGTGCCCGTGCGGTCCCCGAGGCAGTGCTCCGCGAATCGGACGAAGAAGGTGAGGGAGCCATGTCGACGGCGCCGGCCGAGCTGGAGCGGCCGGACATCGAGGAGGATGTGCGGCCGGAACTCCCGTGGGTGACGATCGTCTGGAACGACCCCATCAACCTGATGTCGTACGTGACCTATGTCTTCCAGGCCGTCTTCGGCTATCCCAAGCGCAAGGCGCACAAGCTCATGCTCGACGTGCATTACAAAGGGCGCGCGGTGGTCTCCAACGGCAGCCGCGAGGAGATGGAACGCGACGTCGCCCTGCTGCACGAATACGGTCTGTGGGCGACCCTGCAGCAGGACAAGTAGCGACCGCGGACACGGGGGGCACAGGGGATGCCTTCGGGACGGTCCGGACAACAGTAGGCAGGGCAGCAGATGACCATCGGATTCCGACCCGCACACGGCGGCGGTGTCACCATCGTCCTCGACGCGGACGAGGTCGCGGTGCTGCGCTCCATGACCGCCCTGGTGCTGGAGCTCGTCGAGCCGCCCGAGCCCAAGGACGAGTTCTCCGAACTCGTCGGCATCGGAGGCAGCAGCGAGAAGTCGGACGATCCGGTGCTCGCCCGGCTGTTCCCCGACGCCTACAACGATGACGACGAGGCGGCGGGCGACTTCCGCCGCTACACCGAGGACGGTCTGCGGCGGAACAAGCGTGAGAACGCCGAGACACTGCTGGGAGGCTGCCGGAGTCGGGCGGCCAACTGATCCTCGGGCCCGAGGACGCTCACACGTGGATGAAGTCGCTCAACGACATCCGGCTGGCCCTGGGGACACGGCTCGGTGTCACCGAGGAGAGCTACAACTCCTACCTGCAGGGCGAGGAGTGGGGCAACGAGGCCGATTCCGCCGCCCTGCATCTCTACGACTGGCTCGGCGGCCTGCAGGAGAGCCTGGTCCAGGCGCTGTACGGAGCCGGTGGACCCTGACCCGGCGCGCGGTGGGTTCCGCGTGAAAGA
The DNA here is from genome assembly GCF_000981225.1 of Allosalinactinospora lopnorensis. Taxonomy (GTDB): domain Bacteria; phylum Actinomycetota; class Actinomycetes; order Streptosporangiales; family Streptosporangiaceae; genus Allosalinactinospora; species Allosalinactinospora lopnorensis. The sequence goes on from NZ_LAJC01000029.1 coordinate 57,296, forward strand.
AGCCATACCCAGTGAGTGGGTAGGGATATTTTCTCCGATACGCTGAGAGTCATGCTGAGGATTGACCGCTCGATCTACGACAAGATCGTCGCCCATGCCCGCCGAGACCATCCCGACGAAGCATGCGGCGTCGTCGCCGGCCCCGAAGGCTCCGACCGGCCTGAGCGGTTCATCGAGATGGTCAACGCCGAACGCTCACCGACCTTCTACCGGTTCGACTCCGTCGAACAGCTCAAGGTCTGGCGCGAGATGGACGATTGCGACGAAGAGCCCGTGGTCATATACCACTCGCACACCGCGACCGAAGCCTACCCTTCGCGCACCGACATCTCCTACGCCTCCGAACCGGGGGCGCACTACGTGCTCGTCTCCACGCGTGACCCGGAGGAAGAGGAGTTCCGGTCCTACCGGATCCTCGACGACGAGGTGACGGAGGAACCCGTGGAGATCGTCGACCCAGCCTGACAACCGAGACCCGACACTGCACCCGACCGGGGGGAATCAGCAGCGGGCGGCACATGTTGAAAACCTACGCGGCGGGCCGTGCAGCCACGCTCCCGCGAGAACAGATCACGAGTCCACGCCCCTCACAGACGTCACGGAGAAACGTTCATGGCCATCGAGGTCCGCATTCCCACGATCCTGCGCAACCTGACCGACGGCGCCAAGGCCGTCGAGGGCGACGGCAGCACCCTTGGTGAGCTCATCACTGACCTCGACAAGCGCCACCCGGGGCTCGCCGAGCGCATCGTCGACAACGGCAAGCTGCGCCGGTTCATCAACGTGTACCTGAACGACGAGGACGTGCGCTTCCTCGGCGGTATCGACACGACCGTCTCCGACGGCGACACCGTGACCGTCCTGCCGGCCGTCGCCGGCGGTATGCGCTGACCGCCATGCGCTACGACTCGCTCCTGGACTCCCTCGGCAACACCCCGTTGGTGGGGCTGCCGAACCTGTCGCCCTCACCGGACATCCGGCTGTGGGCCAAGTTGGAGGACCGCAACCCGACCGGCTCGGTCAAGGACCGCGTCGCGTTCTACATGATCGAGCAGGCGGAGAAGGAGGGGGAGCTCAGTCCCGGCTGCACCATCCTCGAACCCACCTCCGGCAACACCGGTATCTCGCTCGCGATGGTCGCCAAGCTGCGTGGCTACCGGATGGTCTGCGTGATGCCCGAGAACACCTCGGCCGAACGCAAGCAGCTACTGGAGATGTGGGGCGCCGAGATCCACTTCTCCGCGGCCGAAGGCGGATCCAACGAGGCCGTGCGGGTGGCGAAGCAGATGGCCGAGGAGCACCCCGACTGGGTCATGCTCTACCAGTACGGCAATCCCGCCAACGCCCGAGCCCACTACGAGACCACCGGCCCGGAGCTCCTGGCTGACCTGCCCGGCATCACGCATTTCGTGGCCGGTCTGGGCACCACCGGGACACTCATGGGGGTCGGCCGCTACCTGCGCGAGCACCGCCCCGACGTGCGGATCGTGGCCGCCGAGCCGCGCTACGGCGAACTCGTCTACGGCCTGCGCAACCTCGACGAGGGGTTCGTCCCGGAGCTCTACGACGAGAGCGTGCTGACCACGCGGTTCTCCGTACCGTCCGACGCCGCGCTGAAACGTACCCGCGCGCTGCTCACCCGCGAGGGCATCTTCGCCGGGATCTCCACCGGGGGTGCGCTCCACGCGGCCCTGGGGGTCGCGAAGAAAGCGGAGAAGGCGGGCGAACGGGCCGATATCGCCTTCATCATCGCCGATGCCGGCTGGAAGTACCTGTCCACCGGCGCCTACGAGGGGACCCTGGAGGAGGCGGAGGAGCGTCTCGACGGCCAACTCTGGGCGTGACCGTGGTCCGCTGCCCCGCTCTGTCCCTGCTCCGCGGGGCGGCGCGGGGCACCCGCCCGGTCGGCCGGTCCCGCCGTTCGGTTCAATGGGGCCATGACGCGATTCGACTCCGCGACCACAGTCACCGCGGCGGCGGACGGGCGCTACACCGCCGAACTCGACCCCGGTTTCCTCATCGGAAGCGCGATGAACGGGGGGTACCTCATGGCGGTCATGCAACGCGCGGTGCTGGCGGAATCCGCGCATCCGCACCCGGTCTCCTCCGCGTACCACTTCCTTCGGCCGGCCGCCGCGGGCCCGGCCGATTTCGCGGTGACCGCGCTCAAGAGCGGGCGCACCGTCACCACATTCCAGGTCACGGCGAGCCAGAACGGTACCCCGGTCGTCATCGGGATCCTTGCCGCCGCGACCCTCGACCCGGCCGCGGCGCCCGAGTACGAGGCCCCGCAGCCGGAATTCCCGCCCATCGAGCACTGCCGGCGGTTCGACCCGCGCGAGGGCGCGGCCATCACCTCCGGCTTCCCCGAGCGCGTGGACCAGTTCTTCACTCCCGAGTCCCTGCGGCGCCTCGACCGCCTCGCCCCGGACCCGGTCCCCGAACTCTGCGGGCACATCCGGCTCAGCGAGCACGACGGCGGACCCGCCGCCGAGCCGAGCCGGTTCCTTCCCCTGGCCGTCGACGCCCTGCCGCCGGTAGTCTCCGTGCTCGACTCCTGGCGGTGGGCCCCTACGGTCGAACTCACCTGGCACATGCGGGCCGTCCCCGAAGCCGGTCCCCTCGCCTTCCGCTCCTGCGCCGGTTCGGTGAACGATGGCTGGTTCGATGAGACAGTTGATCTCTGGGACGTGAAGGGCAGACTCGTCGCGCAGTCGCGCCAGCTTGCCCGGATCGGTCGCAGAGCCCCCGATTAGCCCTTACCGCCTGCGGAAAAGAGGTGAAGTACCGCGGTGAGGGGTGGGGGTGTGATCGATGACGCGTGAGACGCGCCCCACATTCGGCACAACCGAAGCGGTCATTGGGGTAGACCCGTAACACGGAGAACACGGAGACACGCACCCCGCGACACATCCGGTTTACCGAGCGCGTCTCCGCGGAGGCATCTCATTGAAAAGGCTAATGCGACGTGCGACTCACCATCATCGGCTCATCCGGGAGCTTCCCCGGTCCCACTAGCCCCGCCTCCTGCTACCTCGTCGAGGCCGACGATTTCCGCCTCGTTCTCGACATGGGCAACGGGGCCCTGGGAGCTCTGCAGCGATACACCGACATCTACCGCGTCGACGCGGTCTATCTCAGCCACTTGCACGCTGACCACTGTTTCGACCTCTGTTCCTACTGGGTGGCCCGCACCTTCCCGCACGGCGGGCCGAAACCGCGCATCCCCGTGTACGGGCCTCCCGGCGTGGCCGGGCGCATGGCCGAAGCGTACGGGCTCGACCCGAATCCGGGGATGGCCGAGACCTTCGAGTTCCGCGAGCTCGCGCCCGGGAACCTGCGAATCGGCCCATTCGTCGTGCGCGTCGGCCGCGTGAATCACCCGGTCGAGGCCTTCGGGATCCGGCTGGAGCACCAGGGGAGTGTGCTTACCTACTCCGGGGACACCGGTACCTGCGACGAACTCGTCGAGTTGGCCCGGGACGCCGACCTGTTCCTGTGCGAGGCCTCCTTCCACGACCACCGGGAACATCCGAAGGACATGCACCTCACCGGCAGCGAGGCCGGGGAGCACGCCCAGCGTGCCGGCGCCGAGAAACTCGTCCTGACACACCTGGTCCCGTGGAACGACAACGAATGCACCCTCGACGAAGCGCAGGGCACGTTCGATGGTGCGATCGACCTGGCCCGGCCGGGGAAGGTGTATGAGATCAGCGGGGCGGCCGACTGGCGGGACCGGGCGTGAAGCCCCGCTTCCCTCAAGGGGCCGCGTCCGTGACCAGAGCGCCGCGGTGGCCGGCTCCTCTGCGGCAGGTGGAGCCTCGTCATCGCGTTCCACCCCGGGACGATCAGCACCCGGCGCCCGCCGTCACCGATAGGCTCATTTCATGGCTCGACCCGACGGACGCGCTCCGAATCAACTCCGGCCCGTAACCATCACCCGCAACTGGCTCCGCCACGCCGAGGGTTCCGCCCTCGTCGAGTTCGGCGACACCCGCGTGCTGTGCGCCGCAAGCGTCGAGGACGGTGTGCCGCGCTGGCGCAGGGGCACCGGCGAGGGATGGGTGACTGCGGAGTACGCGATGCTTCCCCGTTCGACCGACACCCGAGGGGCGCGGGAGTCGGTGAAAGGCAAGATCGGTGGGCGTACCCACGAGATCTCTCGCCTCATCGGCCGCTCCCTGCGCGCTGTCATCGACTTCAAGGCGATGGGGGAGCACACCATCACACTCGACTGCGACGTGCTGCAGGCCGATGGTGGTACCCGCACCGCCGCGATCACCGGCGCTTATGTGGCGCTGGCCGATGGCATGAAGTACCTGCGCAAGCGGCGCAACCTGAAGAGCAACCCGTTGGCGGCTCAGTGTCGGCCGTCAGCGTCGGCGTCATCCAGGGGCAGTCGCGCCTCGACCTCAACTACCTCGAGGACGCGGTGGCCCAAACGGACATGAACGTCGTCGTCACCGGTGACGGCCGCTTCATCGAGGTGCAGGGGACCGCGGAGGGCGAGCCTTTCGACCGCTCGACCCTTGACGGCCTGTTGGACCTCGCTGTCACCGGCTGCGGCGAACTCACCGAGATCCAGAAGAAGGCCCTGGCCTGATGGACGCCCGTGTCACCATCGTCCTGGCAACACGCAACGCCAAGAAGGTACCGGAGATCCAGGCTGTCCTCACCGGAGCCGGGGTGGATGCCGAGGTCGTCGGACTCGACGGCTACCCTGATGCGCCCGAGGTCGCCGAAACCGAACCGACGTTCTCGGGCAACGCTCTACTCAAGGCCCGAGCTGTCACCCGGCATACGGGGCGACCCGCAATCGCGGACGACTCCGGGCTGCGCGTGGACGCACTGAACGGGATGCCCGGTGTGCTGTCGGCCCGTTGGTCCGGTCGCTTCGGAGAGCAGTCGGGAGACATGGACGCGGCCAATCTGGCTCTTCTCCTGGACCAGCTCGCCGATACTCCGGAGGAGTACCGAGGCGCCGAGTTCGTGTGCGCCGCGGCTGTCGTGCTGCCGAGCGGGGCGGAGGAAGTCGTCGAAGGGGTGATGCGCGGCGGTCTCACGGACAAGCCGCGCGGCGCCAACGGTTTCGGCTACGACCCGATCTTTGTTGCCGAGGGCGAGACCCGCACCACGGCCGAGATGAGCGCGGAGGAGAAGAACGCGATCAGCCACCGGGGCAAGGCCTTCCGCCAGCTGGCCGAGCTTCTGCGCGAGCTGGTCCGGTAGGTCGGGGCATCCGGCTCGTCCTCGGGCAGAACCGAATGAGTTCACATGGCGAAGAGCCCGCAGGTAACATCGAGCGGGCTGCCGGAATGACGGCTCGGTGAGGCCGGGCACGGTGGCAGTCCTTCCGGGAAAACCGGTCGAGGCAGTGGCTTCGAACCTGTAAACTCGGAAGAACCGGAGGCCGAGACCCGAACATCCTTCTGGACGGGCGGTCGGCTTCGGTCTGCGGATGCTGTGGCATCCGTGTTTCCTTGCCTTTGTGGTCTTTGATCGTTGTCGGTGTGGTGGTCTGTCACCAGGCCGGGCAGGAATCAGAGGCCGGCCTGGTGGTTAGAGCCCGGCACAGGCAAGGTAAGGTGGGAAACACCGAGGATTTCTAGGCGGGTCAGGTCGAAAACCAGCGGTTTGGTGGCTTGATCGACATCCTGGTAACGTTTATTAATAACGACG